>JBGTDA010000001.1:0-4068 GCA_041748555.1 Rhodonellum sp.
AAAGGTTTGCCCCTCGAAGGATTTTTGGTTAACTTTAATCAGTTGCATAAGCTTTTTCTTTTTAAGGTTATAATTGGACGTTATATCCTAAATTTAAGAAATTTAGCTTATGCTTCTTTTTTCAAACATAATACCTTTGCGGGAAACTTTTTCTGAAATCATTTATCCAGATCCAAAATATCCCTGATCTTGTTGACCTTATGCATTTCCTGATATACGCCTTCGTAATCATCAGCAATTATCTTATCCCTGAACTTTGAAAGATTGGAAATATACAGACTCATCGCCTCCAATATATTTTTCTTGTTTTCTTCCACAATCGGCGCCCACATGGCCGGCGAACTTTTAGCTAACCTGACAGTAGACGCAAAACCGCTTCCAGCCATATCGAAAATATTTTTATCATCTTCCATTTTGTCAATCACAGTTTTACCAAGCATAAAGGAAGTAATGTGGGATAAATGGGATACATAGGCGAGATGACGGTCGTGGTCATCGGCATTCATAAACCGCAGCTTCATATTCAGGGCCTCAAGGATTTCATAAGCCATTCCTTTCAGGTGGACATTCGTCTTTTCCATTTCACAAATGATAAAAACCTTTTTATCCAATAAATCAGCCTTTGCAGCTTTGGGACCCGAGTATTCCGTTCCGGCAATGGGGTGTCCTGCCAGATATTGCTGTCTTTTAGGGTGATTCAATACAGCAAGGCAAAGTGCCTCCTTCGTCGATCCAAAATCTACTACCAAAGTACTTGAACCGATGCTGTCCAATGTTCTCAGTAAAAGTTCGGGAAGCGTATTTGCAGGTGTGGCCAATACAATTACATCCGTATCAGGATCGGGAACTTCTTTGGCTTCATCAATAATATCCAAATTTAGGGCATCTTCCAGATTGATGGAACTTCTATCAAAGCCTGTAAACCTGATTTCGGGTTTAGCTTTTTTCAAAGCCAAAGCAAATGAACCTCCCAAAAGGCCCAGTCCAATAATGTGAATCTTTTTCATGTTTTTGTTACAATGATTTTGCGGTTCCTAAAAAGAACCATTGCGTTGATTTATCAAATCGGTTTATCGCTTCCTTGATTTTGCCTTCGGGGACACAAAGAGAGAAGCGGATATAGTCCTCTCCGTTCTCTCCGAAAATTTTCCCAGGGGTGACAAAGATGTTTTTTTCATAAAGCAAATGGTCTATCAAACTCTCAACATCCATTCCGGCTTCAGGTTTTGCCCAAACAAACAGCCCAACATTATCCCTTTCAAAACTAAGGTTAAGCTTTTCGGCCAATTCCCATACCAATTGCCTTCTTAAGGCATATGCTTGGTTTAACCCGTCATACCAGTCTTTTCCCAATTCCATTGCTGCAATGGCACCCTCCTGAATTCCGAGAAACATCCCCGAATCCATATTACTCTTTACTTTGATGATTGCCTGTATCCACTCTTTTTTACCTGCAACCATTCCTACACGCCAACCGGCCATATTAGCCGTTTTGCTGAGTGAGTTCAGCTCCAAAGCGATTTCTTTGGCCCCGTCAATCGCAAGAATGCTGATAGGATTGGGTTCCAGGATAAAGCTGTAAGGATTGTCATTGATAATAATGATCTCGTTTTTCAACCCAAACGCTATGAGTTTTTCAAACAATTCCTTACTTGCCCTTGCTCCGGTGGGCATATGCGGATAATTGACCCACATCAGTTTCACTTTTGTCAGATCCTGTTGTGCTAAAGCTTCCAAATCAGGATACCAGCCCCGCTCCTCTGTCAAACCATAATAAACAGGTTTCACCTCAAGCATTTTACAGACTGAGGTGTAAGTGGGATAACCCGGATCTGGGACCAATACCTCATCTCCTGCATTCAGAAAGGCCATGGAAATGTGCATGATTCCTTCTTTGGATCCTATCAAAGGGAGTATTTCTCCTTCGGGAGAGAGGTCAACGTCGTAATGGGTCTTGTAGAAATCGCTAAAGGATTTTCTCAGCTTTGGTATTCCCTGATACGTCTGGTAGCCATGATTATTGGGATTTTGGGCTGAATTGACAAGTGCCTGAACAACATTTGGATGCGGAGGAAGATCAGGACTTCCGATACCCATATTGATGATGGGCTTTCCTGCAGCTATCAGTTGATTGACTTCTTTTAGTTTTTGGGAGAAATAATATTCCTGTAGATCGTCCAGTCTGCTTGAGAATCCCTTCATCACTTTCTTTTTAAATATTCTCCGAAGATTTTCACTTCTCCAAACCGTCCATTGATTTCCTTAATGGCTTTTTGAAAAAGTTCATAATCTTCAAATTGGGTATCAATAAAAAATGCATACTCCCAGGGTTTTTCTATGACCGGAATGGACTGGATCTTACTCAGGTCCAAGTCATGATCACTCATCAGCGTCAACAATTTTGCCAAGCTGCCTTTCTGGTGCTTGATGGTGATTTTCATGGATGATTTGTTGGGAATTTCATCCTGCTCGGGTTTTTCCTTTTGGAGGATAATAAAGCGGGTGGAATTATTATGGAAGGATTGAATATCTTCAGCAAGTATGGTTAATCCATAAATTCGAGCAGCGGTTTTACTGGCAATGGCTCCCAATCCCATCAATTTTTCCTCTTTGATCCGCTTGGCCACAGAAGCAGTATCGACATCGTCGATCAATTGGATATGGGGATGATCCATGAAAAAATTCTTGCATTGAAGCAAGGCCATTGGATGTGAGCGTACCTCTTGAATGTCTTGAAAGGTTTGACCCGAATGGCAAATAAGATTGTGCGAAATGGGAAGATAATATTCGTCCTTGATGTATAGATCGTTTCGGTCTATGAGATCATAATTTGGCAGAATGGCGCCGGCTATTGAATTTTCTATGGCCATCACCCCAAAATCTGAATCGCCCATACAAACACTTTTGGCCACTTCCTCAAATATCCTGTAGCTAAGAATGATGGCATTTTCACCAAAATAATTCAAAGCCACCTGATGGTGGAACGAACCCGGAATTCCCTGAATAGCTATTTTCATTTATTTATTAATACTAAACTGAATCCGGCGTTATCAGCTCGAAATCATCTAATCTTTCAAAATGTTTTTTATTGATTGTTGCCAAAGGCCTTTTAAATCTTTTCGCCGTAGCACCAATGAATAAATCCGGTAAGGCAATTTGCCTATTTATAGATTTTAAAGTTAAATGATACTGAACTGCAATATTTGCTGCTTCGCCATCAAAAGGTAAAACTTTAATTTCTTTTAAAAAGGAATTCCAAAAACCAGCTTGTGCAGGATTGATCCCGTAATTGATTTCAAATTGAGTAATAGATGTGATTTCAAACCTATCGTGTTGGTCAAGTAGCTTCACCAAAAATGTATTTTCCTTATTCTTTTTTCTGAAATATTCCAAAAGTACAGAAGTATCAAGACATACTATTCTCTCCATTTTTCCATGGATTTTCTCGCCTCATCAATCTTATTCAACTGTGATTTCGTCAAGGTGGGACCATTCAATAACAATTGCCTTAATTCAATTTTATTGTTTTCCGATGAATTCTCATGTGGAAAATGCTCATCCAGTAGAATCCTGAGCTCATTCAGTTCTTTTGCTGTCAATTGCTTCAACAAGTCTTTAAGTTGATCGAATTTTATATTGATGGATATTCCCATATATAAATATAGCTGATTCCTTATTTATAAAATATAAAATAAACTGCCAATATCAAAAAGCCAAACCCAATGATATGGTTCATTTTAATGCTTTCGTTTTTAAAGAACAAAAAAGTGAAAACCATAAAAACCACAAGTGTGATCACTTCCTGCAATACTTTCAGTTCAACCAAAGAAAAAGGACCACCGTTTTCTTTGAAACCGATTCTATTGGCAGGAACCTGAAACATATATTTCAAATAAGGCAATGCCCCAGCTGATCAAAACAATTGAGATCAGCCCCAGATTTTCAAACCATTTCAGTTCCTTGAATTTCAGATGCCCATACCAGGCAAAAGTCATAAAGGTATTGGAAAGAATAAGCAGAAGGATCGGAGCTGTTGCTTTCATTGTGGGGAAGATTTAAGATATAGGA
>JBGTDA010000002.1:0-18971 GCA_041748555.1 Rhodonellum sp.
AAAACAATAACTTTACTCATATTACATGAATTTTCATTTGTCCACTATTTTAGAATATCAATATTCAATTCATTTTTCCACCATTCAATGGTTTCATTCAGACCATTTTGAATAGGCGTGAATTCAAATTTAAGTGCATCATGAAGTTTACTTGAATCTCCAAAGACAACTCTGTTGCGGTGGACCTCCGGAGTTTTCACCTCAAGTAAATCTTCTCTGCCAAGTATTTTAGCAACCATTTTGCCTATATCGCCTAATTTTACTGGAATTCCAGTAGCTATATTTAATACTCCTGTAAATTCTGTGAAAATAAGTTTAGAGATGATTTTGGCAGCATCCTGTACATACATGTAATCTCTGAAAATTTCCCCGTTCATGATAGTAGCCTTTTCTCCTTTCAGTAGGGAGACTATTATATTGGGAAGCAATCGCTTTGTATTTTCATAAGGACCGAAAAGGAAAAAGGGCCTTACCCATGCCAGTTCCACATTATGATGCTTGAAATAGGTGGTTGCATAGTCTTTTAAAATATTTTTACTTGCACCGTACAAATTGGAATAATTAGGTGCTGTCACATTCTCAATACACAAAGCTTGATCCCAAGCATATTCAAAACAAGAGCCGGCGATTATAACTCGACGCCCACCATTTATCTGAAAATTTTCGAGAAGATTGATGCTCGCCTTTAGCCATTCAAAGTTTCCTGGCAGATTATAATCACTTGGACTCATTCCCCAGGCTAGATGCAACAGATGAGAAGGTTTTATTTCCTTCATTACATTTTTTACTTGAGCGGAATCAAGCACATCACATTTCACTATATGAATATTCTCTGCCGAGAATCTCAAATCCTTATTTCTACTAAGAAGAAAAAACTCAGATCCAGAATGAGGAAGGAGTTTACTCAGGTTTTGACCAATAAATCCGGTGGCTCCTGTAATAACAACTTTAGACATAAATAACTGGGGTTGCTCAATTAATTAATACTGATCACCAGATTTTCCACGGGGCAGATTTTGATTCCCAAAGATCTTCCAATAAGTGTTTGTCTCTTAAGGTATCCATAGGTTGCCAAAATCCGGTATGTTTAAAAGCTGCTAATTCTCCATTGGATGCTAATTGCTCCAAGGGCTCTCTTTCCCATGTAGTTTGGTCGTCCTCAATGTATTTGAGAGCTTCTGGTTCTACAATAAAAAAACCTCCATTAATCCAGGCATTATTCACGCCATCACCTTTTGGCTTTTCTCGAAAACTATCAATCTTATCGTCACCATGTTTTAAGGTAAAAGCTCCGAATCTTCCTGGCTGTTGAACTGCAGTGAGCGTCACAACAGCATTCTGCTGCTTGTGAAATGCTATTGACGTGGTAATATCGACATCGCTTACTCCATCTCCATAGGTAAGGCAAAAAGTCTCATCCATTATATGGTCAGCGACTCTTTTGATTCTTCCACCTGTCATTACATTTTCGCCTGTATCTATAAGTGTAACTTTCCAAGGCTCAGAATTTTGACGATGAACATGCATTACATTTTTACACAAATCAATTGTGACATCTGATCGATGCAGAAAGTAATTTGAAAAATATTCTTTAATCATATGCCCTTTATAGCCGCAGCATATGACAAATTCATTTATTCCATGTGATGAATAGATTTTCATGATATGCCAAAGAATAGGTTTTCCACCAATTTCAACCATTGGCTTGGGCCTTACACCACTTTCTTCGCTGATTCTGGTACCAAAGCCTCCTGCTAAGATAATTGCTTTCATATTTTATTATTGAAATTTAAAATTAAGAAAGAGTTAACATTAATTGTTAATTCTGGTATCAGATCTAAAATTGCGGAAAAAACGAAGGTTGTTCTGATTGAAGGTTAATTTAAATTTAAATCTAAAAGCGTATTTTTAAATAACTCATAAGCGGTTTTTCCTTTTTCCATCAATGAATTAGTTACAGAATAAAAAAATTCGTTGTTTAGAATATCAATTAATTTAACACTTGTTAGATCCGCATCGTGCATCATGAGTTTTGCTGAAATAAGAAAATTATCGACATCTAGTAATTCTCCCTGATACACCGAAATGGTTGGGATACCCATCATTGCCATTTCTCTGGTCATTGAACCTCCTGCACCTATGAAAAGCAAACAACTTGCAGCAATGGCTTCAAATGCTAAAGTATTACTGGGAACTTTTATTTTTTTAAACTGATCTTGGGAATAATGCTCAAATTGAATTTTATCCCTTACTAAAATAGTTATATCATAAAGATCCTGGATTTCCAACAAAAAATTATCAAGAAAATTAAGTTTACCAGTGTAATATTGAGCAGTTTGAGGCTCCGGTCTAATATAAATTGTTTTAGGATTACATTTTTCTCTTTCTGTTTGGATGTTCTTTCCCTTTGACCATAAATACACGCCTTCTTTAATTCCTGGGTATTGAATAATTTTGTTTCTGCTTGCACCTTGTTTTATGGCCTTTTGAATAGACAAGTTTTCCGGTAAAAGTATTTTGTTAGCAAAAAAAAAGCTTGGAATATTTCCCAGTGCATGTTCATTATCATTGGTATATATTGAGGGAATTCCCAACAGCTTTGCAGAGAGCGGAAGGTAAAAACTGCTTTGACCAATGGCCACATCTACCTTCTGTTTTTTTAAATACTTAATTAAATAAATAATCCTTATAGGAAAAGAAATAAGCTTGTTTGTGAGGGAGCTGCCCACATTATCGCCGATCAATTTGTATTTCCAGCGTTTTTGTTCCAACAACTGCACAGTATTGGAGGAGTTTCTGCAAGTGAGAATAAATTCATGGCCACATTCCTGCAAATCTAAAATCAAAGGCTCAAAAAAACTTACTTGCGGGGTATTGATGAAATCAATCCAAATTTTCATAAACTTATATGTAAAAAAATTCTCTAAAATTTATGACAATTCGATAGATTCTTTAACTGGTCTGGTAGTATTTTTTCCCATAAGTTGCGCTGTATCCATAAGTCATTTCTAATTTGGCATCATTGAGTACGATCAAAGGCATCTTGAATTTTTCATGTTTGCGGATATCCTCAATGGTTTTGACCTGGCTTTTTGTGGAGTAGTTGTACCTTAACATAAAAATGGTGACGTCAGCGATTTCAGATAAGATAAATGAATCTGAGACAAGGCCTATCGGAGCAGTGTCAATAATTACATGGTCAAATCTAGCGGACAAATCTTCTATTAATTTCGGCAACTTATCTCCCATCATCAACTCGGCCGGATTTTCCGGAATTTTACCGCATCCCAATACCGAAACATTTTCACATAAAATTAAGGGATGGATGATGTCGTCCAAATCATAAATTTTGTTTTCCAGATAATCCGATAGCCCCAGTGGAGCTTTTAATCCCAGTGCAGATAACATGGCAGGTTTACGGAGGTCAAATTCCAAAATAGCCACTTTCTTATCCGCTAATCCCAAACTGATGGCCAGATTGATACTAAAAAAAGTTTTGCCTTCGCCACTAATGCCTGAAGTAACCATGATTACTTTATTAGGCTGCTTATAGGTGGAGAATGAAAGATTACTTCTAATAAACCTGAATTGCTCTGCAATAAGTGTTCTTTTATTTTTTGAAATGGCAACCACCCCTTCTCCCCCTTTATTTCTTGATATTTCTCCAAGGATTTTGGTGGAAGTGAATTTTTCAACATCGGATTTCAACTGTATTTTTTCCTGCCACAAGTCTAAGATGAATATAATTCCAAAAGGAAATGCAATTCCCATAAGGAGACCAAAAGTATAAATTAATTTTTTTTTCGGTGAAACTGGTTTGTCGGAAGGAGTGGGGGGGTCTATGATTTTGGTATTGTTTGCAGTTCTTGCCTCTAAAGTTAAAACGGCTTCTTCCCTCTTTTGGATTAAGTATAGGTAATGCTGCTGTTTAATACCTTGCTGGCGACTAATATCCAGTAATTCTCTTTCCATGGTGGGAACCTGGGCTGCTCTATTCTGAAATTGATTTGCTGTGGACTGCAAATTATCCCTGGAAATAATCAGACCGTTTTTAATATTTTTTAAATTTTCCAAAATACTGGATCTAAGACTTGTCAATTGTTGATTTATATTTAAAACAATTGGGTTGTTGGGTTGAGTGGTTCTTAGCATTCTTTCCCTTTCCCTTTGTAGGAGGTTGAAATCAGCAATTAAATTGGTAAGAGTAGGGTCTTGAATACTGAGTGTACTGGGAACCATCTCATAATCTGTACCCTGATTCCTTAAATAGGATTCAATGGATTCCAATACATCAATCTGAATAGAAAATTCACTTAGTTGTTGGCGATTTGCTGTTGTACTGCTTAAATAAAGCTGGGCTTCTGCACTGAAATCAGTTATTGAGTTTTTGAGTTTATATTCTTCCCCCTTGTGTTCAATGCTATTCAATTCATTAGTAAGACCTATTAGCTGCTCATCAATGAATGTAATGGTATTTCTAGCAATGGTGTTTTTTTCGTTTTCTGCCTCTTGATTATAAACTTCTATTAGTTTTTGCATTATATCCCTCCCCTTTTGTGGATGGGCATCAAATATATATAGCGCAACAACACTCGCCAGTTTATTCACAATTTCAACACTTAGATTTGTTGCATAATATTTTCCAACAGCAGCTGGATCATAAAATTCAATTTTTATCTGTTCATAATCTTTACTAACTAGTATATCAAGGGAGTCGGAGGAGTTTACTAATTGGGGATTTTTAATTATGGAGAATTCTCCATAAAAATTGATCAATTTCTGTCCGAATTTATAAGTTTGTTTTGTGCCTCCCGGAACCTCCATCTCAAATTCATTCCCGTTCTTAATATTGACTATCATGGAATTGTCCTCTACTTCATAATAATCATTCCTTTGATGAATGACAACTTGAATCGGAACTTCTGAACCATAGACTTCTTTCCATCGAAAGTTCCCGTTTGGTTTGTAATAAGCATTTGTGAGATCTAACTCTTGGAAGACCTTCACCATGAGATTTTCTGCCTTTAATACCTCCGCTTCGTTTTCAACAGACGAGGTAGACCTAAATCCCAGCATTTCTGATAATACTGGATTAGAGGTAAAATCAGCGCCTTTATTTTCATCTTTTAACAATAATTTGCTTGTCACCAAATATTGAGGTGTAGAAAAATAAATATAAATTGAAGCTAAACTTAAACAAGTAAACAGCCCTACAGCAAACCAATGCCATTTACTGAAATACTTAAAAAACAGCATTCTATAATTAATGGATTCGGTGTTGGCATGATTCTCCTCCTCCTCCAGCTCATTCAATAAATCTGATAATTTCATGACTTATATATTGACTTTAAAGATTTTTTTTGAATACTAATTCTTTATAAAAACCTCAAATTAACCAATACCACCACCAAAAGACTTGTTACACTTGAAATAATGGCAAATGTTCTTGGATTGTTATCCGATTGAATGGCTTTGGTTTTATATGGCTCAACATAGATGACATCATTTTGTTGTAGATAAAAATAAGGAGAACTCATTACTTCTTTATCATTCAAATTTAACCTTATCGTACTTCTAACACCGTCTTTTTCCCGTATTATCATAATATTATCTCTTCGACCAAAAGCAGTCATATCACCTGCAAGTCCCAAGGCTTCTAAAACCGTAATTTTCTCAGTGGGTATAACAAAAGTCGCGGGTCTTTGAACTTCTCCGATAACAGTGACTTTAAAATTCATAAACCTGATATTAATGATTGGATTTTGCACATAGGCATTCAACAGGTCTGTCATTTTATTGAGTGCTTCCAACTTTGTCATTCCTTTTAGGTTTATCTGACCGACTACAGGATAATTGATAAAACCGTATTTGTCCACCAGATAATTTTCATTGATGGGACTGGAAATGATCGCACTGCCCCTTTCTCCTGAAGGCGTCAATACACCTGCATTAAACAACATGTTGGACTCAGCATTTAAACTTGTCACGGTAATACTTAGTAGATCATCTTCCTGAATCCTTGGCTCAATCGAAGCATTTACCTGCACGGAATATATTGAATTTGGCTCAATGTCACTGAAATATACCAAATTTCTCTGAGAACATGATAAGACTGAGGATAACGTTAAAAGAAGTAATAATTTTTTCATGTTAGGGTAAGAAATACAATATTAAAAGTCTAAGGAGGATCCAGTTTAAAGCTTCGCCCTTTAAGTCACAATCCTTATTGTGCTTTCCGGGGAATATGATCTTAGGATACTGAATTTCTTATATTAACTGTTTGGAATAAATCAAGAAATATTTTTGAAATTCATAAAAATATGTTTGGAATTTGCTTATAGAAATTAAAATAAAATTTTGTAAAAATAGGTTTGATTTAAAATAGATGGTTTTTTATTTAAAATCTTTTTATAACGCTTCACAGTGCGTTTCAATAGGTCTAAGGGAATATAAATAGGAAAGTTTAATTTCCGAGGTTGTAGACAACTTTTGTTATCAGACCAATTTCTTTATATCCTTATCGAACATGTTATTATGGACAAATTGTGCTTATTGCACAGTTGAAACCAAGTGATTAGTTGTGAGTTTTTTATTTTCTTTCAACCTATCAAAATTTTTAATTATTGAAACAGTATTATCTATATTTTCCTTGGAAGATGCACCAAACAATATTGACTCCACATTAGGCAAGGTACTGACATATTCCAAAGCTTCTCTTGGTGGTATTGAACCTCCCCCCAATACCTGCATTGCTATTACCCGTGCCTTACCTTCTTTTAAAGTTTTTTCATATAAATCTTTTCCTCCCGACATTCTAAAATTTATTTTGTTTATTGAAGCACAGATTATCGGGTTTCTAATTCCTCCCTTTTCAAGCATTGGCAATAACTTCGGTAAATTCATTGTGATAAACCCAGCTTCCGTATTATATTTTTTTTCAATGTGTTTTGCAAAGCCCACAAGAAAATCGGTCATGCCTAAACCTATCAGGAGATCTGTAA
Source organism: Rhodonellum sp. (assembly GCA_041748555.1). Lineage (GTDB taxonomy): Bacteria > Bacteroidota > Bacteroidia > Cytophagales > Cyclobacteriaceae > Rhodonellum. The sequence continues at coordinate 7,002 of JBGTDA010000002.1, forward strand.
TAACATTTTGAAGAAAAATCACAGGAGTATTGATACCTCTAAACATTTTCATTTCAGCATCTATTAGTAATTCCATTATAGATAAAAAATCCTTTGAAAGAAAGGCAACGCCTCCTTTATAAAGAGATCCGAAAAAATTGCCTGGAACATATTGCTTAAGCGTTCCTGTGATACCTAGTTCTGTTACTGCATTCGCATATTTATGTGCATAGGGCATGCAGGGATAAATTTGAAAATTTTGGTATTTTTTGGGATCCGACCTGATAATGTCACAGATTTTTGAAATCCTATTGTGTGTGGTACACATAAATGAATTGATTCCTGCATCTCTGGCAAAATCCAGTGTTTTTATTATTGCGCTATCATCTTTGAATTTTATAGCCTGGGCCCTGGATTTTTCGTCAGAAATATGGTTAACTGCAAAAAATTGGTTATCACCAAATATGATTCTTTCCATATTAACAATTATTTAGCTTTGTTTTTAATGATTGAAATGGCGCGGTCTGTTAAACATGCACTTTCAAAAGTATTTATACTATTCGGACCTGTGCCTAACGCTGCTGCCACAAAATAGTCTAACTGGGCAGAGTACTCCTCCCCTCTCAAATAAAAATCAACTTGACTTGTAAGATCAGTTACGTATTTCACGTTCCAACCCATAGAATATCCTTCCGGCACATGATCGGTTTTAAAGTAAATTTTAAATTCATTGGCATCTGAAACGATTTTTCCTTTTGAACCGATAATGGTAACAGATGTAGACATCTTTCGATAAGTCTCGTCACTCCAGTTAACCGATAAAAATCCATTAACTTTTGAACTGAGTTCTACTAAAGCATATACCTCATCATCTACATTTTTGGAATAAATTGATTTAAGGATACTCCCTTTTGATGAAACAATGGGGTCAAGTATGTCAATTAATAAATCAATGACGTGAGAAGCATAATCCATCAGACAACCCCCACCTTCCAAAGGATCAGACCGCCAGGTTTCACCTTTCTTTTTAACAACAACAGGTCCATATGCTTCCCCCTGAAAATGTTCTATTTTCCCAAGATACCCTGCTTTTACAAGCTTTTTGACTTCCTTGAAGGTCCCAACAAATTTGTTATGGTATCCGACCTGATTGACCAAACCTTTGGATTTAGCCAGTTGTACCAATTCTTCACTTTGAATTGGATTTAGACAAAACGGTTTTTCTGCGAAAACATGAATTCCCCTTACCAACAGTTCTTTAACCATAACAAAGTGAAATTTTGTGGGAACAGCAACAATTACAGCATCAGGTCGGGTTTCTTCAACCATCTTAATGTAATCTGTGAAACAATTAAATCCGCTGTATTTATTTAAAACATCCAGTACGATTTTAGATGTATCGCATACACCAACTATTTCAACTCTAGAATTCGCACCTAATATTGCCAGATGGGAAATTCCCATTTTTCCTGCACCTATTAAACCAACTTTTAGCATGATATTTCAATTAAAAACCTTATAATTTTACTATCCAATTAACTTATACATTAAAAATTAGAATGTTTAAAAGTGTGAATAACTTGGTGTTTTAATATTTCTTTTCGGTGAGTTCGAAATATTGTTAGCTAAAGTAGGAGTTATAGTAGCCGAAGCGGTTTTTATGAGATTTTTACTCTCTCTAAGATGGGAGGCCATTTAATTAAGTGATTAATAGGTTTTTCCCATACGGTGGAACTGGGTGAAAAACGAAGATTAATTGAGCAGGCCAAAAAACCAAAGTGGACAAATACACTTGAAAGGCTAAAGTCAAATTAACTTTTTTATCATGATAATTTCAATCCCACAATTAAAATTATTGTTCTATATCCAATTATATTTAAAATTAATCAACCGTCCTGATATATTTAGAAAGCTTATTTTAGTTCAATTTGTAGATATTCTTTAACCTTTTAATCTTTCTAACTCATGGAGTAAATATGTCAATCCACCGAAAATTTCCTAAAAAGCCTATTCGTTATTTTAAATTTATCAAAGCACTAAAGATGAATAAGGCTATGAAAAAAAACATCATTAGAATTTTGGGAGTTAACTTTTTTAAGGGCCACGTAAAAGAAGTGGTAAATACCCTAAAATCGGGTGGCCTTTTGGTAGTTCCTTCTGGACATGGTCTGGCCGAGCATAAACCTGCCATTATTTGTACAGGTGCAGCCATTGCCTTCCTTACCGGTAGACAGGCTCAGATTCCGAATTGGGCAGACAGGTTTTTCTTAGGTTGGTTGTTCAGATGCATGGATCAACCCAAACTTTTTATTCCCCGGTACCTGTACGCCTTAAAATTAATTTTGGTGATGATCCAATTTAATGGACAATCGCAAATTACCAAAACAATTGAATGAAGTTTCTTTTACTCTCTGTCAAATGGTACAGGAACTAGGTTACACACTCTTTTTAGCAATTGTAATATTTTTTTTAACCCGATTTATTATGGAAACACTTACATCAAGATTAAACACGTCAGGTCTACTAGCAAAAGATACTGAATTTTTAGTTAATCGGTACTCAGAGAATCTATTGGATAACTCTCAGACTTTAATCAAAAGAATTTCCGATATTTTTTTGGTAAGTCTTTTCCTATTCTTCATTGGAAGCTGGTTATTTGCAATAATTGCTATTTGCATAAAATTGGAATCCAAAGGCCCGGTGATTTTCAGGCAACTTCGACATGGTCAGGATAACGTGCCCTTTTTCTGTTTGAAGTTCCGAAGTATGTACTACAATCCTACAGGTCAATTCAAACTAGTAAGTAAAAATGATTCAAGAATAACGCGGGTGGGCCGAATACTTAGAAAAACCAGTTTAGATGAATTGCCCCAATTGATTAATGTATTAATTGGCGAAATGTCCTTGGTGGGACCAAGACCACATGCAATAGTGATGAATAGCGATTACTCCCAGAAAATCGAGCACTTTATGTGCCGGCACTGTGTCAAACCCGGTATTACCGGTCTGGCCCAGTCCAAAGGTTTCAGAGGGGAAATTCGGAATAATTATGACATAAACTGCCGATTAAAATATGATTTGTTCTATATTAAAAACTGGAATCTGTATTTTGATTTTAAGATTATCTATTTAACTGTAATTTGTATGATCTCCAACAATGACAATGCATACTAAACTTAAGTAAGAATCCATTGGCAAGCAGCGCAAAAAATAAAATTGACCGCTAGTTGACTTGCAATTTATTACTCATATCCAAATCTATAAATCTTTCCATCAAATCCGCAGATATAAAGCTCATTGTCCTTGTCAACTCCAAAAGAGGAAATTTGGAAAGGTGCTTTTAGAATTTCGTTATTTACCGGATTATCAAGATCACTGTGATCCAGTGTCCAAATCCTTCCTGAAGCATAATCCGCATAAACATATAAACCTTCCAACTCGGAAATTGACTGGCCTCTATAGACAAAGCCGCCTGTAACAGATACGTCACCTTCCGACCTTTCATATTCCCAAATCGGCATTTCGAGTCCTTCTGTGTCACATCCTGAGGAAGGTTCGAAGCAATGAAACCCCTCCATGATGTTCCAGCCATAATTGCCTCCATTTTCTACAATATCGATTTCCTCGTATCTGTTTTGTCCCACATCTCCTGTCCAAAGCCTGTTGCTTTCGGAGTCAAAACTAAACCTCCATGGATTCCGAAGACCATAAGCATAAATCTCCTTACGAAAACCTTCTGAATTATTTGCAAAAGGATTGTCAGCAGGTATTCCATAATTCATTTGACCTTCTTGTTGGTCTACATCTATTCTCAAAATCGTACCCAACAATGTTTTTAAATTCTGTCCGTTTCCCTGAGGATCTCCGCCGGAGCCTCCATCCCCCACGGCAATATATAAGTATCCATCCGGACCAAAAGCAACCTGGCCCCCATTGTGGTTGGAAAAAGGCTGGTCAAATTCCAACAAAATCAACTCACTGGCTTTGTCGGCTGTATTTTGGTCAGATGAAGAAACCTTGAACCGGGATATCACCGTTCGATCAGGGTTTGAAGCTGTATAATTAACATAGAAAAAACCATTGTTTTCATATTCAGGGTGAAACGCCAGACCTAAAAGTCCTTCCTCATTGCCCTGATCCTCCACCTGGGCTTCAATATCCAGAAAAACGGATTTTTCTTCCACATCAGCATCATTTTGAAAAACAGAAACAACACCCCGCTGCTCCACTACGAATAACCGTTTGCTGTTATCGCCCGCATGCTGCAAATCCACCGGCCTCTCAAAAGTCAGTTGGGGAAAAGCTTCCTCAACGATAATAGGGCCTTTGTAAACAGGACCATCAACTCCATTGACTGGCTCACAGCCAAGGTTTGCCAATAATAGAATAAGAGGAAGAAAGAAATTCAACATAATTTTCATAATTAAAGTCTTTTGTAACATCCGGAGATGCGATTAAAATCTCAGTAAGATTTTTTAAACCGGCAAATTATATGCCAATGAAATTGATTTTTTATCAGTGAAAATTCTACAAAAATTTCTTAACCTGTCGAAGCCAAGCTGATAACAGTCCGGTATTCCCCTTAAATCAATTCCGTGATGCTGTTTTCCGGATTTCTTTAACTGAAACTTCTCCTATATTTTTTGTTGTTTATCTGGGCCGGTCAAAAGTGTAGCTACCTTTGTTGCCGAGGGGAAACTGCGAATGTGCAATTAATACCCCATTCCGGGTTCCGTTATTGATTCCCGGTTTTTGATCCTGATTTCTTGATTTTTAGTTAAAATATAAGAACCTAGAACATGTTGTTTCTCTACTTCGCTTGCTGATTTGTTTTCCTGTCAGTCAGTCGCAGAAACCGAAAGTAATCTTGAGTTAGGTTTTCCAAGGTCCCGTGATGGCCAAGGTTATTCCGGGCCCTTGTATGTTGACAAAGAAGGTTTTTCCCGAAGGGGAAAAAACTCCTCCTGCCATTTCGGATTCATAACCTACATTTTCTGCCAACTGATAATACTCACCCTCGGGAGTGATTCCGACCACAAAGGAGTGACTGGTATCTTCACATAAGATCACGTCACCCCAGGGGGCCACGGCAAGATTATCACAGTTTTTCAGGATTTCCCTGTCGTTGGGTTCAGCAAACAATTCCAACGTTCCGGGGGATTTGTTTTCTCCGGAAGTTCCTTCAAATCTACTGGGCTTGTATCTGAAAACCTGTCCTGCTCCGATTTTTCCGCCGTTTGTGCAGGCAAAATAAAGCTCGTTGTCTCCAAACCAGATTCCTTCCCCTCTGGCAAAAACAGCCGCACCTTTGTCAAATCCCTGCATTCTCAGATCGTCTTCGGGAGAATCCACATTTTCGATATCGATCCAAGCGACATCTTTGGGAGTCATCACGGGGAATTCCGGGCCCTCTTGGTTTTCCCAGTTCCGTGTATCACAGCTGCTTTTTTCCAAAACCATCAAGGCCTGCAATTTCCCTCCCTCCAGCATTTTTTTGTTTCTGTTTGGAATGAATCGGTAAAAAATGCCGTCTCCCCTATCCTCTGTGAGGTACACAATCCCTGTGGAAGGATCTACCGCGACCGCTTCATGATTGAACCTACCCATGGCTTTTATAGGTAGTGGTTCAGCCAATCCGATTTTTTCTGAGGCAGGCACTTCAAATACATATCCATGATCCTTTTCTGCCTGGCCATCATATGCACCTGCCCTTGCCGTGGTTTCCTCACAGGTAAGCCAAGAATTCCATGGTGTTACTCCTCCTGCACAGTTTCGGATGGTGCCCGCCAGACTTAAATACTGCTTTTCGAGTTGTCCGGACTTTTCGTTGTAAACAAAAGTGGTGGTACCGCCTAAGGAAGGAAGATTTCCCTTTCCAAAATCATAAAATTGATCTGAGGTTAAATTGGAAAGCAACTCGTTTTTGGAGCCAAAACCGCCTCTCGCCAGATCTTCGGGACCGATTTCATGATTTCGAACCACAATGGTGCGTCCTCTTTTCCCTCGGAAGGCTCCCATGCCATCCGCCGCTCCCGGCAACAGCAATCCATCATTCATTTTATCCCCCGATCGGGAAATTATCCTGTAGGTGAATCCCTTTGGTAAATTCAATATCCCCAAAGGATCTTTTTGAAGTGGACCATATCCAAGGGACGCCAAGGGTGTGGCACGCGTTAAAATCGGATTTACAAATTGGTATAAGCCCATAAAACCGATGGTCGCTATTCCCGACGATTTGATGAACCTACGTCTTGAAGTGTTTATTGATTTTTTCATAAGAATTGCAAATTTACTACTTTGGTTTTTATACTTTTATCTCTGTCTCATTTGACAGTTTTAGGGGTAATCAGTTTGCTTTAAAGTTATTCCCTGACTGTCAGATTTTATCGAAGCTTTTGAGCTTATTTTAGTAAGGGTGAAACTTCAGTCACCTTCTCAATTAGTCGCTTTTATTAATTTATCGTATGGAAGCTAAGACAAAATCCTCTATTATTTTTTTTGCTTGTTCTCCTTCGACATATTTATTTCCATAAGCACTTCCTGTGAGGATAATAACAACATCAAGTTCCGGGATAACGACAATTTTATTCCCACCATTTCCAGATGCCTCAAAACCTTTAACGTTTTTGTTTTTATAATTATAATCTTCTATCCACCACAAATATCCATAGTCTCCGTCCTCTTCGGTCTCTATTTGTTTTGACGTACTTTCTGATATCCAATCTTCTGGAATAACCTGTTCTCCTTGCCAAACTCCATTATTGAGGTAAAGTAAACCAAATCGGGCAAGGTCTCTTGGCTTTAATAAGTTGCCACCACCGCCAAACTCGTAAGCTGGGGATGTTGGCGTAACAAACCACTCATTTTCCGTGACCCCTATTTTGCTAAACAGGTATTTATCTCCGAAATCCTGTAAACTCAATTGAGACTGTCTTCGAATAATATCTCCTAAAAGATTGGCACCTCCGGAACAATATGAGAATTTTGCTCCATTCGGTTTCGTCATCGGGAGGTTGAGGGTAAAGGCAAAGTCATCAGGTTTAGCGGGAAAATGCATTGTATTTCCAACCGAATTTTCATCCCAGTCATCGCAGTCCCAGCCTGCTGACATAGTAAGTAAATGTTGAATCTGTATTTGCTCTTTTTCAGGACTTAATTGTTCAATGATATAGTCCTGCTTAAAATAGTCTGTAATCGGTTCGTTCTTGTTGGCTATATATCCTTTTTCAATAGCTATTCCTACCAAGGCTGAAGTAATGCTCTTTCCAACAGAAGCCACGTTGTGTAAACTTTCTGCCGTAAAGCCATTAAAATATTCTTCAAAAACTATTTTTCTATTCTTGACAAATACGATTGCATCAACCCCATAAAGCGTGGAATCTTTGATATTTTCAACCAATGCACTTACTACCGTTTCATCAATGCCTGACTTTTCAAAGGATTCAATCTCCCATTCAAATGATTGAATTTCATTTTCTGATGTTTGCTTTTTACAAGCCCCGAATAATATTAACACAAAAAGTAAATTCAGGTGAATCGCTTTGGTTATCTGAGTTGTCATAATTGCAAATAATGGCCACGTTTAAAACTGTGCAGGATTTAGATTCTAGTCGATTAACCTAACTTGCTCAATAATCAAGTTAATGAACTGTATTTTATTTAATTAAAATTTTAATGGTACACAACATATTTTTTTGCGGAGACTATTAATTTGGTATTTGTGCCCTTATAAATCTCCTAGGTTTTTAATGGGAAAAACTAAAATTTATTCCCCATCATTTCCCTGAAATGAGAGAATGCTTTGAGCATCTCTTCCCGCTTAAGACGAAAATATTCTTCCTGGTCGAATTTCTCTGCTTTTTCGGCTCCCATCATATCATAAACACTTACCCAATCTTCCTTTCTCAGTATCTCCAGTTCGGGATTCAGTACATAAAATCCCCTGGCTACCCTGAAGAACAATTTCCTGCTGATCTCTTCTTTGGCATCCACCTCATTTCGGGCGATCGCCTGGTTTAAATAGGCGCGTTGTTTTCTGTAATAGGGAAGTACAGATTCCGGATAGTTTTGGGGCTGCATTTTTTTATCTCCGCCGATCTGAAGTCGTCCTTACGAAGAAAGTCAACTGTTTTTTTACTTTGGAAAAGTCAAGGTCGTTATAATAAAGGATTTCCATTTCCGTCTTTTTTGCTGTTACTTGATACCAATACAACTGTAAATTAAAGTTTAAAGCTTTTAAAAGGTCCTTGGAGGGGATTGATTGTGGGAAATATTCAAATCGGAATAGATCCGTGGCTTTGTTTCAGGCATCATCATCGTAACTTCAAAACTGCAAACTATTCGCCCATGGGTAGTTTTAAGGCTTGGTGCTATTATGGATTGTATCTCCGAATTAATTATGCCGCTTTTATACAAGTGTAACAGCAGGCCGGGTATAATATTCTTCTCTTTTCCAAAATCTCAGAAGAAAATCAATATCCCCTAAATAATCTTTTCCGGGTTTTTCCGTAAAAAAAGTAAATTTAGACCCGCACTCCGCTATGCAATACATGACCAGTTCTGTGGACATCTCCTTTGAAACCAACAAAAACATCACGTGTTCATCACTTTCGCTTTGCTCAAAGTAAGGATTGTGGGGTAATGGAAAGGCACTGTTTATACCCCATGCCATTTCCAAACCGCTTTTTGGATTGAAGAAAACCAATCCAGGTTCATCTACATCAGCATAGTTATTGTCATTTTCTTTATTTTCAGAAAATTCATCCATGTCCATGCTTCTTTTTTTTGAAGCTTCGATTTGGTCAGGACTGAGCTTCAGGGATCTGTTGTAGTAATCAATAAAACTTTCCGTAAAGTCCTGAAAATCTTTGACCGGCATGAAGGCAATGGGACTGCCATTATTAACGGCCAGGAAAGCTTCCATTTGGGCATTCAATATTTCCGTTTTCTCCTTTTCCCGGTTATCCAAAAAGTAAACCTGCCGTTTGCTTTGATCAGAGTTCCTTTCTTTCTGAACCAAATCTGCATTAAAAGGCGTTTCGAAATTTACGCCTGAAAACCACCATTCGTTTTGCCAGCGGACAATCCCCATATATAAAATACAGTCGATTTCCGTTAATTCTGAGGCATAGTCGAAAGACTTTTTTGTCAGTTTGAATGATTTGCCGGAGGCAATATGTTCCAGCAATACATCCCGGCTATCCTGTCCCTTATATAGAAAATAGCCTGCTATTCTTGGCGAAAGACTTTTGATATCCTCACTCAGTGCATGGCCTTCCCCTAAAATAGCGGCAGCCCATTCTTTTCCGGGCAGGGCTAACAAACTTGTACAGGTTTTATGCAAAAAAACATCCCTGTTGTCTTGCAAAACTCCCAATAAGCGTTCCCTGTCAGTTTTTTCAAAAATATCCTTTTCTCTGGCCTGTAGGTCTACCGATGTATCAGGAGAAAAAAGATAGGTTTCAAAAAGTATGGTATCTATCAGGTTACGCACGGCATAGTAGTCTTTTTCCTTTTGGTCAAGGATATAAAAATTTTTCAGCACTTCATTCTCAGGTGCATATTCATATAAACCTGAAGAGAATGAAATCGCTTTTTGCATAAAAAACTTCCTTTATCCTGTTTGAAAGTTTCAGGTAGTAAAGGTCAGTTGCGGTCTGGTTCCTGTAAGGTTTCAGGCTTAGCCATTGTTTTATATAAATTCTTCCTTTCATTTCAAAATGTCCGTATTGCCTGCTTGCAAAAATAGGCTCTTTGATTTAAAACCATTAAAAGGAAGGGTAATAATTTTATGTTTTCTGAGGAGATTACAACCCGAACAGCGAATTTCAACTTTTCATCTTGTCAACGCCCCCGGACCCTTTATTCCGCTTTACCTGTTTATAGGCAGCGTTCAGGTTGGAAGGCGACAGCATGAACTCCAACAGCCCATATCCTAATCGGTTATTCTCCGTGAGGTTGTTTCAATTATCCACATGATAGTCTGCCCTCCCACATAGCCTTCGGATGCCGTCCTGTTCTTCTGTGGGCAGGTCTCTTTTACCGAGATTTTCTGCTTTCTTCCTTTCATTTGGTAACATTCATTCACTGCTCACTCCTGAAAGTTCAGCCCTTCCCCAACTGAATCGGCGTTGGGTACTAGTCGAGTAGGTAAGGATATTTCAATCCGAACCTCCAATGTCATTAAGTTAGTAAAAACATTAGTTTTAAAGTGAAATAGGGTGTATATTTAGTTATTAACAAAATATTTTATCAGGTTTTATAAAGGAAAAAAAAGCAACAATGGAAAATCATTTTAGAACATCTCAAACTTATCCAAAGTTTGAAAAAAAAACTGACTTCCACAGAATTTATTGAACGCCACAGGGTCAGGCCTTCCGACTTCACTAGGGAAAGGAGTCTGCCCTTCCACAAGGTGTTCCTGCTACTCATTAATTTTTTGACAAAATCCCTTCAGGCAGAACTGGATAATCTCTTTAAAGTCCTCTTAAACAAAGAAATCCCCGTAAATGAAGTCACTAAATCGGCCTTTTGCCTGGCACGGAAGAAGCTTGGCCATGGGGCTTTTATAGAGCTGGACAAAGACCAGATTGACGGTTTCTACCAGACAGGATATAATTGCCGGAATGGATTTAGGCTGATAGGGGTAGACGGTTCTACCGCCCGGCTTCCAATAAGCAAACCAGCCATTTACCAAACAAAAATATGTAGTACACAAACTGAAATCCAAAAAAACAGACACACCTGAAAACCAAATACTTCTGAGCGGATAGCTACAATGTGGGTTAAGAATTTATCAAGAAGCCCTTCTTAGAAGAGGACCTTCTGACCTCACCAATTCTGTAACGACGGGAAGCAAATAAGGGATGATTGCTACTCTAAGGTTTTTTGAAAGGGATAAGGACAAATCTATTGAATCCTTGATGATATTGCTGAAATGGACCTGGAAATACATCGTCATTTGCTATTTTGCTGTTGTAAAAATCATGTTCTACTCCTTTAACAAAGGGACACTTTAACTGCGTGAATATCTCGCCGTTTTTGATCTCCAGAAATAAATTTCGATCTGATAAACTGATACTGCCTCTTGCAATAGCCCCATCTTTGAGCTGCCCCAAATCCAACCCTGAGAAAAGACTGTTTTGATCATTTTGTGTAAGCAATTTCCACCATTCACTTCTCAATAATGGCTGGTCTTTCCATAAAGTAAAATTGGGCCGTAATGAATCCGGTATATCGTTTTTTTGCATTACAACTTCGAGGGCATTTGGAAGCGAATCGCTTTTGATAATCCCACCACTTATGCCCACTGTAAAGGTATGATGAGCCAACCCGGCCCATTGCCATTGCGAACCATTTATGAATAAATTAAAATCTGATTTATTGTTAACAACTCTTTTGCCATCCTCCAGAGGCAACGATATATGCCCCCTGTAATTATCAATGAAAATATTGTTTAGAATTTTCAGGTCTTTAGCAGCAACTATTTCCTTTTCGTGTAAGTAGTTTGTCGCTCTTCGATCTGAAACTATTCGTGCATACAGTCCAAAATGTTCATTTGCAAAAAGCAGATTGTGCGCTACTACAACTCCCGATGCATCATGCATGTATATTCCTTCACCAACTTTAGTATAAGCAACTATATTATTATCCACCATACAGGGACCATAACCCATTTCCACAAATATTCCATGACCTCTGGAACCAACTATTACATTTCGTGTTACCCGTGTTCCGTACCAAACATTATCCAGCCAAATGCCGCTGCAATGATTGTTTCGCATGATATTTCCTTCTATCAATCCATCATAAAAAAAATGAACTTTGATCCCTCCCGTTTCCGGTGCGGTGAAGCCCATATAGTTGCAATTTTCTATGATATTGTTTCTAATAATAGTGTTTCTTTGATAGGCACCGGCAATACCTCCTGCTCCGCATTCTTTTATGATGTTATCTTCAATAATGTGATACCCTATTGAATCGGAATGAGGA
>JBGTDA010000003.1:0-8815 GCA_041748555.1 Rhodonellum sp.
ATATTTCCCGCATACCGGCTCCAAAAACTTTCCGTATTCCGATTTCCTTTCCCCGCTGTTGCAGGGAATAAGCCGTTAATCCAAATAATCCGAGACATGCAATGCAGATGGAGAGGATCGTCAAAATATTCATCAAAGTACCCATTTGCATTTCAGATTGGTAAACCGCCTGAAAATCCTCATCCAAAAATGTATAATTCATCGGAACCCGGGGTTCGAATTGCTTCCAAACTGCCTGAAGCTCATTGAGGGCTGACTCAAAATCACCCGGTTCCAGACGGACAGAAATGTAATCCCGTAAAAAATAATCGTCCATATACTCAATGACCAATGGCCGGATTTCCTGCCTTAAGGATTCAAAATTGAAATCCTGTATTATCCCGACCACTTCCAATAAAGCTTCATCATCGTTCCCCTGATTTTTGATGATTTGCCGACCGATTGGGTTTTCGCTAATACCCAGCAGCTGAACAGCTTTTTCATTGAGTAAAACCTTTTGTTTGTCAGCTCCTTCCAGATCACTGAAATTCCTTCCCTGACTGATGTTTAATTTCAGTGTGTTCACATAATCTGCATCAGCCTCATACCAGTTCATGCCGTGTTCGGAGATAGTATTCGACAAATTAAACGAGCGCATCTGGAATTGTCCGGGAATCGGTATTCCTGTAGAAAAGCTCATGGAGTTGATCGCCGTGCTGGAGGAAAATCTGCGCTTATAATCTTCCCTTTGATGGTTCTGTATTTCTCCGTCGTTGTGGATGATAAGCAATTGTTCTCTGTCAAAACCCACATCAGATTTCTGGATAAAATTCAGTTGCCGCTGTACCACCAGAGAACAGATGATCAACACCAAAGAAACGGAAAATTGAAAAACCACCAAGCTGCTTCTGAAACCCGCTGTACTCCCGCCCATGGGCTGCTGCCCTTTGATCACTTTGAGCGGTTTGAAGGAAGAAAGATAAAAAGCCGGATAAAAACCCGACAACAATGTCAAAAAGATTATTAACGCAGGCACCACTGCCCAAATCCAGGAAATCTGAAAAATATTGAATACAATGGATTTTCCGCTGATCTGATTGAAAAGGCCATTTAACAACTCCATAAAAATCAGGGAAACAAAAGTGCTGAATACCACCAAAATAAAGGCTTCCGTCAAAAACTGACTCACCAACTGGGATTTTTTGGAACCCAGCACTTTGCGTACGCCCACCTCCATGGACCGTAATGTCGCTTTGGCTGTAGATAGATTCATGAAATTGATGCTTGCCAGCAACAGGACAATGATGGCGACTACGGAGAAAATGCTGACGTAGCTTTGGTAACCGTTGGCTTCATGTTCCCTGAGTAAGTGTGAATGCAGGTGGATGTCCCGGACCGGTTGCAAACCAAAAAAGAAATCGGTCTCTGCCTGTTCGCCGGATAACCGCGGCACCACATGGGATTCCACAATTTCCTTCAATCTCTCCAATACGGCAGCTTCATTATGGTCCGGAATTTTTATGTATGTGTGGAGAATGGACCACATCCAGTTGTCCATCAGGAATATTTCTTTGTGCATGTCAGGCTGGTAGACAAGCATGTCAAAATGAAAATGGGACTGTGCAGGAATGTTTTGGACCACCGCCCCTATCCGTGACAGACTCGTAGAAGCGCTACCGAGCAGTAGATTCTTTCCGATCAACTGATCCAGTGGAATTCCACCAAAATATTTCTCAGCCATTGCTGCTGTAAGCACTACATTTTGTGCGTCTGATAAAGCATCTGAACTGCCTGCCAGAATTTCAAAATCAAATACCTCAAAGAAACCAGGTTCTGCATAATAAACGGCTTCCTCTCTAAAAACCTGATTTGCATTGGGACCGGTTTCAGGCTGGATTGTGAAATCATTCCATTTCAGAACTCTGGTAACAGCCGAAATTTCGGGAACATCTTCCTTCAGGCGTAGGCCCAAAGGTGGTGGAGCGGTAGCATATTGGGCATCATCATCCAATCCCCAATGGGAAGTAACCCGATAAACCTGGTCTGCATTTTGATAAAACCGATCATAACTGACCTCATCCTGAATATAAAACAGGATCATCAAAAAGCTCGTAATCCCCAAGGTCAAACCGGCTATATTCAAAAGTGAATACATCCGGCTCTTCTTTAGGACTCTCCAAGCGATTTTTAGGTAGTTTTTGTACATGGTTTTTTAGGTACGAAGTACGAGGTATGAGGTACGAAGTTGGAAGTCCGAAAGGAGAGGTATGTAGTCCGTCGTAGGAGGTTTATGGGCTCAATTATGAGTTTTTTGTCCTTCCTTCCCACTTCCTACTTACCTTCTCTTACACATGAAACTGCTCCCTGATATTCTCTGTGACCACCTTACCGTCAAAGAGGTTGATGATGCGGTGGGCGTAGTTGGCATCGTGCGGGGAGTGGGTTACCATCACGATGGTGGTTCCCTCGTTGTTGAGTTCTTCAAGCAGTCTCATGACCTCTTCGCCGTTGGCCGAATCCAGGTTACCTGTCGGTTCATCGGCGAGGATCACGGAAGGCTTGGCGACGATTGCCCTTGCGATGGCAACCCTTTGCTGCTGTCCGCCGGATAATTGCTGTGGAAAATGGTCTTTTCTGTGCATGATGTTCATCCGGGTAAGGACAGCTTCCACCTTTTTCTTTCTTTCGTCAGAAGGAACTTTAAGGTATAAAAGCGGCAGTTCCACATTTTCAAAGCAAGTCAGTTCATCGATCAGGTTAAAACTTTGAAACACAAATCCGATGTTTCCTTTTCTGAGTTGTGAACGCTGCCTCTCGGAAAACCTGGCTACCTCCTTGTCCAGAAAATGATATTCCCCGGCATCCGGATTGTCCAGTAACCCAATGATGTTTAACAGAGTGGATTTACCACAGCCAGAGGGACCCATAATGGCCACAAATTCACCTTTTTTGATTTCGATCTGGATATCATCCAGTGCAGTGGTCTCTACTTCTTCAGTCGTGTAGAGTTTTTTGAGATTGACGGTTTTGATGATGTTTTGCATTGGTGTTAATTTAAGTTATAGTTTTTCAGTTGGAAGTCCGAAGTTGGAAGTCCGAAGTTTTCGATTGTAGGTTAAACCTTATAAACCTTTTCAAATCAATTTTGAGCGGAAAGCACCCATCATGTTCATTAAATTAAATGCTTCACTATAATGCTTTTTAAATTCTAGTTCAGAGATATAATTTCTTCTTTTCGCTTTATATAAACAAGTTACAACCTCTGCAAGTGATCTCATGCTGTAACCAACGAACTTTTTGTATTCCGGATTTGTCTGTCCTGTTGATCCTTCAGCAATGTTCAAGGCAATAGAATCAACAGCCCTTCTTGATTGAGATATTAGATTAAATCTTTCATCTTTGGGGAAATTTTTACTTAACTCAAAGATGTCCTCAGCATAATCCATTGATTTTTGCCATATCAAAAGGTTTTCGAATTTAAAGTGCATGATTTTCAATTTAGGTTATAGTTATATTTACCTAATAAATTAATCATTTACCTCCAAATAAAACCGCTACTTCTACATCTTAAACGTTTATTATAGTCAATTTTCCATAGACTTCCCTCTGCCAACCTTCTACTTCCCACTTCCAACTTCCCAACTTTTCTCACTTCAAATTCAACACCTCATTTTTCCCGAAATTCTCATACCCGGACACGATGACTTTTTCGCCGGGATTGATGCCTTCCAGAACTTCGTAGTATTCAGGGTTTTTGCGGCCGAGCCTTATATTTCTTTTTTCGGCTATTCCGCTTTCAGCATTCACTACGAATACCCAGTTGCCGCCTGTGTCTTTGTAGAAACCGCCTGTCGGTAATAAGGTGGCTTGTTCGCTTTCTCCCAACTCCAATCTGATCCGCACTGTCTGGCCTCTTCGGATGCCTGACGGAGCTTCTCCCGTGAAGATCATGTCCACTTCAAACCTTCCTCCGGAAACGTTTGGATAAATTTTATTAATCTCCAGTTCGTAAGTAGATCCTGAGAAAGTAAATGTTCCTCTCAGCCCTGTATTGACCCTGGGAAGGTAAAGTTCATCGATGGGCACCCTAACCTTGAATTTATCCAGAATGTCTATCTGTCCATACCGCTCGCCGGAATTGATGGATTGTCCCACCTCTATTTGTTGGGTCGAAAGCTGTCCGGAGATAGGTGCCCTGACCACCAGATTGTCCAGAATGTGGCCTACTCCGTTTAGGGACTGCTCCATTCGGGCTTCTGAGTCCCTCAGCTGTCGTTTTTGAATAGAGCGGGCCACAGAATCGTTTCTATAGGATGTGTAAGTCAGTTTCTTCCTTTTCACATTGTAATCATACTGCTCCTTTACCTCTTCCAGTTCACGGTCAGAAATCAGTTTCTTTTGGTGAAGCTCTTTAAAACGATCGTATTGGGGTTGAAGCAAGTTGATCTGGTAATCGATTTCTGCCAGCTGCCCCTGTTGTTGAAGGTCATTCTGATCCAACAGCAACCGGGTCTGTCTTAAGTTATTGATTTGAAAATACAGACCCGTTTCCCTTTCCATCACATCCAGCTGCAGATTGGAATTGGTCAAGATGAGAATGGTGTCTCCCACATCCACGATGGCTCCCGATTCCCGGATGATTTCCTGGATGTTTCCCCCTTCGATGGCATCAAGGAAGAATACCTCACCGGGTTCGATATTTCCACTGACAGGAATATAATCCGTAAATTCACCCTCCGTGACAGTAGCAACGGTAATCCGCTCCATGCTGACATTCATGGAAGAACGGGAATCTGCAAACACCAATTGATACAATATAAAGGTGACCAGAATCACGCTTCCGGCCACTATGGCAATAAACTTCGGGGTCCAGGTCTTTTTTTCTAATTTTCGATCCATTTTAATTCAAGCTGATTTTTCAATTGATAGCTTATAGCCAATTAATATGCCACGCAAAAACCCTTGAATTTAACCCCATTAAACGATTTTTGAGAATTTAGACCCTTTCTTATCGAACAAATTTGTCCGCGAGCGACCAAAATTGTAATTTCATGAACAATAAAAAAATCAGATATCCGATCCTCCTAAGTTAAAAAATGGGGTAATTTAAGCTACTTGACCGCTTTTGGGAAAATTTTGTCCGATTGTCCCGTTTCGGTACAGGAATTGGCTAAATCCTTTCATCAGTAATCCCATTTCTCACATTTCAAGTCTCACATCTCACATCTCAAGTCTACCCCTTATGAAAGATCAAAAACCCGGTAAAATTCTGATCGTTGACGACAATGAGGATCTATTGAAAGCGGCGAAGATTTTTTTGAAGCGTCATTTTGGTCAGGTAGATACCGAAACCAATCCGGATCTTTTGCCTATCCTGATTGTCAACGAGCAATATGATGTCATCCTGCTGGACATGAACTTCACCAAAGATGTCAGCAGTGGTCAGGAAGGTTTTTATTGGCTGGATAGGATTCTTGAACTTGATTCCTCGGCTGTGGTGGTCCTGATCACCGCATATGGTGATGTCAATACTGCTGTAAAAGCCATTAAAGAAGGTGCAACTGACTTTGTACTCAAACCTTGGGAGAATGAAAAACTGCTTGCCACACTCAATTCAGCACTTCAGCTCCGTAATTCAAAACTGGAAGTCCATGAATTAAAAAACCAGCAGCAACAGCTTTATCAGGATATAGACAGCAAGTTCAAGGACATCATCGGGCAGAGCCCCATCATGCTGAAAGTATTCGAAACGATCGAGCGGGTAGCCGGAACGGATGCCAATGTGCTGATTTTGGGAGAAAACGGAACAGGAAAAGAGCTGATCGCCAGGGCCATTCACAGAAACTCAAAAAGACATCGAGAGGCATTTGTCAGCGTGGATCTAGGATCCATTACCAGTACCTTGTTTGAATCCGAACTTTTTGGCCATAAAAAAGGATCTTTTACGGATGCCAAGGAAGACCGCGCCGGCCGCTTTGAACAGGCCAACAAAGGCACTTTGTTTCTGGATGAAATCGGAAATCTTCCCTTACCCCTACAGGCAAAATTATTGGCCGCACTCCAAAATCGGGAGGTGACGCGAGTGGGATCCAACAAACCGGTGCAAGTCAATATCCGGCTGATTTCCGCAACCAATATGCCGATCAACAACATGGTGTATGAAAATTCTTTCCGGCAGGATTTGTTGTATCGGATCAATACCATTGAAATCAGGCTACCCTCTCTCAAAGAGCGTTTGGAGGATATACCATTACTAGCCAATCATTTCATTGAGCTCTATTCCAAAAAGTACAACAAGGATATCCGCAAAGCCAGTGAGGCACTGATAAAAAGAATGCAAAAATACCACTGGCCGGGGAATATACGGGAGCTTCAGCACAGTATAGAGCGGGCAGTGATCATGACAAACCACAGCGTGCTGCAGCCGGAGGATCTTTTTATCCAAAAATCACAAGGCCAAGAAAAACAGGAGGAGCTGGTCAGCCTTGACCATCTGAACATCGAGGATGTGGAAAAAATCCTGATCCGAAAAGCGCTGCAAAAACACAACGGCCACATTACCCGGGCAGCTGAAGAACTCGGATTGACCCGCTCATCATTGTATCGAAGACTGGAAAGATATGGGCTTTAAGTCATTCGCGTTTGGGATCACGCTCCGAATCATTTTGATGGTTGTGGTGGTGTATATCGGAGTTTTCTTTTTTATCAATGACCAATCCTACGTACAGGCTGCCCTGTTTACAGTTATGGTATTTTTTCAGACCCTCAACCTTATTGCTTACGGAAATACTACCAACAGGAAAATCACCCGTTTTCTGGAATCCATCCGTTATTCGGATTTCTCCTCTTCTTTTACCAAGGACAGTAAGTTGGGCAATTCATTCAGAGAAATGAATATGTCCTTCAATGAAGTGATCGAGGCATTCAAAAAAACCCGGGCAGAAAAGGAAGAAAACATGCTCTTCCTTCAGATCATGATCCAGCACATCAATACCGGCATCCTTTCCTTCGATAGCCACGGAAAAATCGGGGTGATCAACGGGGCGGCCAAGCAGCTGCTGCAGATCCCCCAGTTTAAAGACATCAACGACCTGGGCAAGCTTTCAGTAGAGCTTTTGAAAAACGTATTGAATCTCAAGCCTGGAGGATCTTTTTCTATCAAAATCAATCCCGAACTACACCTCAACGTGCAGTCGGCGGCCTTCAAAATGGAGGGGAACAGCTGGACCTTGCTTTCTTTCCAGAACATCAAGTCCGAATTGCAGAAAAACGAATTACAGGCCTGGCAGAACCTGACAAAAGTACTCCGTCATGAAATCATGAATTCGATGACTCCCATCGCCAGCCTTGCTAATTCTTTGGGGACGATTTTGGAAGAAGATGTGGAAGAACAGGATGGGGGTGCCTTGTTGTTGGAAAAAGAAAGCTATGTGGATCTGAGTGAAGGGTTGGAGACAATCGCCAAAAGAAGTACCGGATTGGTGGATTTCGTGAATGCCTATCGGGATTATACCAATATTCCACAACCTGTTTTGAAGCGGTTTACGTTAAAGCGCCTGATCGACAATATTTGCGTTTTGCTAAAAGAAGATCTTGCAAAAGACTCCATTCAGTTGGTTTCGGAAATCAACCCCGAAGAGATGGAGATTTTGGCAGATCAGGAACTGATCCAGATGATCCTGATCAACCTGGTCAAAAATGCGAAGGAAGCAAGTGCGAAGGCCACAAACAGAACCATTATCCTAAAGGCAGGAATCGGAAACCATTCCCATCCCTTTATCCAAGTCATCGATCATGGAGAAGGAATAGTAGAAGAAGCCATCGAACGGATTTTTATTCCATTTTACACCACCAAAAAGACGGGAAGCGGTATCGGATTGGCCATTTCCCGACAGATCATGAACCTGCACCGGGGAAATCTAGAGGTGGTCTCCGATCCCAAGGTGAGGACGGTATTTACGTTGGGGTTCAATTAAATTTCCATAAGGGTTAAAAAAATCAAAAATGCAGTCTATATCTTCTTATTCTGCACCAACCAGGAATTGACAAATCTCGAAATTTCCATATCCATCAAATATTTATAACCGACGCAATTTTCATTAAATGGGACGGTTCACCAACCTAATTAACATTAAGTGGGACGGTTTTAAAGAACCAAGAGCCAAGAACCGAGAGCCAAGAGCCAAGAATCAAGAATCAAGATTTAGGAATCGTGAAATGTAAGAGGTTTCCCGTCATTCAGAACTGAGCTTCTACAGGCCTGATTTTATGGAATAGCCTCAATGCGAAGTGAAGAATCTCAGAGCGAAAAGAGACGAAACAATGATGCAAAAAGCTGGGTGCTTTCCCTGGCCTGCCAGTCCCCCCGTGACCATGGATATGCAAACGAAGTATGGAGCTATAGTTTACTGGTCAAACAGGTACAGAAAGACTGCATGGCGCAGGGATACCCCGGTTTACAAAAGGCCGGCATCAAGCCGCATAAAATAAGCTATTATCCGGAAAGGAGGGACGAGGAATTTGACAGAAAGATGGCAGAAGTACTGGTAGTGAACAAAGAAGTGGAAATGTACAATGCCCCCGGAGAGAAAGAAGAACGGAAGCATGTAACGATCTCCTATGATGATTCAAAAAAGCCAAAAGAAAAAGTTGGAATACGAAGAATCCAAATAATCTTTCAAATTCTCCTTTTTGAGTAACTCCTTTTTCCTCCAAGTGCTCCCTGAAACGAACCGGCTATTAAAGTTTTTCTGTCAAAATGGCCAGAATGGTTTTGATACCTTCCTTGTAATTACCCAAACGGATATTTTCATTCGGGCCATGTTGATTGTTATCG
>JBGTDA010000004.1:0-45589 GCA_041748555.1 Rhodonellum sp.
CAGATTGGGGAGCAAATGACAAGGTGGATATTGTTCTCACCAACCCTCCTTTTGGCGGTGTGGAAGAAGATGGGACAGAAACGAATTTCCCCCAGAAGTTCCGAACCAAAGAAACAGCTGATCTATTCTTGGCTTTGATTATTCGTTTGCTGAAAAACGGCGGCAGATGCGCCGTGGTTTTGCCCGATGGGACTCTCTTTGGAGAAGGTGTAAAAACCCGAATCAAAGAAGAACTCATGGAACGCTGCAACCTGCACACCATCGTGCGCCTTCCCAATGGTGTATTTAATCCTTACACAGGGATCAAGACCAATTTACTATTCTTCAAAAAAGGGCAACAGACCAAAGATATCTGGTACTTTGAGCATCCCTACCCTGATGGAGTCAAGAGCTACAACAAAGGCAAGCCAATCCATATCAAGGAGTTTGACTTGGAAAAAGCTTGGTGGAATGATCGGGAAAATGAAGCCTACAGCCAATATGCCTGGAAGGTTTCTGCTGAAGAAATCAAAAATCGGGGGTACAACCTGGATATCAAAAACCCGCATCAGGTAGCGGATGATTTGGAAAGTCCTGAAGTCCTGCTGAAAAAGTATCAAAGCACTGAAAAAAAGATTTCAGACATTCAAGACGAGATTATCAAGGTCCTAACAGAAGCCCTACGCTAACCCATGCAGTTATTAGAACATTTTAAAGGACTGACCCTGCATCCCAAAAATGCGGAAGAGCTAAAAGGATTGATTTTGCAATTGGCAGTGCAAGGGAAACTGACAAAGAAATGGCGGGAAGAAAATCCCAATGTTCCTTCAGCAAATAAATTGTTATTTGAAATTGAAAAGGAAAAAGAAGAATTGATTTCATCAAAGGTTTATAATGCAAAGTATGATACCGATTTCTTCGAACCTTTAATTGCCAGACCTGAAATTCCTTCAACCTGGAAGTATGTTACAATAGGTAAAATTGCAGAGTTATTGACTGGGGCAACTCCATCACGTGCAAAATCAGCATATTTCGGAGGAGAGATAAAATGGATGGTATCTGGCGATATTCATCAGGGCTACATTTATGATTGTGAAGGACGAATAACTGAAGAGGGAATGAATGCAAGTAATTGTAAAATCCTTCCTATAGATTCTGTAATGATTGCGTTGAATGGTCAAGGAAAAACGAGGGCAACAGTAGCATTGTTAAAAACTGAAGCTGCCTGTAATCAGTCATTAGTTGCTATAAAGCCTTATCTAAATAATTCAGGTTTAAGCGAATATATCTATTACTTACTTAAAGGGAAATATTATCAAATAAGAGATATTACTGGTCAAAAGCAAAGAAGAGGATTAAACATGACACTTGTTTCGCAATTGCCGATCGCACTCCCTCCCCTCTCCGAACAAAAAGCTATTGTAGAGGTAGTCAATCAATTGTTTGCAGAAGTGGAGCAATTGGAGGCATTGACAAAAGAGCGGATTCAGCTTAAAGCGGATTTTGTGACTTCTGCCTTAAATCAATTGACTCAAGCTGCAGAACAAGACACCGCAAACCGGTGGGCAATTTTGCAGAAACAGTTCGGTACCTTCTTTACCGAAAAAGAAAATATCAAAAAACTTCGTGAAGGTATCTTGCAATTGGCAGTACAAGGGAAATTGACGCATCATTGGCGCGCCCTTCGACAAGCTCAGAGAACTTCAATGGAACCCGCATCTACCCTACTTGAAAAAATCAAAGCAGAGAAAGAACAATTGATCAAGGCTGGTAAAATCAAGAAAGAAAAACCGTTGCCTGAGATTTCGGAAGATGAAATACCTTATGAATTGCCGGAGGGGTGGGTTTGGTGTAGGATGCAAGATGTGTGTCCAAATATTTCATCGGGATCAACTCCTCCTAAACCTTATTTTAAGGATAATGGAGTTCCTTATCTTAAAGTTTATAACATCAGAAATCAAAAAATTGATTTTAATTACAGAAGACAATTCATTGATATTAAATATCATTCAACGAAATTAAAAAGATCGATTTTAAAGCCAGGTGATGTTATAATGAATATAGTAGGCCCTCCATTAGGTAAGGTTGCCATAATCCCTGATGATTTCCCTGAATGGAATTGTAATCAAGCAATTTCTTTCTTTCAACCTTTGGACAGGAAATTAAATAATTGGATTTATACCTATCTGCTTGCAGGAAGCTTTTTAGATAAAATAGAATTAATAGGAACAGCTGGTCAGGATAATATCTCAGTTACTAAAAGCAAAACTATTCCATTGCCACTACCTCCATTTGAAGAACAAAAAGCTATCATAGAAAAAGTTAATTCCTTAATGACTCTATGCCATAAACTAGAACAAGAAATAGAAACCCATCAAACTGTCCAAGAACAATGGATGCAGAGTTGTTTGAGGGATGTGGTGGAGGCGAAGACACCTGATGAACTTCGTTTGAATAGCTGCTGAACCCATTGCAAAGTATGGAAATAAATAAGTGTTTATGAACCAAATTGTAAACTTATAGGTTGACATTATGAAAATTGTCAGTATATTTGAGCGTTCAAAGGATTGTCTTTATGCAGTGATGTATGAGGGCAATGAGCAGGATGCGCTTGAAATACTTCAGGAAAAATGGGCTGATCCGGAGGACTTTCGCATATTTTTCAAACAATTCAAACGAGACTATGAAGCGTATTATGGAAAAGCCTCTCTTAGTAAAACCGTCGAGAAAGCAATCGAAGATGCAGATGCTTTATTTGAAACCCTATTCAAATTGGCCGAAGATGAATCAGGAAAACATCTAAGCGAATTTTTTAAACCATTACACAACAAGGAAGCTGGAACAGCTTATGAACTACAACAACTTAAAGCTTACGGTACACTCAGCAATTCATTCCTGAGAATTTACGCCATTCGGTATGGAAATTCGTTTGTCATTACGGGCGGGGCGATCAAGTTGACCGATCAGATGAAGGATCGGAAGCACACGAAGGAAGAGCTATATAAGCTTGATATGGTGAGAGACTACTTACAGGAGAAAGGTGAAGAAGGAGAGTTCGTTTACTTAGACATTTAAACCCATGAGCAAGACAGAAGAAAAATTAAAAAAACTGGCGGCAGAGAATCCTGCTTCCAGCTGGAAGGAAAAAGTTGCTTTTAGAAAAGAAAACAAAGCATGGCTCAAAAAGTCAACCCGTATTTCTTTACGTATTCTGGATGCTCTTGAGGTTAAAGGCTGGAATCAAACCGACCTTGCCAATGCCTTGGATGTCACCCGACAGCAAGTGAGCAAACTGGTAAAGGGGGGAAATGATTTCAAGCTTTCATCGATTACCAAGCTGGAAGAAGTCCTTGAGATACAGTTACTGGCTATTTTGGCAGACAATGAACAAGTATTAACTGAAGAAATGATTCGTGACCAGGTAAATCAAGAAATCACGGATTACCATCGTAAATGGGCGCTAACCCAGCAATATTTTAGTTTAAAAAATCAAAAAACCAATCCTCACGTTGTCATGGCCGTAGAGCCTTCTTTTGAGGATGACTATGCCAAAGCAGGATGAAAGCAAAATTTTCCCCGTTACAATTATTGGATTTCAAACTACTTCAGTCTCACTATGAATTTGAAGTGCCTGAACAGGGCAGCTTGGATTTACACGAACTTTTTTCTGCCTATTCGGTTGAAATTGATTTTGATATGGCCAAAAGTGAGGAAGATGGAGAGATACAGCTTCTAACCGTGATTGAAGTTAATCTAGACAAAGAAAATGCAAAACCTGGTTACCGAATTAAGGTAGAAGGAGGAGCAACATTTAAACTCAAAGATGCGGAAAATATCGAAGAGGGATTAAGGAATAACCTATCTCAGTTTTCTACGCTGAATATGATGATCAATAACCTTCGCAATATCATTTTTCAAATTACGAATTTAGGTCCGATGGGGGGTTATTTACTCCCTCCAATCGACATCACGAAGCTCTTACAGGATAAAGCAGATTTGCAGGAGAAGGGAGAGTAATTTTTTGTCCTTGGATTAGAATTCTGGTGGGTCTGAAAATAACGGTATTCATTCAGTCTATTCAATTTATTTGATGAAGATCTCAATTGTTCTTGGAGCCTAAATATACTTCTCCAACTCCACATCAGGCATTTCATCGTAAGTTTGCCCATTAAGTTCTCGGCCTGCTTTTTTCTTGTTTTTGCCACCCCATTGTTTGAAGAAGAAAGCAACTTTAGCGACTTGGCATTGCTCTTGAATATCCAATACCCAATCTGGATTCATGGGTCTTGCCTTGGGTCCGCTTTCCCCTCCGACAATGACCCAATCTATCTCATTTAAATTTATATTTGGAAGTGATCCAATCAAGGGTTCGCAGGAAAGAAACTTGACTCTGGCACCGGTTTGGCGAAGAAAATCAATTCGGTCCAGTACCCTTTCATCTTCCACAGACACGCCCATCCAGATATTGTGTGACCAAGGCAAAAGATGACTGATTTCAGCCAGGCGATCAGCCCGCTTGGTGAGCACTTGGAAAACATGCTGCCCATTGTCTTTCATTACCTGAAACACCTTTTGGATAAATTCCAGAGGCACATCCTTGTGAAATAAGTCAGACATGGAGTTCACAAACACCACCTTGGACTTTTTCCAGGTATAGGGTATTCCCAAGGCATCTTCATGAATCCTGACCTTCTTAAATCCATCTTTGTACTTTTCAACTCCCATGGCTTTCAGTCGCTTGGTCATGACTTCTGCATAGCAGAATTTGCAGCCTGCTGAGATCTTGGTGCAGCCCGTGACTGGATTCCATGTCAGTTCGGTCCATTCTATTGAGGTTTGTGCCATGGTTGTTCAGTTTAGTTGAATAGAAATTCGGTTTGGTCTGTCACAATATTCGCCATAATTTATGTAATAAGAGCCCTTTCTGATTTTTTGTCCGTCATTTGATGTCACAATAATTTTATTCTGAGAGGCAAGTCCCTTCAAAACTTCCACCGTATGCGTTGGCCTAAATCCCTGATGAAGGGTAGCTTGATAAATTTCACCATTCGTTCTGGGTTCTTTCAAATAGGAACGAAAGTAAATCTCCAATTTATTGACTTTGTCTGCTGTCGAAATATTAAATAATGTAGGAGCATTAGGGTTCCTGTAAGTCCATCCTCTACCCTCTTCAGAATCAATTTCCCATTTTGCTTCAAGCATTTTGTCAAAGCCATATATGTGACTCGTAAAAAAGAAAAGACAAAAATATTGGTTGGTATCTCTGGAGATGATAAATGTGTCCACGAAAAAATCATCACCAAGATAATTCCGAAATGCTGATTTCAGATTCTCGATGAAATTAATCCCTGTTGGAGAATTAGGCCATTTATCTTTCGGAACCAAATCCTCTATGAAAGCTTGTAGTGCCGTGGGAATCCCTTTTCTCTCAAACCTAAACATAAACTGAGTAGGCAGAAACAGTAAAACTTCTGCTTTTTTGGTCTGTAAAATTGATCTGATTTGGGAAGCTCTAACCTCCTTATATCCATAGGGATCAATAAAGACAAAGGCTTTGGATTTCTTTGATTTGGATATTTGATCCACTACTAGCGGCACAGCTTCGGCATAATCCACATTTCGAAATCTCAAATCTCCAAATATTGGATAATGTAACTTCTTGCTTTCGACAATCGATTTGACCTTTTCTGTCTTCCAGGATTCAAGATCATTGAACACACAATCAACTTGGATAAGCTTTTGTCCTCCAGCTTGATTTCTATAGTATATGTCTTTGATGGCCTTCAAAAAAATGATTGGACTCCCCTCTCCCCCATTTTCATAAATCCCTTCCCCACAAAACAGATCGTAGAGATGGACTTTTTCAATACCAGCTGCTCTGCTCAAGATGTTCAGGTATTTTTGGATGTACAAGTTGAGCAATCTTACTTTTACTTCAGAATGCTCATACATGTTAGACTGCGAATCTTTCATATGTTAAACAATTGATTTCTTAAACAATAAGAAAATTTAAACTATCCAAACCTACCAAATCCTCACCTTCCATAAAAAACCCCCTACATGGTATTTTTACTTATATTATCCTTTGACTATTTCAATATCCCGATCCAGAAACTTCGCCAAAATATCCGAAAAGCGCTTTGCTTTCCATAGCTCCAAGCCCATATTCCCTTCTCCAAAAATCCTGATGATCAGTTTGTCTTTTTCGGTACCCAATATACATTTTCTACCCATTGGTTTTTGGTTTTGTCCAAATCCACAGCTATCCGTAAAATTCTGGAAAGAACTTTGACTACCTTACGGTTTTTGGAATCCAGCTTTTTAAAGGCCTTGTGCTTCTTTTTGGGACCGGGACTCGATAAACACCGCATCAGCGCCACCTGATCGTGCGGATGGATGGAAGAACTGGCATTTCCATTCCATCTCCAAAATAATAATCCGTATGCGGAGGCTGGTTATAGGCTACGTTTTGCCAGGCAATGCTCAATCGGTAATGTGGATTATGCATCAGGGTATAGATCCTGTGGTTGGTTGGAATGGTGGTCGAAAAAATCCTCAATTCCTTTCCGTCTTCGGTTCGGGCGATCAGCTCCTCACGCCAGTCTCCAAGGATATCCGCTGATAAACTCGGGTTCTTCTTTGTGCCGTTGTTACTTGCAACCTGGTACTCATTACCTGCCAAAAGACTGATGGATTGGTTGTTTTCGTAGTCCCATTTGTCAATGTTGACCCCATCCAGGATCTCACGGAGCAGATCGCCATCCCACCAGATGGCCATGTTTGCCGAATTGGGTTTCCGGTCGGAAATCAGTTCCCCTTTTACATTCCAAAGACCTTCCAAGCCTTCACCCGAAGCCCAGGTTTCATATCCCTTATGTCGGGGATCGATGTCGATAGCAATTCCCCGACCCACATCTTCCGAAGGAAAGGACCATATCACTTCTCCTGTCAGTGCATCCCGAAGATTGACACCATGGGGGTGTTTTGCCCGTTCATGGATTCCGAATATTTCCATTCCGGGACGACCGGGATCAATATCAGAAAGATGCATTGCATCACCATGCCCCAAACCCGAACTGTAGATCCCTGTGCCGTCATCATCGATCACCATGGATCCGAATACGATTTCATCTTTGCCATCTCGGTCGATATCCCCCACCGAAAGGCTGTGATAGCCTTGTCCGGCATATGCAAGATGATCGGGGTTTCCGTCATGACTGTCAAATGTCCATACCTGAGTTAATTCTCCCTCCCGCCAGTTCCACGCAGCAATCACCGTCCGTGTATAATAGCCCCTGCTCATGATCAGGCTTGGCCGGTCACCATCGAGGTATGCAACTCCCGCCAGAAAACGGTCTATCCGGTTTCCGTATCCATCACCCCAAACTTCTTCCATTTGATCCGAATCCGGATTTTCGATTTCGGGATGCCTTCCAGGAATGTAATCTGTTGTAGCTAAAGCTTCTCCTGTTTTCCCGTTGAAAATGGTCAAAAACTCGGGTCCTTGGATGATATAACCATCCTCATTTCTCCAATCGGCATCGGCATCCCCGATTACCTTGTTCTTGCCATCCCTTGTTCCGTCAGCTGTTTTACAGGCAACTTCGGCTATGCCGTCACCATCCAGGTCATATACCATAAACTGGGTATAGTGGGCTCCTTCACGGATATTTTTACCAAGATGGATTTCCCAAAGGAATTCTCCATCCAGGGTATAGGCATGGAGAATGGGTTCATCCGTTATTCCTTTCTGTGAATTGTCCTTGCTTTTGCGGGTCATGTGTATGACAATTTCATACTTTCCGTCGCCGGTCAGATCTCCTACGGAGGCATCGTTTGGCATATAACCTTCAGGTGTTTTCAGGGGAATTGCCAGGTAGGGTTTATTCCAAGGCTTGGCTGAAGGAGAGTCCTCCTCCTCCTTTCCATTGTTAACGGCCCTTACAAAATAGGAATGCGATTGATTCGGTTTAGCTGATTTGTCCAAAAAATTAGTTGATCTAGTGATGGGTGATTCATTGAGTTTAACCGGTTTTCCATTTTCCTGCCGATAAAGATGGAAGCCAAGATCATCAGGTTCTGTACCTAACAAACGCCAGCTAACAAATACCCCCTTCTCCGTCTTGATGGCGACAACTCCACGATCCAGGTATTCCATCTGCCTTTGACCTTGACTGACTTTCGGAAAGATGGAAACCAGCACGGTAAGTATGAAAATCCCGGAATTAAAATTTCTTTTTTTTAGCACCGGTCTTTTGGATTTTGTCAAAGAAATGGAATTAAATAAAAGTTAGAGAATCTGCCCATGAAAACTTTCCTGAAACAACTTGGATGAACTTCCCATTCAGTAAAAAACCATTCCTTCAAAGAAAGAATGGTTTTCGGTACTTAACCCTATAAAAACTATCTATGTGGATTATTCTTACATTATCGGCTATTGCCGGCATCTGAAAGCGCAATCGATTGCACCTACTGATAAAGATTCACATATATGTTTTAATTTACCGTGAAAATATAAGATAAAAAACGCTCACCTGTCCTGTACTGTCCCGATCCTCTAAATAAATGTAACCATCATCCTTCTATTTATTTGGGTATTTCATCAAGGTTTATGACCAAATAAATTTTAACTTTTGAATGTCAGAAACCTACGATTAGGTCTGAAAAAATCCACCAATAGGGTTGGTGGGCATATATGGCGGACATCATGGATACCAACCCTGACAATTCTCCGGTTTCTGTTGAACTGAAGGAGGTATTCCGGCTGGAATAGATCCCGGTATTGAACCTGATTTTCAGCCCTCAGCTAAATTAAAAAAACACCTTTTAACACAGATTTCAATGTATCAACGCATTTTTAACCTCTTTTCATGCTTTTTGATTTTAGTTTGCTTATCCTGCCAAACACACTCTGCTCCCGAAGAACTTCCCCTGGATCAATGGCCTGAAATCACCAAAGAAGCAAAACCCTGGACCAGATGGTGGGGGATGGGAAATGCTGTGGATAAGGAAAACATTGATCAGCTGCTGACAATGTATCATGAAGCCGGATTGGGAGGAGTAGAAATAGCGCCCATTTATGGAGCAAAAGGCTTTGAAGAACGGTATCTGGATTTTTTATCATAGGAATGGATGGCAACGCAAAGACCGATCAGGAGAACATCCTTACAAACCCTGATGCGAATCCCGCTAAGGCACTGTTGATCCCCAAGATGAAACACATGCCTGTGAGTACCATGGAAAACATCCTGAAGCTGGCAGAATCCGGGGCCAAAATCATTTTCCGGAGCAAACCTGAGGCGGCACCGGGATTTTTGGCCATGGAAGAAAGTGGAAATCAAATTAATGAACTATGGAATCAACTGGATCTCAGAGAAGCCGGGCAGGAAAAAATATGTGGAAAAGGTAAAATTATCCTTTCAGGAGATTTCGGGAAAACCTTGGAAAAAGAGGGTATTTACCGGGAGGAATTGGTGGATAGCGGATTAAAATTCGTCCGAAGATCCCATAACGGAGATTCCTTTTATTTCCTGGTTAATCACGGTCCAAATATAATTGATCAGCAAATCGCACTTTCCTCCACCGCAAAAACCATCCTTGTCATGGATCCTCTGACAAGTAAGATCGGCAAGACAAATAGCACCCAAAATGAAAATCAAACAGCATTTAGAATAAGAATGGAACCCGGGGAAACATTGATTCTCCGTACAACTAACCTTGAAAACCCAAACCTTCAGGATTGGAATTTCATTGATAAACCAACTGATCAATTTGAAATTACAGGGCTGTGGCAGCTGACTTTTGACGACAACGGTGGTCCTGAAACTCCCGAGGATGCTGTGCTTGAAAATATAGCACCCTGGACAACTTTGGAAGATCCTAATTGGTTTGTAATTCATTTTTGTTTGAAAGTCATTTAAAAAATTATCTAATAATAAGAATATCAAATAGTTATGAGTTTATTATTACTATCTGTATAATAGTACATTTTCAAGAAAGAAATTAAATTATAAAAAAAGCAGCCTTATTTGCCATGGTTGGGTTAAGTGAAAAAACCCGTTGCCTTTGGTAGCGGGTTTTTTATAGATGGTGTTTTTTTGTTGAAAACTTTTATTAGCTTTCGACCGTTATATTTTTTCCATACAGCAACAAATGAAAACCGATACCTTAAAAATAGATTTGCGCCAAGGAAAAATGTCAGGCAATTTGCGCGACTTTATATTCCAATCAGACGGGAAGTGGATATTTTATGTTCCTTCCCTAGACATGTCATCCTATGCCGATACACCCGATGAGGCCGAAAAGTTTTTTTTCACCGTCTATCTTCCCGAATTCTTCCATTCCTTTAAGGATGATCCAAAAGGAGGTTTTCAGGAACTGGAGGCATTGGGATGGGATAGAAATAAAATCCTGAATAAACAGTTTGTTTCCAAATCATTTATTGACAGAGATGGTTTCCTAAAAGATTTTGACTTACCAAAAGATACTTTTGTGGAGGAAAAAACATTGGCTATTGGATGAAAGTAAGGCCAATAAAAACATCATGCTGGATTAAATTTTTGGAGTTTAACAACTGTAAGTACAAAAGAATAAAAGCATCTCATGAGCACTGGAAGTGTCCTGGATGTTTCAGAACCATCACTTTTTATGGTCACGAATAGGAAGTTCCAGGATTCCATATCGAAACCAACCTCAGGACTATGGGAATATCCAATGATGAATTTTTAAGCTGGATCGAGGAAAACTGCTAAATTTTATTTTTAAAAAAATCAATTTTCCCAGGCATCTTCTTTGCGATCAAATAAGTTCAGTGTCATTTTTCTTAGAGGTGATCCTTTCATTCCAGCATTGAAATCATTCCATTCCTATCAAAAATTTGTTCACCACTCCCATTGATATTCAATCTTGAAAAATGGGTCCACTTAAAGGCCAATCAGCGGATTAAATGCAAATAACCATCTACCAACAAATTCTGTTTGGATATCCTTTGTTGTAGAATTTTACAGTAGATTGTAGGTCTTTGAGGAGTTCTTGGAGTATGGGCATATTATATTCCTTTTTAATTAAATTAAAATTTTATTGATAAATTATAGATTGGGATTGTGCTCTCAAGATTATTCCAGAAGTTTAAAACCATTAAGGTTAAAATGCTGTTTTCCATATACATTCCAATTTTTTTCTTTTTTGTACTTTTACAATTACCCGATTTTTTTTCATTAAGATAAACCTGGAGGATCCGTATCGTGGTAGCTATAATTCGACAAGATTATTTAACCTAAAATTTAAGGTTCTTAATTGTTTTTAAATTTAATAAATTAATTTTGCGCCCGATCTCTTTAATTATTCCCATGAAAAGTATTCTATTATTTTGCTTTTTTTTCTTGGTTTATTTTACTTCTTCAGCCCAGAAAATTACTGTTAGCGGGACGGTCAAGGATGGGGAAAATGGAGAGACCTTGATAGGTGTCAATGTTTTTGACAAAAAAAACCAAAAAGGGGCTGTTACCAATAATTACGGATTTTTCAGTTATTCACTATTTGAAAAAGAGGTGGAGTTGGTGTTTACCTATGTCGGCTATGATCCTGTAGCGATATCATTAAATCTGGAAAAAGACACGCTCTTGAATATTGAGCTTCAACAGGCAGGCTTTCTAAAAGAAGTTATAATTGAAGGACAAAAGTCCGATCCCATACAGGAAAGCACCCTGATGGGCACAGTGAATGTCCCACTCAGAGAGATCAAGAATCTTCCGGCACTGATGGGAGAAGTGGATATTTTCAAAGTTATCCAATTATTGCCAGGTGTTCTGTCCGGTTCTGAAGGTGCTTCGGGACTCTACGTTAGAGGTGGAAGCCCGGATCAGAATCTTGTATTGCTTGACGGTGTTCCGGTTTACAATGCCACACATTTGTTTGGTTTTTTCTCTGTTTTCAATGCGGATGCCATCAACAATGTTGAACTGATTAAGGGAGGATTTCCTGCGAGGTACGGAGGAAGGCTTTCCTCAGTGATAGATATTACCATGAAAGAAGGGAATATGAAAAAGTTCCAAGGTGAAGGCAGTGTTGGTTTGATTTCCTCCAAACTCACTTTGGAAGGCCCTATTGTAAAGGACAAAACCTCCTTTTTGTTGTCGGGCAGGAGGACCTACCTTGACCTGATTGCAAGACCCATTATCAGGAAGTCCACAGGAGGGCAGGAAGATGTAGGATATTATTTCTATGATGTCAATGCAAAGGTCAACCATATTTTCAACCAAAAAAACAGACTTTACCTCAGTTATTACGGAGGAGAAGACGTGGCTTATTCCTCTTTTAACACAACCCGGGAACAGTGGAATATTCCCGGGAATGTGAAAAGCCGTGAAGAGGCAGGACTCGGTTGGGGGAATAATATAACTGCCGTCCGCTGGAATCATATTTTCAATCAAAGGCTCTTTGCTAATTTTACAGCAACATTTACCAAGTATAGATTTAAACTTTTTTCGGAATCCGAGGATATTTTTACTGAAAATCAAGGAAACACTACTACACGCGATTTTTATACAGCCAATTATTTTTCCGGCATCCGGGATTTGGCCTTAAAAGCAGATTTTGATTTTATCCCCAATCCTCAGCATTATATACGTTGGGGAGGAATGTGGATTGACCATAGATTTACTCCGGGGGTATTCGTGGCTAGAGAAAACGAGAGACCCGAATCAAGGGAAGGAGCCACGCCATCGGATTCCCGGGAATTTTCCATTTATGCAGAGGATGATTTCAATGTGGGTGATAGGTTGAAATTCAATGTAGGCACTCATTTTTCGGGGTTTATGGCTAATACCAAAACTTACACCTCCTTCCAACCCAGAGTAGCCATGAGGTACCTTTTGGACCCAAGCTCCTCTTTAAAACTTTCCTATGTACAGATGGCACAATTTGTTCACCTGCTTACAAATGCAGGATTGGGGCTCCCTACGGATCTTTGGGTACCGTCGACCGATAAAATCGGTCCACAGGAAAGCTGGCAGGTTGCGGCAGGATATTTCAAGAACCTTAGATATGGATTGGAATTTTCAGCTGAGGCTTATTACAAAAACATGGAAGGTGTCATCGAATATCAGGACGGGGCTTCATTCCTAAATACCTCAGAAGATTGGCAGGAAAAGGTCACCTCCGGCGAGGGTAGAAGTTATGGTCTGGAATTGTTGTTTCAAAAAAAGACCGGAAGAACTACCGGCTGGATAGGTTACACCCTTTCCAAGACAGAAAGGAGGTTTGACGAGATTAATTTCAGTGAATGGTTTCCCTTCCGATATGATCGAAGGCATGACATCAGCGTGACTGCAGTCCACAAATTGTCCGACAGGATAGACCTCTCCGGCACTTGGGTCTTCGGAAGCGGAAGTTTTATTACTGTGCCTTTGCAGCGGTATCAACATTCGCTTACAGTGATAACTGATCCTAATATGCGTTATGGTGGACTATACCTTGACCATTTCGAATCCAGGAATAATTTTCAGATGCGGAATTATCACAGGATGGACATAGGTATCAATTTCAACAAAACAAAAAAATGGGGGGAGCGTACCTGGAATATTTCTGTTTACAATGTTTACAGCAGGTTAAATCCATTTTATATGGATATCAGCTACAACTATGAAAAGCAGCGCAATCAGCTAAGGCAGTTCAGTCTTTTCCCAATAGTCCCTTCGGTTTCTTACAGATTTACCTTTTAATCATGAAGATCAAATACTTTATATTAAATCTTGCCAGTTATATCGTCTTGGTTTCCTGTGAGCAATTTATTGAGGTGGAATTGCCCGGACAGGAACCAAGGATGGTTTTGAATGCCCTTTTGGAGCCCTCAGATACGCTGAAAGTTTTTCTGACCAAAAGCAGAGGAGTATTGGAGGGTAGGGATTACGAATATGAATTTGATTTGGTCGAAGGGGCAGATGTCTATCTCAAAGATCAGGAGGGGCAAATTTTCCCTTTGGGTTATATAGATAGAAGCAGACCCTATGAAACAGACGCTTTTTATTATCTCAGTGGTCATGAATTCCTGGACGATCAAACCTATGAGATAGTCGCAGAAAAAGAAAAGTTCCCCATAATCAGCAGTAAACAGAAACTGCCGAATAAAATTAAAATCAAATCAATCGATATGATTAATCTTGGACCAACCGGGGGATCCGAAGATCACAATTTATTTGAAGTGAAAGTAAAATTTGATGATCCTCCTGGAAGAGATTATTATGAGATCTCCGGTAGGATTTACGGGAGTGATATCCTCGTTTCTGAAGGTGACACCTCCTTGCATTTTTACAGCTCCGATTTATATCCCCAACCTGTCAACCCCGTTTATCAAAAGGATTTCTTAATGAGGAATGTACTTCTTTTTGATGATATCCTGCTCAAAGGTTCGGAGTCAGAAATGGTATTCAGGACAAGTATTAGGAGAAATATTGACTTGGAAGTCACCATCGGACTCTCTCATGTTTCAGAATCCTATTATTTGTTTTATGACACGGCTGACCTACAGCAGTACAACCGTGGTGATTTTCTTTCCCAGCCTGTTCTTGTCTATAATAATGTCACAAATGGTCTTGGAATTTTCAAGTCCAGAAATACTGATCAATGGGTAATTAAAATGAGGGTGGGGGATTGATTCAGCATAAACTTTAGGAATCCAAATCCAACCTCACTAAATCCTTTTCAATTAAAATATGAATTTTTTAAAGAATGTTTTGATTCCTTTGATATATTTGGCCAAAAGGACTTTAGTTCATTCTGACCATTTTTGATAAAGCTGTGGCCTTACCAAATAAATCGAAGTGAGAGGTTCGACTAACTACTGCTCTACCTCTCCGAAATTGCTATCGTTTGGTTTCTCTTTCCGGTATGTAAAAGAAAATTCTTTAAATTCGCCTATTGGCTAAAAATAAACTGCATTGATAAAAGGCCGGTTCCAATGCAGATTTCACTAAAAGGGATCAAAATAGCGAACAGACCCTATTTAAGGGCAAGACTTGGTGTATTGTATATTAATTTTTATACTTCTAAACCTATTAGGATCATGTTTGAACTTGGAAAAAACGAGATAAAATTTCTTTACAACAGTAATAAAATGGAGGATAAGGAAGCTTATGCTTACGCTTTGACCCTCCATAAACATACCATCAATGAATTGGATGTCTCTAAAAATGATATGACCCCAACCCAGTTTTCAGAATTGGCGAAAAAACTGGATACACGAATAATCGATTTATTTGACAAGGATTCTGACTATTTTAAGAAAAACATTCAGGGTAAGGACATCGTAGAATCCGATCTTCTCACCCTGTTGGTCAAAGAGAAATCTGCATTAAAAACCCCCATCCTGATTACTGAAGAGATGGCCACGGTATTAGCATATCCCAGAGATACAATCAGTATGGATATGGTTTTTCAAAAACAGGATCTAAAAGAGGAAAAAACCAATAAAACAGTTATGGGGACGCCCTCCGTATCAGAAGAATCAGTGCAAAAAGCTACCGGCAGATCATGGGTAGCATGGTTTGCCTTTTTGAACAATATAGAAGCGGAGAAACTACCCCATAAGGAAATAGCGGCAACGTTATATGAGCAAGCGGGTGTTTCCGGCTGGTGGGCACAGTCGATCACCGTAGCATACGAGCGCATGATCGGCAGAAGAGAAGTTGGTCAAAGTTGTGTAGGGGGTTTCCGGACCTCTGCCGGTAAGACTTTTTCGGGGACAATGGACAAGGTACTTATTGACTGGCAGGAATTTGTTAAGGGCATTGACCGCTTCAACGAGGTTCCGTTCAATAATTTGCCACAGACAAGCGAGACAGAAAAATGGCGTTACTGGCGTGTGGGCCTCCGGGACGGGAGTCTGTTGTCCGTGAATATCAATCAGAAAAGCACGGACAAGGTGCTCCTGGCTGTCAACCACGAAAAACTTGCTGATGCCCAATCGGTTAAAGATTGGAAAGAGTATTGGAAGTCTTTCCTGAAACAGTTTGATGACCAGTTCTAATTCTTTCAGCTCCTGCTTCTTCCTCTATTTTTGCAAGTATCTTAATTTCCTCCTTCAAAGCCGCACGAGTTACAATGACAGGAACTGGCAGAGAAGAAATTATCTCAGAGAGTTTACCGGAAGCATCAGGATTTATAAGACCCAAAGTGTCAATTACTATATGCTCATCTACCACTTTTTATTTATTTTAAAAAATGAAATTTTTTAAATGGAAAAGAATCCACTTTCTTTCCCCGGAACCGGCCTAAAATTGGCTAATAATGTAATGGATCCGGACATTTCTCTATATCCGGTTTCCGGTAACATTTAAATCTATCCTTTATGAGATCAATTTGGAACGGAGCCATTAATTTTGGCTTGGTCAATATCCCCATCAAAATATATTCTGCCTCAGAAGACAGAAGGTTGGATCTGGACATGCTGGACAGTCATGATCATGCCCGGATCAGGTACAAACGGGTCAATGAAAATACCGGAGAAGAAGTGGAATGGAAAGACATCGTCAAGGGATACAAGAAGGATGACAAATATATCGTACTCGAAGAGGAGGATTTTGAGCAGGCCAATATGAAAAAAAGCAGATCTTTGGAGATAGAAGCCTTTATAAAAGAGGAGGAAGTTTCTGAGTTGCTGTTCAAAAAACCCTACTTTTTAGAACCTCAAAAAGAAGGTGGTAAATCCTACAATTTGCTGAAAAATGCACTGAAACAAACCAAAAAACTTGGATTGGCTACTTTCGTGATGCGTCAGAAGGAAAATCTGAGTTTGATTGGGGTTTATAAAGATGTATTGGTTCTGCACGTCATCCGGTTTTCGGATGAGATCAGGGATCCGAGTGACCTCAAACTGCCCAAAACAAAAGTCTCCAAAAAAGAAGTGGACATGGCCCTTGCACTTATTGATCAATACACCGCCAAATTTGAATTTGATAACTACAAGGATGTTTATAATGATCAGCTGCTGGAAATCATTGAGAAAAAAGCCGGGGGCAAATTGTCAAAAGTCAAGAAAATCGAGAGCAAAGCCACTCCGGCAAAAGATCTGATGGCACAGTTGAAGGCCAGTTTGGAAAATAGGAAGAAAGCCTCCTGATGGCACTGGAAGAATACTATAAAAAGCGGGATTTTGGTAACACCCCCGAGCCAAAAGGGAAGATCAAAAGTTCCTCAAAGATATCCCGGTTTGTGGTGCAAAGGCATCAGGCAAGGAGACTTCATTTTGACCTGAGACTGGAAATGAATGGGGTTCTCAAAAGCTGGGCAATTCCAAAAGGTCCATCCATGAATCCTCAAGACAAAAGACTTGCTGTGCATACCGAAGACCATCCCATGGAGTACCTGACTTTTGAAGGAACAATTCCTAAAGGAAATTATGGGGCAGGCGAAATGAAGGTTTGGGACAGCGGTACCTTTCGGATTTTTTCCGGCGATTCTCCCGATGCTATCTCACAGCTTGAAAAAGGAGATCTCAAGCTGGAATTTTTTGGCAATAAGCTCAAAGGAACTTTTGCGCTCGTCCATACTGACAGAGGCGATAAAAACGATCAGTGGCTACTGATCAAGAAAAACGATGAATATTCCACTTCACTCACCTACGATGCCAACGATTTTCAGGAGAATTTACCCGCATCAAAAAATGGGGTGAATCCAATGGATATGATAAAACCCATGCTGGCGACAAAGGCCTCAGCAGTATTCAGCAAACCGGGTTGGATTTATGAGATCAAGTGGGATGGATACAGATTGATCTCCAATATCCGCGGGGGAAAAGTCCAGATTTATTCCCGTAACGGGATATCTTATAATTTAAAATTCCAGACAATTGCTGACAGTTTACGAGCCGTTCCACATGAAGCGATTTTGGATGGTGAGGTGGTGGTGCTCAATAAAGATGGAATTCCGGATTTCCAGCAACTCCAGCATTATGGAGAAGAATCCGAAGGCGAATTGAGATATTATGTTTTTGACATCCTCTTTCTGAATGGACATGACACCACACAACTTTCACTGCTGGAAAGAAAAAGTCTGATACCGGATGTCATTGGGGACATTCCTCTGGTTTATTATTGTGACCACGTCGAAGGGATGGGCAACAGTTTTTTCCAACAGGCCATGGATGCGGGACTTGAAGGAATTATTGCCAAAAAAGCGGATTCGGTTTACGTTCCGGGAAGCAGAACGGACAATTGGTTGAAAATAAAGGGAATTGAAAGTCAGGAAGCCTTAATCTGCGGATATACAAAATCCGAAGGGGCCCTATTTGGCTCTCTTATTCTAGGGCTTTATGAGGAAGGAAAGCTGAATTATATCGGAAACTGCGGGTCAGGATTTAACGATGCCTTACAAAAGGAGCTGATGGATGCATTTGAACCGTTTGAAATTGACAAATCCCCATTGGATAAAAAGATAAATCTGAAAGGAAGAAAGCCTGTTTGGCTGGAGCCCCAACTCATTTGCGAAGTAAAGTTCTCCAACTGGACCAACGGTGGATCGATGAGGCATCCTGTTTTTAAGGCACTGCGGTCAGACAAAATAGCAAGAGAAATTAAAAAAGAGGAACCATCCGAAGTGCCTCAGAAAGCTGTAAAGGCAATTAAATCGGAAGATTTTTTGGAGGTGGGAGGAATTGATGTGCCTATCAGCAATCTGGATAAAATATACTGGCCTGATCAGGGAATCACCAAATACCAGCTGATTGATTATTACATGCAAGTTGCCGATACGATACTTCCTTACCTCATGGACCGGCCCCAAAACCTCCACCGCCATCCCAATGGCATAGACAAAAAATCGTTTTATCAGAAAGACACAAGCGGTATATTTCCGCATTGGATAGAAACTTTATCAGTTTATTCCTCTTCTTCAGAAAAGGAAATAGAATATATGCTTTGTCAAAACGAAGCCACACTATTGTATATGGCAAACCTCGGTTGTATAGAGATCAATCCCTGGAACTCCAGAAAAGGACAACTTGAAAATCCGGACTATACAGTTATAGATATTGACCCTTCAGAAAAAAACACTTTTGAGGAAGTGATTGAAGTCGCTCAGGCTGCCTACAGCATCTTGAAGGCGGCTGATATTACAGGATATTGCAAAACTTCCGGGTCTAGCGGGCTGCACATTTACCTTCCTCTCGCCGCTAAGTATACATATGAGGAGGCCAGGGATTTTACAAAATTACTGTGTTACCTGATCCAGGATCGCTTGCCAAAACTGACTACAATGGAGCGGAAACTGAACAACCGGAACGGGCGGATTTATCTGGATTATCTTCAGAACAGAAAAGGCCAGACATTGGCAGCCGCCTATTGCGTGAGACCGAAACCGGAAGCTCCCGTTTCTGCTCCATTGGAATGGCATGAGGTAAAAAATGGTTTGAAGATTACCGATTTTAATATTTTCAATATGCCTGAACGGATAGAAAAAAAATCAGATTTATTTCAAAATGTATTGACTTCGGGAACAGAAATTGAAAAAGTACTTGAGAAGCTGGATCAACTATAGTTTCATTCCGCAAAATCCCACAAAAGAATCCTCTTGTTTTTCGAAGGAAACCGTAACTATTTCAGTTCATACCACTCCACATCCAACGGTTTCCTCCTACCCTTGGCTTCAGGCGCATAATGAGTGGAAAGGTAGGAAACAATAACCTCCTCATGTTCTCCAAGCTCCCAAAGGTTCTGGGTTTCCTGCATCCACCTGATCACCTGAGTCCAACCTTCTTTGGTCGCTCTGTTTTGGGTAACAAGTTTTGCCGAATGACAATTCGTGCAATTGTTGATCACGGCAGTCAGTCCTTCACCTGCCACCAACCCTGTTTTTATATGAATGCCATTTACAATTTCACTTTCATCCACCTGTTCATTTAATTCTCCGCGTTCATCAGACACTTTTGATTGTAAAAATTCAGGTGAAAAATAAATCAGCAGCACCAGTGCGGTTAAACCGATAATTAAAAAAAACACTATCAATCTCAAGTTGCCAAAATCGGGTAAAAGCTTATTTTTTTTTCTCT
The DNA here is from genome assembly GCA_041748555.1 of Rhodonellum sp. Lineage (GTDB taxonomy): Bacteria > Bacteroidota > Bacteroidia > Cytophagales > Cyclobacteriaceae > Rhodonellum. Next base: position 20,021 of record JBGTDA010000004.1, read on the forward strand.
CCTCCATCCTACACTACTTTTACGGCAATCCTGTGACAGGCATTGTTCAGATAACCTTTGGGATTCCACCCGGGCACTACCATCGGCTGACTCCTTCCCTGATCATCAGTTGCCATGGCCCAGACTTCATAGTATCCTTTATTTGGCAATTTAATAGTGGTTTTGAAATGCTGCCAAGCATATCTGTTCACGGGTTTTTCTAACGAAACCGGTTGCCAGGAACTGCCAAAATCTATGGAATAAGAAACTTTCGCTACCTCATGCTCTCCGGCCCAGGCATGTCCGCGCATTTCAAATGATTTCCCAAGGTTGATCTGCCCCCCGGATTTTGGATAGGTTATGATGGATTTGACCGGCATCGATTCTATAATACACATATTTGCATCAGGCACATCAGTACCGGGTTCTACAGGATCACAGGGAACCCTATAGGAAGGCGCCTCCATTTTTGCTCCATCATGAACAATATTCCTTACAGAGAGCCTGTTGATCCATTTTCCTGAAACCGAGGCGGGATATCCACCGGCAACCAATCTTAAAGGAAAGCCATTCACAAGTGGAATATCTTTTCCGTTCATGGAGTATGCAATCAGGGTTTCGGGCTGTAGTGCTTTAGCAATTGGAATGCCTCTGGAAATCGGCTCCTTGTTCGGATCCCCACTAAGGTGGCGATCAGTACCATGATAGCCTATATAAACTGCATCGGGTTTTATACCCACATCTTCCAACAGATCTTTTAATCTTAATCCTGTCCATTGGGCACAGGAAACCGCTCCGTTTCCCCATTGATTCCCTTCCGCAGGCGGATAAAATTCCCCTCTTCCATTACCCCCACATTCTAAGGTTATCCGGTAAGTATAGGGTTTGAATTTGGCTTTTAGATCTTTTAATGAATACACCTTTTCGGTTTTTACAGCTTCTCCATCAATTTTCAGTTGCCAGTCGGAAATATTGATATTTTCAGGAATGAGCCCGTTATTCCGGATAAACATTTTATCCGCAGGAGTAATTTTGTCATCCAGAAGATGGGGTGGGGTTTCAACGTTCCAAGGTTTGTCGTTTAGGACAATTAGTGCCGGATCTTTACCCAATGATCGTAAGGTTTCCTGCTCGTCAAAAATTACAGGTATATATCCTTTGGGCATATTGCCTGCAAAAATTATGTCTACTCCGATAAGGGATGTTATAGTAGCCAGTCCCGCTTTTTTAAGAAATTCGCGGCGGATCAGTTTTTCAGTGGACATGGATGATTCTATTAATTCTTGAAATGGCTAATTTAACAGAACATTTTCTCCTAATCAACCTAAAATACAAAGCCGGCTGCAAGTGTTAAATCACAGCCGGCTAATACTCTTGGAAGTAAAAAATCAGGTGCCGAAATATTCGTTTAATTCTCCTCTCATCAATTCCTTTTCCTTTAGATCCTTGATCGTTTTACCTTTTTCCAAAAGGACAATTCTGTCACAGATTTCTGTCACGTGGTTTAGATCATGGCTTGAAATCAAAAATGTTACTTGAGATGTTTCTTTCTCCCTCAGGATAAATTTCTTGAGCCTGTTCTGCGAGCTTGGGTCCAGATTCTCAAACGGTTCATCCAGCAGGACTACTTCCGGATTTCCCATCATGGCTGCTGCGATACCGACTTTTTTCACATTCCCTTTGGAGAGGTCTCTGATATACTTTTTCTTCGAAAGAATTTCATCATTAAAAAATTCCGTAAACTTTGCCAGATGTAGCTTCAAATCCTCTTCTGACAAACCATATATTTTTCTTAAAGTAGCAAAATACTCATCGGGGGTGAGGTAAGACAGCAGCATGTGTTCATCCAGATAAGCGCCAACTTTTGCCTTCCAAGCCTCGCCTTTGCTTACATCTTCACCATTGATCAATACCTGACCGGCGCTGGCGCGCACCAGATCCAACATTATCCTGAACAACGTGGTTTTTCCGGCCCCGTTGTTTCCAACCAAACCAAAGCATTCGGATCTGGGAATCTCCAGAGATTCCACATCCAGCACTACAGCATCTTTGTATTGTTTTTTGAGTCCTTGTACTGTGATCATAATTCTTGTCTAAATGATGATGAAATCTCGTATCTGTTTTGCATAACCCTGTTGATGGATAGCGCGGATAATTTGGGAAATACCAAAATCCCTGTTATTCCTAAAATTCCCAAAGCCAAAAGACCTGCATATTGGTTTATAAATAGGGCAAACGGAAGATATACCAAATATGGAGCTCCCATCATGGGAATGATCATGAAGAATTGGGCGATCCCTACGCCTTCATAATTGAACATCGCTCCTTTATTCAGATCCATCGGTTTTGGCTTCCACAATGAAATATAAACGACCAAGTGAATGACCACCCCCATATTGAATAGGAAAGTGGCCAGGTGAATCAATAAAAAATCCCATCCAAAATACGCATAAGGAACTGAAAGTATGAAACACATGCATGAGATGCCAATTAACAGAAGGTATTTCCCTTTGATAAGTGCATTAACTCCTTCCCTGTTTCGCAGGAAGAAATCGAAGTTTCCCGAATTCCAGCTTAAAAAAAGCTGACCATATTGGATCATGAAAATCCCGGTAATAAATGAGCCCACAAAAATAAACATGTGGCTAAAACCTTCTTCTGCCTGATACGCAGGATTGGTATAGAAAATAAGTCCATATAGAAGAAAAAAGCCGCTCAGCATAAGAAAAGTGCGGCTTTTCTTATGTCTGATAATCAGCTTCCACTCAAGATCCGCCAGTTCACCGGCCATGCCAAAGCGGGAAAAAACACCTAGGCTCTGATTGGCGAACCGAATTGTCTCCTCCTCACCAAGATCCTCCAAATATGCATTTTGAAAATAATATTGATAGGCCATGAAATAGAGCCCAAAGAAAATCAACAATAAAACTATTAAAGGAATGGGGCTTATGGAAGCCAGTTCAAATAATGGTTTTAGAATATTACCCAAGTTATACCAGCCATAATAACTCGACCCCACTCCCAACAGCATCACGCCGAATACAATGGCTATCCCGATCAGGCTGTCCTCGAATTTTTGTTTGAACCACAGCATCAGCCAGTGCAGGGACCAGCTTGTCAGCAATATGGAGCACAGCCACATGACTCCCGAAGATTTTCCGAATTTCAACGCAACTTCCTGAAATGCAAAAGGCGCAAACAACAACAGCGAGATCAAAGTCAAAGGGGAAACAAACGACCTGATCAATAAAAAGTGAATAATCTTGCTTTTTGAAATGGGCAAATGCAGAAACTTTTCCAGCTCAATGACCGGTAGCTTCTGAATAAAATACCTGTACATGAATTCAAAAAGAAAGAAATAAATCAGGTTGCTGTTCACAAAGTCAATTGCATCAACAACTTCCAAAATCTTGATGATGATTTCCTTGAGAACAAAGCCCAGCAGGAACACATATGCCAGAAGTAATATGGCCAAAAAACCAAGAAAAACTGCCACCAAAGCACTTTTTGCAAAAGCTGTGGACCGTATACTTTTCAGCAACTCCAAACGGATAAAATCAAAAACCATATTTTTTAATTTTGAAATAAAAATAAGTAATGAAGAATGGGTATTTCTATGTATTGGTAAAACTGTATTTTTGCTTTTTGTGCTTTTCAGAGTTGATGTATCAGACCTGAATAAATTCCTCTGTTTTCAAATGAAAGTTTGAAGATAATCAATGGCTTTTTAATGACTAATATTTTGGGAGAATTTATTGACCAAATTAAAGATTTTAAGGATGAACTGTAATTTTAGATTAGGTTTTTGGGGAGAGAAATTTATAGAACCATAAAAATACTTGGTTTGAAGTTCAAATTGTACAATAAAAATACAATATTTTAAATATTTTTAGAACAAATATACACAAGATGAATAATTGCATTCTATATTAGTGGGATTTAAATACACACCCTTTGTATGCTTATCACCATCATACCCATATGAATAAAACGATAATTTTCCTGCTGCTCATATGTTATTCCTTTTCAGGTTTTACTCAAACAGAAACAGATTCCTTAAAAATCCTGGGACTGGAAAAAGAAATTGAATCGCTGAAGAGCTATAACGAAAATATGTCGGGAAGTCTGGAAATCACCAATATGGCTATCAATGACCTGGTCAGGGATAAAAAAGTATCGGATGAAACGAAATGGCTTTCTCTAAAATCCTCGGTTTTGCATTCCACTCAGATCTATAAAAAGCTCAGTGACGACATCATAAACCTAAAATCAAGGGTAACCGATGAGGATTATCAGGGATTTATCAAATCTCTGGGAAGTATTCAGGGAGGGCCACTTGGTTTTTCTTTTGAGGAGGTGATCACCGAATCTGCAAAAAGGATCGGGATTTTCGATAACAAAACCAAAATGGACAGGTTTCTGGAAATTACCAACAGCATCGTCGCCAGTCCTATTGCTGCTGGAATACCATTTGTATCACAAGCTGTTTTTGCATCCAATTCACTTTTGAACGTTGCCTACAGCTCAATCCTGACAGAAAAAAAACCTGATTTTCAAAAAATCAATAATTTTGAGATAGAACTCAACAGATATCTGGCTTATTATTCAGCTTTGGATAAAGCAAACATTTCAAATCAATCCTCAAACAATGATCGGATTGTTCTTTTGGAAAACCTTCAGCTTGAGCTTTTGGGTAAGCTGAAAAAGGAATCTCCTAAACTGGATTATAACATGCCGGAAAGGAATATGAGCGAAACTATGGACGCTTATTTTAACAGAATATTAAGTGGGTTTTCCAAAGAACATGTGGATCAATATTTGACAAAGGTTGAAAACCGATACAAAACCAACCGCACGGAAATAAATTATGCCAGCCTGCTGGAAAATGAAAAAGATTTAAAGTATTATTCCAATCACATCAACTCACTGGCGGATCTTTCCAAGCGCTTTATTCTTTACTATGACAATTTTTTTGAAATCGCAGACAACTATCATTTCAAAGTCTTGGAAGCTATAGATCTTGCAAATAAAAACGGCATCATCAAAGGTCGAAAGGCAGCCGGGGTGGAGGAAAGCCCTGATCAGGTTTATGATAAAATCAACAGAAATCTACGGGACAAAAAAACCGCACGGGACAACGGCATCAAAGACAGCATAAATATTACAGACCTTAAACAAAAAATTGAAAAGGTGGATGAGTTTAGGGTGATGTAAAAGTGGCGGATGTTGGATGACGGGTGACGGATGTTTAAAGCCCCTGAGGCTTACAGCGTACATTTAATATCCATATTTCCCTTTCCACCTTTCTTTCAAATACTTCCTCAGCTCGTTTTCTCGGGCATTCTGCCCGGGTTCGTAAAATTTGGTGCCTTTGATTTTATCCGGTAAAAATTCCTGTTCAGCAAAATTGTTCTCATAATCGTGGGAATATTTATAAGCTTTTCCATAATCGAGGTCCTTCATCAGCTTGGTCGGAGCATTGCGAAGGGATAACGGCACAGACAAATCACCTTCATTCCGGACAACCTCCTGAGCGTTGTTGATGGCCAAATAGGACGCATTGCTTTTGGCTGAACTTGCCAGGTATGTGACGCATTGTGCCAGAATGATTCTCGATTCGGGATATCCGATCATCTTGACGGCTTCAAAACAATTTGTGGCCAATAACAGCGCATTTGGATTCGCATTCCCGATATCTTCGGATGATAAAATCACCAATCTTCTGGCAATGAACTTCACATCTTCTCCCCCTTCTATCATTCGGGCAAGCCAGTAAACAGCAGCATTTGGATCCGATCCCCTTATTGATTTTATAAAAGCGGAGATGATATCGTAATGCTGTTCCCCTGACTTATCATAAAGAGCAATTTTCTGCTGCGCAATTTCGGTGACTTTTTCATTGGTAATCACGCAGGGATCTTCGGTGATTCCATCCACTACTATCTCAAGGAGATTCAAAAGCTTTCTTCCATCTCCACCCGATAGCCTCAACAATGCCTCAATTTCCTGCAGCTGAATATTTCTGCTTTTCAAAAACACATCCTTTTCCATCGCCTGCTTGATCATCCCTTTCAGTTCCTTTTTTCCCAGAGGGTTGAGCGTGAAAACCTGACACCGGGAAAGCAGTGCGGCATTGACTTCAAAAGAAGGGTTTTCGGTGGTGGCTCCGATCAGGCGGATGATGCCTTTTTCGACTGCTCCCAACAGTGCATCTTGCTGGGATTTATTGAACCGGTGTATCTCATCGATAAAAAGCACCACGCCCATCTGGAAACGGGCTTTTTCGATTACCTCCCGGATATCCTTCACTCCTGAACTGATGGCACTCAAAGTATAAAAAGGAGCCTTGATCTCATTGGCGATGATATTTGCAATGGTGGTTTTGCCAACTCCAGGAGGTCCCCAAAGAATCAGAGAGGGGACATTACCACTTTTTATGGCCTTAAACAAAAAGGAAGTTGGAGCAGAAAGATGTTCCTGTCCGATCAGATCTTCCAATCGGGAGGGGCGCATACGTTCGGCTAAGGGTGTTTGGTTCATGACTTTTTCAAAATTCCATTCAAAAGGGGAAAAAATTTACTTTCAAATAAGCTATTATTAAAAACCAGAATTATTTTTATTCAAATAAAGACAACTGTGAAAGAGGTTTTGAGCTATGGTGGACAGCAATTATACAGATGTTTTCCATATCAAATATCACATAAATAATCCTGTAGTTTTTATAAATCAACTCCCTCACACTTTTGTTGTTCAGCTCCGGAACAACTCTTCCGATTTCGGGAAAGGCACTAATAATCTCTTCTTTTGCAAAAATTTGATTTGCTAACTCATTAGCGAAATGAGTAGATAATTCGTGGTAATACTCCCGTATTTGAAATATATTTTCAATCGCTTGCTTTGACCACCTTATTTTGACCACTCCCTCATAAGTTTTTTAGCTTCCTCGGCAGTATATGTTTCACCCCTTTCAGCCTGTTTTAAACCTACCTCAATCTTATTCAATACAAGAAGCCTTTCCATTAGATCATCAATTGAAAATTCTTCAGGCATTTCCTTTACTGTCTCAAGCACTTTTTTTTTCGATATCATAAAAACCATATTTAGATGATTAATATACAGATAATTCTCTCGAGCTGAAACCTTCAACTTGATGGAAAGTAAAACGTTTTTACAACAAAAAAATTACAATCCTTTAACCTATAAAACCTTCACGACTTTCCTAATTGTTTCCAAATCCTCATCCCCGAAATCCAGATGGGTTACAAACCTGATTTGGTCTTTACCGAATTTTACAGCCTTGATGCCTGCAGCTTCTAGTTTTTGAAGCATTTCTGCTGGAGTAATGGATCCTAACCTTGCTATCACAATATTGGTAACCACAGGAAACACTTCAGAAACCAAGGGATGCTTTTCGAGTATTTCCCCAAGTATTTTAGCTCTGCTATGATCCTCTACTAATCTTTCAATATGGTGATCCAAAGCATAAATTCCCGCTGCTGCCAAAAATCCTGCCTGTCGCATTCCTCCACCTAAGGCTTTTCTCACCTTTCTGCCCCTTTTGATATCTTCCTTGCTTCCCAAAAGTACCGAGCCAACAGGACTTCCCAATCCTTTGCTCAGACAGACAGATATTGTATCGAACATGGAACCCCAGTCTTTTGGAGATTCTCCGGTTACTGTAAGAGCATTGAAAATCCTCGCACCATCCAGGTGGAGTTTCAAACCATGTTTACAACATAAATCCCTGATCGGCTCGACTTCGTCTAAGGTATAAATACTCCCGCCGCCTTTGTTCATCGTGTTTTCAAGAGAAACCAAAGTGGTTTCCGGAGCATGAACATCATCGGGATTGATGACATCTGTAATATCTTCAGGTGTGATTTTTCCGAATTCTCCTTCCAGTAATTTCACCGAAGCATTTGAATTGGACATGATTCCTCCACCTTCATAGAGATAAATGTGGGAGTATTTATGACAGATTATTTCAGTCTGAGGTCTTGTGTGCAAACGGATGGCAATCTGATTTGTCATGGTGCCTGAAGGACAAAACAATCCCGCTTCCATGCCGAAAATATCAGATAATTTCTGCTCCAGCTGATTGACTGTCGGATCTTCTCCAAAAACATCATCTCCTACCGGAGCTTTAAACATGGCTTCCAACATACCTTTTGTGGGTTTGGTCACCGTATCGCTTCTTAAATCTATAATCATTTAATTTAAATTAATTTGTCTTCCTCCAACTTTTGAAAGTGGTGGGGGATTAATTCGATTCTTATTTGAAATATTTTGATTTGGTGCTGTTTTCTGGAATAAGGTTGTGAATGGCCTTAGCGGCCTCAATAGGTCTGTCTGAGGCCAAAATATCGGCACCGTCATTTACAAGAGTTTGATAAAGCTGATCACCTCTGGCTTGGGCACTTTTATCCAGGTTTCCCAAAACGCCTAGGATCGTAAAAATTCCTTTTTGATGCAACAATTGGTTAAAATCCCTTGGTCTTTCCGATGTACCGGTAAAGGCTATCGCATTTTTGATGGGAATTCCTGATGCTTCAAATTTTTCCAGCTCCTCCCCATTTCTTATGGTGACTGACAGCATCAAATCGGGATTCAAGTTGTAAACAAATTTGGCGTCATCAAGATTATAAGTGATGACGGCTGCAAAAGGAACCGCATTCTGAGCTTCGATTTCTTCAACAACCATTGCAAATGGCACCTCTCTTTTTACGTCTACTGTCAGCAGCGCATTACCATTTGCCCATATTAGCGCATCCTCCAAAGTAGGGATACGGAACGGAGTGGTATTGCCTTCCTTGTCTACCAAATACAACTCCTTTAATTCGGAGAAATCATGATCCGCTACTCTTCCAGAACCTGTGGTAGTTCTATCTAAGGTATTGTCGTGCATCAAGACCAAAACGGAATCCTTGGTAATGGCAACATCAAACTCAATGATTGCAGGGGTATTTTGGATTACATTTTCAAAAGTCTCTATGGCATTTTCAGGATATCCGGGATAGGGCCCGCCTCTGTGTGCACTGACTAAAGGAATCCTGTCTTCAGACCAAGTGTAAAAATCAAAAGCTTCCTCGACACTGTCCAATACAATCCCATGTTGTTCGGTTTGAACAACAGACTGACAACTGAATGCGAAGAAAATCAGGCAATAAATCAGGGAGTTTCTGAGATTAAGATTTGTCATTTTTTTTATCTTTTTTGAAAATAAAATCAAGGCTACCCGTCCTCCTTCTGAAAATTTCTTCCATGTCTGCAAGTTCAAGATTCAAGGCTTTAGTTGAAATCTGAATTTCGACAAATGAGATCACCAATGAAATCAACAAAGCCAGCATACTTCCAACAAAAACATAATTTGCAGCCATGGTGAGCCCCCTAAAAATCAAATACATACAGATTACACACAGCAAAAAACTCAATACCCCACACAGCTGCATGTTCTTGATCATGTTCAGTCTTCTTCTAAGGTTGTGTAGTTGATCTACAATATCCTGGTCGGGATTCTCAATGTATTTTTTGTGCAATCCTCTTATTAAACTTGCGATGGCTAAAAATCGGTTCGTAAATGCCAGCATCATCAAGGTAATGGCGGAAAACAGCAAGGCAGGAGTAGATAATTGTAATTCCATGAAGTCTTGTTTGGGGTCTAAAATTGGGGAATTTTAGGGGGAATAAAAACATAAACAATCCAAAAAGAGAAAAGCCCGACTCATCAGCCGGGCTCCTTTACTTTGTTATTTTATTTATCGCGATCAGGCCACTTCACCTAATACAACCAATCTATCCAGGTTTGGACTTTCGCTTCCACCCTTGGGCTCAATCGTGATAGCAAAAGCTCCCGCTGCTGCTACCCGCTGCATCTGTTGCAGGCTGAATTTCTGATTGGGATTGACCAATCCGATCCCTACAGGACCGTCATCTCCTATTGCCCAAAGCTGATAGTCATTGCTTTCATCCAATTCGGATAGATTATTAACCGAAATGAATACGCTGGAAGCTTCCCTGTCCCACCAAACATCCACCAGGGCATCTTTTTGAGTTTCAAACCCTTCTCCACTCATGGGAACCCGCTCATAATTTCCGGCAAGAAGTGTTTCCAATTGTGTATCTGCCTGCTCGAAATTGACCTTATACTGCTCCAGCTCTTGAGCAAGAACAGATCTTTCCTCTACCATAGCTGTAAGTTGCTCATCCACATCATAATACCTATTGGCAAAATAAATTGCGAATACAGATGCGATCACAGCTATGATTGAGGCGGCTGCAGCATAAGCTTTCCATGGCAGCAACCCAACAGTTTTGGTTTCCTTTGGGGATTGTATGTTTTTTGGTGTCTCTTTGGATGAGGTTTTATCCATCGTATCAAAAATTCTTTTTTTGACATTGGAGGAAGGTTTTACTCCCGTTTTGTCATCAAATGCAAAAATGGCTTCCTCGATCTGATCAAGCTCCTGCTTGATTTCAGGATACTGTTTGGATAGCATAACAACTTCCTCCCGCTCCCTTTCACTCAATTCTCCCAATACGAAGAGTTCGAGTTTTCCTGACAATATATAGGCTTTTATATCCACTATATTTTTTCTAAGTTCTTTTTTAAAATACCAATAGCAGCACGGAGCCGTGATTTTACAGTACCCAAGGGAATATCGAATTCCTCGGAAACTTCGGAATGGGTAAATCCTTTAAAATAAATGCATTCAGTCACGAATCTTTGTTCCTCGGAAAGGTCGTTCAGAAGCTCTCTTACTCCTATTCCATCGACCAATTCCGAAGTTCCCGATTCACTTTCCAATCCATATACGTAGTCATCAATGGTATTGGTCTTGTTCCCTTTTGTAAATTCCTTTGATCTGGTCTTATCAATCGCAGAGTTTCGACAGATGTTGGCCATCCAGGTGTAGAGTCTTCCTTTTGATGCGTCGTAACTTTCTATCTTTCTAGTGATTTTGATAAAAGCATCATGGAAAACTTCTTCCGCAATATCCCTATCCGCAATTATCCTGGATATGACTGCGAAAAGAGCCCTTGAATACTTATCATATAAATATTCAATCGTTTTTCGATCGTGGGCCCTCAGTCCGGTAATTAATTGATCTTCTTCCAAAAGTTTATCTTAATGGTTTATTCCACTATAAAAAGAAACACAAGGTTAATTGTTTGACCTTACGCTTATAATATTAGAACATCCCGATGTAAATTACAAATGTATCACTTCACCGTATGCTGCAGCGGCTGCTTCCATTATAGCCTCAGACATAGTAGGATGTGGATGGACTGTCTTGATCAATTCATGACCGGTAGTTTCCAGCTTCCGTATAGCAACAATTTCTGCTATCATCTCCGTCACATTTGCCCCTATCATATGTGCGCCCAAAAGTTCTCCATATCTGGCATCAAAAATCAATTTGATGAATCCGTCTTTTGCTCCGGCTGCTGCTGCTTTTCCTGAAGCGGAGAAAGGGAATTTTCCGATTTTTATTTCATATCCTGCCTCTTTGGCTTTGGCCTCTGTATACCCTACAGAAGAAATTTCAGGGGAACAATAAGTACAGCCCGGGATATTGTTGTAATCCAATGGTTCGGGATGTTGACCCGCAATTTTCTCCACACAGATGATTCCTTCTGCAGAAGCCACATGCGCCAAGGCAGGACCGGGAATCACATCACCGATGGCATAATACCCCGGCATATTGGTTTTGTAGAATTCATCTACGTTGATTTTGCCTCTTTCGGCAAGAATGCCGACATCTTCCAAACCGATGTTTTCAAGATTGGAAACAACTCCTATAGCGGAAAGTACCACATCGCATTCGATTGTTGACTCTTCGCCTTTCTTATTTTTATAAGTGACCTTACAGCCGCTGCCTTTGGTGTCAACCTGAGTTACTTCGGTGCCGGTGAGAACGGTCATGCCCTCTTTTTTATACATTTTTTCCAGGGTCTTGGAAACTTCTTCGTCCTCATTGGGAACAATTCTATCCAAAAATTCAATGATGGTCACTTCTGTACCGATGGCAGAATAAAAATATGCAAATTCAACTCCTATGGCTCCTGAACCAACAACAACCATCTTTTTAGGTTGCTTTTCAAGTGTCATTGCTTTCCTGTATTCAATAATCTTCTTACCGTCTACTTTGATTGATGGCAGCTCCTTGGCTTTACCTCCTGTAGCGATAATAATATGATCTGCAGAGTACGTGGTTTTGCTGCCTTCCTTATCTTCAATTTCCACTTTTTTGCCTGGTTTGATTTTACCCCAACCCAAAAGTGTTTCTATTTTGTTTTTTTTAAACAAAAACTGGATACCCTTGCTCATACCGTTGGCAACATCCCGGCTTCTTTTCACCATACCGCCAAAATCAGGTTTTGCATCTTTTACTGTGATTCCGTAATCCGCTGCATGTTCGATATATTCAAAAACCTGTGCACTTTTCAGCAAAGCTTTGGTGGGAATACAACCCCAGTTCAAACAAATTCCACCCAGTTCGGCAGCTTCTACTACTGCGGTTTTCAGTCCCAATTGAGAAGCACGGATTGCCGCTACATATCCACCGGGACCGCTACCTACTACAATAACATCAAATTTCGTTGAAGACATATCTTTTTATGATTTACTTAATTTGCATTTAAACTATGCAAAAATAAGCTTTTTGGGCTCAGAAAAAAATTGAAGTGCAATACATGTTCAAGCACTTACAGTAGTGAACGGCCATGAATCCAGTTGATATAATTACTTCCTGTAACAGCGCTTTTTCTTCAGGACTTTCCCTTGGAAGAAAAAAAACTTATTTTTGGACTAATAATAACACCAACCAAAGGAAATATAAATATGGGATTACTAGCGGGAAAAACGGCCTTGATTACCGGGGCTTCAAAGGGAATCGGAAGAGCAATTGCCATCAGATATGCTCAGGAAGGCGCAAACGTAGCCTTTACTTTTTTGTCCAGTGTCGAAAAAGGGAAGGAACTGGAAAAAGAACTGGCTGAATTCGGTATCAAAGCCAAAGGATACAGATCCGATGCTTCCGATTTCAAAGCAGCAGAGGAATTGGTCAATGCTGTAGTAGCTGATTTTGGAGCGCTGGATATTTTGATAAACAATGCCGGTATTACCCGCGACAATTTACTGATGAGAATGAACGAAGAGGCATGGGATGAAGTCATCAACGTCAACCTTAAATCCTGCTTCAATACAGTAAAAGCAGTAACAAAAACCATGATGAAAGCCAGGAAAGGTTCTATTATAAATATTACCTCAGTGGTGGGCATAAAAGGAAACGCAGGTCAGGCAAATTATGCTGCCTCCAAAGCGGGTATCATCGGCTTTACAAAATCGGTAGCACTTGAACTGGGTTCGCGAAATATCCGGAGCAATGCAGTAGCACCTGGCTTTATTGAAACTGAGATGACGGGAGTATTGGATGAAAAAACCGTTCAGGGCTGGAGAGATGGTATTCCCATGAAACGAGGCGGACAACCTGAAGAAGTAGCGAATGCATGTGTTTTTCTAGGATCTGATTTGAGCTCCTACGTCTCCGGACAGGTGCTTCAGGTGGATGGTGCGATGCTGACTTAAAGAAATATCAAGTAAAGAGTATCTAAAAAAAATAGCCTGGGATTAATCCACTCAGGCTATTTTTATTAAGATTGTAAGTAAGCCAATGCTAACCAAGATCTGTTTTAAATGGTATAAAAAAATGCAGATTTATTCAGTTTTCTGCCTTAGCATCACAAAGGATCTGGCTTGGACGGAATAAATATCTTGTTTTACACTTTTCCCTTTAAATGACCCTGCAGGGTTAGAAGTATCAAGTATGATTTCCCATTCAAATTCTGCTCCATACTTAAGTAATTTATATTCTATAGCCTCACTGTAAGCGTTTACCATAATCAAATATACAGCTCCCTCTACAGCATTTCCTTTCTCATCTACTTCATCCATCTCTATCCCGTCCAGCAACATGCCTAAGGTTCTTACATAGGAAGAGTTCCATTCTTCATCGGTCATATCTTGACCATCAGTTCTTATCCATCTGATATCCTTTACATCCTGACCATGGATATGCCTTCCCTGAAAAAACCGTCTCCTATGGAAAACCGGTTTATTTCGTGTAAACTCCATGATTTTTCGAGTGAATTCAAAGAATTCTTTGTGCTTATCTTCCCACTCCCAATTGAACCAGCTGATTTCATTATCCTGACAATACACATTGTTGTTTCCATTTTGTGTACGGCCGTATTCATCCCCCATACTGATCATCGGTACTCCCTGACTTAGAAGTAAAGTGGACATAAAATTTCTTTTCTGCTGTTCCCTTAATTGATTTATTTCAGGGTCATCTGTAGGGCCTTCCACTCCACAGTTCCAGCTTTCATTGATACTTTCACCATCATTGTTCCCTTCATTATTGGCTTCGTTATGTTTCTGATTATAGCTGACCAGATCATTTAAGGTGAATCCATCATGGGCTGTGATGAAATTTATACTTGCTGAAGGCTGACGACCATCTAACATATACAAATCACTGCTGCCACTAAGCCTATGGGCCAGTTCATGTACCTGGCTTCCATCTCCTTTCCAAAACTTGCGCACAGAATCCCGATATTTACCGTTCCATTCTGCCCAGAGCACAGGAAAGTTACCTACTTGATATCCGCCTTCACCTATATCCCAAGGCTCTGCGATCAGTTTAACTTGGGAAATAATAGGATCCTGGTGGATTGTATCTAAAAACGTAGACAGTTTACCAACTTCATGAAGTCCTCGTGCAAGAGTAGAAGCCAAATCAAACCTGAACCCATCCACATGCATTTCAATAATCCAATATCTGAGACTGTCCATCACAATCTGAAGGGAGCGGGGATGAAGCATATTCAGGGTATTACCCGTTCCTGTATAATCCATATAATACCCATTATCTCCGGGCATCAGTCGATAATAGGCTTTATTGTCTATTCCCTTAAAGCTTAAGGTCGGTCCATAATGGTTTCCTTCGGCAGTGTGATTATAGACCACATCCAAGATAACCTCCAAACCTGCCTTGTGAAGGGCCTTCACCATTTCTTTAAATTCCACTACCTGCTCTCCTGCTGACCCGGCTGAAGAATAGGCATAATGGGGAGCAAAAAATCCGATGGAATTGTAACCCCAATAATTACTGAGTCCGTTTTCTACCAAGTGCCTATCATTTACAAACTGGTGTACCGGCATCAGTTCCACTGCAGTCACCCCGAGACTGTTTAAGTAACCTATCACTTCCGGATGCGCCAGTGCCTTATAAGTCCCCCTTATAGCAGGATCCAGTTTCGGATGGGTTGCCGTAAATCCTTTTACATGCAGCTCATAGATAATGGACTTGTGCAGAGGAGTATTTAGACACTCATCACCTTCCCAGTCAAAATAACTGTCTATGACTACAGACTTGTTCATGCCAGCGGCACTATCAGATTCAGATTTGACCAGATATCTGCCTACTTCCGGATTCTGAACAGGGTAACCAAACATGGCATCATTCCAATCGATTGAGCCGTTTATGGCCTTGGCATAAGGATCCAATAAAAGGTTGTTTTCATTATAAATCAAACCCTTTTCAGGATCCCAAGGACCGTGTACACGATATCCATATAATTGTCCGGGTTTCAAACCGGGTAAATAAACATGCCAAACTAAATCTGTATATTCTTTCAAATTAATCCTGGCCTCCTCCTTTTCATCTTTCCCATCAAAAAGGCATAAAGTGACTCCAGTGGCATTTTCACTAAACAAGGCAAAATTAACTCCTTCACCGTCCCAATTTGCGCCTAGAGGATAAGGTTTTCCAGGCCAGATAGGACCATCGTATTTTTTAATGTTCATTTTTATAATATTTGGTTTTAAAAAACGAGTTAGCTTGACACCATTCGATGAACAATAGATTAAGGATATAATCCTATTGGGGTGATGTCAGCTAAAAATGTCATTGTTAATTATACAATTTCCCGACCAGAGTAAAAAATGATAATTATATTATGGATAATTGCCATTTGTTTAAAATGTACGCTTTTTTCTTGCACAATTTTGCGGCATTCCTAAAGAAAATTGACAGAATGGATTATTTATGTAGCAAAGCAGTGTATTATCAATTCCGATTTGGGAAAAATTTACCACATTAAAACATTCAAGATCTGAATTTTTTATTGAGATTTTTAAAGAATTTATTGATGAAAAGAATCTTTTTAAATACTATATCGTATATTACAATGATATCAATTTAACATCAAAATAATATGGAAAAAATAACCAAACCCATTTCAGGATACCTTATGGTATTGATTGCTTTGACACTACTTGCGCTGGCAATATTCTTTTTTGTCAGGGATATGCATGTATGGGGGCTGGTCTCTAGCCTTGCATTTGTCTTTTTTGTTCCCGGGTTTTTCATCGTAGAGCCTAATAAGTCAATGGTGCTACTCCTTTTTGGCGCCTATAAGGGAACAGTCAAGGCCTTTGGTTTTTTTTGGGTTATTCCTTTTATGACCAGAAACAAGGTTTCCCTTCGGGTTAGGAATTTTGAAAATAAACCCCTCAAAGTCAATGACAAAATAGGGAATCCGGTTATGGTTGGGACCATCGTTGTCTGGAAGGTGGAAGATACCTTTAAGGCGAGTTTTGATGTACAGGATTATGAAAATTTTGTACACCTTCAAGCTGATGCGGCAGTACGAAAAATGGCTGGATTATATCCCTATGACGATTTTGAGGCACCTTTGGCAGAAATTACTTTAAGATCAGGTGTGGAGGAGGTAAATCATTCTCTGGAAGCAGAGATCTCTGATAGATTACAACATGCAGGGATCAAGGTAATAGAAGCCCGCATCTCTCATTTGGCCTATTCCTCTGAAATTGCTTCTGCTATGCTTCAGAGACAGCAGGCTACTGCTATTGTTGCTGCGAGAAGAAAAATTGTGGATGGTGCCGTGGGAATGGTTGAGATGGCATTGGAAGATCTGAAAATTAAAGGAATTATCGATTTTGAAGATGAGAAAAAAGCTGCTATGGTCAGCAATTTAATGGTAGTCCTTTGTTCAGATAGGGCAGTAAGTCCCGTTATGAATATAGGTACACTTCACCATTAGGCCATGGCAATAATAGGAATCCTACTTTCAAAGGCAATTTATTTATCATTATGCTGGAGCTTAATCACATATTGCCATTCGTCATTTTATGGCTAAAAAGAACTTTGTAAAATTAGAGGCAACTTGTGGTTAGTTTTACATGGAAGCAATACTTCTTCTAAAGAAAAAAATATGGCTCACTATATTTTCCAAGAAAATCAAAAAATCAGAAAGGCAATAATCTGGGTGATAATGATCTTTTCTTTATCCATAATCCTATTAATCAGTATTATGCCATTCTTCGAAAACAAAATCTCAAATGCTATCTGGGTATCTTTATTTGTTATCGTCGGTGTGATTACCCTATTGGCTTCCATTAAAATGCAGATTAGAATGGATCATCACAAACTCATGTTTAGGTATATACCATTTATTAATTCCTGGAGAAAATATTCCTTTGATGAAATACAGGAAATGAAGCTCATAAAATATAGCTCCCTAAGGGAATTTGGGGGATGGGGAATACGGTACAATTTCGATTATTGGCTGTACAACACAGGTGGTAGATATGGATTTAAAGTTAAAGCTGGGAAAAAGAAATTTATCCTTGGCACTTACAAACCGGAAGAGGCAGAAAAAGCAATCAGTCAATATCGCAACTTCAAAGAACTCAACCACCATGTCCGCTAAAAAACCCTTTGCCTTGAGGATAGACGAGCAGCTGATGAAAGCGGTGGAAAAGTGGGCGGCGGATGAGTTTCGCAGCAACAATGGGCAAATCGAATGGATCATCAGTGAGGCTTTGAAAAAATCCGGAAGATTTCCTAAGCAAAAAGGCCAAGACACCGAGAAGGCTTAGCCTCTGCCATTCGGCTATTTGGAAACCTGCTTTGTCAAGTAATGTTCGTTTTTTTGGGAAAGGAAGACCGAATACAGAAGAGTTTAACTTGGAAGGATCAGAGGTTTGATCCAATTTCTTTGTTACTTGTATATTTGAGGATATCCATATTCCGTTGATTTAATATTATTCCTCTGTGGGCAAATACAACAACTTGTTGTTTTCAAAATCATAAAGCGTCAAGGCCCTCATCTCATAATAAGCTGTCCAATATTCCCTTAAGGATTGGATATAGGCCCTGCGGTTACTGTCCTTTTCCTGTTGGGCAATGTTGAGATCGGTAATGGTTACATTTCCGTTCTGATATCTTTTAAGCGAAATTTCATATCGCTTGTCTGCTACCTCATCTGAGAGTTTGGTTATTTCCATTCGCTCCTCCAGCATGGTAAAGTTTCTCACCTGTGTAAAAATCTCCTGCTCAAAATTGATGATATCCTGCTCAACAGTATATTCAATCAACTTTTTATTCGCCTCGGCTTGTCCCATTCTAGCCTTGCTCCTACCCCAATCCAACACCGGGACCGAAAAATTCAGATTAAGAAGTGCTTGTGTATTGGGGTTGTTGTAAATTTCGTTCCAGTATAAGGACGCATTGTTATACCCATAACTTGCACCTAGATTTACAGCAAAACGTTGTCCCCTTGCTTGTGCAACAGAAGCATCCGCCTCCAATTTTCTTCTCTCAAAACCTAACGCATCTGCCCTGTTCTGAAAAGCTCTTTCTATGGCCTCTTCTACAGGTACTTCAAAAGAGGGGATTGTGCTTGGGGGAATCAGTATCAGATTAGTGGTTTCATTCAGACCAATATATGATTTCAGCCTTAAGGAGTTTGCCTCCATATCCAATCTGGCTTGTGCCAAAAGTTGTTTGGCCTGGAGAACCTGGAGCTCAACCTGGAGAAGCATATCCTCATAAGTAGTCCCGATATTGTATCTTCCCCTTTCTATCTTTAGTATATCTTCCGTGTTTTTTAGGTTTTTGTTGGCGATTTCCAAATTGACCTGGGCATCCAAATAATCAAAAAAGAGCAATGTCACAAAACTGCTGATCTCCTCCATTTCTTCCACATATTCCCTTTTGCTTTCTTCAAAAAGCAAAGGCTCTATTTTTTTATCCCACTTTAGGGGATTGAAAGCAAAGATGGGTTGATCAATTCGGACATTGACAGGAACTCCACTCCATCTGGTTTGAGCTTGGGATCCTGTAGCAAGAAAATTATCAAACCTGTTTGTAGAAGTATTGACTGAAACGGTTCCTCCTGTGGGTGCGATTACCTGTTGGAGACCCAATTCCAAATCCATAAAATTCTGTCTTACTTCCCTGAATTCGATTGTTCCATCCGGTTGTTCAACATTATTGAACGCTTGGGAATATCTTGGCAACGTTCCATTAAGACGGAGTTGGGGATTATAATTTGATCTGAAAAACCTGTATTGGAAATACCTGTTTTCTCTTCTGGTTTGAGCTCTTAAAGCCGCAGGAGACTGATTTTTAGCTCTTAAGACGATATCCTCAAGTGTGTATTTTACAGCTTGTTGACTTGATGCAGAAAAACCGGTCGTAAGCAAAATGCAAACAACAATACTTATATTCCATTTTTTATTCATACCGTAATGATGTTATAGGATCCTGACTAGCTGCCTTTCTTGCCGGGGCGATTCCAAATACCAAACCAACAGTGGCTGCCACACCGAAGGAGAGGATGATGGAAGACATGGTTATTATAGTAGGGAAATCTCCAAAAGTAGAAACAAGATGGGCCAAAAAAATACCCAATGCCACTCCGATAATTCCTCCTGTAATACTGATCATAACTGCCTCGAACAAAAACTGATTTACAATATCGGATTTTTTCGCTCCTAACGAAAGCCTTAGTCCGATTTCTTTTATTCTTTCCAACACAGAAGCCAGCATGATATTCATAATACCAATTCCACCCACCAATAAGGAGATGCCTGCAATGGCTCCCAATACCAGATTAAAGATGTTTTGTGTCCGTTGCTGTTGCTTGAGCAAGAGTTCCGGTATGGTGATTTCAAAGTCTATGACTCTTAGGTGTCTTCTTTCCAACATCCTGCTGATTACTTCAGCTGTAGGATACAACAGATTGCTTTCCGATACCTGGATAGATAATTTATCCAACTGGTGAAAATTATTATCGGATGTTATTGCTTGGTTTCTTCCATTATTTCTTGCTGCCTCACCAGCCCGCAGCTCATCCATGGTTACCATTTCCCTGTCTTTGAACCGCACAAACATCGTCTGGATGGGAATGTATACATCCATGTTAAAATCCCGGATTCCCAATTTAGAAATTGTCTGTTCCGAGACAATCCGTTCTTCTAGGATGCCGATTACTTCCAACCATTGATTCCCGCTTTTGATTTTTTTACCTAGAGGGTTTTCTCTGCTGAAAAATTTGGTCTGGACGCCTCTTCCTATGATACAAACAGCATCACCTCTCAACATATTTGCCTCGGAAAAAATTTTTCCCTCCCTTAGGTTAAAATTGGTCACTTCGAAATAGGCAGGTGTGACACCTACTAATTTAGCTGATCTTCTGATTCCGCTTTTGATAATGTAGGTATCTAATATTACCTCGGGACTGATGTTGATGATGCCGGGAAGAGAAGCTTTAATTGCTTCTACGTCCAGCATCCGGAGTCCAGGGGAAAATTTAGTCTTTTCATTTCCCGGACTTGTTCCGGAAGCTAAAACTTCTTCTTCAGTCTGTTCGACGATTGGTTCAATGATGATGTTATTAACACCTACCAATTTGATCTGCTCTAAAATTTCTTGTTGCGCTCCATTCCCTATAGCCAACATAGCAATTACTGCTGCCACGCCAAAAATAATTCCAAGTGCAGTTAACAGAGATCTTAACCTGTTGGCAATAACTGCTTCGAGCGCTATGTGAAAATTCGCAATTAACCTTGAATCCACCATTGTATAAGGGATATTATAAAGAGTTGGATGATACGCTCCTGAACCAATTTTTATTTTTTAGAAGATTCGGCAAGTTCATTGGTTGTATCTTTAGGTGTTATTTCTTCTGTGGGAATAGAACCAGAGGGTAATGAGCTTTGCGCTATTTCGTCTGCCGGCTCAGCGCCGACTTCCCTTTTCCTTTTGCCATTCAGGGATTCCAGTGGATTGATAGCCAAGTCCTTACCCCATTTGGGAATGGATAAATATAACTGCTGTCCATCTTTGAGTCCCAAATCGACTACCACTTCATTGCTGTTTGCCACACCCAGTTGTATTTCTTGCTTTACACCATTACTTAAATAGACATAATTAATACTGTCATTTTCAACATGTACGGCTTCCAAGGGAACATAAATGACATCTTCCAACTGATCTGCTCTAATGGCATTACTGGTTGTCATGGCAGGCCTCAGCAGTTCATCACTTTCATTTACCAGAATGGTTACTTCAAATACTTTTGCATCAGAATTAGGTCTTTGCTGACCGATATTGGCAACTTTGGAAACTTTGCCTGTAAGCAGTTTTTCAGGAAAAGCATCAAGACCAATCACAACTGCCTGCCCTGTTTTGACTTTTCTGATTTCCACTTCATTCACATAAGTGATACTTTGCATAGAGGTCAGGTCAGGTAAAGTGGCAACAACAGGATTCCATGCACTGATTTGAGAGCCTTCTCCTATTTTATTACCATCCCAGTTGACGGAATAAATGACCATTCCATCCTGTGGTGCGGTAATTGTAAACTCCTCCAATAAAGCCTTCATTTGATTGAACTGTTGCTGCTCATCCCGCAATTTTGCGGTACGCTCAGCCATTCTTGCCTTTTCCTGCTGTTCTTTAATTTTATAATTTTCCCTGGCTTGTTCTAAATCCCTGATGGCTTTTTGATGGTTGTATTGATTTTGTTTGATTGTTACCGGGGTTTCATATTGGGACTGTTCCAGAATTA
This sequence comes from Rhodonellum sp., assembly GCA_041748555.1. Lineage (GTDB taxonomy): Bacteria > Bacteroidota > Bacteroidia > Cytophagales > Cyclobacteriaceae > Rhodonellum. The sequence continues at coordinate 41,942 of JBGTDA010000004.1, forward strand.
ATGCCTTCTCTTCCACATTATATTCTAAGTTCAGAATATTATCTCTCTCCTGCCTGAGGTTCAGAGAAGTATCCAGCTGCACCTGCTCAAATTGTGCCAATTCCTGATCCAGTGAATTCTGGACATCGGATACTCCGCCAAAAAGTTCTGATCTATCCAGAGAGGCAATGAATTCGCCTTTCTTAACAACGGTACCCTCTTCTATTATCTTTTCAATAGTCAGCATGTTTATCCGGAATTGCCTTGCTTTGGCGGGTCCAAAAATCTGCACCGATTTTTGAGCTTTTAGTTCTCCAGTGGTGGTAATTTCAACCACAAATTTACCGCGCTTTACTGGAACGATGATTTCTCCTCCTTCTCCGCTACCTCCCGGAGAAAAAACAAAATATATAACCACAATAGCGACTATTCCTCCAACTATTGCCAATATCAGATTTGATTTCATGCTATAAATGTTTTTTTAAGTTTTTAAAAGTCCCCTTTGGCTAAGTCATATATTTGGGCCTTATACCCAAAAAAATTAATAGTACCTTATAACCTCTGTCAAGATACTAATTTTATCTTACAATTAAAACATTCGTTATGACATTGAGATTTTTTAACTTGAACAGGGTTTTGCTAACTTGCCGCTTGATTTGAAAATAAGAGAATGAAATCCCTAATCAGTTTTGTAATACGCTATATTCCGAGAAAATACCTTCAGTTGGGTTCACATTTTTTTCTTAGGGCATTGGCTATTTTTTACAAAGGGAACATGGTGAATTGCAATGTGTGTGGAAAATCCTTCCGCAAATTTCTTCCTTACGGAAGAAAAGCCAGAGAAAATGCACTTTGCCCAAATTGTCTTGCGCTGGAAAGGCATAGATTGATGTGGCTGTTTCTCCAGGAAAGAACCGTTTTTTTTACCGATAATTTAAAAGTTCTACATATCGCCCCCGAACATTGTTTTATCGACAGAATGGAAAAATTACCAAATCTGAAATACATAACAGGTGATCTGGAATCGCCTTTGGCAAAGGTGAAAATGGATGTTCATCAGATTCCATTTGAAGACAATACCTTTGATGTGGTTTTTTGCAATCATGTAATGGAACATGTAGAAGACGATATTTTGGCATGTAAGGAAATCAACCGGGTCTTAAAATCAAGTGGCTGGGGAATCATCCAATCGCCGGTGTATAATATTGATCATACTCTTGAGGATTCGACCGTAAAAAATCCCAAAGAACGGGAAAGGGTTTTTGGACAAAGAGATCATGTCAGAAAGTATGGAAAAGATTACGCAAGGAGATTAAGTAAATCCGGATTAAAGGTCACTGAAGATTTATTTGTGAAAAAGCTGGATCGCAAGATGATCGAAAAATATGCTTTGCCGGAGAATGAAATTATTTTTTATTGCGAAAAAGGTTGATGATTCATTTCTTGAAAATTTTCCTGAAAAACTCATAAATCAATCCTGCACCATAAAAATTCAGCTGACCAAAGGCTATAAAAACCGATAAAATCCCGACATGGACTGATTTGTTTTTCCAGGAAGAATGAATGAATATGGCAAACACCCAAGCCAAAAGCAGGAATAATCCGAACTCAAAATAAGCAATTCCTGCTACTCCTGAAAGGAACAGTAAAATACAATAAATCAAAAATGCTGCAGGAAGTAGGTGCACCGGTTTGACTGCATCAGGATGAAACCTACTTACATTAATCCTGTTTCTTCCAAATGAAAAGCTTTGTTTGAAAAAGCCCCACCAGGTATTTTTCCTTTTATGGTAAACAAAAGCTTCTTCTACCAATTCCAGATTGTAGCCAAGTTTCTTAAGTCGTATGCTGAGTTCGATATCCTCACCCTGATTAGGATCAATAAATCCTCCGGAAGTTAAAAAGGCATCTTTAGTCATCCCCATATTGAATCCCCTGGCTTGGTATTTTGCAGGATTTTTCATTTTCCCCCTGATACCTCCTGTGGTCAGGAGTGATGTCATACTGTAATTGATTGCTTTTTGAAATAGAGAAAAATCATCATCTGCGGCGTCAGGACCTCCATGGGCATCCAATTGCCGATTTATAATTCTGAGTTTAAGAATCGATAGGTATTCTGCCGGAATGATACAATCAGAGTCAAAAAGAACAAAATACAAACCTTGTGCTTTTCCCATTCCAAAATTCCGCGCAAACCCCTGACCTATATTATTGATATAAAAATACCGGATATTCAATAGAGAAGAATGATAATTTACCACTTTTTCGGAAGACACCTGAGATCCATCTTCAACAATAATTACTTCAAAATCCTTAAATTCCTGAAGCGTAAGACTCTTAAGTAGATCATTGATTTCTTGCGGACGGTTGAAAACCGGAATGATTATCGAAAAATACATTATTCGTTTAGGTTGATTACTTCATCTATGTTGTAATCTGCTTTCCTTGAAGTATTTGAGGTCATCATTTCGGCCAAAAACCCTGTTAAAAACAACTGGACACCGACAATTAGTGCTACTAAAGCGAGAAAGAACAGAGGTTGACTTGTGATTTCCCTTACTGTTCTGCCTTGATACAATCCAAAGATTTTTTGGGCAATCAACCATAACGTTATTAAAAACCCGGAAAGAAATGATACCGATCCCAATAAGCCGAAAAAGTGCATAGGCTTCTTTCTGTATCGATGGACAAAAGAAACAGATATAAGATCAAGGAAGCCATTCAAAAATCTTTCAAACCCAAATTTGGTTTCTCCATATTTTCTGGGTCTATGCTCTACTACTTTTTCGCCGATTTTCGAAAAGCCATTCCATTTTGCTATCAGAGGAATATAGCGGTGCATTTCTCCGTAAAGATGGATGTTTTTGACTACTTTCCGATGATAAGCCTTCAACCCACAATTGAAATCATGGAGGTCTATCCCCGATATTACACGGGTTACAGAATTAAAAAATCGGGAAGGAATGGTTTTGGACATAGGATCCCTCCTCTTTTTTTTCCAACCGGAAACAATATCGAATTCCCCCGATTTTATCATTTCAAACAATTCCGGGATTTCATCCGGACTATCCTGAAGATCCGCATCCATAGTAATGACCACTTCTCCTTTGGCCTTTGAAAAACCCATATCCAAAGCAGCTGATTTACCATAATTTCTGGTAAAACTTAACCCTTTAACATTCGGATTGATATTATAGAGTTTTTGGATGACCTTCCATGATTTGTCGGTACTCCCATCGTTAATAAAAATAATTTCATAAGAAAACCCATATCCTTCCATCATGCGGTATATCCAGTTGGCGAGTTCCGGCAAAGATTCTTCCTCGTTATAAACAGGGACTATTACAGAAATTTGAATCATTTTCAAACTTAATATTCCAAAGATTTATCTCTTCTCTTCAAAACTGCACCCAAAATCAGAGCTAAAATGGCATAACCGATCAACAAAAATCCAAATCCTTTTAGCTGTCCCAAAGGAGTATAAGCGGATTCGATACCTTTTCTCATTTCATCCATCTGTTCGGAAGAAATGGAATCACCCGCCCCAAAACTATCCAACATAGCCATCTGGGATCTCATTTGGGAATCGGCAAGTACTTGTGGTAAATCAGGATCTATAACAGTATAGAGAAGAATATTCCCTAATATTCCAATAATACCGGAAACGAT
>JBGTDA010000005.1:0-2831 GCA_041748555.1 Rhodonellum sp.
GCTGCCAATGTTCAGGATAAATCCACAATGGACCAAACGGGTGTGGGTGATTTCCTGATGAACAATTCTGATTCCGTTGGGTAATTCTTTTAAATTATATTGCATGTATACTGATTTCCAAGGCTAAAAATACAAAATTTATAGACTTTTCAATTAGCAATCTAACCCGGTGCACCCTTTATTGGTTCTTTTCTTATTGGTTTTGGTTCTAAAATAATTTCAGTTTTCAAATACATTAATCTTTTTGTGAATAAACTCAAAAAATTACTTCCGTAATATCTGTTTTTGCTTCCGGGTTTCCCCTAATTTAGCTCCGGTTTACCAACAATTGATAAAAGGCCGCTTGCCTTGAAAAATTTATGTGCCGTCTTTTATGAATACCATCAAATTATAAAAAATGAGTTTTGGTTTACTTCAATTATTTTCCAACAGATGAAATACACTCCCCTACCAAATAGCCTTTATATCAAAAACAGGCAAAAACTGGCTGAAAAGCTATTGCCAAAGTCTATAGCTGTTTTTAACTCCAATGATATTCTGCCTACCAATGCAGATGGTACCCTCAAGTTCAGGCAAAACAACGATTTCTTTTACCTTTCAGGAATTGATCAGGAGGAATCGATTCTCTTACTTTGCCCGGATTTTCCGGATCCCAGCCAGAGAGAAATCCTTTTCATACGGGAAACCAACGAGCATATCGCCGTCTGGGAAGGGCACAAATACACCAAAGAAGAAGCCAAAGCGGCATCAGGTATATCTAATATTCAATGGTTTAACAATTTCGAGTCATTATTCAGTATATTGATCACTTTAAGCGATCACGTTTTTTTGAACACCAATGAGCACTTGAGAGCGGATGTGAAGGTGCAAAGTCGTGATGCCAGGTTTATCAAGGCATGTAAAGAGCGGTATCCATTGCATCATTATCATCGCCTTGCACCTTTGATGCATCATTTGCGGGCCGTAAAAGAAAAGGAAGAAATCGAACAGTTGCAGGTTGCATGTGATATTACCGAAAAAGGGTTTAGAAGAATCCTTTCATTTGTAAAGCCTGGAGTTACTGAATATGAAATTGAAGCAGAATTCATCCATGAATTTGTCAGAAGCAGGAGTAGAGGCTTTGCCTACGAACCCATAATCGCCTCCGGAGCCAAGGCATGTGTCTTACATTATATTGAAAACAAGGAAGTCTGTAAAGATGGCGATCTGATCCTCTTTGATGTTGGAGCAGAATACGGAAATTACAATGCGGATATGAGCAGGACAATTCCTGTCAACGGCAGGTTTACCAAAAGACAAAAAGAAGTGTACAATGCTGTCCTGAGGGTTCAAAGGACAGCGATGGATATTCTTCAACCTGGGGTCATTATTCAGGATTATCATAAAGAAGTTGGATTGATAATGCAAGCTGAATTGGTTTCTTTAGGATTGATAGATCAAAATGATATCAAAGAGCAGGATCCAAATTCACCTGCCTATAAAAAATACTTTATGCATGGAACTTCCCATCATCTCGGACTCGATGTCCATGATGTCGGTACTATGCACGAATCTATTACTGCTGGAATGGTATTTACTGTAGAGCCCGGTATTTATATTCAGGAAGAAGGACTGGGCATCCGATTAGAAAACAATATTGTGATCCTGGAAACCGGCTATCTTGATCTGATGAAAAATATCCCGATTGAGGTGGAGGAAATTGAAGAATTGATGAACTAAAAACATTTGAGGTTTTTTTTCAGACCTCGAAGGACTTCTTCGTCAAAAAAATCTGCTAAAATCAACCTTTTCCTCGGTAACCTCTAATTACGGGTAATATTCATAGATTTTTCTACCGGAGGGGGAAACCCATTTCGGGATAATACTCCTTCTCCTCTACAAGCTGCCCCTCAAAAGTTCATTGTTCAGGACTGCCCTCACTTCATCTATTTTTATTAAATCCCTGGCGGGGTCCGGTTCCTGACCAAGTTCACAGCCTGCAAGAGATATCGCAAGAAGTATAAAAAACAGATTTTTAGTATTCATGGATTAGTTTTGGTTGACTTCATCTTCCAGGTAATAATCATAGGTTTTTCTGTAACGGGGTTCAAATCCCCACTGTGGATAAAATTCTTTTTCCTCAATCAATTGGCCTTTATCATTGTAAAAATACTGAAAGGCATCTCTTTTGGGCTCTCCACCATCCGACCTAGACCAGGTTTCTTTGGCTTCCAATTGCCCTAATACGTTATACCTGTAAAAATACTCCATGATAGGGGATTCTCCTGCTCCCCACCAAGTCATCTTGCTCACCCGATTGTACTCATCATACTCATAAACATATTTTTCACCTTCTTGGTCTACCCCGGATATGGTCAATTCCAAAAGTCCGTCTTAATTGTAATAATTGGTGTTAATCAGCCTTGTGGTATGGGTATCAATCCCTGAAAAAACACTGATCAAATTGCCTTCAGCATCATAGGTAAAGGATTTGCTACTGTGTTTGATGTATTTTCCCTTAAATTTCCGAAATCTTATTATTCAAATCATCATATCCATACAGTCTGATACCAAAAGTGTCGCTGGCAGCCGTAAAACCAATGGAAAGAATTTCCTGTCCCTTCCCGGTATAATACCAATCCTGTCTTCCGGAATATTGATCAAATCCCTGATAATGGAATACACTTTTCACTTTCTCTGGGGGCGAATACAATTCACCGTTCAGTATTTCCTTCACTTCATCAATTATTGTAAAATCTCTGACGGTTTGAGGTTCCTGACCCAGCTCGCAGCCTGTAAGCAATCCAGCAAGAAATATAAAAAATAATTTTTTAGTATTCATTAGGTAATTA
>JBGTDA010000006.1:0-35638 GCA_041748555.1 Rhodonellum sp.
CTTGAGGCGTGATTTATGAGCATATTCAAATTTCTGGACCGATTCTGCATGCTCAGGAAAAAAGTTAAAAGTTATCCGATCTAAAAAATTCCTTCGAATAGTGGTGCTATCTGCAAGGATAGAATCCATTTGAGGAGTTAACCAAATAACTCTTAAGTATTTTAATAATTCGGAAGTACTACGGACCGGGTTAGCATTTACTCTTATAATTCTACTTCCTTTTTGTTTTTTTATCTGATAAACAACATCTCCCTATATTTAACCAATGGCCAGGATTCATCATCCACCACTAGCTCAAGTTTGTCCACTGCATACCTTATTTTATCAAAATAAGCATCCTTCACATCTGTACTATATCCTTTGGCACGCTCAGTTAAATCCTCCACTTTATTGAGTTTTTTTCTAGCCTCCACCATAGAAAAGACATCCGATTTCAAGGTTTCAAGATGACGGCTGATTTCTTTGATGGTCTCAATAGCTGCTTTGTTGTCCAAACCCAGCCCCTGCAGACCATTTGCATTTTCTATCAACTTATTCTGATACAGGATTGAAGTAGGTATGATATGGTTCAAAGCAAGGTCACCCATTACCCTTGCCTCAATCTGAACTTTCTTGATGTAGTTTTCCAACATGATTTCATGACGGGCATGCAATTCCACACCCGACAAGACATTGTTCTTGGCAAATACTTCCGCAGACTTCTTTTCAAGATAAGTATCCAGCGCAAAAGGAGTACTTTTCAGGTTTGAAAGGCCTCTTTTTTCAGCTTCTTTCTCCCACTCTTCAGAATAACCGTCTCCTTCAAATCTAACTTTCTTGCTATCCTTGATATATTTCCTCAAGACATTGACAATGGCGATTTTCTTTTCCTTGCCGCCGTTAATCTCTTTCTCAATATCCTTGCTGAGGTTTTTAAGCGTTTCGGCTACAATCACATTCAGCATTGTCATCGGCCCAGCTACGTTTGCTTGGGAACCTACAGCTCGGAACTCAAACTTGTTGCCTGTAAAGGCAAACGGTGAAGTTCTGTTTCTGTCAGTATTGTCCAATATGATTTCAGGAATCTTGCTGATACCCAATTTCATATACATGTTATCCCCTTTTTCTATTTTGATATTTCCGTTTTTCTCCAGCTCATCAAGAATGTTAGTCAAAGTAGAACCCAGGAAAACAGAAATAATCGCCGGTGGTGCTTCATTGGCTCCCAATCTGAAATCGTTTCCTGCGGAGGCAATACTTGCCCTCAATAGGTCCGCATAATCATAAACAGCTTTGACAGTAGCAATCAGGAAAGTCAGAAACTGAAGGTTTTCTCTTGCCGAATTGCTCGGTTGAAATAGATTGATACCCGTATCTGTGATCAGCGACCAGTTGTTGTGCTTCCCACTGCCATTTACACCTGCAAAAGGCTTTTCATGAAAGAGAACTTTTAGGTTGTGCTTTTCCGCTACTTTATCCATCAGATCCATCAACAGCTGGTTGTGGTCTGTGGCTTTGTTTATTTCTTCATACAATGGAGCAACTTCAAATTGTCCAGGAGCCACTTCGTTGTGTCGCGTGGAAACAGGAATACCCAGTTTGTGGGCTTCTATTTCAAACTCAACCATAAAGTCCTTTACTCGAACCGGAATGGATCCAAAATAATGATCCTCAAGCTGCTGGCCTCTGGCGGGGTTGTGACCGAATACACTTCTGCCGGACATCACCAAATCAGGTCTTGCAGCAAACAACGCTTTGTCAATGACAAAATATTCCTGTTCCACACCCAAAGAAGGTGTCACCTTTTTAACATTTCGGTCAAACAACTGGCAGATTTCGACTGCCGCCTCATTGATAGCCTCGATTGATTTTAACAAAGGCATTTTGTAATCAAGTGCTTCTCCTGTGAAAGACACGAAAATGGTCGGAATACAGAGGGTCTTGTCAAAAATAAATATCGGAGAGGAAGGATCCCAAGCGGTATAACCTCTGGCCTCAAATGTTGAACGGATTCCTCCATTGGGAAAAGAGGACGCATCCGGTACTTGCTGAACCAAGGCCGTTCCTTTGAATTTTTCTATTCCCGCATGGGCATCAAAAAAAGCATCATGCTTTTCTGCCGTTGAGCCTGTCAAAGGCTGAAACCAATGGGTGTAATGGGTAACACCTTTGGAAAGTGCCCAGGTTTTTACTGCGGATGAAATTTCCTCAGCCGTTTGCGAATCGATCTTGACCCCTTTTTCTATCGCATCAGTTACCTTGCTGAACACCGAGGGTGCCAAGGATTCCTTCATTTGCTTAGAGCCAAAAACGTTGCTTCCGTAGAAATCTGAAATTTTGTGAGAGGGTGCAATAACAGGGATTCGCTTCCTGTTCTGTGCCATCAGTAATGCTTTTTGTCTTAAAGTTGCCATTTTCTACAATAAGTGGTTTGAAATTATACTCACAAAAATAGAAAATAATATGAATTTAAAAGGGAAAGACTTCTATTTAGGCCATATTTTCGAAAAATTTCCATTATTTTCAATTAATAAGGGTCTTTTTTAAGAAAGAAGGTCGAAAATTACTGGTTTTTGCCTTCAAAATAGGGAATTGAAAACTACGGGAGAATAATTAACTTTGCATTTCAAAAAAACAACAGATTGGCTTGAAAAAGGTAGCATTTTATACACTGGGTTGTAAACTTAATTATTCCGAAACATCCACAATTGGGAGGATGTTTGAACAGAAGGGATATGAAAAAGTAGATTTTGGCCAGCATCCTGATATTTTCATTATCAACACATGTTCGGTGACAGAAAATGCCGACAAGAAGTGCAAAAAGATTGTTAAAGAGGCAAAAAAGATTTCTCCCAATGGATATGTAGCCATCATTGGCTGCTATGCCCAGCTTAAACCCAGAGAAATCGCGGAAATTCCCGGGGTAGACGCAGTATTGGGTGCGGCCGAAAAATTCCGACTGATAGAGTTATTGGATGGTTTTGCTTCAGAACAGGAAACAAAGGTGCTGACATCAGGTATACAGGAGGCAACGGTTTTTAATAATGCTTATTCAATCAACGACCGGACCAGAACATTTTTAAAAGTTCAGGATGGTTGCAACTATGGCTGTGCATTCTGTACGATTCCTTTGGCAAGGGGAAAAAGCAGAAGTGACAGTATCGGAAATATCCTTTCTTCTGCTGGAGAAATTGCTGAGACCGATGTTAAAGAAGTTGTGCTCACCGGCGTCAATATTGGGGATTATGGAATTCAGGATGGAAGAAGAAAAGAGAATTTTGAAGATTTGGTCCGAGCACTTGATCTGATAGAAGGGATAGATCGATTCAGGATTTCTTCAATTGAACCGAACCTGCTGACCAACGAGATTATTGAATTTGTTTCCTGTTCAAAAAGATTTGTACCGCATTTCCATATTCCACTCCAATCCGGAAGCAATAAAATACTCCGGGCTATGGGAAGAAGATATTTAAGGGAATTATATGAAGACCGGGTGTCCAAAATCAAAAGGCTGATGCCTCATTGCTGTATCGGTGTTGATGTGATCGTAGGGTTTCCGGGCGAAACTGATGAGCTGTTTTTGGAAACCTATAGCTTTTTGAATCAACTGAATATTTCTTATCTTCATGTATTCACTTATTCTGAAAGAGCAAACACGCGGGCCGCAGAAATGGATGATGTGGTTCCGATAAAAAAAAGGAACGAGCGCTCTAAAATGCTCCGGATTCTGTCCGAAAAGAAAAGGAGACAATTTTATGTTGAAAATCTAGGCAGGACCTTTACCGTGTTGTTTGAGGAAGACGTTGTGAATGGAAAAATGCACGGTTTCACAGAAAATTACATTAGAGTTGCGGCAAAGTATGATCCTATATTGATCAATGAACTAAAGTCTGTTACTTTAAAGGAAATAAATGCAGAGGGGAATGTTGAGGTGATGGAACCTGAAATGGTTTTTGAAAGCCATCAATAAAAGCCATTCGACAAGTTTTTTCCTTTGAAACTTCCTAAAACTCAAAAAATATTTGGAAAATCAATCCCTTTTCCGTTCAAAATTTCCGTTAAAGAAACAAACGGGGAACAATACCGGGTTCAATCTGTTTTAATTCTAAAAAAACGAACTATGTCTTTTTTAAAACCTACCGGAAGAATTACCAGAAGAAAATATCTTATATTTTTTCTGGTCTTTTTCTTTACCAATTTATTTGCACTCTTGAAGATGTATGAAGCAATTCAGGTAGCCAGCTGGATATCTTTTATCAGCTATGGGATTCTTTTAGTGGTCACCATCATAGTCCTTTTGATCCAATCTGCTAAAAGGCTCCATGATATAGGTTATCCGGGTAAACTTGCACTCTACCTATTGATCCCGCCTCCCATCAATTTTATTGGATTTATCTGGCTATCTTATAAAGATGGGGAAGTTGGAGACAATAAATACGGAGAGGATCCTAGAAAAACGGACATTTTAACTTAAACCGCTCTTGTGGTATAAAATAAATTTCACCAATTACCATCAATTGATCCTGACATCAATTACTTTGTCAAGTCACCTTTTTGCAGTTGACGCACAGCATAATTTACAGCTCTTGCTGTCAATGCCATGTAGGTCAATGAAGGATTTTGGGTTCCGGTTGAAGTCATACAGGCTCCATCTGTTACAAATACGTTTTTGCAGCTGTGTAACTGATTATGGCCGTTCAATAAGGAAGTTTCAGGATCTTTTCCCATTCTGATTCCTCCCATTTCATGAATGTCCAGACCGGGAGATTGTTTGGAGTCGTTTTTTCTGATTCCAAAACAGCCGGCTTTTTGAAGCATCTCTTCCCCCTGAGCCAAAAAGTCCTTTAATAACAATTCATCATTTTGGTCATAATCCACATTTACCTTTAGCAATGGAATTCCCCATTCATCCGATTCTGTTTCACTCAGACTTACATTGTTAGACGCTTTGGGAATTGTTTCTCCCTGCATCATCATATAAACATGCCACGGTCCCGGAACTGAATTCGCATTTTTGAATTCTTCGCCAAAATTTGCTCCGGTGGCATGACCCCACCCGGCTCTTCCTGCGGTATAGAAACTCATATACCCCCTTAAAAAGTCTGTCTCCTGTTCCTGAACGTTTCTGAAGTTAGGCATCATGACAGCAGTAGGTCTTCTTCCATAATAGTAGGCATCTTCAGGTCCATCAAAAGATGCAGAGATAGAACCTCGATAATTATGAAAAGCTATAAATTTTCCCAACAGACCATTATCATTTCCCAGACCTGACGGATACCTTTTTGATTTAGAATTCATTAGAATCAGGTTTGAGTTCAAAGCTGAGGCATTCAGAAATATAACCTCCGCAAAGTATTCCTTCACCTCTTTCGTAATCCGGTCAACTATCCTGACTCCTGTTACCTTTTCCTTCATGTCATCATATATAATGGATTGTACAACAGCATCGGGTCTGAGCGTCAGGTTCCCTGTTTTTGCAGCAGTTGGTAAAGTTGAGGCATTTGAGCTGAAATAAGCCCCAAACGGGCAACCTCTGTAACAAAGGTTTCTTGCCATGCACTTTCCCCTTCCCTGTTGGAGATGGACATCTTTAGGTTCGGTAAGGTGAGCACACCTGCCAATCATCACATGCCTTTCTTTGTAATTTTCAAGAATGCGGGACCGGATTTCCTTTTCAACACAATTCATTTCCCATGCAGGTAAAAACTCACCATCAGGCAAGGTTTCCACACCGTCAAGGTTGCCACTGATACCTACAAATTTTTCGACATAGCTGTACCAGGGAGCAATATCTTCATATCGGATAGGCCAATCCACCGCAAAACCATCCCTGGCAGGTCCTTCAAAATCATATTTGCTCCAACGCTGAGTCTGTCTGGCCCAGATCAGCGATTTTCCACCAACCTGATATCCTCTTACCCAGTCAAAAGGTTTCTCCTGAATATAGGGGTGTTCGGAATCTTTTACAAAAAAATGTTCCGTATCTTCTTTATATGCATAGCACCTGTTCACTATAGGATTCTCAATCCTGTCCGCCAAAGGAATAGCATATCTATGAGGCATTTCCCAAGGGGCCGTGTTAGCAGTGGGATAATCTTTGAGGTGATCCACATTTCTCCCTCTTTCCAAAACCAATGTTTTCAACCCCTTTTCACAAAGCTCCTTTGCTGCCCATCCCCCACTGATTCCGGAACCTATTACTATTGCATCAAAATTATTTGTTTGCATTATCAAAGATTTATTTCAGATTTAAATGAATAGGTCGGAAAACCGAAACAAGGGGTAAATAAAATATGGGCTGATGTCCTATAATGGCTATTCGTACCTGAGTGATTCGATAGGATCCAATCTACTGGCTTTATATGCAGGAACGTAACCTGAACCCAAACCTACGACTATGCAGATAACAAAAGCCATCATTATCCAAAACCATGGAACCAAAAATCCCCCCGGACCGATTAAATTGGCGACGACATTTCCTATTCCGATTCCCAAAATCACTCCAAGAATCCCTCCCAAAATACAGATCACAATGGCCTCGATCAAAAACTGTTGTCTGATCCGGAGTGGCGTGGCACCCAATGCTTTTCTGACACCGATTTCTCTCGTGCGTTCGGTTACGGATACCATCATGATGTTCATCAATCCGATGGATGCTCCAAGAAGCGTAACAAAGCCAATGGTAAAACCACCGATCCTAAGATATCCGGCCACCTCTTCAAGACTTTCGGATACCGACCGGCTTTTGGTGAGTTCAAAAGAATCCGGCTGTGCTACCCGATCCTGCCGGATCTTTCTCATAATTCCCGTTGCCTGACCCATTTCATAATCCAACTGTATGGGATCTGAACCACTGGCTGTAATGGTATATCTGAAAGTACCACTGCTGTCAAGTCTACTTGCATTTTCTATGGGAATGAAAATCGCCCGATCGGCACCGGATCCGCCGCCGACGCTGCCTTGCTTTTCAATAACTCCAATCACGGTATATTTTCTACCAAAAAACGAAAGCAGTTGATTAAGGGGGTTTTCATTTTTTTCGAATAAAAGATCTACCAACTCCTGACCGATGATGCATACGTTCTGACCATTTTGGACTTCCGAGGCTGAGAAATTTCTACCGCTTTCTACCTGAATCCCTTTTATATTTAAATAAAGCTCGTCACCCCCTGTGATTCTTATATTGGGATTGGTTTTTTTTGATCCTCTTTTGACTTCTGCTGCACCGGAAATAGTAGAAAAAACAGTCGCAGGTCCAATTTCACTAAACTCAGATTTGAAGGCCATAGCTTCAGGATAATTCACCGGAGGATAGGTCTTTTCTGTTTTTCCCTCCTGCACGGCCCTGCCACCCGAAAAACCTTTTGATCTGATATCAAAATTACTGGCTCCCAAACCGGAAAAACTATCTTCAATCTGTGCCTTTATCCCATCTATGGCTGTCAACATACCTACCAGAGAAGTGATGCCGATTGCAATGATGGCTCCTGTCAGGATGGTTCTCAGCAAATTTACCTTTACAGCTCTCAGAGCTTCTTTGATATTTTCGAGCAAATTCATGATTCGTTCAGATTAGAACAGTTAACAGGTAATTTCACCTATTTTCAATGTTAATATTAATAAATCTTCAGATTTAGACAAAAAAAATCCTGTTTTTTTAAAGCGAAATCTTCTTAAGATTTTCTTTTCCTTCAATGAACTCTATCACCTCTGATTTTTAAATTTTTAATCACCTCAGATTCAAAAACCAGCCACTCCTTCAATCTGAGCATTACTTTTTCCTCAGGAAAATAATGCTTTGCCAAATCGATGAAATTCACATAATGACCTGCTTCGGAAACCATTAATTCATAATAGAATTTTTTAAGCTCTTCATCCTCTATATTGATGGAAAGCAGCTTAAACCTTTCACAGCTCCTGGCTTCTATCAATGCATTCATGAGCAATAATTCGGTCAATTGTTGCATTCTGTTACCTCCTTTTCTTACAAATCCAACCAGACTTACTGCGTATTCATCTTTTCTAGGCCAACCGAACCTGAAGCCCCTCTTTCGGATCTGCTCCATCACTCTTTCGAAATGCGCCCATTCTTCCGCCACCACCGGTGTCAGTGTCTGCACGAGCTCGTCCAGATCAGGATATTTAAGAATAAGTGAAATACAGGAAGAAGCTGCCTTTTGTTCACAATAGGCGTGGTCTACCAGAATGTCTTCAAGATTCATTCGGGCAATATCAACCCACCTCCGATCAGTCGGCAACTGTAGGTTCAGCATCTTGTATTTTGTGTTTTCCTGCCAATTCATAATCAATCAAATAAAGGCCAACTTATTCCGATATCCAGAATTCCTTTTAATCCCGTGAAATGTGGGGTAATAAAATATCCCGGCTGATCCAAAAGATTACTGTTGAGATGGTTATATCTAAGCAAAATCCTGGTTCTGTTGATCCTGGCATTCAAAAAGAAATCTACAATTGGATAACCCATCACATTGAAGGTGTTCTGCAAATAAAACTGCTGGATGGAAGGGCTATAAGCTTCCGCAAAATATTCGCTTCTGTATCTTCCATCAAATCCAATCTGGACAAAAAGGTTTTCATCGAACAAAAAGCTTTCGAAATATACTCTCGAATTAATGAACAACTCTGGAATCCTGAAATTATCCGAACCCGACCCACTGATAAGCGTGTAATTCACCTCGGTTTCCCAGAAGAATTTTTGGATGTTGAAGCTGGTTTTGATTCCGGGAATGAGCATAAATGCCTCTCCTCCGGACTGGGTGGCTTCTTGTTGTTCATTGTAGAATACATAATTGTTGATCCTGTTGATGGTAATGGAAGGACGCAGCATCCATCTTGGGAAATCGGCTTTGATAACTCCCTTAATCTGATCCACACCAATATTGGAAAAACGGTTGCTCCACCTGTGGTGGTTTCCTCTATAAACCTCTTGGATGGAAGTTGGTTTGTATAAAGCCTTTGTATAAGAAGCTTCCAAAAAAGGTGAAACGAACAGCCCTTCTATCCGAAATGCCCCGGGCAACAAGTACTCCCCTTCTGCCTCAAATCTCCATTTCTCGCTCAGGTCTCCTCTTAAAACCCCGCCGAGATAAAGTTCATTGAACCTGTTATCACTGACCATAAATGGACTTTTCATTTTTCCCGATCGGAATTTCACGAAGGCGTTATAATACAAAAGTCCGATATCCCCTTTGAAACCAACTTCATTTCGCCATTCTGAAAAATGATTTTGATTTGCTGTGCTGTCAGTTGTATTGTAACGTGGAAGATTGTGAAAGTTAAAAAAATCCGCATCGGTGGTAAGCAAGTCAGAGGTGAAATTCATGTATTGCTTTTTCTTGTCAAAAACATGATAAACCTGCCATCCTTTAAGCAGCTCGTATTCATGATAAAGGTGGTAATCCTGCCTCAGATCAACTGCCCGTGAATTTCTCAGCCATACTTTTGCATCTTCATATGTGAAATACAATGATGTGGAATCCACAGCCGGCGGGATTATCCCACCTTGTTCCCTAACCAAATGCCTCATCCGGGAGAAGGCCGCCAACATGGAATATTTGTCGTTTTCTGATCTATAGCTGGTATGAAATGAATAAGAAGATTGTTCGGCCAAATTGTCATCACGGGCATTGGGATTCAGTGTTTTCCGTGCCCTTATGTTGTTGATATTGAAGCCCAGGTTCCATTTGGAGGTAACATTCCTGGTGAAAGTCAGGTCGAGCATATTCCTGTTGCCACCACCAAAAAACACCGACATATCGGTATAGGGAGACTTGGTGTCATAATATTTGATACTGTCAGGAGAATTATAATATAAATCGTAAACATTGAATCCTGAAGTGGTACCGATAATCCCCGGAACTTCATAAAAAACAGGTTTTGCCGCACTTCCCAGATTGCCAAGATCCTGGTATCTCCATCCTGATTTGGCTACAGGCTCATAATAATGGAAATTATCCAAAAGTGTATCTACTTCATATTTCAAGTCCCGGTTTCTCTTTACATCCTTTTCAAAGAAATAAAGGGTTGTCTTCGGGCCAAAAACCATTTTGGTAGAATCATCGATGAGTTTTTTACGCCCGCCGACTTCAGCAGGATCTTCCTGTTCAGGATCAACTTCCGTTCTCTGGCCTGTCGGGGGAGGAACTTGCCTGGTTGGCCTTTGTGCCAATAACTCCTGTGTGAAGCAAAGCGATATCAAAAAGTACAACAACCAACTTTTAAATCTCACAGATATATCCTTTGTCCTTGACAATTTTATTGATTTGATTTAAGATAAATTCTCGCTCTTTTGGTGCAAAAACTACCTTAATGGGAATAGCAAAAATCGGAATTTCTCCCAAATATTCATGGAATTTAGGATCTTTTAATTTACCTGCGTCTTTTTCTGTCGTTAGCACTACAGCATCTTTGTGAAGGTTGATCTTTCCCTGTATCTTTTTAGCGTCTTGCAAAGTATACTTATGATGATCAGGAAAAGTCAACACCTCCACCAACTCATATCTGCTCCCCACCTCCTCTTTCAGAATGTTATCACCGGCAATACCTGAAACCAAGACTGTTTTGTTTTTGACTTGATTCATCTCTCCAAAAACGGGATAAGGCTCTCCGTATTTTAATCCGGCAAAAAATATCGGACAATTGGGTTTTGCATATTTCCGGATTTCAGCTTCAAAAGCTGCTTTTTCCTCTTCAGTAATGTGATCGGGACATTTTGTTACCACTATTAAGTCTGCCCTTTTTGCTCCTGTTGGATTTTCCCTTAAAGTGCCCAAAGGTAATATGCTATCTCTAAAAAACGGTTTTTGGTAGGTTGTCAATAAAATATAATTATCCGCTCTTATATACCGATGCTGAAATGCATCATCCAATAATATCAACCCAGTTTCCGGACGGCTGATGATAATCTGAGGAACCGCCAAGATACGCTCCTCACCGACAGCAACAGCAATCTCATTCCCATATTTTGTAAAAATCTGAAAGGGTTCATCACCCACTTCATTAGGCCCGATTGTCTCTTTTGCCATCATAAACCCTGTGGATTTCCTTCCATAACCTCTGCTGAGTGTTGCCAAAGTATACTTATCCTTCAATAACTCAATTAGAAATTCAATCATGGGCGTCTTTCCTGTCCCACCTAGACTGAGGTTTCCCACCACTAGTGTTGGAATTGAAAAAACCGTACTTTTTTTCTGCCCCGTATCAAACATTCTGTTTCTAAAACGAGTCGCCCCGTCATATAAGAAAGCAAATGGATATAGCATGGGTTCGTACCAGCGCATTGTTATTTTTTAGTAATTTTGAACAAAAGTAAATAAATAAGATGATTTATACGATCGGGGAAATAGTTTCTTATCTGGATAAAATTGCGCCTCCAGCCTATCAGGAGTCATATGACAATGCGCAGTTGATCACCGGTAACCTTGGGGATGAAGTAAGGGGCATCATTTGTTCCCTGGACGCAACTGAAGAAGTCATTGATGAAGCAATTGCCATCGGTTGTAATATGATAGTAGCACATCACCCGATTGTTTTCAAAGGTTTGAAGAGTTTGACCGGAAAAAATTATGTCGAAAGGACGGTCATCAAGGCCATAAAACATGATATAGCCATTTTCGCTATCCATACAAATCTTGACCATGTCCTACAGGGGGTAAACAAAAAAATAGCAGATAAACTCGAATTGTTTCATACCAGGATTCTTCAACCCAAAAAAGAACTCCTCTCCAAACTGGTAACTTTTGTTCCTTCATTGGAAACAGAGAAAGTTCTTTCAGCACTTTTTTCAGCCGGTGCGGGGGAAATCGGTGAATATTCCGGTTGTAGCTTTCTATCAGAAGGCACAGGAACATTTACCCCCTCCCAAAATGCAAATCCCAATGTCGGAGAAAAGGGGTCTGCCCATCGGGAGCCTGAAACCAGGATAGAGGTTTTGTTGCCAAGCTATCTGGAGACCACGTTAATTCAGGCTCTGAAGAAAGCACATCCATACGAGAAGGTTGCATATTTTATTCATTCCCTCAAAAACGAAAACCAGGAAATCGGTGCAGGAATGGTTGGTGAATTGAATGCTCCTATGGACGAGGTGGAATTTATGAATTTTTTGAAGACCAAAATGGAATTGAAGGTAATCAAACACACCCGTTTGTTGAAAAGACCTATTCAAAAAGTCGCCGTATGCGGCGGTGCCGGAATATTCCTCCTGAATGAAGCGAAAAAATCGGGAGCTGAAGTCTTCATCACATCCGATATCAAGTA
The DNA here is from genome assembly GCA_041748555.1 of Rhodonellum sp. Lineage (GTDB taxonomy): Bacteria > Bacteroidota > Bacteroidia > Cytophagales > Cyclobacteriaceae > Rhodonellum. Next base: position 12,256 of record JBGTDA010000006.1, read on the forward strand.
TCATGAATTCTTTGAAGCTGAAAATCAAATACTTGTTTGTGATATAGGACATTATGAAAGTGAAATTTTTACAAAAGAGTTAATCATGGAGCTTTTGTCACGAAAATTCACTAACATTGCACTCTATTTGACAAAAGTAGTTACGAATCCCATAACTTACCTATAGTACATGGAAAGTACCGTTGCACAAAAACTTGAAGCAATCCTAAATCTTCAAAAAATAGATTCCCGTCTTGATGCCATAGTTAAAATCAGAGGTGCACTTCCTGAAGAAGTACAGGACCTCGAGGATGAAATAATCGGTTACGAGACTAGGCTTGATAAATTCAATAATGATATCGCCACGCTTGATGATGATATCAAAAGATATAAGGAAAACATCAAGGAATCCGAGAAACTTATAAAAAAGTATCAGGAACAACAGATGAACGTCAGAAATAACAGAGAATATGACGCCATCACAAAAGAACTGGAACTTCAGGATCTTGAAATTCAGGTTTCCAAAAAGAAAATCACCGAGGCTCAAATCCGCATCGAAGGAAAAAACAAAGATGTGGAAGAACTCAGTGAAATCCTGAAAGAACGAAAAAAGGATCTGACGACCAAACAGGAAGAACTTACAACGATTATTTCTGAGAGTAAATCCGAGGAAACCAAACTAAGCACTGACAGAGATAAAGCCGCCAAGAAGATTGAAGACAGGCTGTTTAAATCCTACAATAAAATCAGGGAAAATGCCAAGAACGGTTTGGCAGTGGTCATGGTCAAAAGAGAAGCTTGTGGGGGTTGTTTTAATATAGTCCCACCTCAAAGACAAGCCGACATAAGAGAGAAAAAGAAGCTCATTGTCTGCGAACATTGCGGCAGAATTCTAGCAGGTGTTGAAGACGAAATTGAAGAGGATACAACTCCAAAGAAAAAGAGAAGCAAAGCATAATTTTTTAAGCCCGAATATTTCGGGCTTTTTTTTGCGGTATATTTTTTGTTGAACATCTTAAGGTTGAATTATTCATTAATTTTGTATATTTTGGAGTTATGAAAAATATAGGCCTGACCCTTTTATTTTGTTTGCTGATTTCTATGGGTTATTCCAAAGAAAAGGATGAAAAAACCTTTCTGGTTATTTTTAATAAAGCAGAACTGAAAGCCCAAAAAACAAGTACAGCATACATTGAACTGAGTCTGATGAATCTTTTTCAGACAAGAAGTTATGCAGGAAACTCGGACGCTGCGATTATAGTAAAAATCCCAAATTCAAGCATGGATAAATGTCAGCTAGGTGATTTTATCATTCGAATTAATCCCAACAAAGTTTCACCGCTGGATGATATTGCCTTTAAAATATATGATCTGGATGAATCCAAGGAAGTTTATCAGCAAATGATCTCTTCTTTTGAGGGAAAAAATCAGAAGGCTCAAAAAAACTCTAAATCAGCTCTTTCAATATTCTAAAATGGTCAGCCGAATTGTATTTTTTAATTGTAAATTTACCCGGATCGCTCTGATGTAGAAGATAAAGCCCCAGGTTGTGGTGCGAGAATACATTCATATACCTCAGATCATATCCCAACAAAAAACATAACAAAATCCTCATTGCCCTGCCATGCATACAGATCAGGATGTTATCCCCATCTTGAGACAAAATATGCTTTATGCCAATTTCCAACCTTTTCACCACAATGTAGGGACTTTCCCCACCTTCAATGGCATAATCCAAAGAACCTTCAGCCCATTGCTCAAGCATATGGTTGTAATATTTATTTTCATCATGTGTCATCGGTAGCCCTTCAAAAATACCCCAACTAATCTCATTCAATTCCGCAATGGACTCAGATGGAATATTCAGATCGATAAAGGACTGGATACTCTGCCGGGTACGGATAAGGCCTGAATAATATATTTTATCAAAAGGTATGGCTTTATAAAAATCAAAAAATGCCTTTGCCTGCCGCCGACCTGTATCATTTAATGGAGCATCTATTCCACTACCCTGTACCACCCCTTTGAGATTGTAATCTGTCTGCCCATGCCTGACGAGGTAAATTTTTTTAGTGACCAACTTTAATTATTTTTGTTTACAGTTCAAAGAAAAAGATTTTATTCAGAAATACATGATATTTACTTCAAACATTAATCTTGACCTTATCAACGATTGGGGTAAAGATACAATGACAGAATTTTTAGGAATACGTTTTACAGCTATCGGTGAAGATTATTTGGAAGCCACAATGCCTGTGGATTCCAGAACCAAACAACCCCTCGGTCTGTTACATGGAGGCGCCAATGTCGTACTGGCGGAGACGCTTGGAAGTGTGGCTGCCTCACTTACCCTTGACCGGGAAAAACAATATTGTGTGGGCTTGGAAATCAATGCAAATCACCTGAAATCAGTAAAAGAAGGCTCAGTAAAAGGCATAACAAAACCAATTCACAGGGGAAAAACAATTCAGGTTTGGGAGGTGAAAATTTACACACCTGAAAATGAATTAAGTTGTATCAGCAGAATAACACTTGCTGTTTTGGATAAAAAGTAAAAAATGGATATTATTTTACAAAAAGAACATTGTACTTTGAATCATTGGCTGGGAAATCTCCTTGCAGATTCTTTTTCTGAGGGACACCAATTTGCCGTTTGGCGAAAACCCAATTCTTCCTATTTACAGGTGATAATAGATAAAACCTCACGGCTCAAAAAGGTACCCATGGCATTTGAGGAATTACCGGCAGGGTTTATTATACATCCTTTTGAAGATCAGGAAGATAAAAAAGGATATTTTCTTGAAGCAAGTTCTTATTTTAAAGTGGAAATCGAACCTGCTGAAAATGGCAGAAACTATCTCATAAACTCTGAAATTGAAAACAGATCCCCATCGGAGATTTCAGACACGATAAAGAACGCGTTATCAAAACTGAAAAATCCAACTTCAGTAGAATACCATGAAGAAAATGGACGTGAAGATTTTATCAGGATTGTCGATCGTGGCATAGAAGCAGTCAAATCCGAGCAGCTGCACAAAATTGTACCTGCCCGAATAAAGAAAATTGAGCTGAATGAGGATTTCGATTTGGTCAAATCAATTTTGAACCTCATAGATGCCTACCCGAATGCCTTTATCAATTTCTTCCATATTCCTGAAATCGGAACCTGGATCGGAGCATCGCCGGAAATTCTGATCCGGACTCGTGGAGATGATTTTTACACCATGTCTTTGGCAGCAACCCAAAAAGCCCATGGGGAATATCCTTTGAAATCAGCAGCTTGGACCCAGAAAGAAATCGAGGAACAAGCTTTGGTCAGCAGGTATATTGTCGACTGTTTTAAGAAAATCAGGCTGAGGGAATATGATGAACATGGACCGAAAACTGTTTTGGCAGGAAACCTATTACACCTAAGGTCTGATTTTAAAGTAAACATGAAAGCCACAAATTTTCCTCAGTTAGGATCGGTCATGCTTGAACTGCTACATCCCACATCTGCAGTCTGTGGAATGCCAAGAAAACCTGCTATCGATTTTCTAAAAGCCCATGAAAAATTTGACAGGTCACTTTTTGCAGGATTTATTGGGCCAGTCAATATAGAAGAAGAAACATCCATTTATGTCAATCTGAGGACGGCAAGACTTCTTGACGGCGCTGCTATTTTGTATGCAGGTGCAGGTGTAACCGAAGATTCCATACCTGAAAAAGAATGGGAAGAAACGGAGATGAAATGCGAAATCATCGAAAAGCATCTTAAATCGCATTTTCAACTTTGATCCTACAACCAATTATCGACCTAGTGTCTATCTGTGCACTCAAAGGCATCAAAAATGCAATTTTATCTCCCGGGTCACGTTGCGCACCTATAACCCTGGCATTTGCAAGACATCCTGAAATCCATACCAGGACAATTTCTGATGAAAGGACAGCAGCATTTATCGCATTGGGAATGGCCCAACAGATTGAGAAGCCGGTGGTGTTGGTCTGTACAAGTGGATCAGCGGCTTTGAATTACTTCCCTGCTGTCGCCGAAGCTTTTTTTCAGCAGGTCCCATTGCTTGTCATCACTGCAGACAGACCTCCTGAATGGATTGACCAGTGGGATGGGCAAACCATCAGACAACAGCATATTTACGGAGATCATGTAAAGGGAAGTTATGATTTCCCGGATGAATTCGGCCACCCCGATAAAGTCTGGTTTGCTCAAAGAATGATGAATGAAGCCATAAATTTGGCAAACCGATTTCCCGCAGGACCTGTCCATATAAACATTTCCTTAAGAGAACCATTTTACCCGGAAAAGGATGAGGTTTTTCAGTATACAAATTCTGTTTCAATAATTGATCAAGTTCATCCGACCCTGATATGGTCTGACAATGAAAAGCTGAAACAACAATCAGCTTTGTCAAATTATAAGAAAATACTTATTGTTCCCGGACAGATGAGGCCTGAACCTAAAATTCAGGTACTTTTGGATCAACTTTCAAGTTCAGGAAAAGCTGTTGTGGTTACCGACACCATTTCCAATCTTCAATCCGAGGAAACAATTTGTTATCATGACCATTTTCTGGGAAAAAAAGAAACAGAGGAATCACTTTTTCCGGACCTGATCATTTCATTTGGAAAGTCAATCATATCAAAAAACCTAAAATTGTTCCTCAGAAAATCTAAGGCCTCAGATTGGCATATTTCGCCTGAAGGATACGTACCTGATACCTATCAAAGCCTTTCCAAAAATGTTCAACTCAATCCTATTTATTTCCTCGAATTTCTTCGTGAAAACATCACCTTTTCTGATCGAACGTTTGATGAATCCTGGAAGAGGATTGAGCAAAATATAAGAGCTATCCTTCCGGGAATAATTGATAAGGCTCCATTTGGAGAATACAAGGCGATTGCCAAGCTGATCGAAGTGATTCCTATCAACACCAAAATCCATGTGGCCAACAGTATGGCAATCAGGTATGTGAATTTTTTGGGACAGATAAATCCGGAAATAATCTGTAATCGCGGAACAAGCGGAATTGATGGCTCAATAAGCACTGCTGTTGGATGTACGTTTACCACAAAAGATCCTGTGGTGCTCATAACAGGAGATATGGCTTTCTTCTACGACAGAAATGCTTTTTGGCACAAATACAGCATGCCGAACCTCAGGATATTGCTATTGAATAATCATGGGGGGGGGATTTTCAGGTTGATTGATGGACCGGCCAATCAACCCGAGTTGGAAGAATATTTTGAAACCAGCCAGGCCCTTCAGGCAAATCACCTTGCCGCTGAATTTGGGTTCGAATACTCTCTGTCAACAAATTCAACAGAATTGACAGCCGCTTTAGATAGCTTCTTTCATAAATCCATCCATCCGAAAATCCTGGAAGTCAAGTCAGAAAGCAAAAACAACGCTCAGATTCTGAAGAATATCAAAAAGGAAATTAATTCAAGAATAGAGAGTAAAAAGTAAAAAAGATTGGTTATAGATAACAACCAATCCCTCCTTCAGTAAGAAATATTTAATCATCAATTTTTCCGGAAATATCTAATGTAATCTACCTCAAGTTCTTGCGGAAAGACTGTGGTCTGATCAGGAGCACCCGGCCAATCTCCGCCGACCGCAAGATTAATTATCATAAAGAAAGGTTTTTTAAAAGCATCCCTTCCGGCAGGAGTAATATCCGCTTCAAAGTAAGGTACATCGTTAAGTAACCACTCTATTTTATTTTGACCCCAAACGATTGAAAACACATGGAATCGATCGTTAAAAATCTCATCGGATATTCGCTTGGTCTTTGCTTCATAACCAAGTGATCCGTTATTGTCATAATAAATGGTTCCGTAAACAGCATTGTCTTGTCCATCTGCATTTCCTCCAACCATTTCGGCAATATTTATCTGGCCGGATTCAGGATATCCTACTGAATCAATATTTGCGCCTATCAACCAAAACGCAGGCCACATCCCCTTACCTTTTGGAAGTTTGGCTCTGACATCAATTCTTCCAAATTGAAATGTCTTTATACCTTTAGTGTTTATTCTTGAGGAAGTGAATCCGGAACCACCCACATTTTCTTTTTTTGCGGTAATGACAAGATTTCCATTAACAATGGCTGTATTTTCCATCTGATAACTTTGGAGTTCATTGTTTCCCCAACCGCAGTTTTCAGGACAACCGTCTCCCAAATTAGATGACCAAACATCTGATAGCTGATTGCCATCAAATTCATCATTAAAAGCAAGCGTATACCCATCGTAAGCCAAAGGGCTCTCACAGGGGTTACAGGTTACTATACTTGTGTCAATCTCTTTCTCCCTTAAAATACAGGAATTAAGGAGGATCAGCATGGCAAACAGAAGCTTTGAAATTCCTGGTTTTTGAATTTTCATAATTTTTACTATTTTAAAATCGGGTGTATTTTTGGCTAATCTTATCTAAAGACTTTTACACTACAATCATACAAATCTATTTTCTACCGAAAAGGAAGGATTGCCAGATGAAGATCGAAATGAATCAATGAATCTTGGGAGATTAATTACAATAATAATAAATAGTTATTTAATTTCCACTTTAATTATACCCCTTGTCAAAAATAATTCACCTCTATAGAGCCATATAAATAAAAACATTTGCATGTACTTCTAATTCAGTATTTTAAAAAAAGAACACTTCTTAGCAAAGTGCTCTTTTAGTGAATTCATCTACCCTATTTAAATGGAAAAGTGACCTGTTCTAAATCAGGGGGAAATTAGCCTATAACCGGATTAAGACCTGATTTGTCGAATAAACTCGTGTTTTTGATAATTTCGGATGAATTATATAGCAAAATCAATTGGAGAATCTCAAAAACCGTGAAAACAAACAGTCCGGGTAGGGCTAAAATGACTGTAATAAACATCAAGCCTGATGCAATGGCAAGACAGCCTGCTACCAAAGCGACAGACCCAAAGGCTTTTTGATAATTGATAAGTCCGATTCCAAAAACTACATAGAACGATCCGAATAGAACCGATTTGGAAAACTGAAGGAATTCAACAGACATCCCATGAATGAAAATGGACAGGATATCCGCTGAATTGGAAATCAGAATTCCTACAATCAGCATAATGGATGCTCCCTTTATAAGAAAATTGGAAAGCAAAGTGCTGAGGCGATAATACCCATAGATGAAGCAGGTAAATGTAAATATCACGGCAACCTTTACAAAAACGTACCAAAATGGTGGCACAGCCTCCACACCGGATTCCATAATCAATAAATCCATTGGCATTTCAGCAAAAGTCAAGAGGAAATAAACGATCCCGATAAAGAAAGCCATTCTTAACAACCGGACATTTTTCCCGTTTTCAAGTTCGATGATTGAATTATCCCGGATTTCCTCTTCCTGAATAGTGGAAACATCGAATCCCAGTACTTCCAAAATTGCTTTTATGGTAAAAGGCCGGGGAGTAACCTCCCCCGCTTCGATCCGCTGTATAGTCCGAACATTGATATTGCAAAGCTCCACGAGTGCCTCTTGCGTAAGTCCCTTGGCCTTCCTCAACTCGAGGATTTTTTTGCCCAATTCAGGTTGTTTCATAATGATAAGATTTTGGTTTACCATTGCAATTTCATTTGAATTTGTAAAAGATCACCCGAAAAAGAGACGGATTTAACCCGACTTTTAACCGACATTGCTAAAATAAGCATTCACAGGCACCTTCCAAGGTGATTGTCCAGAAAAGTATACCACATATCTTCTACCCGGTTTTTATGGGATTTCAAGTGCATGACACAATGCGGGGTTTCTGTTTCCGATTTTTCAGACCGCATATAATCGGTGACCCGGAAAGCCAATAAAAGCTTGCTTACAAATTTAATTCGTAAAAGAACTGAAAGACATTATAATGAAGGGGTAACCACCATAGAGGTGAAAAGTGGCTTCGGTATTTCTATAAAGGATTATAGTTTCTGTTTGGGGAAAAATTTGATGAAGAAAATATCCATTTAGAAAACGGTTCCGATCAAAGTTTCCTGCACAATCCTCGGTCAGGTGGGACCGAACAGCTGGAAAAGAATATATAGCTTGGATAAAATCCAAAACTACAACAGGAGACTTTTTTGTTATATTTGAGTAAAAGGATAAAAAAGCAATATGCTAAAACGAGAGAAATTAATAGAAACCCTACAGAAACTGCCCGAACAGGTTTCACTTGACGAAGTGCTTGATCGAATTGTTTTGCTCGACAAAATAGAAAAAGGACTTGAGCAATGTGAAAAAGGTCAGATTACACCTGATGACCAACTGGACGAAAAACTGCCAGAATGGTTGAAGTAAACTGGACCGACCAAGCTATTTCCGATTTGACGAACATCGGAGAGTTTATCCGAAAAGACTCTGAAAAATACGCGCGTCTGAAAATTATGAAGATCAGAGAAAGAGCCAAACAATTGAAGCAGTTCCCTGCAAGCGTAAAGTTAGTACCTGAAATAGGAAATATAGAAATACGAGAATTAATTTTTTTTTTGGTAACTACAGAATCATTTACTATATAATTTCCACTACACAAATTGACATTTTAACTGTCCACTCCTTGGAATATGAAGCCAAACTTTCGAGGTTTTAAAAACCTCAAAAATTTAGGGACTATTTTGAAGGGAGAACCTTTACAGAAACTTCTCCAAAGCCAACCCGAACACCCTCTTTTTCACAATATCCTTTCATGATCACTGTATCTCCATCTTCGATGAACTGCCGTTCTCCCCCTTCTTCAAGTTGTACCGGTTTGGTTCCTTTCCATGATAGCTCCAGCATAGAACCGTAACTGTCTGGTGTAGGTCCCGATATAGTTCCGGAGGCATACATGTCTCCGATATTGATATTGCAGCCGTTTACAGTTTGGTGCGCCAACTGCTGAGCAATGTTCCAGTACATATTCCTGTAGTTTGAAGTGCAGACTTTAGTCGCTTTTTTATCTTCGGGTTGAATAAAAACCTCAAGATTGATATCAAAACTGTGGTCCCTTTTGCATTGGAGGTAGGGCAGCAATTCCGGATCCTGGACTGGTCCTGCAACCTTAAATTGTTCCAATGCCTCCAAGGTAACTATCCAGGGAGAAACACTCGATGCGAAACTCTTCCCCAAAAAAGGACCCAAAGGAACATATTCCCAAGCCTGAATATCACGGGCGGACCAATCATTGAACAACACAAAACCAAATATATGGTTAGCAGCCTCTTCTGTACTGATGCTATCCCCCATCTTGGTGGGTTTGCAAGTGATAAATGCCATCTCCAGCTCAAAATCCAGTCTTGTAGTTGGCCCAAATCCGGGCTTCGCCATATCCGGGTTTTTAAACTGACCTTTAGGACGAAATACCGGAACACCGGATGGTATAATCGAAGAAGCCCGACCATGGTATCCTACAGGCAAGTGTTTCCAATTTGGCAACAATGCATTTTCAGGATCACGGAACATCGTGCCCACATTGGTTGCGTGCTCAATGCTGCTGTAAAAATCAGTGTAATCTCCCACTTTTACAGGAAGCAGCATTTTGGCTTCTTTTCGGGACACCATCGCTTTTCCCCTGATCTGATGATCCCTCAAAGTAGGATTTGCTTCTTTCAACAAATCCTGAACTTTCTCCCTGATTCTGCGGGTAGTCGGTTTACCCAAACCGATCAGTTCATTCAGGGAATCCTTCAAAAAAATATCCTTTGGAAGCTGAGACATTTCCGAAAAAAAGCCTTCCTCATGAACCACCGACAGATCCACGATCTTGTCACCGATGGCGATTCCGGCACGGGGAGAAAGTCTCTTGTTCTGAAATACCCCGTAGGGCAGATTGTAAATTGTAAAGTCAGAATTATTGGGAATCTGTACCCAGGTACTCATGGGTGGAACATGCAGGTCACTCATCATTAAAAATTTGTTTCAAGCCAAAGTTAGGATTTATATGGAGAAGATAAAAGCAGTAAAAACAGGTAATCCTGTTGACCAAGTGGATGGAAGGATTAAAAGATTAAAGGTGAATGTGTTTGGGCAAACGAAGAGATGGGCATTGCAACAAAAAACCGTAAAAAGGATAAAACCACATCATTTATTGATTTAATATCGCCTGTGGCGGGCCTGAGCTTTTTGATTGATATGCTACATTTATTTGACAGCATTTCGGAATTGATCCGGTAATAGGCATCCTGCTTTCGAATGGATTCTGATCCTGTTTTATCCGATTTTGCTAAACCGATTTTGCTAAAGTTGAAAAATGCACTTTTGGAAAGTACCAACCGTCCCGGGGTCATGGGGAGTCAACATTTCTTCTGAAATGTTTATAAGTTTTTGTAAAAACCAGTGAAAGACAGGAAATGTGGTGATCACCTTCAAAAGAGACCACCACCAATTGATTCTTATTTTATTTTCATCAATTTTCCTTAATAAATTTTTTAATGATGTTAGTTTTGCTACCATAATTGATGTGAAGAAGATACACACCATGGCTCAAATCCTCAACATCTATGGTCAATTTTGATTGTCCGACCCTTTCCTTATATATCTTTTGGACGATTCCCGTAAGTGAAATTACTTGTATTTCCACATCAAAATCCTCACCCAAATCATTAAATATAAGGTTCAGGTGATTGGATGTGGGGTTAGGACCCATATTAAAATCCAGGTTGCCCAAAGGCTTGTCGGAATTTTCATTGACCTGAATACTGATGGGTTCAGAAGCTGATGCATTCCCTTTGGTGTCATAGGTTTTAGCGGTTAGGGTATATTGACCTGCAGGAACATTCTCCCAAGTATACCCGGATTCAAAATCCGTCAATTCCGCAAAAAGGGAATCACCTTGATACAATTCTATTTTTTCCACCACACCATCATTTTCTTTTGTCCGCAGTCCGATTTGGATGTTGGTTCCGGATTCATGTTCAGAATGGTGCTCCAATGTTATTATTTCCGCTTCCGGGGCTACGAATTCCCGGAAATGACCGGTTACTCCCTTGATTTTTTCGGTCATTTCGAATTCCAGTACGGATTCCTCCCCGACTTTTTCCCCTGCAATACTCCAGTGATCGAAAACAAAACCATCTTTAGCTTCTGCCTCCACTTTTATTTTTTGACCGGATTGAAGGTCTCCCGATTTTGTATTGCTTGTCAATGCACCCGTTCCCTGTGGGCTGGTATGAAAAAACATTTCTCTGTTGGCATGGCCTGAATTCTCTTTGTCTGCTTTGAGTAATATGACTGAGGAGAAAGGTTCGATAGTAACGGATTTTGATAATTTAACACCTCGCAGATCTACGTAATTTCCGGATAAACCAAAAGATTTGGGTGAGTGGGTATCATTATATTCAAAAAAAATAAAATCCTTTGCATCAGCCTTTTCTACCTCCACCTGAACGATTTCGAGGTTATTGATCCAATAGGTCAAATTTGGATCTGCGGACTCAATTACCAGATCAGTCTGTGGGTTTGAAGAAGAAGCAATCAATAATTCGTTGATATCCGCCCGTGCATTGTCCAATTTGATGGTTTTTACCTCAGATACTTTTGCATATGGACTTCCAACCTGTCTGAAATATGCTTTAAGCAATAAGGATCTGTTTCCGGTACCCTTGAATCTGAGGTTGTAATAATTCTCCTTTTTGATACTTCCAAATTTAAAAACCAAAATCCCCGCACTTGGCATCTCCACTTTTAACGAATTTCCACTGAATGCCGGATTAGTTTCTGTGCTGATATTGCAATTGTTATTCGGTGACCAACAATAAGATCCGTTAGAACCTGATTTAAACAATCCATTGATAATTTTATTTACTCCCAATGATTCCAATATTTTAGGTTGGGGAACTACAACAGGGCTTTTCTTTGAATTTTTATCAATGCCGTAAAGGGAAGACCAGTCATTCAAATCTAAATTTTTTTGCATACGTTGCCCGGATCCATTAGGTAGATTGGTGTTGATGGTGTAATTATCATTGGCTGGCCTTGCGTATACATTTTGGTCAAAAGAACCCATTTCTCTGACATCATCTAGTTTCGACCGGACATTGATATGAGATTGATCTTCGGTTTTTGCCAGAAAATTATTGTTCTTTAAAGTGATATTCCGGTTGGGATTCCCCAAATGATCATGGACCAGAAGGAGGGAATTCCCCACATTGAAAACATTATTGTTTTGAATATCCATATTCCTGGAGTTATGGATAAAAATCCCACTTGAAGCCACATTGGCAACCGTGTTTCCGCTGATTTCCACTCCCGAGGAATTGTCGTCCATATAGATCCCTTTTACATAAGGAAGATCGTTAGGGCCAAATGGTTTTGTTCCGCCAACTGCACCAATCCCATTTATCACGATATTACCAATTACTTTCCTATTGGTGAATTCAGTGTTGTTTGCACCTGTGTAGGTATAAATCCCGGCACCATCATCCTTTACAAAACAATAATTGTCAATCACATTGTTTTTGACCAAGGTATTGTTGCCATTGAATACGATACCCTGATAGCCGGAATTTAATATCCTGTTACTTTCAATTAATCCATTATTAGATGAGCTACTCATATGGATAGTGTTGCCGTTTTCATCCCCATTCCGGCCCATTCCTGCAAATATGTGTGTTCTGTTAAAGGTGTTGTTTTTGATGATCATGTCTGAGTCCTGCCACTGAAAAAATACCCCACTGCCAAAAACGTCCTCAATCAATGAATTTTCCATTTTGAATTTTTTGGTTCCCAAAGCGTTAACACCGTTTTTTCCGGCATATTTAATCTCGATGTTGGTAATTGAAATATTTGAAGAATTGGAGATTCTGATGACATTTTCATTGGCACCCATTATGGATAAATCTATAAAGGCTATGTTGTTGACTCCGTTTCTGATATCAATGACCTGTTCCTTAATAGCCACCTTAACAGCCGAAGAGGAAGGCCTACCTTTATCATAATAGATAAGGATGGTTTTGTTTTTTTTGTCAAAAAACCACTCTCCGTATTGGTCCAGCGTACCGGGATGGTTTTGGACGAAAAAGCCATACCCAATTTGAGGTTGATAACCGCTTCCGGAAGTATTGTAGTTCACACTGCTTCCAGAATGGTAATTGATATAGTGTCTATCTATTATCCAGTTGTTTTTCCTGATCACGACTTCCCCTCCGGTAAAATTAGTAGGCGCTTGGAGTTGGCTACTTGTAATTGTCCCGCCATTATAAGATTGGATTGTCAAATAACCCTGATTATCATCAATTTCATTTGGAAATCGACCCATTTCATAAATTTGGTCCTCTACAAGTACAATATTCACATCATCTTTAATTCCATTTACCTGAGCTTCATAAATATTTCCACCCCTGGATTTCCAGTCGGAAATGAAAGATAGGGAGGTGACTATCGGTTTATTACCTGACCCAAAGCTTCCAATGCTTATGGGAGCCCCGCTTGAACCTGATTTGGTAATTTTTATTTCACCATAAAAGGTGTCTCCCCTCTTGAAGAGGATTTTATCTCCTGGCTGAAGAGTGGAAAAGATGGAATTTAACTTTTCAATACTCTTCCAGGGTGTTTGGGGGTTTTGCGCCTTTGACGAGGACCTGGAATCCTTTCCACTACTGGATGAGAAGTGATATGTCGCTGCATGGGTGTTTCCGGAAGCCATGACAAAGAATGAAAACAATACAATCGAAAACCGAGTAAAAATTTTTAGATACATTTTATTTTTGGGAGTTTAAAACCACAAATCGAAATCAAATGTCTCCTCGCGTATTTATGAAATGCTATTATAATTTTTAGGTGGACTCTTTCATAAAATCGGAGTGGGAAAGTTAAAATAATCCAACATTGAACCTGAAACTATTGATGCAATATTTATAAGAAAAGGGACATAACTTATCCGGAGAAATGTACTACCATTGCCACTGACATATAAATGAAATTCGAATTGCTTGAATGAATGAATGGAGTAAATCACCATTTCACCTTTTGAACAGGTAAAATGATAAGGTTAACTTCTTTTAGAACTGTTGGAATTTCAAACTTGCAAAAGAAATTGTTTACACAATTATCTTTTATCACACACTTTCAGGAAATATTCAAAAATTGTAAAAAAATGAACAATAGGCGTGAATTGAATAGGATGACTTTGATCAAACTTTGATGATAAGATTTTCATAATTAAAATAGGGTTGGTTGGTAAAATAAATTAAAGAAAAAAAAATGAATTTTAAAAATAAACTTAGCTTAATCAAAAATAATATTTGTTAATAAACATTTCTCTTCTGTGAATGGATTCCTGCGCGCGGATTAATCCAATGCAATGCTACAGGCAAAGATGGTATTGCTTAATTCAACCGGGACAATTCTTTTGAAGTATATTAGTAAAAATGAAGATATATAATCGATCAAAAGACATAAAATAGGACTTAGAAATTTTATCCATAGGACCCACAATTGCATTAATGTCTTAAATGACATATACATGAAAAAAAAGGTAAATCTAATGCAAGACAAACAATTTGACCTGATCATCTGGGGCGCTACAGGTTTCACAGGTCAGCTGGTAGTGGAGTATTTATGGCAAAAATATGGGCAATCTCAGTTCAGGTGGGCCATTGCGGGAAGAGATGCCGAAAAACTGGACAAAGTAAGTGCGTATTATGCATTGAAGGGAATTCCGATATTGACTGCCGACAGTTTTGATCTGGATGCTTTAAAGCGACTGGCCAGTCAGACCAAAGTGATCTGCAGCACAGTTGGCCCCTACTCGCTTTATGGAAATGCCTTGCTGCAGGCATGCATAGAAGAATCCTGTCATTATTGTGATCTGACGGGCGAGGTGCCTTGGATCCGCAAGACGATCGACCGACACCACCAACAGGCAATAGAAAAGAAGCTCAGGATAGTCCACAGCTGTGGTTTTGACTGTATTCCTTCTGATTTAGGTGTAAAGGTTGTACAGCAGGCTTTTTTCAAAAAGTATGGATATTTTACCAACCATGTCTATACTCGGGTTGCGATGCTAAAAGGCAAGCTGAGTGGCGGTACCTATGCAAGTATGAACCATCTGATGGCTGAAGCCAAAAAAGACAAAACCATCGGGAAAATAATAGCAAACCAATATGCACTCAATCCAGACTCCAATCATCAGGGGGCGGATCAAAAAGACCTTCAATCGATCAAAAAAGACAAAATTACCGGACAGTGGCTGGCACCCTTTATCATGGCTGGGGTCAACACCCGTGTGGTTCGCAGAAGCCATGCACTTATGAATTTCCCCTATGGACATGTTTTCAGCTATGAAGAGGCGATGCTCTGCGGCAAAGGTTTCAAAGGTCGGATGAAAGCCGGTTTTATACTTGCTGGTTTAGGTTTGCTTCAAGCTGCAAAACCGGGTTCTTTTATTAAGAAAATAATTGACAGCCGAATGCCAAAACCGGGTGAAGGTCCCGATAAGGAGTCCAGAAATTCCGGAGGATTTAAGTTTCTGATTTTTGCACAAGGCCATGACACCGATCAAGTCGTTCTTGCTGTGCGGGGGAATCGGGATCCCGGTTATGGATCAACTTCTAAAATGCTCGCCGAAAGTGCGATAAGTCTTATTTATGAGGAGCAATTACCCGACATTTACGGGGTGCTCACCCCTGCTGTTGCATTGGGAGATGTGCTGATGAAGCGGCTTGAAGAGAACGCGGGAGTAACATTTGAAGTGGTGGAGCAGTGAAGGGGAAGTACGAAGAAGGAAGTACCGAAGTCGGAAGTAGCCGGAAATCCGGTATCAGGTAAAAATCCTTTCGGGTTTCGGAATTTACTTTTGTCATTACCGATAATAATAAAGCAATTCCAAATCCTCAATATTGAACAGCAATGGACTGAACCCATCGATCGTGAATTTTGTATGAGTTTTTACCGGGACAGAAAATCGGCAACAAAAATATATTTTAAGTTAGGAGACTGACTTTTGACAAAGGGTCTAGCTTCCGAATAATCATCTTATACCATTTATTATGGTATCGGTATTATCAGGCTTTGGTTTTTTCCCGGATTTAAGTTATCAAATAAGAAGGTGCGCCCCCACGTTATTTTAAGAGCGGCTAAAAATTATACCGTCTGGAATCTGAGATTTCCAACCTGAAATCAAGTGTCTCTCCGCAAGCTCGTGGTAAAAGGTTATCACTCTTCCCGCCTGACAGAATTCTTATAAATCGGCCCAAGGCTTAAGATTTTCTGTTAATTTTAGGCCTCGAAGTCAAAACATCCCTGATCAAAATGTCGCTAGATACCAAATACAACCCTGAATCCGTTGAATCCAAGTGGTACGCCTATTGGATGGAAAATAAATATTTCAGCTCACACGTGGACCATGACAAGGAGCCTTATACCATCGTCATTCCTCCGCCTAATGTCACCGGGGTACTCCATATGGGGCATATGATGAACAACACGATTCAGGATGTATTGATCCGTAAAGCCCGGATGGAAGGCAAAAACGCCTGCTGGGTTCCGGGAACAGATCACGCTTCCATTGCTACCGAGGCGAAGGTGGTGGCCATGCTCAAAGAACGTGGAATTGACAAGAAATCATTGACCCGTGAGGAATTTTTGGAGTATGCCTGGGAATGGAAAGAGAAATACGGCGGGATCATCCTCGAACAGCTCAAAAAACTGGGCGCTTCCTGCGATTGGGACCGCACCAAGTTCACCATGGATGAAGACCTCAGCAATGCAGTTCTCAGCGTTTTCGTGGACCTGTACAACAAAGGCAAAATCTACCGCGGCATCCGCATGGTGAACTGGGACCCTCTAGGCAAAACAGCCCTTTCAGATGATGAGGTGATTACCAAAGAAATCGCTTCCAAGCTTTATTATATCCAATATAAAATAGAAGGTACCGAGGATGAATTCCTGACCATTGTCACCACCCGGCCGGAAACCATTATGGCGGACATGGCCATTTGTATCAATCCCAATGACCCCCGCTTTTCCCACCTAAAAGGTAAAAAAGCCATCATCCCCCTTATCAACAGGGCCATTCCTATTATCGAGGATGTCTATGTGGATATGGAATTCGGTACAGGCTGCCTGAAAGTGACACCCGCCCACGACATCAATGACTATGAACTTGGACTCAAACACAAGCTGGAGGTCATCGACATTCTCAACGATGATGGCACCCTAAATGATAAAGCCCAAATCCTAATTGGTGAAGACCGTTTTATTGCAAGAAAGAAAATAGCCAAGCTGCTCAAGGAAGCCGAACAGCTGGAGAAAGTGGAAGACTATAAATCCAATGTTGGGCATTCGGAGAGAACAGATGCCGTAGTAGAGCCAAAGCTTTCCCTACAGTGGTTCCTCAAAATGGAGGATCTCACTAAACCTGCCCTGAGCGCAGTGATGGACGATGTGATCCAGCTATATCCGCCAAAGTTTAAGAATATGTACCGGGCCTGGATGGAGAATGTCCGCGACTGGTGTATCTCCCGTCAGCTCTGGTGGGGCCACAGGATTCCAGCCTACTACCTTCCCAAAGGAGAGATTGTTGTGGCCAAAACTCAGGCAGAAGCGTTGAAGATTGCCAATGAACAATATGACCCTTCCTACACCTGGGATGACCTCAGGCAAGAAGATGATGTGCTGGATACCTGGTTTTCTGCCTGGTTGTGGCCGATTTCTGTATTCGATACCGAAGTTTTTTCCACAGGAGAAAAAAACGAAGACCTTAAATACTATTACCCTACCAATGATTTGGTCACTGCCCCCGAAATCCTATTCTTCTGGGTGGCTAGGATGATTATTTCCGGTTATGAATATATGGGCGAAAAGCCTTTCCGCAATGTTTACCTCACAGGCATCGTTCGGGACAAGCTGGGCCGTAAAATGTCCAAATCCTTGGGAAACTCCCCCGATCCGCTGGAGCTGATCAAAAACTTTGGCGCCGATGGGGTCAGAACAGGCATGCTCTTCTCCTCCCCTGCCGGAAATGATCTTCCTTATGATGAGAAGCTGATTGAACAGGGCCGTAATTTCGCCAACAAGATCTGGAACGCTTTCAGGTTGGTCAAAGGCTGGGAGATCGATCCCGGAGCCAATGGTCAAGATAACCGGGCAGCCATCCAATGGTTTGATAACAGGTTCAACGAAGCGCTGACCGAGATCGAGGACCATTTCAGCAAGTTCCGGATTTCGGATGCGTTGATGGCGACCTACAAACTGGTCTGGGATGATTTCTGTTCCTGGTACTTGGAAATGATCAAGCCTGCATATCAGCAGCCTATCGACACAGAAACCTTTGCACAGACCGTTACTTTTTTTGAAGATATTCTGAAAATTCTCCACCCATTTATGCCCTTTATCTCTGAGGAGCTGTGGCATGAGCTCAAGGAACGGAATAAAGAGGATATGCTGATTGTGGCCGCTTGGCCAAAAGCTAAATTCTTCGATACCAAACTGATCAGCGAGGCCGCCCAAGTATTCGAGGTGGTCTCCCAGATCAGAAACATCCGTGCTTCCAAAGGAATCTCTCCCAAAGAAGCCTTTTCGCTCACTGTGAAAACCAATCAGGAAGATCTCTATAACCGCTTTGAAACAGTGATCAAAAAGCTGGCAAATCTATCGGTGATCAATTTCGGAGATCAGGTGGAGAATGCCATGAGTTTTGTGGTCAAATCCGATGAGTGCTTTATCCCAATGGAAGGCAAAGTGGATGTGGAGGAGGAAATAGAAAACCTGCTCAAGGAGCTGGAATACACTAAAGGCTTTTTGAATTCGGTTTCCAAGAAACTCAGCAACGAACGCTTTGTCGCAGGTGCTCCGGCCCAGGTGGTGGAAATGGAACAAAAGAAAAAAGCTGATGCCGAGGCGAAGATCAAGACTTTGAAGGATAGTTTGGCGAAGCTTTAAGCGGGAAAATTTATTTCAACCTTCCTGTATTTAGAATCAGATTTGTATCATTTACCCTGACCAATCAACATTGAGTTTTGGCGAAAATCATGCGTTATTGCTGTAGAAAATAATTTTGGTTTCATTTAGAGAAAAGACTTTAAAGTGTTATATTGGTTGTAGCAGATACATAAAATTATGGTTACAATAATCAAAAAAGGAACTCCTAAGCAAGAAGCAAAAAAACTTATAGATGAGGCAGTTACTAAAGCCGGAAAAAAGGATTTAAGAAAATACGCCGGAATTTTAAAGACAAATATTGACCCACTAGAATATCAAAAGAAGACAAGGAATGAATGGGAATAAACTTTTTGTTGACACCAATATTGTCTTATATTTTTTAAAAGGAGACCCCGAGGTTGTTGATTTAATATCAGATAAAGAATTAGTAATTTCTGTAATAACTGAAATCGAACTTGTATCTTTCCCTGGGATAACTGCTGAAAACAAGGAAAATTATGAATCTCTTAAACGATTGTCTAATTTAAGATTTAAAACAAGAGATCAAAGAATTAACCATTGAATTCAGGAGGAAATATAAAATTAAACTACCCGATTCCATAAGCTGCATCTGCATTTTTTCAGAAAATCCCATTATTGACAAGCGATAAAGATTTTAAAAGATTGAGGAATTGGACATCCTAATATATGAATTTTAAAACCACAAGGCTATATATGGATCGCCGACCTGTAAAATTCACTGAAGGAAGAGATTGAGAAAGGTCAAATTAAGTTAGCTTAAAGAAGCTAGAAATGAATTAAAGATATATTCGCTTAGGTTTTTAGTGATTCAAAATGGTATGCTACGCGACAAGTTGATTAGTCATTTCCCTAACTTCAATTTTAATTAACCAAGCATGGGCAGGAAAAAGTTGAGGAAATCAAAATGCCGAAATCCCTAAAAAATAAACTTATCATGGAAATTAATGAAAGGGAAAGTTACATTTGGAAAGTGGGCAAGGTTAAATCGGGACTTTCAAAAATTTTATATCTTATCGGAACAGCATAAAGATGGAAGCATACAAAGTACCCTTCCAAACCCGAATCGGACATGTGCACCTCAAAGTGGCCGACCTTGACCGGTCGCTTGGATTTTATCGGGACTTGTTGGGCTTTGAAGTCACCATGATGTATGGAAGTCAGGCGGCATTTATTTCTGCCGGGGGCTATCATCACCATATCGGACTCAACACCTGGCACAGCAAAGATGCACCATCCGCAGCTAAAAACGGGGTGGGATTGTTCCATACGGCAATCGTCTATCCGACAAGGAAAGACCTTGCTGTTATACTTAACAGGTTACAGAAAGCACAATACCCACTTACGGGTGCCAGCGACCACGGAGTATCCGAAGCCTTGTATCTGGATGACCCAGACGGCAACGGCGTGGAACTGTATTGGGACAGACCTCACGAGTTGTGGCCAAAGCAAGCCAACGGGTCCCTCAATATGTTTACCAAAGCGTTGGACTGGCAGGATTTATTGAAAGCGGGCAACTTTTAAATTTCAATCCAGACGATTTCAAAAAGCCTAATTCTGAAAACCTGAAATACATTTTTGCCCGTACCGGAACAGAGAACCGAGGATTAAAAAGTAAATTTGACGAAGGCATTTTTACCAACTCACAAATTGAAGAAGCACATGGAACAGGACAAAAGGTGGGAACAGAGATTTTCAAACTTTGTGAAAGCACTACACAAACTTTCACAGGCAGTTGAATACATTATGGATAATTTATTAGATAAAGGCGAGCCTATTGACGATAGTGCTTCAGGTTTTGTGTTGGATGAAATGATTAAGGAGGGTTTAATACAGCGGTTTGAGTATACCCACGAATTGGCTTGGAATGTAATGAAAGATTATGCTACATTTCAAGGTAATAATAATGTTGGAGGTAGTAGAGATGCCACTAGAGAAGCCTTTCAGCTAAAACTCTTTTCCGAAGGGAAGGTATGGATGGATATGATTATTAGCCGTAACCAAACCTCCCATACCTATAATGAAGATACGGCTGAAGAGATTTATTCCAAAATAATGAATGCGTACTATCCCGCTTTTTTAGAATTCCAGAAGAATATGGAAGCTAAAAGAAGCGGAGAACAAGGAAAACTTTTATAAAATGGAAAATTCAGGCTTGACCAAAGAAGAAATTGACGACATGAGAGCAGTCTTCTCAAAATACCAACAAATAGAAGAAGTATTGATCTATGGCTCAAGGGCAATGGGTAACTTTAAGCCTGCTTCAGATATTGACCTTACTTTAACAGGAAAAAATATTGATTTGAGTTTACAAACAAAAATTGAGTTTGATTTAGATGATTTGATGTTGCCATACAAATTTGATATTTCCATTTATGATAAAATTACCAACCCTGGATTTCTTGACCACATCAATAGAGTGGGTAAGGAAATCTACAAAAGTAAGGAACAAAGGCATACCCATCGGTTATAGAGACTGTGTGGAAATTAAGATTACCTATCGTTATTTATTTTTAAACAGCTATTTTTAGTTTGTAAAATATTTTTAATTATGCATTACAAAGATCATCAAGACAGGTATCAGATAATGATGCTTTCCTATGATTCGATGATATCCCAAGATAATCCGGTCCGGTTGCTTGATGTGATGTGCCGTAATTTTGTTGAATCCAATCCTGATCTTATTTCAAAAAAGGGGAAAAAGAAGAAGGGCCGCAAAGCCTATCCTCCTGCTTCGCTGCTCAACCTTTTGGTATACGGATATTTCAACGGCATTTCCACGAGTAGAAAACTTGAGAAGGAATCCCACAGGAACATTGAAGTCATCTGGCTTTTGGAAGGACTTCAGCCGGATCACTGGACAATCAGCGACTTCAGAAAAGAGAACGGGGAAGCCATAAAAAGCTTTCTCAATACATTCAGGAAGTTTTTAAAGGACCGATCATATATCAGCGGGAAAAGGATAGTCTTCGATGGTTCCAAAGTGAAAGCATATGCTTCCAAAGATATGCTCACCCAAAGCGGTATTGCTAAAAGGCAGGAATGGCAAATTTGCGGGCTATAACCTCCAGATAGGAGTCGAAACCCAAAACCATTTCATAATGGCCAACTATCTGACAACTGAGGTAAACGACCGCAAACAGCTTGGGGAATGTGTGAAGGAGACAGTCTCCCATACAGGTATAAAGCCAAAGGAAGCAGTTGCAGACAAAGGTTATGGGAATTTTAAGGATACATTTTCTTTACAGGATCAGGGAGTTGAGTGTTTTGTACCCCTCCAAAAAAAGAGAATGACAATAAAGAAGAGCAGGGACTGGTTTTTACCTTTATGAATCGGAAGACAGATACACCTGTCCACAGGGTAAGTTCCTAACCCTGATTGCCAGGAATATCAAGTCAGCGGATTCAGTTTATAATAAATACCTATGCAGGGATTGCGCCGGCTGTCCCATCAGGAGCCAATGTACTACTTCAAAACGTGGAAGGGCTATAAAAAGAAACATAGAGCAGAAAAGAATTGATGTTTATAAGAAAAAACTGCAAGAGGAACTAGTTGTGAAGGCCATTAAAGAAAGAAAAACCATAGTTGAACATCCTTTTGGTACAATCAAAGCATTGATGGGAAAGTTTGATCTTGTTCTGTGCGGGAAAAAAAATCGATATGGAAACTAAAAAAAACCCACTGTAACCGGTTGTTCTTAAAGGTCCGGCCCAGAAGTATCTCCCCAAACTTTTCTCATTTCGGGAAGCTAAGAAGTTATCTTATATGACCATCCGCAGCAATATGGCTAGAGGTGCTATTATTCGGCTTTCTACAATCATTTAGCCAGAATAGCTTCCAGACGCTCATAATCTGTTCTAAAAACAGGATACAAATAGGTTTAATAAGATAAGCCATTAAGGATTTCTTTATCTGCAGGGAAAAACGGGAAGGCTCGACCAGACTAGGGCCATGATAGGTTGAAACGCCCAGGCCCATAGTAACTTTTCTCCTTCAAATTCGGATTTTTAAATAATTCGGGATTTACATCTTTATTTTTAGAAATTGTGATTAAGCCTCCATATTGACCAACTATGACAACAGGCAGAAAAGACGCCATAAAAGGGGCAATCAAAAACAGTAGGCCACATCTTGACAGAAAGGGGACCTTAACTTCCGGTCAATGTTGCTGGTCCACCATCATTTTTTACATTGCCATTCCCTGTTCCGTTCCCGGTTATAATTATGATCCATGCAAAGATGGGGAGTTCGGTCCACAAGCCAAGGGTGCGCTCTGCACAGCCAAATAAATAGGGTTTTCCATAGGAAGCCTTTCACAATTTTTTTTTCAGTCCCTTGTCTTCCGTGGCTCAATTCAAACCCCAATTTCTCTAGCATAGGGTCTGCTGATAAAGTAAATTTATGAGGTTCTATTGGTTTTAAGAGGGTTTTTCTGCAATTTAAGTGAAGACAAGTGCAAGGAACTATGCGAAAGACCTCCAAAAGGCGTGCACCGCGCAGCCAATATACCAGCACA
>JBGTDA010000007.1:0-40873 GCA_041748555.1 Rhodonellum sp.
GAGACCACTCCAAAAATGTCCAAACCTCAGAAAAGGTATAGGGCTGCCATGGATGATGATTTCAGGGCTAAAATACTGAATTGTTAAAGGCGATTTCCCTGTAACCTTCCCTTAAACTTTTTCACTTTAATTCTGGCTTGTCCAGGTTGGGATAGCCTGTCTAAATATCCTTCAGGGGCCAATATCTGATATAATCATTTTACTTTAATAGATCAGATACCCGATTAATTTAAAAAAAAATAATTTTTCAAGGATAACTTTAGCCACCTGCTGACTCATATAAATGAAAGCATTTATTATGAGCAAATTTGATTACACCGTTGAGGATTTTGTTTTGGACCCGGAATTCAGAAAATGGGTGCTGTCCCCAGAGGGTTCTGTAAAATCTTATTGGGAAGAGTATCTGAAAAAAAACCCATCCAAACTCAATGACATCAAACTGGCCAGAAAGATTCTGCTGAACATGGCCAGGAATTCTTCAGAAGTAAGTCAATCTCGATTGGATGCTGCCTGGCAAAAAATAGATAAAGCTGTTAGGGAAATACACACAGATACTTTAGAAAAGAAAGTAATACCTATGGATTCCCGGAGCACCATAAAGCGACATGAATACGGATTCCGATCATATTCCAAACACCATCAGCTATACCGGATGGTGGGTATTTTGGCCTTGGCCTTTATGCTGGCAGTACTGGCAAATATCGTGCTGCCGCAAGCTCCGGTTCAGCTTATTGAAGCGCCAATGATCTATGAGGAACATATTGCGCCTCCCGGAGTCAAATCCAATTTGACTTTGCAGGATGGGTCCAAAGTGATCCTGAATTCCGGAAGTTCTCTCAGGTATATCAAAAATTTCGAAGCAGACCAAAGAGTATTGGAATTGGTGGGCGAGGCATACTTCGAAGTGGCCAAAGACAGCAACCGTCCCTTCAAAGTCAGAACAGGCTCCATTACTACCAAGGCCTTGGGAACCTCCTTCAATATCAGGGCTTATGAAAATGAAGACATGGCGATCTCCCTTCTTACAGGTCTGGTATCCGTGGATCTGAACATGGACCAACCCGAAAAAGTAAACCTGTTTCCGGGAGAAGCCCTGAATATCAGTTTGGACAGGCAGCAATTTCATAAGCAGGGATTTAAGGAAGAAAAATTGATGGCCTGGACCAAGAAGACCATACTATTTGATCATGCCCCTATCGCTGAGATCACCAGAGTGCTTGAAAACTGGTATGGGGTAAGGATTGAATTTACAAATCGTCCCAATAAAGATCTGGAAGTTTCCGGATTGTTCCGGGACCAGACACTGGAAAACGTACTGGAAGGATTAAGCTATTCTGCCAGGTTTGAATTTGACATAAAGCAAGATCAGGTAACCATAACCTTTAAATAATCCCAGGCCTATGGAGATAAAAAATCAAACCCAAAAAAAGGCCATAAGTGTATCAACACTTACAGCCCTAATATCACCGGAATCTGAGACGGCAATCTCTTTTCCGATACGTGTTCATTTAAACAATTAGCATAAGCCTAAACAAACAATGTAAAGATATGAAAAAACGTGTACTTAAGCATGTAATCTACATGACCAGATTATTCACCATAGCATTTCTGTTCCAATGCCTTTCGATGAGTTTTCTCAATGCAAGCGACGGAAAAGCCCAGGTTAAAAATATAGAAGAAGTCAAAGTTTACCTTTCTCTCAAAAATGTAAGGGTGGAAAGGGCCTTTAAGGAGCTGGAGAACAATACCGAATATAATTTTGTGTTTGCCGGCAGAGAAATCAGAGATTTGCCTTCCATAACATTCGAGAGTAGAGGAAACAGCCTTTATGATATACTTTTTGATATAGCCTCCCAAACCGATCTGAGTTTCAAACAGGTGGATTTCAATATCCATGTGAAAAAATCAGGTAAGAATAATCAGGTAACGGTGGAGGAAATTGTGGAAGTTACCGTTTCGGGAACTGTGACCGATGATAACGGTGATCCCTTGCCGGGCGCTACAGTCACTGTGGCGGGAACTACAACAGGCACTGTAACGGATTTAGATGGACATTACTCCTTAACTGTACCCGACGGTGCCACCTTGGTTTTTTCATATATCGGATATGAGGCGATGAAAGTGCCTGTAGATAACAGGTCTCAGATAAACATCTCCTTACAGGTAGATATGTCTTCATTGGAGGAAGTGGTGGTAGTGGGATACGGAGAACAGTCCAGGCGGCAGGTCACCGGCGCCATATCGTCGGTGAAAGCCGAAGAGATAGAAAACCTGCCCAGTGCCAGCTTAGACAATTTGATTCAGGGCCGGGCAGCGGGGGTACAAGTGACCCAGGGTTCAGGACAGCCGGGCGGGGCAGTCACTGTCAGGATACGCGGAAATACTTCCGTACAGGGGGGCAATGAGCCTCTGTACGTAGTGGATGGTATTCCTATTAAGTCCGGGACATTTGATGGATTGGCAGACGGAGGGGCCGGTTCTAATGCCCTGGCAGATATCAATCCCAGTGACATTGCCTCTATTGAAATTCTCAAAGATGCGGCGGCTACTTCTATTTATGGCTCCCGGGCTGCCAATGGCGTGGTGCTCATTACCACCAAACGCGGAAAAGCAGGAGCAGCTTCTATCAAGTTCAACTACTACCGGGGCGTGCAGGAAGTGACCCGGACGCTGAGCCAGGTCAATTCGGCACAGTTCCGTGATTATATTGATGAATCCTACACCCGGGCAGGTATTCCGCCGGACTCAAAGGTAACCGATACGCTGAACACGTTTTATAACAATGACTTCTACTGGCAGGGTGCATTGTTTGAAAATGCACCGATCAGCAACTATGAGCTATCCATTGGTGGCGGAGAAGAAAAAATCAACTACTTCCTGAGTGCCGGTTACTTCGACCAGGACGGTATCGTCAAAAATTCGCAGTTTAAAAGGTTTACTACCCGGGCCAATGTGGAATATAAGGCTACCGAGAAGTTTCGGGTGGGTAATACTTTTACCTACAGCAACACCAGCACCAATCGCATCAGTGAAGGCCCGGCATTTTCCCGGGGCGTTATCTTTCGGACGCTCACCCGCTTTCCGGTAGAGTCACCCTATGATGCCGAAGGCAATTTGTTGCCTAATACACCGATTGCTACCTTGCTTAACTCTAACCAGGGAGCCGCTACCAACCGGATAATAGGGAATGTATACGCTGAACTGGACATCATAGAAGGACTGACTTTCCGTTCCTCCATCGCACTGGACTTGTTGTCTTTGAAAGAAGACCAATTCTTTCCTTCTACCATTTTTTCATTTGGAGGGGCACAACGTACTGCCGCCACTCGCTACTTGCAGGACTTAGGGTGGATCAACGAAAACTGGCTTACTTACAACCGGTCTATCAATGAGCGGCACAACCTAAATCTTCTCTTAGGGTTTAGCCAGCAGAAGAATACCCGGGAAGTGATAATAGGCAGCACTTCCTTATCCCCTACGGACCTGGTGCCCACTTTGAATGCCGGGGCGCAAAAGGATAACGTAGCCACTTTTGAAACCAGCAATGGCATCCAGTCTTATTTTGCTAGGGTTAACTATGACTTCCTCGGAAAATACATCGTATCTGCCACGGCCCGCTACGATGGTTCCTCCCGCTTTGGCCGGGACAATAGCTTTGGCTTCTTCCCTTCAGCGTCGGTGGGATGGAGAGTATCCGACGAAGGCTTTATGCAAAATGTGGAAATCATAGATGACCTGAAGATCCGGGCTAGTCTGGGGGTGACAGGTAACCAGGACATTGCCAATTTTGTAGCCCAGGGATTGTATTTTACCGGAAGTGATTATATAGGAAAAGGGGGCATTGCTCCGGCATCCAACGGACTGCCTAACCCCGAATTGTCTTGGGAAAGCACCACACAGCTTGATATAGGAGTGGATTTCACCATTCTAAAAGGCCGAATATCGATGGTCGCTGATTATTATGTAAAAAATACTGACAATCTACTGTTTGGTGTCAACTTACCGGCTTCTTCCGGCTATAATTCCGCCTTGGTGAACTTGGGAGAAGTGCAAAATAAGGGCGTTGAGTTTGCGCTGAACACCAACAACACCACCGGTGCTTTCCGATGGTCTACCTCCTTCAACATCGGCTTCAACCGCAATAAGGTAGTCAGGCTGCCCGAAGGGGAGGATATCCTTACTGGCCTGGCGGTCCTAAGGGAAGGCGAAGCCATAGGTACGTTTTATGGGTTTCAGTACCTGCGGGTATTCCCTACCAGTGGTGATAACGTAAACGAACTTCGACTGGACAGCCCTACGGGGACTGTCTATGAAGGGGGTGATGTAGAGTTTTTGGATGTTAACGGCGACAACGTGATCAACAACAGCGACCGGGTGATCATCGGCAATGCCAATCCCGACTTCATCGGTGGCTTCACCAATAACTTTTCCTACAAAGGATTTAATCTGAATATATTTATGAATTTCTCTTATGGAAACGACCTCTCTAACCAGGCCCGCCGCGACCGGGATAGCCACCGACTGGGCAATGCCGGAGGCCCGGGAACGGATGTATTAAGAAGATGGAGAAATCCGGGAGATATCACCGAAGTACCCCGCGTCATCAGGGGGGATGCCTTGAAAAACGGTAGATTCAACTCCAGCTATTGGATAGAAGACGGCTCATTTCTGAGAATCAAAAATATTACCCTGGCTTATAACTTCACACCTGACATTTTGGCCAACATTGGGATCAAAAGTGCCCGCTTGTACACCACGGTACAAAATCTCAGGACGTACACTAACTACAAGGGCTTTGACCCCGAAGTGGTGTCTACCTCATCCAATGCCAACGGAGGGTCCATACAGTATGGTATTGACAACGGCTACTATCCACTGGCACGGAGTATCATTTTTGGCGTCAATTTAGGCTTTTAAAAATCTTTTAAGAAAACGACAATACGATGAAAAAGAAAACATATACAATCGAAGCATGTCTGCTCATTACCATGCTCCTGTGGTCAAGTGCCTGCGAAGTGCTGGACCTCAAGCCCGTCAGTGAAATATCCCAGGAAAACTTCTGGCAGACCCCTGACGATGTAGAATCCGCTGCCATTGCACTCTATGACGGGATGCAAAGTGGCCTGATCTGGACTTCTGTCTGGGGGGAAGTGAGAGCTGATGTGTTTAGCAGAACACAAGGCAATGTAGTTTCTGCTCTGGGGGAGGTGCTGGACAACCGGCTTTCAGCTTCCACCACTTTTGGCACCTGGGCCCCGCTGTACAACATCATCAACCGCGCCAACTTGCTGATTCTCAATATTGATGATATCCCTGGCTTGACGGAAGGTAAGAAAAACCAGTACTTGGGAGAAGCCTATTTTGCCCGGGCTATTAGTTACTTCTTTGCCGTCAGAATCTGGGGAGATGTGCCCTTGGTGACCGAACCTTTTCTCTCCGCCTCGGCTGATTTTGATATACCCCGTAGGCCCAAAGCCGAAGTCTTTGCGCAGATTGAGTCGGACCTGCAGAATGCAGTGGCCCTTTTGCCTACTTCCTATACCAGCGACATAGAAACACGGGGACGTGCAACAAAAGGTGCTGCCCGGGCTTTGCAGACAGATGTTTTGCTGTGGATTGCCCAGCTGGAAGGCGGGAGTGCTCCTTATTTTCAGCAGGCCATCACGGCGGCAGACGCAGTCATCAACAACAGCCTGTATACTTTGTTGCCTACAGATCAATACAATACGCTGTTCTTCAACAAAAACACCCGGGAGAGCATCTTCGAACTTCAGTTTGATGTCAAAAACAATGAATTGCAGGACCCCAACAGTTCGGGAGGAAACCATGCCCCGGCGGCACTGACCCTGGCCCAGCCTTTCAACAATTTTGATCGTTTGGCGATCTCCCAGCAGTTTCTCAATGCCATAGAGCCGGGGGACCTCCGCCTGGACTACTTTACGTTTAACCAGGATACCCAGCAACCGCGCTTTCTCAAATATCCCGGTACACCTACGGGTACCAATGAATTTATGTTCCTGGATGCCAATATCATCTTTTACCGTATGGCGGATATTCTGCTGCTGAAAGCTGAGGCACTAAACGGATTGGGCCAAACTGCCGAAGCCGTCGCTATTGTAAACCAGATCAGAAACCGCGCTGGTCTTCCTGATACGTCTGCAGTGAGCCAGACAGAGGTCAAGGCTGCGATTTTACAGGAAAGGTACATTGAACTGGCTGCTGAAGGCAAGCGGTGGTTTGACCTGGTAAGGAACGGCATAGCCCTGGAAACGATAGACAATATCGCTGACCCAGCAAACCTATTGTGGCCTATCCGCGAGGATGTCATCGCCCAGAATTCTTCCATAGAACAGAATAGCTTTTATAAGTAACCATCAAAAGACTCCTGTATGAAAACTTTCTTGAAAGATATAAAAAAGCGTACGCTGATAAGTTTGATCATGATGCTGGCGGTGGTGAGTGCCTGCGATCCGACTTTTGAATATGAGCCTGGTCCTCTTCCCAATGGTATATTGGACGTGGATATGCTTACTTTTATTCAAACCAACGAGAATTTCACCTCGCTAAGTGCAGCCGTGGCCAAAGCAGGGCTGAACCAGGCGTTAAGTGGCAGCGGCCCACTCACCTTGTTTGCACCCAATGATGAAGCTTTTGCGCGGTTTTTAGGAACCAAAACACTGGATGATTTCACCCCGGAAGAACTCCATACTTTGCTGCAGTACCATGTGCTTAACCAAAAATTGCTTTCTCCCGATGCGCTGACCGAAAGTAACGAAACTTTCAATACGCTGTTAGCTGGTAAGAACTTACAGTTGAGAATTGATAACAACTTCCGTTTGTATGCCAACAACAACATGGTCAGGACTTCCAACCTGGAGCCGACCAACGGGGCCATTCATGTACTGGACCGGGTGTTATCCCCTTAAGCATGAGGTGTTGTAAGAATATCCTCTGCTGTATCCTGTTGGCTTTGCTTTGCCAAACACATCAAGCAAGACAGCAATACTCTTTTCAGGAAGAGGTACAGGCTATGGACGCATCGTACGATAGTGTCTCTGTTTTTCTTGCTGATCTTTATGATCCGGCAAGCGGAGGCTTCTACGAAAGCCCTTTTAAAGAGGGGGCAAGGATAGAGTCTACTGCCCCAGGCATCACTATGTTGTCAAAGGGAAATATCCTGAATGATCTGCCGAATGAAGTGCGTGAAAGTTTCATCACTTTTTTTCAATGGCACCAGGATCAGAGTACCGGGTTTTTTGAAGACCTACAGGAACAGCGAGGTCATGATGAGCGCAGAGGACGCGCTTTAAGCTATTCCGTTAATGCTTTAAAAGACTTGGGGGCTTCGCCCATGTATCCTTTACCGGGAAATAAGTTCGATTATTCCCGGATGGCGTACCTTCAATCCATTCCCGCTTTTGAGGCCTGGCTGGATAGTTTGCCTTGGCGGCATTCATGGAGCGGCGGAAGTATATTGTCGGCGCAGAGTACCCTGATCCGGCAACTCCCAGAGCCTTTGCAAGGCAATATTATTGACTTTCTTTTTGCTTACCTTCCAAGGCACCAGCATCCGTCAACGGGATTGTGGGGCGGGGAAATTCCTTATGTTCAGGTTTCCGGGACATTCAAGGTAAGCATGGTGTACAAGGCTTTTGAACGCGCTATGCCCCGCGCTGATCACATTTACAAAAGTCTGCTGGCATGTATACGTACCGAAGTTTGCCAGGATGCCACCTGGGTACGTAATCCTTTGCACTTGTTGCAGGTCAATCAACCACAACTGGAGACATTTTCAGATGCTGAGCGGCAGGAGATCATTCGGTTAGCAATGCACAACATGAGTCAATTCCTCCGGCCGGATGGCGGCTTTGCCAGGAATTTGGATCGGCGTTACCGCGTCACTGATGGCTGCTCGCAAGCCATGAAAACCCTGAATGCCGTGAGAGTATTTGCCGGACTGGAAGAAAAATCTTTTCCCAAAGGGGACCAATTTCTAAGCGAAATCAAATGAAAAGAAGAAAAATTATTAAATCAATTAGCCTGGGTGCTATGTCCGTAATCTTGCCTTTGCCAAGTCTGCTTGCGTTTCCTTCGGCCTTAAAGAACAGTGACGGATATTTTTCGTCACAAAAGAAAGACGTGCTGCGGTTTCTGAAAACCACCCTGTATACCGATGAAGGTTGGGGCCGCTGGAAATACAATATCCTGATGGAACGCAAATACGGATTGGAATCTTCGGCGATGGGGATTCAAATCCTGGATATGCTGGGTGCCCTACAAGCAGTGCCAGAGACAAAAAGGAAAGAGGGAGCAAAGTTCTTTCAATCTACCTGGAACGCTAAGGAACTGTATTATATAGATCCCCTGGTCAGTGAAGAGGACAGGATCAGCGACCATCATTCTTGGGAGCATATCTGGGCACACATGTCAGGGGCTGCCGAAAGCGCATTGGAGCTACTAGGTTCCGCACCTAAATCAAGAGGTAGTAAGGCTCCCTTCGTAGACTTACACCAGGTAGATATCGGCGACTGGATACTGAGCCTTGCTTGGGAAAACCCCTGGCTATACGGAGAACATTTTTCTAAAGTAGTCAAACACTACTGGCACAACCTGCCTGCTTCTGAAAAATCCCTGGAAGAACCGGTCATCAAAAAGGCTTTTGCCACGCTTGAAGAACATGTCATGGACGCTAAAACTGGTCTTCCTATGAAGCAGGGCTGCGAAAGCATGGAAGTAGGCATGGCGGGTTTGTTCAAGCTGATCAGCACTTATCAGACCGTGGGCAAAGAGGTGCCCCATGCAGAAAATGCTCTGGATTCGGTACTTGCCCTGCAAAAATCCAATGGCCAGTTTGGCAGAGATGAAGCACCGATGACCATCAACTGGGATGCCATGAAAGTCCTGAAAGACTTGAATATACAAGTAGTCGGTAGCTACCGCTTCGCAGACATCAGGGAAGCAGGCAACAAAATGTCAGATTTTCTGCTTAAAGTTCATAAAAAAGAAGACGGTGGTTTTTCATTTCACCCCCATGTGTGCCAGTCGGTACACAACTCCGTACAAGTTTCGGGAAAAGGTGCTGCGGGAGATATGCAGGGCACCAAGTTTTGCCTTTTCTGCTTCTCGTATACCGATGAGTGGAATGCCGGGAAATCAAATTAATGAAGGTTGCTCTAAGATTGATATACCCGCCTGGGATCGGTAGTGGCAACTACGTAGTATTTAACGGTTATGTAGGCCACACCCGACAAGTTTACCTGGCTGATGTTTCGCAAATGATAGAACCGTAAACTCATGAAAAAAGTAGCATTCATTTCAATAGTTTTTGGCATTACGGTGGTTTTTGCTACCTGTTCACCCAATAGCAGTGAAGACAATCCACATAATGAAGTAGAAAATGTTTCCCATCCTAATGTCTTGTTCATCATCTGCGATGATCTGAACGATGCCGTAGAAGGGATGGGAGGGCATCCCCAAGCCATTACCCCTAATATGAAGAGGTTGGCTTCTCGAGGCATGCTGTTTACCAACGCACATTCTAACCACCCGATCTGCGCCCCTTCCAGGGCCAGCCTTTTTAGTGGCATCTATCCCCATAGATCAGGGGTCTTGGAATTTAATCACTGGTCGGAAAGCGCGGTTTTAAAGGACGCCGTAAGTCTCTTTGAACATTTTAAGGCTAACGGCTACAAACTACATGGCACCGGCAAATTGCATGCTTTTGCAAAGGACTTTAGGGCAACCTGGATAAAGCCAAATGGACAATATGACTACGGGGTGGAAACCGAATACGGCCCTTTTGCATTTAATGGAAAGACACATCAGGTTACGCATCCTTCTATGGCCTATATGGATCAGTACATGCCGGACCATGATGCCAAAATGTGGACTGCCCGGGCCGAGCATAGTTTTGGTCCCCTTTCGGATGTGCCCATCATCCCGCCTAGTGAAGCAGGGGACTATCCGGGCTTTGAGGGTTGGTATATGGGAGGAAAGCAGTTCCGCTACGACAATGCCCAGGATAGGGATTCCCTTCCTGACGAAAAGTCGGCTCAATGGGCGGTAGACCGATTGCTCAGCGAGCAGACCGAACCCTTCTTGATGGGAGTAGGGTTCATCAGACCCCATACGCCGCTGTATGTGCCTAAGAAGTATTTTGATATGTTTCCTTTGGAAACGATACAATTACCACCCTATAAGGAAAATGACCTTGAGGATTGTCAAGGGTTTGTGGACTACGTAAGACGCTACGGCTTCAGCCGCTTTGACCTCTATCAACAAGCAGGTGGTGTAGAGCTATGGAAAAAATTTCTCCAGGCATACTTGGCCAGCGTAGCATTTGTAGATGATCAATTGGGAAAGGTCTTGGACGCATTGGACAAAAGTGAATATGCCGAAAACACCATCATCGTCTTCACCAGCGATCATGGGTTTCATTTGGGGGAAAAGAATTACAACTTCAAATTGACCAACTGGGAAGAAGCGAGTCGGGTGCCCCTGATCATCGTTGCCCCGGGAGTAAGCCAGGCAGGCAGTAGTACCCACCATCCGGTAAGTTTGGTTGACCTCTATCCTACTTTGAACGATCTGTGTAGTCTACCTAAATCTCCTAACCAAGCTACCAATGGCTTTTCCTTGGACGGTAATTCCCTAAAACCTTTTCTACTAGATCCGAAGCAAGCAAAATGGGAGGGCCCGGATGAAGCGTTGATCGCTACCTATGGCGAAACCAAAGTTGATGGAGAATGGATCATTGATGGCGAGGTGCGCTCTCACAATTTTTCGCTGAGGTCAGAAAATTGGCGCTACACCCTGTACGAAAACGGAAGTGAAGAACTGTATGACCATAGAAGCGATCCCCACGAGTGGAATAACCTAGCTGATAACCAGGAACATGCTACTATAAAACAAGAAATGCATGAAAAGCTGGTACAAAGGCTAGAGACAGATGCTAAACCGTAGAATGAAATAACAACCTAAACACTTTAAATTATTATGTTATGAAAAAAATTACGATCATCCTCTCATTTTTTCTAATTGGACATGGTACAGATAAGCTATAACTCTTCATCCATTGATGGTGTGGGTCTGGCGGGTCATCTGCGGACTCATGCCCTTATCGCCCGGACTATTTTCTGGCATTACCCACACTACCATGATCAAGGCAGCCGCCCCGCCAGGGCATTAAGGACAGGCCCCAGGAAGTACATCGAGCACTATGAGGATCATCGGATAGAGCTTTATGATGTAACTCAAGATATAGAAGAACATCACAATATCGCAAACAATCATCCGAATGTCGTGCAAGAAATGAGAACCAAACTTTCTGGCTGGAGGGGAATTGTAAAAGCACAGATGGCGTGGATATAAAGTACCGAGATACTGAGGAAAAGCACTAAATAATGCCTTTCTTTAGAGTTTCTTTCAATCAAATGAAGAAATATGAAAAGAAGAAGTTTTATACAGCAAAGTGCCGCTGTGGGAGCTGGACTTATGGTCTTAGGCCGCCCTATCTATACGGTAGCAGAGGTCATCGACCTAAGCGCCGAGCTGCCCATCCAACCCATCACCAACGGCCCCCGGCAACATTGGTTTGGCTACTACGACAAGCAGCAGGTTAGTGCGAGCGGTCGCTATGCGCTGGGCAACCAGGTAGACTTATTTTTTCGCTCTCCTACCCCCCAAGACAAGTTGCAGGTGGGACTGATCGACCTGGAAAATAAAAACGAGTGGAGGAAGCTGGGAGAGAGCAGCGCCTGGGGCTGGCAGCAGGGCTGCATGTTGCAGTGGTTGCCCGGATCATCTGAAGAAGTAATCTGGAACGCCCGGCTGGAAGACAGCTTTGTGAGTACCATTCATAACATTAAAACCAAACAGCGGCGCATCTTGCCCAAGCCCATCTACACCCTAAGTGCCGACGGACGCACCGGCTTCGGTATTGACTTTGCCCGCTTGCAGTTCTTCCGTCCCGGCTACGGCTACGCTACCACTGATACTTCAGTACCGGCCAAAGCCCCGGAAGATACAGGCATCTACCGGATGGATTTACAAACCGGGCAGAGCCAGTTGATCTTATCCTACGCTGATCTGGCCCAACTGGATCGTCCATTAGGGTCAATAACGGCCAACTACCATTGGGTCAACCATTTGCTGGTCAATCCATCTGGAAATCGCTTGGTCTTTTTGAACCGATCGCGGCCTTACCCCACCCCGGAGGAGTATAAAAAAGGTGCCGGGAAGGACCTGCAGGGAGATGGCCTGTATGTGACTAGGGCCATTACGGTCAACACCGATGGCAGCGACTTGTACGCCTTGAATGATTCCGGGCAGTTCTCCCACTTCATCTGGAAGGGAGACGATGCACTGTGTGCCTGGGCCGAGCCTGAGGATACCAGACAAAAAGCCTTCTATGTCTTCCAGGATAAAACCAAGCAGTACCAGATCGTCGGAAAAGAAGCCATGACGCAGAACGGACACAACACCTACGTGCCGCATACCAAGGATGAATGGATACTCAACGACACCTACCCGCAGGGGGAAGAACGGATGCAGGAGCTGTACCTCTACCATGTGCCCACTAAGCGCAAGGTGATCCTCGGCCGCTTTCATGAACCGCAGAAGTTTCAGGGCGAATGGCGCTGCGACCTGCACCCCCGCTGCAATCCGAAGGGCACTCGGGTCTACTTCGACTCTACCCATGAAGGCGGCCAGCGGCAGATGTACGAAGTGGACATTCAAAAAATCATCAAAGCATAAATCTAAACATGTTAAAATTCATTCTTACGATAGCCTTTTTATTACACTTCACTTTCCTGTTTGCCCAACCGCTCGACAGCCTCATCACCCAAGACTGGCGTTTTGTGAAGGGCTACCAATACAACATGCAGAAGAACCCACCCTGGCAGCAGGTAAATCTGCCCCACACCTGGAACGCGGAAGATGCCCTGGCCGGAGAGCTGGACTACTACCGGGGCCCGGCCTGGTACGAGAAAGAGCTGGCCTTGCCTGTTGATGCTCAAGACCAGCGCCTGTTCCTGCGCTTTGAGGGCAGCAATGCCGTGACCGATGTCTTTGTCAATCATAAGCTTGTTGGTCGCCATGAAGGGGGCTATACGGCTTTCTGCTTTGAGATCACTGACCTGGCCAAACTGGATAGCATCAACACCCTATCGGTGAAGGTCAACAATGCCTACGATGCCACCCTGATACCCCTGACTGGCGACTTCAACCACTACGGTGGCCTGTACCGTCCTGTGCATCTGCTCATCAAATCCAAAACCTGCATCAGTCCCCTTGACTACGCCTCTTCAGGAGTGTACATCCGACAGGACTCAGTCAGCAAGGACCAGGCCCGGGTCACCCTCACCACACTGATATCCAATACTGATTCGGCCGGTGCATACACAGTGCGGGTGCAAGTACAGGATGCCAGTGGAAAGACCGTCGCTAAGGCAGAGCAAGAACAGACCATCGCTTCCGATAACACCGCATCGTTCGTCACTGCGCTCACTCTTGAGCAACCCCACCTCTGGCAAGGACGTCGCGATCCATACCTTTATCAAGTCGTGGTCAGTTTGCTCAACCAAGCCGGACAAGTGCTGGATGAAAGCGTTCAACCCCTGGGACTGCGCTACTTCCGCCTGGATGCGGATAAGGGCTTCTTTCTGAACGGGGAATACTTAGACCTGCAGGCAGTGAACCGCCACCAGGATAGGGCAGTCAAAGGCCCGGCCATCAGCAAAGCGGATATGCAGGAAGACATGCAGATCATGCTGGAGATGGGCGTGAATGCCGTC
This sequence comes from Rhodonellum sp., assembly GCA_041748555.1. GTDB lineage: Bacteria > Bacteroidota > Bacteroidia > Cytophagales > Cyclobacteriaceae > Rhodonellum. The sequence goes on from JBGTDA010000007.1 coordinate 13,797, forward strand.
CGACTGGCCCACTATCCCCACTCCGATTACTTCTATCACCTATGTGATTCATTAGGCATTATCGTATGGACGGAGCTTCCCTGGCTTGGGCCGGGCGGCTATCTGGGACAGAGCTACATCGCTTCGGATGAATTTCACCAGAACGGCGAGCAGCAGCTACGCGAGATGATCCACCAGCACTATAACCACCCAAGCATCGTGTTTTGGGGCCTCTATAACGAAGTGAAGCCTGACTGGGACGACCCTTATGCCTTTATGGAAACCCTGGACAGCCTCGCCCATGCCCTAGACCCTGACCGCCTGACGGTGGCCGCTACCTTTCTGGACAACCGCAACAATGAGGTGACCGATGCCATCGGCTGGAACAAGTACTTCGGCTGGTACGGCGGGCAGCCCAGTGAGATTGGCATCTGGGCTGACGATTTGCACCAGAGGCAGCCGGACCGACCACTGGCCCTAGGAGAGTATGGGGCGGGGGCAAGCATCAGGCATCACCAAGACAGCCTACTTGCCCCTGACCCGGGCGGTGACTGGCACCCAGAGAGCTGGCAGGCGTACTTCCACGAGCAGCACTGGCCGCAGTTGAAAGCCCGTCCCTTCCTCTGGGGTAAGTTCATCTGGCTGATGTTTGAAAACGGGGCTGCACATCGGCGGGAAGGCGACCGCATCGGCATCAACGACAAGGGGCTGGTTACTTTTGACCGGAAGACCAAGAAAGACGCCTACTACTACTACCAAGCGCAATGGAGTGAAGAACCGATGGTCTACCTCGCCGACCGGCGCTATGTTGACAGAAAGCAAGCGGAGACAGAAGTGAAAGTGTACAGCAACCAGTCTGAGGTCATATTGTATCACAACGGCAAGAAAATCGGGAGGATGAGTGAAAGTCAGCCCGGGGTGTTCCGTTCCCCTATTACATTGCAATCAGGAGAAAACAAGATGAGTGTAAGGGTTAAAATAAAGAAGAAAGAGCTAACTGATATGGTGAATTGGCAATATCTTCGCTAAGAACAAAATTGTTCGGATCTTTTTATAATTATACCATTATGAAAATTATTCAAACAAAAGACCCGAAAGAATTAGGGAAAAATGCCGGAAAAGAAGCTGCAATTCAAATTAGGAAGGCAATCAATAATAATGGATATGCAAACATAGTGCTAGCCACCGGTACCAGTCAATTTGAAACAATAAATCAATTGATGAAAGAGGATGTTTCATGGGAAAAAGTAACTGTTTTTCATTTGGACGAATATATCGGTATTTCCAAAACCCATCCGGCCAGTTTTCGAAAATATCTTCAGGAAAGATTTGTAGATAAGATAGATAAACTCGGCTCCATCTATCTGATTGACGGGGAGAAGAGCCCGGAGGAGGAATGCAAACAACTGGGGGAATTGATATCCAAATATCACATTGATGTCGCATTAGTCGGAATCGGAGAAAACGGGCATTTAGCGTTTAATCTAACTTAAAAATCCACCTTCTTTGAAGGTGGTGATGTCCTTGATAGCTTTGCATAAAAAGGATGCGTAAATATAAGAAGTTAAGTCATGTTATCTATTATCATGAATATCATATCGTATGGACGCCAAAATATAGGGATAAGATATTGGAAGGAACGATAAAGGTTTTTGTAGAAGAGACCATAATAAGTCTCTGTGAGTGGAAAAGGATAGAGATAAGTGAGATGAATGTGAGGAAGGATCATATTCATATGGTAGTTTGTATTCCTCCAAAAATATCGGTAAGCCAGTTCATGGGGATAATAAAAGGCAAAACGGCCATCAAAGTGTTCAAAAGTTTTCCGGGCCTAAAGAAGAAACCTTACTGGGGGAACCACTTTTGGTCGCGGGGTAATTGTTCAAGTACAATAGGTCTGGATGAGGAAAAGATAAAGAAATATGTTAAGTACCAAGAAGAACAGGAGAAAAAAGTAGAACAGCAGCAATTAGGATTTGACTTCTAGAGCTGCGGAACCCCTTTGGGGGTTAGTCAAAGCCACCTTCTTAGAAGGTGGATTCTTTACTGATTTTTTCGGAACGGGAATAAATCAATTCATTAACCTGAATTTTCAAGATCATCCCATTTATTCCACCTCTCATTTATATTTTCTTGCATCAATTCGCACTTACCAATAACAGCAAAAATAAACCAAACCCTACCACAATACCTGCTAATAAATAAAGGCCATAACCTACCACACGTCCTGCGCTATTTCTCAAAACTGTGACCTTTTCTACTTCCGATAAAGGTATCACAAATGCCGTTGGGGTTATTTCCATTTGTGTATCAGGGCTTACCATTAGCTCCCCATGTAGCGATCCCTCATTCACCTCCCTATATACCATTATAAGTTGTTGGCCCTTACTTGTGTAAACTTTTATTTGTTCCCCTGCCAAGATTTTTTTGAAATCATCTTCTGTTAGCCCTTTCCCTTTTTCTATTTCAGCTGGGTTTTTACTTGGAACATTAACCCCTCTAACATTCTTGATATTTGCTATTGGAATCGTAAAATCATCAACTTTTTTTGATTGAACTGGACCTATAAAGATTTGGCCATAAACATTTGTCTCATCGGAACGGGAAAAAATCAGCTCATTCACCTGACCGTCTTTGTCAGTAATTTGTATCTTAACTCCTGGGATAATTTGTGCAAAATAGCTTGGAGGAAAGGTATCGGACTTTACAATTTTATTTTTGGGCATTTTAATGTTTTCAATGTTTTGATAAGTCTTACAGGAAGAAAAACCTACCATAAGCAAAAGGAGGTGCCAAAGAAATAATTTAGGAGACATATTTAATTGGGTTATATCGTTCATCATCATTTGAACTAAAAAGGTCTACTCCGAGGATTAGAGATTAGGTAAACAAGACTGCCCACAACATAGGGCAATTCCAAAATCAGTATTTTAACTTTGCTTTTTTTACACCAAGAAAATTCATAAATTATTAAGTTTACCCAAATTTATGAAAATAAAAAATCACATCAATAAAATAAAAATTGAAAAATTAGCAAAATTTACTAATAAAATTTTATCGACAGCGGTTTGGGTTTTCACAAACCCGCTCGTCATTTTCACTCGTCAGAGTCTTTGCGGCCATAGTGAGCAAGCACGAAATCCAGACAGGATGAATTCGCTGCAGAGGAATGCTTTTTAGGAGTGATACAATATGTCAAAATCATTTTTAAGAAATGGCATCTTGTCAAAAGCACAGTTATTGGCTAAGGTGGAAAAAATCATTGCGAAGCAAAGCGGATTTGATCTCATTTTTGAAAATTACCTGATGGGAGAATCAAAGATGAGTGAGTTTTCGGGATTTAGAAAACCCAGTTTTGAGATGCTTACCGAAATGGTGTTCTTCTTCTCGCACCAAATCCCATCGTATAAAACAAAATGAACAAGTTGCTATTCTATAGCCGATTTCCTGGCTTTAAGGGAATATAGTCATTCAATCAGCGGTGCAACCTACAAGGCCACTTCTTATGGCCCGGTTCCTGAAAAGTTTGAGTCAGTTTTCGAAAATCTGGCTACTACAGGTGTAATAGATATTTCCTACGAAACCAAACCGGATGGCAATAAGATAGAAAAGTTGGTTGGCAGGGACGACAGACCAGTAAACTCAGAGAAAATTTCTGAAAAGGAACTGGAAATTTTACAAATAGTGGCTGAAAAATTCCGGGGAATCACTTCATCAGGAATAGTCGATATCAGCCATCAGGAAACTGCTTGGACAGAAAATATCGAAGGCAAGCGGTTGATCAGTTACTTTTATGCCTTTGATTTGAAGGGGGCTTAGTTCACAAATTCAGGTTCAGTAGATTTCTCCCTTCGCCCGAAATATGAGCTAAACGTCCCCAATCCTACCAGCTCGTAGGCTTATAATCTTTCAGAAACTTCCCGCACCAATGTTTTCCGGTATTGATTCCGTCAAACAACGGATCCATCACCCGTGCTGCACCATCGACAATATCCAGTGGAGGTTGAAAATCATGCAATTCCTGCTTGATCCTCGCAAGGTCTGCCGGATCCTCGTCGGTCACCCAGCCGGTATCGACGGCATTGGTATAGATTCCGAATTTCACAAAGTCGGAAGCTGACGTCAGCGTCATCATGTTCAAAGCGGCTTTGGCCATATTGGTATGCGGATGGCGGGATTCCTTGTGGAACTGATGGAATTTGCCCTCCATCGCCGACACATTGATGATGTGCTTCTTGCCGGTATTCTCCTTTTTCATCAGATTCACCAGCCTGTTGCAAAGTACAAAAGGGGCAACGGAATTGACCAGCTGCACTTCCAGCATCTCGTTGGTATGGATTTCTCCAAGTTTCAGGCGCCAGCTATTCGTTTTCCGCAGGTCCACTTGCTGCAAATCCGCATCGAGCTTTCCGACAGGGAAAACCTCATCAGTGCTGATCGAATCGTCAATGCTGTAGGGAATCTGGGTGAGTTTGGCCGAAGAACTCAGACCGATCCCCAGCTGCTTTCCGTGCCAGGAAACCGGTACATTTTTATATTCTCCTTCGGTAAACCCCTGGCTCAAAACTCTCAATTCCTGCAAACAGGCGCTATGATCCGACAGCAGTTTTTGGGTATCTGTCGAAAGATCCTTCAGTTCTAGCATTTCATTGGCCATCAGGTGATGGTAAAATCCCGAGGGCCTTCTCACCGTTTGTGCGGCATTGTTGATCAGGATATCCAACCGATCGTATTGCTGCTCGATGAAATTGCAGAATATTTCAACACTCGGAATATGTCTCAGGTCCAAACCGTGGATTTTCAGCCGATATCCCCAGTCTTCAAAATCGGGCTCTTTTGCATAGCGAAAGGCCGAATCCACAGGAAATCGGGTAGTGGCAATCACGGTCGCTCCCGCTCTCAACATCATCAGCGTGATGTGGTTACCGATTTTCAACCGCGACCCGGTCACTAAGGCAACTTGTCCGGTAAGATCCGAAGTTTGGAACCGCTTGGCATAATTGAAATCACCGCACTCGGGACACATCGTGTCATAGAAATGGTGTAATCTATTGTACGAAGTCTTGCAGACATAGCATTCCCGGTGAGTTTCCAGGATAACGGCTTTTTCTGCTTCGTCTCCTTTCAATTCCAACATTGGCGGAGCGATAAAAATGGATGCTTCCCGTGCACTACGAATTCCCGTAGCATTGCGGGCTTGAATATCCCTGGAGGCGATTTTCTTTCGATTGGCTTTTTTGGCGCCTTTTTTACGCTTGGCCAATTCTTCTTTTCCTGGGCGGGAAAATCGTCCGGCAGCCAACAGCAATGCCGTTCTTCTTTCCTTCGGTATATCAAAAATCCGGTTGGTATCTGAATTCAGTTTTTCCAAAATTGCAATACACTGATCGATTTGTTCCTGAGTGATCGTCACTGATTCGCCTGATTCTTTTTCCTTCTTCATTCTTTAAAACTTGCAAGGGAGCAAAAGTAGAGATTTTAAAAATAGCAATGGGGGAAAGCGCTTGATCTGTGGGGACACAGACCCAGGAAAGGATAATTTATCTGGTCTCCGAAGTCTTACAAATTTTGCCAGAGCTGAATATTATAAACCAATACATATTTTTGTTTAAAAAAACTATCAAAATTTTCGGGAATGACAAAGTCTATACTGCTGAGGGTTTCAGCATTAATGACGGAGGGAAGAAAATCGGTTGGTGAATAGATTTAACCAATGCACGGGATCATTTTGATATTTGACCTGTCTATTCGATTTCCATTTTTTAACCAAATTGGCTAACTTCATGTAAAATTTAAAAATTTATGGAATTTAAGTTGGACAGAACAGCTTTTCAGGCATCATCACTTTCAAAAAAAATTCACTACGGCGAAATTTATCAGAATAAAACCACCCAGGAACTGTTGGAAATAGCTGCTTATTTAAATAGCCTTGCCTATGGTTACCCGATTGACACCCCCCAAAAAATGGATAAGACTGTATTCAGTGTAAGAAGCCGGAAATGATGGGCAATAATTTCCCCTCAGACTTTTTGGAATTTATTCAAGCCTTCAATAAAAATGAAGTGGAGTATATCTTGGTAGGAGGCTTTTCGGTCATTCTGCATGGCTATCCCAGAACTACTGGAGATATGGATATTTGGGTCAAGAGATCGGTTGAAAATTATAAAAAAATAGAAAAAGCCTTTGCGGAATTTGGAATGCCGGTTTTTGATATGACTGAAGAAAACTTTATTAATCATCCAGAATGGGATGTTTACACTTTTGGAAGATCTCCGGCCGCCATTGATGTGATGTTAAAAGTCAAAGGTCTTGAGTTTGGGATAGCAATAAACAATTCTAAGTTTTTTATAGAAAAGGGGGTTCCGATTCGAACACTTTCCAAAGAAGACCTAATCAAGGCTAAGCAGGCATCAAAAAGACCCAAGGATTATGATGATCTTGACAACATTAAATTTCCTTGATAAAAGTTCCCGGTTATCCGAAGCCTGAGGCGATGGATGCCTGAGGGCAGACTTTTTCACCCGGCTTCGGCAACTGCCAAAGCTTCCCAATATTTTCCCTACTTCCAAATATAGATCCCGCTTTCCGCTTGCAACATTCCAAAAAGAATGGAAGCATAATAGATGCAATAAAAGAACTGGTTTTGATTAACTTTATCAGAATGCAGGACACCACAGGATTTGAATCCGGGTTTTATTTTGATAATTGGGAATACTAGGACAATATGCAGGTACAAAAGAAATTGGCGCTTATTCTTTCTTCTGTTGTGTTGCTTGTTTTGATCACAGTTTTGACCGTTGATAAGCCCGGGGAAATAAGTTATAACAGGGATATCAGGCCGATCATCAATACCAAATGCATCTCCTGCCATGGCGGTGTCAAGCAATCCGGTGGCTTCAGTATGCTTTTTGAAGAAGAAGCCAAAGCCCCCACCGAGTCCGGAAAGTTGGCAATTGTTCCCGGCAACAGCAAAAAGAGTGAAATGATCAAACGGCTGACTCACTGGGACAAGGACCTGCGGATGCCGCTGGACAAGGATCCCCTGAGCGAAAAGGAAATCCGGTTGATTTCGGATTGGATTGACCAAGGGGCGAAATGGGAAAAACACTGGGCGTTTATTTCTCCCGATACAGCCATTGTCCCACCTGGGACAGTTTTTTTGGATAAAGCCCAAAATGGAATTGACCTATTTATTTTTAGCCATCTGGAGAAAATGGATCTGCAGCCTTCCCCCAAAGCCGGAAAGGAACTGCTTCTGAGAAGGGTTTATCTGGATCTGACCGGTCTTCCTCCAAGCCTGGAAAACTATAAGGATTTTCTGGATGACAAGACTGACAATGCCTTTGAAAAAGTGGTGGATCAACTCCTGGAATCTCCCCGGTTCGGGGAAAAATGGGCATCCATGTGGCTGGATCTTGCCCGGTATGCGGATTCCAAAGGTTATGAAAAAGACCTTCACCGGGAAATCTGGAAATACCGGGACTGGGTGATCGATGCGATCAACAAGGATATGCCTTTCGACCAGTTTACCATCGAGCAACTTGCTGGGGACCTGTTGCCCGATCCGACCGAATCCCAGTTGATCGCTACAGCTTTCCACCGCAACACAATGGCCAATGATGAAGGGGGTACGCAGGATGAAGAATTCAGGGTGGCGGCTGTTTTGGAAAGAGTGGGGACTACTTATGAGGTTTGGCAGGGCACAACCATGGCCTGTGTCCAATGCCACAGTCATCCCTATGATCCCATTACCCATGAGGAATTCTATCAAAGCATGGCTATTTTTAACAATACGGCAGATAAAGATCTTTACAATGAACAACCCAAGGTTTTGACTTTTGAAGGCGGGGATGAAGAGCAGGTCAAAAGCATAGTGAATTGGCTGCAAGCCAAAGCAGCTCCTTCCTTCACAAGGGAGAATAATCATTTGCTGAATGACAGAAAAGAGTCCTTGCTGAATGGACTCGGCTACAGAAAAACAGGAGCGGAGGAATTTCAGGACAAAAGTACCTCGATAGAATTGGTGGCACATGACCAAAAATCGGTCTGGCAGATACAGGACAGCTCCTGGATAATGTTTGAGGAAATTGATTTTAGGGAAGTTGAAGCCATTTCATTTGGATATGCTTCTCTGCACGGCGCCATTCTTGAAATCCGGCTGGATGAACCGTTAGGCCCCAAGATCGGTGAAATAAAACTGGAAAGGACGGCTAAGGGATTTCCAGACAATAAACCTGAAAAATGGATAACAACTAAAACAGCAATAAGCCCTGTTGATGGGGTTCATGATGTATATTATTATTTCCGAAAGGACCAGAACTATGCCCAGGATCTCTTGCGGTTGGACTGGGTTTTTTATCACGAAAAGAATCCTTTATACCAAAAAATGGATAGTGAGGTGCTTCAGAAAATTAAGATGCTGGAAGAAATAGAAGCCCGGCAAACCCCAATCCTGAGGGAACTTCCTCCCCACAAAAGCAGGAAAACCCGGATGTTTGACCGTGGGGACTGGAGAAATCCCACCCGGGAAGTACAGCCCGGGATTCCGGCTTCATTTGGTAAAATTCCCGGGGAAAAGGTGGACAGGCTTTCCTTTGCCAGATGGCTTGTGGGGAAAGAAAACCCATTGACCGCCAGGGTATTTGTCAACAGATTGTGGGAGCAACTCTTTGGGTATGGACTTGTGGAAACCATGGAGGATTTTGGTAGCCAGGGGATCCCACCGACTCATCCGGAACTCTTGGATTGGCTGGCTGTAAAGTTCCGGGACAAACATCAATGGCATATCAAATCCTTTCTCAAGGAGATCATGATGTCCGCCACCTATCAGCAAAGTTCGAAGGTCAACGAAGATCTATTAAATAAAGACCCTTATAACAAATACCTTTCCCGGGGGTCCCGGACAAGGCTTTCTGCCGAGATGATCAGGGATCAAGCTTTGGCTGTCAGCGGATTGCTAAATCCCGGGATCGGCGGCCCCAGTGTCATGCCTTACCAGCCGGAAAATATCATCAGCTTTAACGGAAGGTTTTGGGATGAAAGCAAGGGGGAGGACAGATACCGAAGAGCAGTTTATACATACTGGAAGCGGACCAATGCCTATCCTTCGGCAATGGCTTTCGACAGTCCCTCCAGAGAAGTCTGCAGCTCGAGAAGGATCCGCACCAATACCCCGCTTCAGGCCCTGGTGCTGCTCAACGATCCGGCCTTTGTGGAAGCCGCGGAAGCTTTGGCCATAAGAATCAAAAAGGAATATCCGGAAGATATAGAGAAAGGTATCGCTGAAAAGCTGCAAATGATTACGGCTGCTTCCCCTCACAAGGATAAAATCGATCTTCTGATCGGTTTATATCAGGAGAGCCTTGCCTATTATCAGCATGAAAAGGGAACAGAGAAGCTTTTAAAACATGGAGAAGACCCCCAGCTTGCCGCCTTGGCCTTGGTCGCCAATGTCATGTTCAATTTGAATGAATTTGTAACCAGGAGATAAAATGAATATCGTAGAAGAAGCCCTATTTCGAAGAGCCGCTTACAACAGCAGACGCCATTTCCTGAAGAAATGCAGTTCTGGACTGGGTGCACTGGCCTTGGGGTCTTTAATGGGCTGTGGCAAAGGATTCTTATCAGATGAGAAGGAGATGAAGTCCATGGAAGGATTTGTCAGAGGCATTCCCCATTTTGTTCCTAAAGCCAAAAACGTCATATTTCTGCACATGGCAGGGGGACCATCGCATCTGGAGCTCTTCGATTATAAACCCGAATTGTTGAAACTGGACGGAAAGGCTACGCCCAAGTCCCTGATGGAAGGAAAAAACTTTGCATTTATTAAAGGGATACCGAAATTATTGGGTCCACAGTCTAATTTTTCGCAAGCCGGAGCTTCAGGCATACAGGTTTCGGATTACCTGCCCCATTTTTCCAATATCATTGATGAGGTGACGCTTTTAAAGGCCATGCATACCGATGAATTTAACCATGCCCCGGCACAGTTGCTGATGCAAACGGGCAGTGTGCGCTTGGGCAAGCCCAGTCTGGGTTCCTGGACGGTATATGGTCTGGGTTCTGAAAATGAAAATCTACCCGGATTCGTGGTGCTGACCTCCGGTGGGGGAGCCATCAGTGCCGGGAAAAGTGCTTGGGGAAGCGGTTTTTTACCTACCGTTTATCAGGGAATACAATGTCGATCAAAAGGTGAACCGGTCCTTTTTCTTTCCAATCCGGAAAAGATTGACGGTCATTTAAGAAAAAGATCCATTGAAATCATCAATGAGATCAATCAGTTGGAGTATGAAAATATCGGCGATCCGGAAATTCTTTCCAGGATTTCCCAATATGAACTGGCCTTTAAGATGCAGGCAACAGTTCCCGAGGTGATGGATATAAGAAATGAACCTGCCTATATTCATGAAATGTACGGCACTGAACCCGGTGAATCCTCTTTTGCCAACAACTGTCTGTTGGCCAGAAAACTGGTGGAAAAAGGAGTCCGTTTTGTCCAACTTTACGACAACCGTTGGGATACCCATGGGGTAGGGCCGGGTAACGGCGTGGGAGAAGGAATGAGAAATTCCTGCAAAGCAATTGATAGGCCGATGACAGCATTGATCCATGACCTGAAGCAGCGGGGATTGTTAGAGGAAACGCTTGTAGTCTGGGGTGGTGAATTTGGCCGTACACCCATGATGGAATCCAGAACCGGAGAAGGTTATGATGGACGCGATCATCATCTTGAGGCCTTTACCATGTGGATGGCAGGTGCGGGCATCAAAAAAGGCTTCAGCTATGGAGAAACGGATGAAATAGGTTATTATGGCATTAAAGACAGGATTCATGTACATGATCTCCATGCCACCATCCTTCACCAATTGGGTTTTGACCATGAAAAACTGACTTATGAATTTCAGGGCCGAAACTTCCGTCTTACCGATGTCCACGGCAAAGTAGTCCATGATATTCTGACATAACCTTTGAGGTTTTTTTTTAAACCTCGAAGGTTTCATTTCAGACCAAAAGTTGTTCCGAAACACTAAATCTTTCATTACAGACCAAACCTTCGGGGTTTCAAAAACCCCAAAGGTTTCTATCAACATTCAAACCCAAAACCATGAACAGAAGAAACTTCATGAAAACCACCTCACTTATCGGCGGAACCTTAGCAGTAACAGGAACCCCTTCTCTAGCCACCATGATGAAGCCATTTGAAGATGAACCCTGGTTTGACAAGTCCATGCGCTGGGCACAGCTTGCTTTTGTTGAAAATGATCCCGGAAATTATGATCCGGACTTTTGGCTGGATTATTTCAAACGGATCTATGCTGATGGGGTGCTGCTGAGTGCCGGTGGCATTGTTGCCTTTTATCCGACAAATATTCCCTTTCATCATCAAAGTCCCTGGATGGGGGATTCGGATACCTTAGGCTATTTGGTGAAGGAGTGCCGGAAGCTGGATATGCAGGTGATCCTCCGGACCGACCCACATGCGACCAGGCAAAATATGGCCGATGCGCATCCCGATTACATCGCAGTAACCGCCGATGGTCAAAAAAGAAGGCACTGGGCAAATCCGGAGCTTTGGGTCACCTGTGCCTTGGGTCCCTATAATTTTGATTTCATGACCCAGGTCAATCAGGAGATTATGCAACGTTTCCAGCCCGAAGCCATTTTTTCCAACCGCTGGTATGGTCATGGAGTTTGCTATTGCCAACACTGTCAGAAAAACTTTAAAGCAGCTTCAGGGAATGACCTTCCGATGAAAACTGAGCGGCTGGATCCTACCTACCAAAAATGGCTGGCCTGGGAAAGAGACCGTTTACAGGAATTGTGGTTTTTATGGGATGCAGGAATCCGGAAGGAAAAATCTACGGCCCGTTTTATCCCCAATGGTTTTCCCGACAGACTGCTGACCGGGAAGCACTCGGATTTCTTTTTTGCAGACCAACAGGCGCGGCGGGGATTGATCCCGCCCTGGACGAATGGGAAAGGGGCAAAGGAGTTGAGAGCCGCATTGGGTATGAAACCACTGATCGGTATTTTTACCGTCGGCCTTGAGGAAGAATTCCGCTGGAAGGATTCCGTACAAAATGAGGCTGAAATCAGGGTCTGGGTTGCTGAGGGTGTTGCCAACGGCATGAAACCCTGTTTTGTGAAATTCGGTGGGGTGATCGATGATAAACGCTGGATGCCCGCAGTGGAAAAAATGTATCAAGGTTATCATAAAAGTGAGCAATACCTGCGAAACACTGCACCAATGGCCCGGATAGGGATGGTTTATAGCGAGCAGACGAACAGAAAATACGGTGGCAAAGCCTGGCAGGAAAGAAGCAATGAACATGCCCTGGGGATGTACCATGCTTTGGTGGAAGACCGGATGCCTTTTGAAATGGTCAATGATCAACTGCTGGATGCCGGGCATCTTAAGCCCTTTAAACTTTTGATCCTACCCAACATCGCAGCACTTTCGGATAGCCAATGCGGGCAGCTGCGTAAGTTTGTGGAAGGTGGGGGGAGTCTGTTGGCTACTTTTGAAACCTCATTATACGATGAAGAGGCCAAGCCAAGGACCAATTTTGGTCTGTCGGATCTTTTTGGGGTTTCCTTCGAAAATGGGGTTGAAGGCCCGATGCGGAACAGTTATTTGAGAATCAGAGAAGAAGGCTCCGCAAATCAGTTTCATCCAATCGTAAAAGGATTGGAAGATTCTCATAAAATCATCAATGCCATACATCGGGTGCTGGTGAAACCCAAAACCGATTTTCCCAGCCCGGTGACCCTGATTCCCACTTATCCTGATCTTCCCATGGAGGATGTTTACCAAAGGGTTCCCCAACCGGATACCCGGGAAGTCTATCTACGCGAAATAGGGAAAGGCCGGGTTGCTTATTTTCCCGGGGATCTGGACAGATCCTTTTGGCAGCTGTTGGCCCCCGACCATGGCAAGCTGCTTCAAAACACCATTCGCTGGGCTCTGAACGAAGAACCTCTTGTAGATGTGCAAACCCAAGGGATAATGGATGTCACAGTTTGGCGTCAGAAAAACTCGATGACGGTCCACTTGGTCAACCTGACCAACCCAATGATGATGAAAGGCCCCATGCGGGATTTGTTCCCGGTGGAAGCCCAGGTAGAAATCAAAATCCCATCAGGAGTCACCGTTTCCGGTGTGCGTTTGTTGCTGGGAGAGGCAAAGCCAAAATATGAGATCAAGGCCGGTTCGGTAATGGTATCCGTTCCCACAGTGCTCGATCATGAGATCATTGCTTTGGATTTTAAACCGTAGATCATTCCTTTAGACATGTCATAGGATGACTTGGGTGTCAGAAGTATATTAAAGAATTAACTACTGTGTCATCCGAGAGCTTAAACGTCCACTAGTCATATGATTTTTGGAAGCGTTTCAGTTAATTATGTATAATTTATCTTTACAGTCATCAAATGACTTTTCCAAAACCATGAAAAACATCACCGTCGCTTCCCTCACAGTTCTCCTCTTTTGCTGTTTCCAAAAAATAGCAATTGGACAGTCCACAGACCTGACTACCCTTGACCCAGGAAGCTACGATTCAACCTGGTGGAACAGGGCCCCGTACAGGCTGGTGCAGACCAATCTAAGGGAAATAGATGCGGGTATGGATGTGGAAGCCTATGTCCAATCCATGGTGGATGCTTCGGCCAACATTGTTTTGCTCAATGTCGGCGGAATCGTGGCCAATTATCCAACACAACTCCCTTTTCAATACAAAAACCCCAACATGAAAGGGGATTTGGTAGGTGATATTATTTTTGGCCTCCATGCAAAGGACATCAGGGTTATTGGCCGCTTTGATTTCAGCAAGATCAACGAAACTTTGGCAGCCCAAAAACCGGAATGGCTGTATGTTTCTGCCGAGGGGAAAAATGTGAATTATAACGGGCAAGTGCATACCTGTCCAAATGGTGGCTATCAGCAGGAATACGGCAAGGAAATCCTGAAGGAAGCCATCAACAAATACCCGCTTGACGGTGTGTTTTTTAATATGATCGGCTATCAGACCTCCGATTACAGCGGCAATTATTACGGGATCTGCCATTGCGAAAACTGCAAACAGAAATTCCGGGATTCCACGGGGTATGCTTTGCCTAAAAAAGAGGATATGAATGACCCGGTTTTCAGGGAGTACAATGCCTTTAAAAAGTCAACCTCTGAAAAGCTGTTCAAGGAAATCGGGGATCATATTAAAGATTTGGATTCGGCCATCATGATCAATACCTATTCCGATGCGGGAGTGGATATGATTGCCAGCGAATCAAGTTCGGACATCCATTCCGGTTATGAATGGAATTACTCGGCCACCGACAATACTAAGCGCGTGCTGGGTTCCTATACCGACCGGTCGCCGGGTAACCTGCTTATTTATTTTCAGGCCATCGGTTACCGGCACGTGGGCACTTCTCCAAATCTGGCCAAAGTCTGGATGCTGGAAAACATGCTGAACGGGGCACCTCTGGGATTTGTAGTGATCGGCACCCTGGTCAATTACGAAGACCGCGTATTTATCCCAACCCTTCAGGATTTATATGGTTTCCACAAAACCAACGAGAAATTGTTTACCAACCTTCAGGCGGTCAACAAAATCGCCTTGATCAGGGGACAGGGAGATGAATATAAGGGTCTGATCAAATTGCTGACTGAATCACACATCATGTATGACATCATTGATCCGGCGGTGTTGGGAACGGAAAGGGTTCCGCGGAAACTGGAAGATTATGAAGCCATCATACTCGGCAACGTGGTCAACATGGATGATGAACTTGTCACCCTGATTGACGGCTATGTGGAAAACGGAGGCAAACTCCTGACAACAGGCTTCACCGCCACCAAAGATGCCTTTGGCAGCCCCATGACCAGCCTGAGGCTCCAATCGCTTGCGGTGGAACCGAGTTATGAACCTTTTCAACAGGCCAAATCAACCTATTTAAAAATTTCGGATGCGGATAAAGTTGCCCTTGGTGAAGAAGCGTTTAAGGATTTCAGCATCATGATGATGTATTCCGATTTTTTGAAGGTCCAGGCCAAAAGTGGAGTACAGACTCTGATGAAATTCATGCCAGAGACCATGTTTGGCCCACCTGAGAAATCCTATTACACCCCGGAGAATCTGACCGATTATCCCGGTGTCATCAGCCATGCCTACGGTAAAGGGAAATCAGCTTTTATCCCTTGGCAGCTGGGAGCCCAATACCATCTAAAGGGCCATTATATGCACAAGATCCTTTTTGAAGCCGCACTGGATAAGCTGCTGGATATAGAAAGGACCCTTGTAACGGATGGGCCGGCATTGGTAGAAATCACGCATTTGGCCAATCGCAACGGGGCCTTCGAATGGCTGGGCCTGATCAACCACAGCGGTCAGGTTGGGGCCACTTTGGGTGCACCCGTCCCGATCTACAACACCAAAATCCGCTTCAAGTCTGTCAAACCCATCAGGGAAATAATGCTGATGCGGGCAGGCACTTCCCTTGATTTCAAACAGTCAAATGGCTGGGTGGAGGTTACGGTGCCGCAGCTGGATGATTTTGAAATGGTGGTGGGAATTTATTAGTTCTAAAGACAGAAAGAGCTGACGTTATGACCTTTAAACCTATTTTTTCTTCATTTTGAATATGCACTTCAATTTTATGAGGTTTTTTGGGGGAGGCGTTTCCATCCTGATAGTTGAAAAAAGTAAATATACCTGAAGATAAAATTCGTTAACTTTATTGAAAGATTAAAAATAACTAAAATGGAAATTGAATCAATTAAAATCGATCTTATCCACTGGCTTACAGAGCTTAAGGACCGAAAAATTCTGGAACAGTTACATACTTTTAAAAAGCAACATGAGGGAGGGTTGAGCGATGCTCATAAAGCTATATTGGATGAGCGGATAGCTTCCTTTGAAAAGGATCCCGGTAAGTTATTGGATTGGGATCAGGTTATGAAAGATCTTGAAAAGAATCTGTGAGCTATAAAATCAAACTTCTTCCAGAAGCCAAGTTGGATATAAAGGAAATCATTGAGTGGTATAACAAAGAAGAACCAGGTTTGGGAAAACGGTTTTATGAAGCTTTCAAAACAAGCCTGAATTATATCAAAAAGCATCCTCTTCATTTCCAAGTGAGTTACCGGGATATAAGAAACAGATTGGTAGGCAGGTTCCCATATCAGGTTCACTACAAGATAGAAGAATCAAATAATTCAATTATTATTTTTGGGGTTACCCATACAAGTAGACATCCAAGAATCTGGAAAAACAAAAGATGAAAATTCTTTGGGAAAATCATTAATAAGATAAAACCCATCCATAATAAGCTTATTTGGAAATCGATCAAAGTTAACCTGCCAACCACTACTCCCTAGTTCCCTGATCCCTTAAAATGATCTTGCTGTAGCCAACTTTTTACTGATGAGTCATTAGAAAAAATTCCTTTATCTACTTGAAATTTCGGCTGGTTGAAATACTTACCCAAAAACAGCCTGAAATAAACCGATTCCCCATTCCCGGTGTGCTATTCAAAGGTTATGAGTTCAATTTTTTCAGGGGGATGTACTATCTTCCCTATTCATTACCCAAATAGAGGCAACTGATGCCTTATGAGAAACAATAAACCCCAATTATGAAAGAAAATGTATTCCTAAAAAAGATTATTCTGGCCGTGAGTTTAATAGGTCCCGGACTTTTTTTGATAGGCTATAACATCGGAACAGGCAGCATCACTACCATGGCTAAAGTTGGTGCAGAGTATGGCATGACCTTGACTTGGGCTTTGGCTTTGTCATGTATTTTTACCTACGTATTGATGGTAGCCTATGGGAAGACAACCTTGGTAACAGGCAATACGGCCTTGTTTAACATCAAACACAAGATAAAAAACGGTGCTTTGCTTGCCATCTACATCATTGTAGCCTTGGTAATAGGGGAGATTATGGCGTTGATGGGTATATTCGGCATCATTGCCGACTTGATACAGGAAGGATCCAGGCTGTTGCTGGGAGGGAAGGGTTTCGGCACTTTTTGGATAACGGCCGTATTAGTCATCTTGCTTTATTTATTGTTCTGGTTTGGTAGTTATAAGGTGTTTGAAAAAGTATTGATATTTTTTGTGGCCCTGATGGTCGGATCATTCGTGCTTGTTTTTTTCCTGGTCAATCCAAGTATTTCCACCATTGTGGGAGGGCTTTCTCCTTCTATACCCAATGAGCAGGGCGTTCTGCAGCTCATCGCGGCCATAGCCGGCACAACCTGTTCCGCAGCGGTTTTTATAATCAGAAGCACGGTCGTGGTGGAAAAGGGGTGGAAAATTCAGAATCTAAAAAATGAAAATAAAGACGCCATGGTTTCAGCAACCTTGATGTTTGTGTTAAGTGTCATTATTATGGCGGTATCGGCAGGGACCCTTCATGTGATGGGGATGAAGCTGGACAATACAGTGGAGATGATTACATTGTTTGAACCGATAGGGGGCAAAATTGCAGCCTTCATCCTGATATTGGGAATTGTCGGTGCAGGGATATCGACCATATTCCCTATCATCCTGATAGCTCCCTGGTTGATCAGTGATTATACGGGACAGCCAAGAGATATCCGCTCACCCATGTATCGGATATTTGGTTTTGTAGGGATTATGTTTGGGTTTGGCATGCAGTTTATGGAAACCCGACCCCCGATGTTAATGGTTTTCTCACAGGCTTTTCAGGCATTTATTCTTCCTGCGGTCGCTATTCCGGTCTTCCTTTTGATCAATAACAAAGTGCTGATGAAAGAACATGTGGCAGGCTTGAAGGATAATATAGGACTGGTGGCGGTAATTTTTTTCAGCCTATTGACAGCGTATTTTGCTGTTGCGGATTTTTTTTAAATGGAAGCTCAACCTTTCATCAGACATTAAGCAAAAAAGGTATTATGTTTGAAAAAAGAAGCATAAGCTAAATTTCTTAAATTTAGGATATAACGTCCAATTATAACCTTAAAAAGAAAAAGCTTATGCAACTGATTAAAGTTAACCAAAAATCCTTCGAGGGGCAAACCTTTTTTGTCGGGATAGATTACCATAAACTGAGCTGGATGGTCACTATTCTCAGTGAATTTGGGGAGTACAAGACCATGTCATATGCCCCCTGTCCGGTCAAACTCACAGGTTACCTCAACAAACATTTTCCCGGCGGCACATACAAGGCTGTGTATGAAGCCGGGTTCAGTGGGTTTTCCACTTGCCGTAAGTTCCGGGAACTGGGGGTGGACTGTATTGTCATCCATGCTGCAGATGTGCCCACCAACCAGAAAGAGCGGTTCCAGAAGACTGACAAAGCAGACAGCCGGAAACTTGCCAGGTGCCTGAGGAGCGGCGAGCTTTCCGGTGTCCATCTTCCTGATCCGGTTTTGGAGATGGGCCGGGGCCTGGTCCGGCAACGGCAGAGGATAGTAAAGGATGTGGGCAGATACAAGAACAGGGTCAAGTCCCTTCTTTTCCAGGTAGGCATCAGGGTTCCCGAAAGGTTCAGCTCCCACCAAACCAGATATTGGTCTCGCCCCTTTACAGACTGGCTGAAAGCACTTCCGGACAGCCCTGAAGGCCTCAGGGACCTGATAGGTAATTTTGTCAGGATTGGGGAAATGCTCAGAAAAGAGCTTTTACTGGTCACCAGGCAGGTGAGGGCACTTTCGGGTTCGGACAGATACAGGGAGGACTTTGGGCTTGTGACAAGTTCCCCCGGTATTGGCCTTGTGGGTGGGATGACGTTGGTGACCGAACTTGACGATATAAAAAGGTTCGGCCACTTTGACCACCTGTGCAACTTTGTCGGACTGGTACCGAGCATGCACTGTTCCGGGGAAAGGATGGCTACCGGTAAAATGAGCAGAAGGGGAAGGAAACAGTTAAAGGGCGTCCTGATAGAGGGGGCCTGGACTTCAATCAGAAAAGATCCGGCCATGATGGTAAAATATAAAGAACTGACCAAGAGGATGAACGGCAACAAAGCCATTATTAGGATAGCAAGAAAACTGCTCAACAGGGTAAGGCATATCCTTATCCACAGGCAGGAATATGAAACAGGTGTTTTGGTGTAACAGGGTAGCGCTTGCCCCGATGTTACAACAGCTGGATGGCCTCGGAAAATTTAACGGGGGAGGAAACGGTGAATTGCGAATGCAGCACCCATAGGGGAAGACCGCTACGCAAAGATTACGTCCCCCGCCTCTTTAAAATGAAAGATACCTTGCGGCAATACGACCGCTGATAGAAGATTGATTAAAGAGGTTAATGCAGCTGAAGGCAACAACCTATTGCCCAAATGCAAAGTTAGTCGGGTTCCAGAAATCTGTAAAGGCTATATAAAACGGCGCAAAAAAGCGCCGGCCTTGACAGAATTCTGTCACCCTACAAAAAAGGCATTTAAGGGAAATAGGTAAAGGTGGATATCTTTTGCTTAAATGTAAACTAAAAGTAAGAAAATTAGCCGTATTGCTTGTTTTTCAACATAGAAGGTCGCAGAGAATGGTTTCAATTAATGTGGAAAAAAGATAGTTTATCCTGATTTTCTGCGTTCTCTGCGTATTTTTTTCTTCTTTGGTTTTTCCGTCCTGGGCAAAGGAATTGGTAAGCGTGTTGTTTCCAACAGATCCGCAAAGCCCAAATTAGCTTCAATCTTCCTTATAAGAATTATTGATCCCTTGCTCAAAACCCTCATATAACTGCTCCTGATGATGGGAGGGAAAGGTTTGGGTGAGTAAAATGACAATGGCGTTTCTTTCCTGGTCAATCCAGAAAGTGGTTTGGAAAGCTCCTCCCCAGGATAATCTTCCTGGCTTTTTTCTCCTTTTCAAGTCACCGTCGGGAGCAGTCACCGCAAAGCCATAGCTGAAATAATCCGATCCCAGTCTTAGCTCACCAATCCGGTTTTCCCTGATATGGCTGAGCGTTTCTTCCTTAACCAATCTTGTTCCATTGAATTCCCCTCCATTGAGCAACATTTGAGAAAACTTCAAATAATCCCTTGCGGTGGAGTTTAAACCTCCGCCCCCTGAGAAGTAAGTCTTGGCGCCCTGGACGGGGTAATCTGCCGTTATTCCCAGGGTTGGGTCCACTTGGAATGGCACTAAATTTTCTTCCGGATGATTACTATACATTGTAGTGAGCCTATCCGCATTTGTGCTGTCGAAATAAAACCCGGTATCGTCCATTTCCAACGGATCAAAAATATTTTCTTTCAGATAGCGGTCAAATGGCATTCCCGATGCTACTTCAATGACCCTTCCCAGTACATCGATGCTTAAGCCATAAGTCCAGCGTTCTCCAGGTTCATGGACTAAAGGTATTTGGGCAAGCTTAGCTATATTTTCTTCTAACGATACCGGTTCCAAAGTTGTCAGTTCTATAATCCCGGCTTTACCATATAGGATGTTTAAGACGGTATCAGAAAAACTATATGCAATCCCGGAAGTGTGTGTCAGCAAGTGATGGAGCGTGATTTCTTTTGCAGCGGGTTTTGTGGTATAGGTAGAATCTTCTGGATTAAAAGAATCTAAAATCCGCGGGTCTGCAAATTCAGGAATGAACTTCGAGACCGGATCGTCAAAATCCAATTTCCCTGCTTCATATAACTGCAAAACTGCCAGTGTTGTGATAGGTTTTGTCATGGAGGCTATCCGGAAGATATCCGGAGTTTCCATGCTGTCTTTTTGGGCAATATTGTTAAAACCAAAAGCTTCTTCAAAGACGATATCGCCATCTATGGACAACATTGCCACTGCGCCTGAAATCCATTGATCATCCACAGCGTTTTGTAAAAATTGCCGGACCCTCATAAGAGAATCAGCTGATATGCCCCTGCTTTCAGGTTCGGCTACGTCAAATGCACTTTTTTCCTTGAAGGATTCTTTTTGGCAGGAAAATAAAAAGCCGGATATAATAATACAGACTGGAAAAAGAAAAGTTTGTCGGATCGATGGATTCATGGTTTCTTTTTAAAAAATGATTCAGTGAATATATAAAAATGGACTGATATTTTTGCTTTCGGTTGTCCGATAAATTACTGGTTTCAAAGGTTTTGAGCTGCTGAAAATTAATCAGTAGTGTTTTCGTGGAAAGTGGATTTTAAACTTTTATCTTGATCTATAGAATATTTATAGGGCTTCCGAATATTTTCTTTCATTTATGGACTGAGATTTGAAATGTCCCGTTGATATGCTAAAAAAACCAAAATATGAAAAAGATACTCTTTGCGTTTCCCTTCTTGTTTTTTTCCATCACCGGTTTCACCCAAACCCAATTTATTCAACTCATAGAGGTGGAGGGTACCAGTGAGATAAGCGTCCTTCCCGACGAGGCAATATTAAATGTGAATCTATCTGAAAAGGCAATGTCAGTTCCCGAGGTCACCAATTCCTTAAACAAAAAAACAAAGTCCATTCAGGATGCCCTGAAAAAATCCGGAGTTGTGGATTATGAGTTCAATGTTGATAATTATTATGTAAATATCAACCGGATTTATTCTAGAGGATCTGCCAGAGACAGCGGCTATGTTGCCAGCCAAAATGTAAAAGTTACTGTCAAAAATCCTGATACAGACCTTGTGAAGATTGTGGAAACGCTGCATACTACAGCCAATATGGGCTTCAATATCCAGTTTACCATCTCGGAACCACAAAAGAAATCCTATGACCAAAAACTTTTGGAACTTGCCCTTGATGATGCAAAACAGAAAGCGGAAATCATCGCAAAGCAACTTAACATTGGAGAAATAAGTGTTTATAGAGTCAACTATGGTGCTCAATCCAACAATTATCAACCCATAATGATGCGTCAGGAAGCCATGATGGTAAAAGCCTCCGACGATCGGGAAGAGCCGGTTTTCAATCCCGAAGAACAAAAGCTCAATGACCGTGTCATGGTTTCATATACTTTTAAGGATAAATGATTTTCAGTAAAGTTTGTATATCTGCCTCGAAAAATGCTAAAGTTTCGGAAAAGAAGCCTGGTTGGAAACGTAAAAATCTTTTCGGATAGGGTAAAATCAGTCTCAAGGACTAAAATCGGCTGCATAACAATGAATCGGCAGAATCATTGCCAGTCCCGAAAGCAGTGCGTTGAGGGATACGGTTCCGGAAGAAGTTTAGGGGTGGAATTCTTCTATCTACTTTACTTTAGGGCGTTTTTATTTTATTGAATAATTTGTCACTGGTCCAGTTCCATATTTTTTCTATTAAGTTTTAATACCATATGATCCGTATTTGTTCGGTAAATATTCGATCGCATTTGTGGAGAAATGATTCTGAAATGTATCGTACAGATTTCTTAAAAATGTGCTGTTAGCGGCTGGCATTTATTTTCTCTTCAAATTTTGAGGGTATGTTGTCCTTAATCCAATTATTCATATTCTCCAAGTTGTCAGCTTTTTAGCGAAGGGCCAGTCCCGACAACTTTACCGGAGCAGGAAGGCAGATAAGGAGGATGGGCTGTAGCCCAAAGCCCGATTATGATCACTACAATTAATTTGTCACGACTAAAAGGATATGAATCCATGATTTCCTATTACCTAAAAATGCAACCTACAATCCAGTGAACCTCTCCGAGTACTCGGGAAGACCCGTATGCCGGTAGCTATCGGCAGAGGTGTGAGAGGCGCACCTCGTCAGAGAAAACTGGCGGGGCGTCTTGATTACCCACATGATTTATTGATCCTTCCAGATACCTCTTTTACTTTTATGTGCAACTTTGGTTGCCTGTTGAGCCAATTCAATAAATTTTTCGTATTCTTCACTTTGAACATGAATTACTTCATTCTTTTCCTCAGGTGCGGTTTGATCCATTCCTAATTGTTTCTTTATTTCTTTAGTTGGATACTGCATATTGATTCCATGCGTACAGCCTTGTTGGACCATCCAAAGGTTAAGATTATCAGTTCCATCAATTACCCAACAATAAGTTATTTTTGATTCAGGTTCATCCGTAAAGGTTGGTCCTGAAGTATATATTGGTTTGACTATTGCGTTTGGATGTTCGGATATCCATGTTGATATAACTTCGTCAATATTTTTAGATGTTGGAGCGCTAAAATAACCCATTCCAAGCAGGCAATAAACTGTTGTAGAATCTAGATCAGAAGAACCGAAAATTCCCATAAAATCAACATCCTTATTTGTAAGTTGGGTTTGAGCATTCGTTGGTGAACAACTCCAAAGTATAATCAGAAGCAGAATCAACCTCATATGCAGCAGTATTTTATCTTGTGGGTAACGTTTGGGCTATGATCTGGGGCCGTATTAAAACCACTTTATTATCCGCCCGAGATAAAGATAGTGAATAGCAAAAAAGTATCCGTAACCTACAAATCGGCCATAGATTATAGCCTCGTGATCTGCTCAGTTTTTATATTTTTTATTAATTAAACTGTCTAACATCTTATCTCTCAAGTCATACATCAAATCCAATGATAATTTTTTGAATCTCTCGTACATTTTCTGGTCAATAGATTCTTCGGGCAGCAGTTCTCCTCCATGAGCTATCGTATTTCTAAGTTTTAAAAAGAGAAATAAATTTTCCTTCAAATTTGGATTAGGGTATTTATAGATCCCCCATTGTTCAGGATAAGTTTCAATGTTAAATTGCTCTAAAAGTCTGTTCAACACTTCAAAGCCTATATTGCTTTCTGTATCAATTACTCGCGGGATTAAATGAACATCCATAGAATAAAAGTCTTTTAGCTTTTTGATGAGAGATATTTTCCCTCTGCTTTTTTGGGGATATTCCTTTAATTGGCGAAAATTTCTTTCCTTGCAGAAAATAATCAAATTATCGCAAAAGGAAAATAATTCAATTTCCTCTTTATTAATTTCATCAATGTATAAGCCAAAAATCTTTTGAATAAAACCTTCCCAAATTGAATAAAGAATAGAAATTGAATTAGTAGATAAAATTGTAAAATGTTTACTGGTTAATTCATACCTACTTGTAAAGATAGCTCTTTCAATCTCTCTTATCACTTCTTGGCGTTCTTCGATTAGGAGTAATGATTTATTTTCAAACTCAAATACCATAACTTTTAGTTACTAAAAATTTCTTGAACTCTATTTAGTCTCGTTCTAATTCTGCTTTTACTGTTAGAAGCGGAACCAGAAAATCTTCTAAAGTCATCATCAGCTTTTAATTCTCTAATTTTTGTCCTTAGTAATTCCTTATCATCCCTAAATCGCTCAATGTTTTGTGCAATTCCAATTGTAACTCCCTCAAATTCAGCAGGTACAAATAAATTTCTTGCATTTCTAAATGTGCTATCAGCATTTAGGTTTGTCAAGATATCTAATACTTCAATAAATTGATTTTCATATGTTTCGTAATTAAAATCTGGATTAGAAACTGCCGATTCCATAAAGTCATTCAGATAGTTTTCCGTATTATCATTTACATTTTCCGCATTATTTAGAAAAGCAATGAACCTCAAAATTAATTCTTGGTCATATAATTCTTGTCTCTTTGCATTACTCAGTTTGGTGAGGTTTTGAAATCTTGCATCTTGACTTAGCTTTAATAATAATTCATTCAGTCTTGTGTCTATTCCTCGAAATATAGCATTTCTAATCTCTTGCGGTTTTAATTTTGAACCACCTGAATTTAACCGCTTAAAAAGTTCATATTTCATAGAAGTACTACTATCTCCTCGTAGAATCTCTACACGGCATACTGCTCTCTTTAGATTGATTTTTAGACTCGCTGGTAAGGTATCAATATTGAACCCCTCTAGTGATTCAACAATTCCACCTGAATCAAGAATCCATTTATTTCCAATTTTTTCTTGACGTATTTGTTCTTCCTCAGGACTTAACTCTTCATCCTCATCGTCCTGAAAAGAATATTCGATTTCTGAAATATTCTTCTGCAACTCTCCATAAAAACTAATAAATGTTGAGACTCTTTGAAGTCCGTCTATTAATTCCCAAATGCCGTCTTTATCTTCTGAAACAAATATTGGGGGGATGGGAATTGATAATAAAATTGATTCAATTAAAGCAGTTTTTTGCTTATTAGTCCAGCGAAATAACCTTTGATATTCAGGTCGAATAATCAATTCGTTATTTTTATAAAGATTTATTAGTTCTCCAAAAGAGATGTCTAATCTATCTGTAGAAACCCTTCTTCTTTCGACAGTTATATCATTTTCGAGTTGTTGAATTTTTTCTTCAATATTTTCCATAATTATTGTTTAATTTCAATTGAGCAGAACATTTGCTTCGCTCTATAAATTGTAGAAAGCAAACAATACGGAATGCTTTCTACAATATAGTGGAAAGATCTCCTATAAATCTAACACAATAAGTTTTAAATCAGGATTGCCAAGGGATTATTTGGGAGCCAAATTTCTTATCTGATTACCATAAGTTTTTAGAATAAATAACACGTGTGCAATCGAATCCAAACATTTACATTTTCCCCAACGCTGAAAGCCGTTTAACTTTTGTGAGCACTTTACCGCCGATTATCAAAGAACATTTTTTTAATCCATCGGATAGATTTAAATTTTCAAACGAGAATAACACCACTATTATGATGAAAAACCTACTGAAGACAACATTCCTTTTATTTATCATCAACCTCTCCTTTTCCGCTTTTGGTCAAAGAAATTCCGCGCTTGATCTGGAAGCTGTTACTGACAAACATTTTTTAGATGGGATATCTACTCTGAATGAGCTGGTATCTATTCCTAACAACTCAAACGATCCCGAGGAGTTGGTTCCGAATATCGAATGGAGTGAAGAGAATTTCACCAAAAGAGGTTGGACAACTGAAAAACTGATTACAGCGGGAACGCCTCTCTTGTTGGTTCAAAAACAGTTTCCCAAAGCACAAAAAACGGTGTTATTTTACTTCCATGTGGACGGACAACCTGTGGACAGGAAAAAATGGGAACAGGAAGATCCCTATAAGCCTGTATTGAAGAAAATGGGTGACGGGGGAAAATGGGAAGCCATCCCCATGGAAAGACTGGACTCGGAATATGATCCCGAATGGCGGATTTTTGCCCGGTCTTCATCGGACGACAAAGGACCATTGGCAATGTTCCTCACTGCCTGGGATGCAATGGTTGAAAATAGGAAAACGCCTAATTTCAACATCAAGATTATTCTTGATTTTGAGGAGGAAATTGGCTCTCCCAATTTGCCTAAGGCTGTTTTGGATTATAAGGACAAACTGCAATCGGACATGATGTTGATTTTTGATGGGCCTCGGCACCTTAGCAATGAACCCACACTTACTTTTGGTGCGAGAGGTATTTCCCAGATTACCCTGACCGTATTCGGCCCAAGAACTGCCCAGCACAGCGGTCACTATGGCAACTATGCCCCTAATCCTGCATTTCGCTGGGCACAATTGCTGGCTTCCATGAAAGACGACCAAGGCCGCGTAACAATTCCCGGGTTTTATGATGGGATTCAACTGACTTCAGCAGAGAAGGAAATTCTGGATGCAGTACCTGATGATGAGGCAGAAATCAAAAAAAAGCTGGGAATAGGCACCACGGACAAAGTGGGAAGCACATATCAGGAATCCATTCAGTATCCTTCATTGAATGTCAGGGGGATGTCTTCCGGATGGGTAGGAGAAGAAGCCAGAACAATTGTTCCAGCTGATGCAGTGGCCGAAATTGATGTCAGATTGGTTCCGGAGTCGGATCCCGGGCGTTTGTTTGCATTGATCAAAAAGCATATCGAGGAGCAGGGTTATCATATTCTTGACCGTGAACCCACTGAAGAGGAGAGAAGTAATTATCCCAAATTGATCAAGTGGGAGGGAAGTATCTCCTATCAGGCCTTTCGGACGCCATTTGATTCCGAACCGGGAGTTTGGCTGGATAAGGCCTTTAACCGCGCCTTTGGCAAAAGCCCTGTAAAAATCCGGATAGGTGGAGGTTCTATTCCTATTTCACCTTTTGTAGAGGCTTTGGGAATACCGGCAGTGACTGTGGTGACAGTTAATTCCGATAACAATCAACATGGCCCGAATGAAAATATCCGTTTGGGTAATTACAAGGAAGGTATCAAAACCATTCTGGCCATTTTGACAGAAAAACTTTAATAGCCGGTTCG
>JBGTDA010000008.1:0-3116 GCA_041748555.1 Rhodonellum sp.
GCGCAGGAGAGACCGCCGAGACAACTACTTCGCCCGTTTCGGCCCGGACCAGGCTTGCCTTCACAGAAGAGCTGCCTACATCGTATCCCAGCAGGAAACCGGTATCTGAATCAGCCATAAGGTTTTAGGTTGGTATAAAAAACAGTAAACTACAAGGTTATAAAAAAAACGGGAAGTGTAACCGGGGAAGTTAGAACAGTTGTAACTGTGTTATTGCCTCTTCAATTCTTCTGTTAGCAATTTTGCAATACGCTTCACTTATTTCACTTCCTATCCAGTTTCTATTTGATTTTGTCGCCATTTTTGCGGTAGTTCCGCTACCAAGGAAACAATCATACACCAGGTCGCCTTCATGGCTCCAGGTAACAATATGATCTGCTGCCAACTGCTCAGGAAATATAGCAGGATGTTTGAAAGCAATTCTGTCTTTTGAGCTGTTGTCTCTTCCATTGGCGTATCTCCATACGTTGAACCTTGCGCCGTATTTCTCCCTTTTACAAAGGCCGCCCCGCTTGTTGCCTCCCATTGTCCCCACATATTTGTTTTCTCTGTCTTTTATCAAATTTGTAGCTTTCGGAGCACCCTTAGATAAAACAAACATATATTCAAAAACCTGGTGATACCTTGTTGAGTCAGGATAAGCCATACCTGATTTTTCATAAATCATGGTATCATGCAAATTAAATCCGCAATCTTTAAAATACAAAGCCTGTTTGAAGGAAGAACCGGTCTCACTACCTTTCACCGTAGCATCGCTTACTACCCAAACCAATACGCCCCCCGGCTTGGTAATTCTGTACAACTCCTTTGCGATAGGTTCAAAATCAAAGACATAGCCATGATAAGACCGCAGATCATCATAAGGAGGGCTTGTCAGTGTCAGGTCAACAAAATCATCCGGCATCTTAGACATGGTAATCAGGCAATCTTCATTGTATATTTTATTAATTTCCATATTTTAGACCAAAATTAAATGTTTTATAAGTTTGCTACTCTTGAACAACATTATAATAAATGAAATCAATTTACAACAAACTTTTTACTTAAAATAACCTGATACAATGGAGAAAATAAAGTTCATAGACCTGTTCTGTGGAATTGGAGGGTTTCGTTTAGCGATGGATCAAGCCTGCCGGGAAAATAATCTTATCCCTGCCTGTGTTTTTTCTTCTGATATAGATGCTTCTTGTCAGGAAAGTTATGAAGCTAATTTTGGTCATAGACCAGCGGGAGACATCACCCAGGTGGATGAGAAACAAATCCCAAACCATGACATCTTGTTGGCAGGTTTTCCTTGTCAACCCTTTAGCATCATCGGACAGATGAAAGGTTTTGAAGATGTAAGAGGAACATTATTCTTTGATATTGCCCGAATTATTAAAGAAAAAAAGCCTAAAGCTTTTGTGTTAGAAAATGTCAAGCAGCTTGTAGGACACAATAAAGGTCAGACACTAAAAATTATCATCAAAGTTTTACAAGAATTAGGCTATCATGTTCAATATGCTGTTTTGAATGCGCTTGACTATGGACTACCTCAAAAACGTGAAAGAATTATTATCGTTGGGCATCAGGAACCTATCCTGTTTACTTTTCCTACACCTGTGAAACCTTATAAGCCACTGAACGAAATACTTGAGCGCAAAGTAGATAAAAAATATTATGCTTCTGACCATATCCAGAAGAAGCGCAAACAGAAACATATATCTTCTTTTAATCCTTCTGTATGGCATGAAAACAAATCCGGTAATGTTTGTTCTTATCCTTTCTCCTGTGCATTGCGGGCGGGTGCTTCCTACAATTACCTGTTAGTGAACGGAGAAAGAAGACTGACACCAAGAGAGATGTTTCGGCTGCAAGGATTCCCTGATAGTTATAGAATTGTCGTTAACGATAGTCAGGCCAGAAGACAGGCAGGCAATGCTGTTCCTGTAAATCTTGTAGAAGCTGTTATTCTGAAACTTTTGCCTTATATAGCAACGACGCTGGATATGACATCAGTACTCAGGGAGTACGAAGTAAATTATGATATACGCTGATGGACAAAAGATCGCCCAAACTAAGGACAGTAGATAAATCTTTGCCTCCGTTTCATCTAAACGATTTCCCGAAAGACTTTCCCTTTTTGTTGGGTAAAGAGCTTATTTATTTGCTTGCCTCCAAAGGTAAACCAGACCTTGAAGGGTCAGAATGGGAAGCTATCTTTGCTCATTGTATTGGTGCTGAATGGAAACCTTCCAATGTTGGGCTTGATGATGTTGTGCTGGGCAATACAGCATGGGGCGCTAAGTCTGTGAAGTCTACAAAACCTGCCAACCAAAAAAAGATAAGATTAATATCCGGTCGGAACTCTCCATTCTATTCCTATGAAGAAACCATAGATAGCAAAGCAGACCCAGATGAGGTAGGGAAATTAGTGCTTGAAATTTGGAATGAACGTGTATCAGCCGTAAGAGAAAAATTCAAAAATCTCAGAACAGTTGTCCTTATTAAATCCCATGATTTAAGCGAGGTAGTAGTGTTTGAATTTGATACCATACGTTATGACCACGAATTGTATGTCTGGAGATGGAATAAAAACAAAAACCTCGAAGGTATCGAGAAATCCAAAGGGGAACATAAATTTACCTGGCAGCCTCACGGTTCGCAATTCACCATCATTGAAGAGGTTCCTGAGAAAAGCCTGATCATCAGGATTAGAAAACCTGAATCACTGGATAAAGAAGAAACGCTGAAAGCACTTGGCTTCGATAAATCCTGGATTACCATTACCCATAAGAACATTTAAAAAAAGTAGCCCGAAGGTAAAGGTTAAACATGCTTTAACTGTCCGGGCGCAGGCTGTCTTCAAAATCATAGTGGTAATTCCACTTTTTCATGTATTCATCCGCGGGCAGGAAATCATCATGAACTGCCGCGAGCTTTTGCTGTAAGATTGCTTCCAACTCACTTTGCAAGTCAGCATATTGCTTTTTATTGACAAGGTTTTCCTGCTGGTAAGGATCCTGCTGATCATCGTATAGCAGCCAGGGACCTTTCCGGTCGCGGGCATAGGTGTAGCGTTCGGTTCGGATAGCACGGTATTCCTTCCCGCCCTTTTGAAAGTTCCACTGATGAAA
>JBGTDA010000009.1:0-17291 GCA_041748555.1 Rhodonellum sp.
GCTGTCCAAAATATTCATTAACCGTTTGATGAATATTGGATGTTAAGACCATAAAAACCAATATTTTGAACTATTTTTACACACAAAATAATGTGGAAAAAACAACTGAAAAACCGATTACAGAACATTTAAAACAAACCACATCACTGTATAGAGGCAAGGGCGATGGGCTTAAAAAAACTTAACCAACGGTTAACTTAAAAGAACCTGAGTAGTTACATGTCCTGCAATATCCGCAGATCAAAACGGTGTACCCAAGGTCTTACTGCCCCATTTCTTTCAGCTACCTGACCTCTCCTTTGACTTAAATATGGATCTTGATCAATAAATTCGTCAAATATCCTGGCTTGATCCGCGGCTGAATAAGTTACACCATCAAGTGCGAACTCTTCATAAGTCAATTCACTTGCGACAGTAGGCACATAAAGTAACCTATTTGCTGCATCTCCAAAACGGATTCCGCTTTCTGAATAAGTATAGCTATATCTTCCTGCTTCACCCCCGTCATAGAATATACCAATAGTGGTGTTACTGGTTCTATAAGATATATTGGCTATTAACCTAACTGGCCAAATCTAGTAGCATCAGTAGGTGGAGTCGTGGATCCATCGAGGGCATAGCCTTTGGCAAAAGCATCAGGAAAAACATTTGGATTCCCATTAAGCACCGCCTCCTCAAAATTCTCAAAGTTTTGACTAAAATCCATAGCTATGAAATCTTTCATTGAAATCAGGTCAATTTTGCACAATGAATGTGTGGAGAAAAAAGTTGCTCTTTACCGTTTGGCTAGATAGTTTCCAAGCACTTGGTATTTTGTGGATGAGGATGGTTTTGACTTCAACTTAATGTACGCAATGGAATTTTATACGCTGATATATCACCGGGATGATGAAAATATTGGTCCATTAATGTAATCAAAGAATTACTGGCTGTAGTGAAGTGAACTAAGGAACTTCATCCTAAGCTTCTCTCAACCTGTCCCTTCCTATGGAGAACCTTACTTCCAATACACAATAATTTCTGAATCACTATTTCAACACCAAACAGTTTGATAAAATAGGTTGATGTATATACGCTATCCTGCCAGTAGCATTTGTTTTCCTAGGAAATGGTCTGGAAGACCGAAGACGGAAGAAGCCAATCTAGATTTTGGCCTAGAATCTGCTGTATTTTGGCACTTACCGGTAACATTGCGGATATCCATAAAAAGGTTTCATACTTTTGAAGTGTCAGTATTTATTTGCCTATTTCTGTTTTGCGCTATTCACAGTAGCGCAAAACTCCTGACCGGATCCTGATTTCAGAGATCCGGCTTTTTAATTTAAATTCATCATAGGCTCAAAGGGCAATATTTTAATTTTTTGAATAATAATTTGTGCCTGATACTAGCCTAGTTCATCTTCCTTTCAGAACAAAATTACACCCGTGACCAGGACTTAATATTTTTTTATATAATATCAATTCCTGAAAACTGAAAAAGCGCTTCCCCCATTTTCTCAAAAATACCCTTCTCCATTATTTAAAAGTATCACGCCGCTTTATGTGCATCACAAAATAACCACCATTATGATCGACAAAAAAATAACCCGGTTAAGTTTTTGTCACCTTGTTGTTTTGTTTGGAATAATTAACTTTCAATACTTAATTATCTTTTGCTTTGCCGCAATTTTTGTCCTCCAAATATAGTCACACTTCTTGAAAACTATGAATTCCCATATACACTGATCTTGAATCCATATTTTAAGACAGAGTTTTTCAGCTGACTGAATTTTCTTATCTACATATACTAATAATGCTCAAGCTTTGCTTCGGACCACAATAAAAGAAGCTGCCCCAGGTGGAGCAGCTTCATATTTGATTTTAGGTTCAAGTTACCTGATTATCAGTCTTTGGACTTGTTTCTGACCATTCCGGTCTATGATCACAATCAGGTACATTCCTTTGGACAAGTTCGAGACTTCAAACTGCACAAATCCATCAGCTGACAGCTCAGAAGCAATCAATGCGCCTGCTGCGGTTCTGAGTTCTATGTTGTGTAGTCCTTCTGCATTTTTCAGGCTGATATTTACCAGTCTGTTGGCAGGATTAGGGAATACCATGACATTTACTGTTGTAGGTCTGGTTGGGAACCTGATGGTTTCGGAGGATCTCTCACAACCCAATGCATCTTTGATTACCACCCTGTAATCACCAGCTCCAGCTATTCTTATGGAGTTTTCAGTGCTGGATTGTATGATTTGACCATCTTTAAACCATGTGAAAGTGTACGCTCCCTCTATAGTCGTTAGTTTACCGTTTTCAAACAGGATAAAAGGTTCAGTCAATTCTCTGACGGTCACTTCAAAGCCTTGGGTAGTGCTGATGCAAAGATTGCTTTCTACCACAGCCCTAAATTGTCTGCTAGTAGAAAGTTCGCTTACATCCAGCGAAGATTCACCTTCACTTTCTTCTACAATCTCCCAATTTTGGCCATCAGTGGAAGTTTCCCAGAATATTACCCGTAGGAAATTACCCCCAATCAACTGCAGTTCAGTACTGCCTGATTTGAAGCAAACCTCATTTTCACCAATGATCATCGGAAGGTCAATGTCACAACTTACCGCAAACCTTGTTTTGACCGCAAGGTGGTCAGAGGTAGTATTCAGGTAATTTTGTATCAAGTCGAATGGTGCCACCAATCTTTCTGAATTTACAAGCCGGTTGTCATTGAGCTCGTTGGAAATGATCACGTGGTCAATCACATTTTCGAAAGAAGGGAATGAGCGTAGACCTGCATTACTCAAGGTTAAAGTGATCGGGGTATAATTCTCGGTGTCATTGATATAGTTGGTAAAGGAAGTTTCGGATGTGTTTACTGTTGGAGCCTCTTGGTCGGCCACGGTTTCATCCAAATCATCATTATAATCACCTAAAATAATCAACGGTATATTGGCGTAATAAGCGTCAAGTGAGTCTTTCAGCACATTTACATCATACCTTCTCATCGCATATCTAGGGTTAGCAGCACTTTCGCCTCCACCATTTGACCTTGCATGGAAATTGATAAGGTTAAATTTCTGCTGTATCCCATCGATATTGGTTTTTACTTCCATCAAGAATGGAAGTCTTCCGCTTGCCCAGAACCTATCTGGAGTAGATGGATAATTTGCCAAATCAGAAACCTGTACCCCTTCGAGCAATACCCTGGTGGTGATTGGCTCTACAGTGGATTTTTTGTAAAGGAAAATAAGCTTTTGTGCATCTTCGAAATTATCCGGTCCCAAAGAAGCCGCAGGGGAAACAATACCCTCGTAATCCTCTAATGATTCAATCAGCTCATCCAGTTTTTCCAAACCTGTAATTTCTTGGAAAGCATATACATCAGCATCCAAGTCTTCGATGATGGTTTTTACATTTTGCAATTGCAAGTCCAAGTTGC
The DNA here is from genome assembly GCA_041748555.1 of Rhodonellum sp. Lineage (GTDB taxonomy): Bacteria > Bacteroidota > Bacteroidia > Cytophagales > Cyclobacteriaceae > Rhodonellum. The sequence goes on from JBGTDA010000009.1 coordinate 3,419, forward strand.
TTGGCCCATTACTAGCCGAGCCAAACCACTCCACATTCCAATTGACCACATCAAAGGTCTTGTCCTTGGATACGGTAGCCCCGCTGAGGTAACCTCTTTTTACCTTGATATCACCGGATTCAAATGTGATAGGTCCACTGAATGCTCCCTCGGAAGACGGAGCAAATCTTACGGTCACGGTTTGCGTTCCTGACAATTCCTCAATTTGATAGGTCAAGTTAGAACTGAACTCAATTCCATCTTTGGAGAATTCAAATCCGCCTATAGGCCCATTATTGATGCTCAAAGGAGCAACCGGATTGCTGAGGGTGAAGTTGAAGGTTTTGGTTTGAGAAGATACCGTTCCTGCCTGAATGATTCCAAAATGGAAGTAATCCACATTTCCGATATTGTTGGAGAAGAACGGAGCCGCAGGTACATCTGAGCTTCTCAATTCAAAGTCATCCAAAGTCCATCTCGCTGCATTTTCTTCTTGAGAAGAGTTGTACACGAATGCCAACCTGATGGTTTGGTCCAAATAGTCGCTCAAGTCCAATTCACCGGAGAAAGTCCACTGGTCTCCATTGGCAAATCTATCATCCAATTCCGTCCAAGTGGCAACATTAGGATCTCCTTCTTGGTAATCGGTAGAAATTAATAGTTTCAATCTTGGGCCATTAAATGCCACCCTACTCCAGAAAGAAAGTAGTGGGAAATTGAAGCCGGTTAGGTTATATTCAGGTGTAATCAACCAATCTTCGTTAAGCCTTGCACTTCCAGCTGCAAATCCATTGATCTGCACACCAAACGGCATTGAGGAGGTTGGAGTGGTTCCTGCTCTACCGAAGGTAGTACAAGCCCATTCCTGATCCCCTGTTATGCTTACCGCTGACCAACCTGTTGGCAGGCCTTGGGCACAAGCCTCGTTGAAGTTTTGTGTGATATTGAATGGATCAAATACCGTGGCCATTACAATCACCTGTACAGGCTGACGACCCTCGGTGGTATGGCTGATGACGGTTTGGCGGGCACCTGCTTCGTTAGATTCAAACTGTACAAATACAGTAACAGGTCCTTCCAATTGACCTGGGGTAAGCTCAAGGCTTTCAGTAAAGTTTTCACCATCCAAAGATAAAGCGAAAGGAGCCGTTGCTGATACCAATACATCACCGACAAGATTGGCGGCATTCAATTGGTATTTTAAAATGCTCGGTCCGGCATCTGTCCTCACCAAACCAAAGTCCAATTCAGCTGGATCAACAGTCACTGTTGGTATCAATACACCATCGGATTCTTTTACCACGCCAAAGAAATTGACAGGAATACTACTTGGGAAAAAATTGGTGATTCTAAATGTACCTGTGGAAGTCAATGGATTACCATTGACAGCGATATTGGAAGTAGAAACAATTCTAAATTCTACATCTCCCGCAAGATTGGATAACTGGCTTAAGTCTATTTCCTGGTTGAGGAAATCCGTAGTGTTTTCCCAAATTGCAAGGTCGGAGGCAAAATCATCTCCACTATACCTCAAAGCCATCGTTGAAGGTCCGCCATTTGAAGCAGTCGAACCGATTTGAAGTTTGTCCAAATCCACCAATTTGTCAGGTGAAATTATAAAACCAAAGCTGAGGTAAGCACCTTCCGTAGCGTTCCAGCCCCTGGAGTTGATGGAGTTTTTACCTGCATTGGCAATCAAGCCTGATCCTCTTGTGAAATTCTTGGCAATGATTCCTTCGAAAAGCGTAGCGCCTTCAGTGAATTCTTGAGTTCCTGGTTCACCTGAAAAATCCCACTCTACGACTTTTTCAGGTTCTGCCGGAGGAATGACTTCAGACTCAGCCGAGGTTCCTGTTAGCTGTACAGGGATAAAGGTTCCTGCCTCAAAAAGATTACCTATTCGTAATGTTCCTCCCGGGGCAAGGGTTCCTCCATTTGCTGAAACATTGCTGGTGACTACTACTCTGAACCTCACCGTACCAGTCAATGCCTGCAAGGGTGAAAGATCAAGCCTTAAATTGCTGAATTTGGTACCGAAGTTGGCCCAAGTTGCCAAATCCGATTCAAAATTATCAACACTATATCTTAAGGCCAAGTCTCTAGGTCCGGTATTGGATGACCTTGTTGCGATTAACAATTCTTCCAATCGGGCTTCCAAGCCTTCTACTATTGTCAATCCAAATTCGAAATAGGAATTTTCTCCTGTACCCCAGTTGTTTCCGCTAATGGAATTGCCCGCTGTTGTAGGATTGATAGCACTTCCTCTGATAAAGTCAATAGCGTTGATATTAAAGCTTCCATCACCTTCGGTTGAAGTTTGGTTGCCGGGTTCTCCTTCAAAATCCCAAAACGCCAAAGAAATTGGCTCAGGAGCAGGAACTTCTTCTCCAAGTGCCACGCCTTTCACTAAGATATCATCAATTCTGTTGGTACCTGTTGAGGCTATTTCACCGCCATTAACATTGGTATTGGAGGTAACAATCCACCTGAAGAACACCTCTTCTTGGTTGGATGCTGCTGCAGGAATGGCCAAGCCGCTGACGGTTCCTGAATTGAAGTTGATACCCACAGTGATGTCACTTCCGGGAATAACTTCCCAATTGGTGCCATCCAAGCTATAATCAATCCTGAAATCTCTGGGACCGGTATTGGAGCCTTGTTGTTTGCTCGAGATGACAAGACTTTCAAAACCAAGTGCATTGACCCTTACTTGCCAATATTTATCAGTACCGGCAACTTCCTGCCAGCCATTGGCATTTTTGGCAAAAGTCCCCGAACCTCCGGTTCCTAGAACATAGGAGGTAAAATTGATATTTACCGGGCTAATGAGTTGAGCATTTTCGCCCGTGTTGCCTGCATTTCCGAGATCGGCAAATATCCGTACGGAAACTTCTGTCGACTCAAAGGTCCAACCTGCGATGACTTCCGTTTGTGCTTTGACTTGCACAAAGAGCATCATGAGAAGTAGGAACAATAGTACCATTTTGGGTAAAGCGTGTTTCATGCTGATAAATTTAGTATGGTTTAAATTTCTGTTTATGCATCGATAAAATGCCATCAAAAGTACCTTTTTGCTTTTTTTAAAAGCAAAATTTTAGTGTTACTGAATTGTTATAAAATTGACTTTTTAAAATATTATATCGAAAAAATAAGAATAAGTTAAATAATTATTACTAAAACTATTCTTGATTGTATCTTGAAATCAAGGTGAGATGAAACCAAAAAAATGAAAATAATTCAGCTTTTGAAGCTGAAATAAAGGAATTGAATTTCAATGTTTGATTTCTGTAAACCAATGGAATTCAAATAGCCTGATTACTACCTGAGATTATTGAAAAATTGAATTTTCTAAATCCCAATGTCCTTTAGCCCCTTTCAGATGGGATGGGATCACAAGGGTTCTGCAAGGTTGTTACCGGCAGTAATGGGATGCCTGTTGGCATTTTCAGTATTCTTTAAAATCAAATCCGGTCCCGGGCATTGAAAAACTCACCCCGCACATGGGCCACCAACGATACGAAAACCAATAATTAGCATAATTTTAACCATCCTATGTTAGTAATTATTTCTTTCGTAACCGCCGTTTTCAAAAATAACTTTAAAGTCAGATTTAAAAAGTTTACCGGGAAGGTAATAGTCTGTGGTGATGACTTGTGCACCGGATGCCTTGGCTTTTTCAAACCTATCATAATCATTTTCCCTTGCTTCTTTGGTATCTGCATCTGCTCGTGTGCGAACCATATATCCCAATGCTACCAAGTTTTTAATCTTCTCAAAATTTCCAATAGGGTCATTTATGATTCTAAAAGCAGCATTAGGATTTCCTTCTTCTTTATTTACAAATAATACAGCTCCTTTTGAATTTGGAAAACCGGACAGATATTCATTGGTTTTTTTATCCCCCTCATCCAAAACGAACAAAAACCGGTTCTCTACTTCGTTTAATAAAGGCCAGCCATTGGTGAGAACCGCTTGCTCCAGAGTTTCAAAATTGCCCCGTACCATATCCGGAGTTATCAAACGCTCTTCTTCAAACACTTCCCGTATCTCTGTATCGATACTTTGTAAAGCTTCAGCAGTAAAAGGGAGTGGCTTTCTGGTATTTGGAATTTCGCCGTCCTTGGCGTTAAGGGTAATTATTATTGGAGTATGTCCTTCATTGGCCTGAGACCATTTTTTTAATTCCCATAAGGCATCCTTAAAAAGAAGTTGATGGCTTCTAAAATCTATTTCCTGAACGTGAAAAATCTTCAGTCCGGGTAATTGCAACTTTTGTTCAACGTCAAAAGGTTCAGGTTCTGCACCCAGAGATTTAACTATTTCCAATCCTTTGGGATCAGAGTAGTAACCTCCTTCCGGATCATAAAAAACATCCAACTCCAAGCCACGCAGTCCCAAATTCAATTGTTCTGATAATTGAATGTGTTCATACTCCAAACCACTCAATGTAGGTTTCGTTTTCAACAAATAATCGAATAATGGTCTTTCAATCCCAATCTTATAACTATTATGACTGCCAATGACCTGGATTTCGTTTAACTTAATTTCCTTTAAACTTTTATGCACTGAACTACTGAAAAACACGATGGGCAGGATCACCAACAATATGGTGTATAATGATTTCATATGGTTGGTTTTATTATTGGTTCAACTCTTTTAACTTGTTTTGCATCATCTGAATATGCATTGAAAAAAGATACGGCAAGAAATAAATTTTCTGCCGTATCTTTCTGATCCTATATTGGTTTAGTATCCTGTGTTTTGTACTAAAAATCCTTCTTCGCTGGAAGCGCCATCGACTGCTCGTTGAGGAATCGGGAACAACCTCTTGTTGACATCCCCATCAGTCTTTCCTGTCCAATTGTCCTCGTATTTACCAAACCGTATTTGATAGTTTCTTCTAAAACCTTCCCAATACAGCTCAAATCCACTTTCACGGAACAATACATCCAGATCAATAGAAGTCAATGCATCGGGAGTTTGTTCAGGGCGGGCAGTTCTGGAAGTTCTTAAGGTATTGACATCGGCCAAAGCCCCGGCATTGTCACCATTTCTCAACTTGGCCTCGGCGCGCATTAAATAAATCTCTCCCAAGCGGATCAAAACCAGGTCAATACTGCTATTGGAACAGCAATTGGGCGCGGTATGACTGAACTGATATTTTGAAAATCGGTAGCCGGTGTTATGTAGACTCCCTTCGTCAGTAAAATCTACCCTGAGCGTATGGTCTACATAAGCCAGGTTGGCACCACTGGTTCTTGTGTTGATAACGGGATATATCCTTACCGAACCATCATCGCAAGTCAAAATATTACCTCCATCGTCTTTTCGAGGGCCCCATATAATCCCACGGATTATTCCCCTGTCGATTTCGAAGTCCTCGGCCGGTACACAATAGTAGTGGTCCGAATCATTCTGTGGGGTTACCCCTGTAAGGTCTTTTAGCTCTTCAGGTATCATCGTATTTTCTTTAAAGAAACGGGCATCAGCATCGGCAGGATCTCCATTCCCATAGGCATCCACCCAAGTCCGGTAAAAATCAGTGGTAGCTGCTACCGCGTCCGTTCCACGTGTATTTGGAAATTCCGGTCTTGGAATCTGGTCACCGGATATGGGCCAATAAGCCCATCGCTGATGATCGGTCTGAAGTATGCCCCTTTGGTCAAGTGCAAAGATAAGTTCAGGATTGGTATGGTTACCATCACTGAACAAATCAAAATATTCAGGAGATAATGAATAAGGTCCGGAAATAATATCGCCGGTATATTGTATCACCTTATCCATATCGGCACTCGTAAAGTCCGGAGTACCATATGGATCGCGATATACTGCAGCATTCAAATATAACCGTGCCAGCAAAGCCCTTACGGCATCTTGGGTTAATCTGCCCGGGCCTTTATCATTATTAAGGACATCCACCACCGACAAAAGCTCGCTTTCAATGTGATCAATTGCTTCTTGTCCCCTTAGAATTTCAGATCTTTCGCTAGAATTATCTTTCTTAAAAACAAGGCCCCAATTATCAAGTGCCAGCATATTAAGATAGGCCTTCATGGCTACCATTTCGTAATAAGCATCTTGGGCCCTTGAATTACCATTTTCAGCTTCTAAGCTGAGTCTTTCGGCAGCGATTACCGCTCTTGATAAACACAAAGTTATATTTGTCCATGTATCTCCTATTAAGCCGTTACCAGGGGTCATAAGGTGCTGATGCACGGCAATAAACTTGCCACCATCATACCAGTCTCTTCCCCCTCGATAAGGAAGGATGCCTTCATCAGAGGCCACCTCTTGAAGGCCAAAATTAGAAGTATGCAACCAGACTTGATACCGAAGAAAACCATATACTGGCGCTAGAGATCCACTGACAATTTCTGCCTGACCGGTTCCTGTAAGTGACTCATCGAGAACTTCTTCCTCTAAGGTAGTACAACCGAGAAATGCGAATAGAAATGCAATTATCGGTAGGGTTTTGTTGTATAGTATATTTTTCATTTTGTTTGTTTTTCAAATTGATATTAAGAATCGTTAGTTTTCTTCCTAGAATGTTAAATTAAGACCGATCAAAAATGTTCTTGCCCTTGGATAGGTAAATCGGTCAATACCAAAGGTTTGTATACCCCCTGATGTCGATCCCGTATTGACTTCCGGGTCAAATCCTGAATAATCTGTAAGTACAAATAGATTTTGACCTGTTAGGGAAAAACTGATATTTTGGAAGACATCAGCCAATCCAATCTTATCAGAATCCAGGGTGTAGGCCAGGGTGGCGTTATTCAATCTTAAGAAAGAGGCATTCTCCAAATAACGGGTCGATACGATATTGGCATTGGTCAACGATTCACTGGGGTACTGGACAGCAAAATCTGTTGCATTGTTGGACTGGGCCAACAATGCCTTATTGAACAGGGTCATGGTCGTATGGTTGTAGACTTTGTTTCCTTCTACCCCATTGAAGTTCAAACTCAGGTCAAAAGCTTTGTATTTAAAGTTGGCATAGTACCCATAGATTATCTTTGGAATCGCACTACCCACTACGCTACGGTCATCGTCCAATATTTCACCATCTCCATTGGTGTCCCTGTATATGCTTTGGCCATCATCTGCACCAACCCCATCAAACTGAAACATATAAAACGCCCCTAATGGCTCATTGTTGATATAGCCATTAATGGTTGCTCCCGTTTGGCCAGAGCCTTGGGCCGCTCCAGTTACCAAGACCGAATAGGGTGAATCTTCCACCCTGTTTCGAATGAAGGTAATGTTACCTCCAATATTGTAGGAGAAGTCCCTTGTTGTCTCGCTATTGAAATCCAATGCCAATTCTACCCCATTATTAATGATTTTCATATCCGGGATATTGTTCCAGTAGGTGGAGGTGGGCTGAACGGGATCGGCAGGAACAACTTCCAAAAGTATATTGGAAGACTCTTTACTGAAATAATCCAGTGTACCGGTCAATCGGTAATTGAAGAATGCGAAATCAACTCCTATATCTATTTGGGAAGAAACCTCCCACTGAAGATTGGGGTTGGCCAAACGTGTAAAGACAATTCCGTATGGATAACCATCCAATGAGGTGGCATCGGTATCTATGGGATAGGTATTGAGACTTCCACCCCCTGTAGATAATCTATCTTCCGAATAACTGGCTTTTGTGATCTTGGAGGGAATCTCCTGGTTACCGGTTTGGCCCCAGCTTGCACGCAACTTTAAGTTGTTAAATACCGAGTTGCCCATAAAATCCTCATTGCTGATATTCCATCCTAATGCAAAAGAAGGGAAATAACCGTATTTGTTATTTTCTCCAAATTTGGAGGATCCATCTGCACGGAATGTACCCGTAAACAGGTATTTATCGGCATAGGTGTAGTTCAATCTGCCGAAGAAAGATTGTAGTTCGTTTTTGACGGCAGATGAATTTACGGAAGTAGGATATTCACTTGTACTGGTATGGTCTTGGAATCTGGGTTCAATGTTGTTGTTTGCAAAACCGTTGTAAGAAGTTATCCTGGTTTCATCCATAAATTGTTGGAAAGAGTGTCCACCCAATAAGATGACATTGTGAACATCCCGGTTCCAAATATAGGTAAGCGTATTCTCTACCAGTTGATTGGTATTTGAATGAATGCCAGCATCCAATGATCCATCAGAAACATTAGACTCATTGATCACTGACGGGGAGGGTTTGTACTGCTGGTGCCTGTTTGTAGCCGAATAATCAACCCCCAGATTCATCTTATAAGTAAGGCCATCCAGTATTTCAAAGGATGGTGAAATGTTCGCCAAGATACGGTTATTAATGGCATTGTCACTATATAAATCATATCTGGCAATTGGATTTAAGGCGTTTGTGTTCAGTAAGGTAGGCTCGCCGTTCGTATATGGGGGAATCGTCGGGTTCAAACTAAGCATATCACTTATAGTCGAAGTAATACTCGGGCGTAAATTTTCGGTGCGGGAGGCCGTAAGGTTATAATCGATATTTAACCTGCCATTGAAGGCCTTTTGATTCATGTTCAATTTTCCCGAATAACGTTTTAGCCTACTGTTCTTCAAGATGCCTTCCTGATCCTGAACACCTAACGAGGTGAAGTATGAAAAATTCTCGTTACTGGCTCCGCTCATTGATAAATTGAGATTATTTGATAAACCCACTTGGGTCAATTCATCTTGCCAATCCGTATTTGCACCAAAGTCTTCCAAATTTCCTCCAGTGGCCGACACTTCCCTACGGAACTCGTCGGCATTGAAAACATCTATTTTATTGGCCATTGAGGATATAGCGGTAGATAGAGAAAGATTTATCTGAGGTTTTCCCTTTCCTTTTTTGGTGGTAATTACTACCACCCCATTTGCTGCCCTGGAACCATATACTGCTGTGGCACTGGCATCCTTAAGCACATCGATACTTTCAATATCGTTGGGGTTAAGAAAATTTAGGGGATTGGTGGGAATACCCGTAGAGGCATTGTCCAACAAAAAGCCATCGACAACGTAAAGTGGCTCTGATCCGGAACGTAAACTACCAATACCCCTAATGATGATATCCTGTGAGGCACCTGGTTCACCACTGTTTGTTGAAATGGAGACACCGGCCAATTTACCCTGCATCAGTTCACCTGGGTTCGTAACCATACCCTTGTTAAAACTCTCACTGTTAACAGATGCAATGGCGCCGGTAATATCTGACCTTTTTTGGGTACCGTAACCAACGACAACAAATTCATTCAACTGCGAATCATCTAGGTCTAACTGGACCACTATTGTTGATTGCCCGTTCAGTGAAACCTCTTGCGGAGAATATCCCAAATAAGAAATTACAAGAATGGCGTCTGAATCGACATCAATTACAAATTTTCCATCAATGTCTGTTACTGTACCGTTTGTTGTTCCTTTGACAAGAACTGTTGCACCGGGTAATGGCGCTCCTGTTTCATCTGTAACCGTACCAGAAATTGGTTGGAGAACGGATACTACCTTTAGATAGGGAGCTTTTATATTAAAAGACACCTCCTTTTCAATGTTTTTAGAAAACGCATGGGATGGGATAACACTAAATCCAGCCCAGGAAATCAAACATGCGGAAGCACAGATGATTTTAGAAAATCGTAATTTTGGATACATAAAATTCAAGTATTGGATGGCTAAAATTTATTGATATTTTTTATTTTTATAATGCTATAAAAGTAACCTATATGCATTAATTTGCTGTTAAGAAGGCATTAGGGTTGTATTAACAATAAATTACCATAAGTTCCTATTATTAAATGAATGTAGTTGTTGGTGATAAATAAGTTTTGAGAACTCAATTACACCAACCGAATTCTAAGAATTGAAAAGTAGGGTCAGTGCGCAAAACAATAATCCTAAGGCCCCTTTTATAAGGTCAAAAAAAGAATCCCCCCAACTTACGGAGCTGAATTCAATAATTACCACCAAACAACAAAAGCAGTTGATAAAAAAAAAATTTTTAGCCCCCCTACTGGCCCCCCTTTAAAATAGAAAAATCCTAACCTCTTGTTTTACAATCGATTAGGATTTTATCCAGCAGAGGAGGAGGGATTCGAACCTATCAATACTATTTTACCAAAAGATATCATAAATGCCATATATACATATATATAGATATATTTGATCTTGGTTAAAGATAAGTTTTGAATACATTTAATCAACTTTTTCGCCCCTGAATTCGCCCCTGAATTTTTTTTTCTGTAAATTTAGAGATCATTATTTAAAATCAGCCGATGGAAGCATCATTGAGATATGAGTTAAGACGGGATTTGGAAAACAAAAGAGGTGAACAACCGCTAACCTTATTGATTCACCTGGCAAGCCAAAGGAAAAAAGTCGGTACAGGAATTAATTTGATACCTGAACTTTGGTCCGGGGAGCGCCAGCAAATTTTAAATCTTACTACAAAGCTTAAAATCCAACTCCAAAAAAAATATGGAGACAACCTCCCAAACAAACATTCCCTAATCCAGTACCAGGATGACCTTATTGATTTAAAAAATAAAGTCCGAAAATTAGAAGAAGGTTATAGGTCCAAAGGAATAGCCTATAGTGTAGAAATGTTGGTTGAAAAAATAAAGGAATCAAAAAAGCAATTAACCAAAAAAGAAGACCCCTCCAATCTCGTTTACGATTTTGTAGACCGCTACATCCAGGAACATGAACTTACGAGGGTCAAGGGAAGTCTGGTGGTCTATAAATCCCTCAAAAAGCATTTAAAGAATTTTCAGGCTAAGAGCAGGACAAAAATCCGTTTCGATAAAATTGATTACAACTTTATGCAGGCCTTTCAAAATCATTTGATTGGCTGGGAGGAGGTACATGAGACTACCGGAAAGGTTAAAACCTTGAATAACATTACCATTGCCAAGCAATTGAGTACGCTCAAAACTTTTCTTGGATATGCCAAGAGGCAGGGGATCAAGGTCAATGACGGGTACAAGGACTTTTCCATAAAGAAAGATAAGTTGGAAGTAATCGCCTTGACCCAAGAGGAATTGGACCTGCTTTTTAATTATAAACTGAGCTCAAACAAACGCTTGGACCAGGTGCGTGATGTTTTCTGCTTTAGTTGTGTGACAGGTTTCAGGTTTTCAGATCTCCAACAACTGAAAAGAGAGCATATCAAGGAAATGGAAATCCGGTTGACCATCAAAAAAACCAAGGAGCCTGCCATTGTCCCTTTGAACCAGTATTCTAAAACCATTCTGGAAAAATACAAGGACCTGGCCAGCCCCATTCCCATGATCTCCAATCAAAAATTCAATAAATACGTCAAGGAGCTCTGCAAACTGGCCGGGATCGATGATTCTATTGAGATCATCAGGTACAAAGGAGCCAACAAACAATCAACCATTTACAGGAAACACGAAATAATCAGTGCCCACACCGGAAGAAAAACTTTTGCCACCCTTTCTTTGGAAAAAGGAATTCCTGCAGAGACGGTGATGAAAATTACCGGACATGCCGATTACAAAAGCTTTCAACGGTATGTGAAAGTGACCGAAGAAAGAAAAAGAAACGAGATGCAGAAAGCCTGGGGAGCCCCGATATGAAAATTCAAACATAGAGCCATGAAAAAGTTCGATCCAAAAAGGTCCCTTTGGCTTTACAAGCTCTGGGAATACCTGCTGCTATTTGATGGCAGTTCTGAAGAAGAAAGGATGTTGGCCTATCGGTACGGCTGGCATATATTTTCCAACAACAGACAGCACTTTGAGGATTTTTCCCATTTTATCCGCCGTAGAAAATGGTTTATTTACCTATCCTTGATTTACCCTATTCTTATTACATTTATTAGCCTTTTTCTAGCCCTTTCAGTTTTGAAGATGGAATTGACCATGAAGGTACCCCTGGCCATTATTTTTTCTGGAATCTCAGCAGGAATTATATACAACCTGATTGGGAATACTTTTAAAAATATCCGAGAGACCAGCATTTTTCTAAATTATGTAGACCCTAATGAAAGACTTGCCAATTTCCGGGAATTTGAAAACCTGGATTTTATGGACAAGGAAGCTGCACTACTTTTCTATGAAAATATGCGGGCAAAACGGGATTATGCCACCATTGAACCATTTGAAAATAAATTGGGCAAAACTGAAAAGCTTCTGGCGTTGGATTTTTTGTTGGGTGAGCCCGGATCATTTAACCATCTTATCAACAAGCTCTGTTTTGACCCTACCAGTAGTCTTACTAAAGAAGGGGTTTATAGGGTTCTGGGGGAAATTTTGGCAGCATCTCCTGATAATATCAAAAAGGATTTAAACAAAGGAATTAAAGAAATCCGCATTGGAGAAAAGCTTTCTAAACAAAGGCTAGATCAGCTTAAAATTGTAAAAGCGATTTTTGCCGATGCAAATTTACCCTTAAAGGTGAAGGAAATAGAACAAATGATACTACTTAAATATTAATTTCACTCTTTTAATAAAATACGTGACAAAAAATACAAATAAAGAATAAAGAATACAGTGCTGATAGCCATGGTGATGCGTGAACACCAAATTTATGGCGACATCCATTACGATAAACTTCGCATGGTATTAAATTGGAGAAGGATGTTCCCATTGAGAAATATCACTCTTAACATCTTGCCCAAACCCCTATTTTTTTTAATTTAAATACCCTTAAAGCCACTTACAGCTTCTTTTTTGAATTTTGGGGTACTACCCCACTAACTACCCCTAGCAAGTTATAGCCATATTCGACCAGAAACCAAACAACAATCGGATATGAACGACATGATCTTTTCCCCCATCGACAAAAGGCAGCTTATCCATGAGATTGCCGAAGAAGTGGCCTCCAGAATAATCCCCCAATTACAGCCGCAAGTCCAGGAAGACGAACTCATACAGATCCCCGAAGCCATGCGGCTGCTGGGACGCTCCCGCACCACCATCAACAACTGGCGCAGGGAAGGTTTCCTGAAAGAACAGGTGATCAACACCAGGGTATATTTCAAAAAGTCAGATATACTCAACGCCGGCCACCAGAAAAACGGACGGAAAAAATAAAAGCGGATCATGCCCGATCCGCCTTCTATAATTTCATTAGGAAATGGTATCCCTCTTTGAATGAGTTAAATATACCATTTCTGTATGGATTTACCAACCCAAACCTACAGAAAAATGGACGAGGAAAACCCTATCCGGAAGATAGACGAGAAATCTTCCAGCCCCACCATCCGGATGATCAGATTCCTGATGTCAAAATATGACTTTAAGAATAACCTGGTACTCAACGAAGTCTTTGCAAGAGAAAAAGAAGGAAACAGCTACTGTCCTGTCAATCCCAATACCCTTTACATAGAATGCCGACAGGCCGGTTACCGCACATCAGTTGGAGAAATCAACACCTTCCTATGTTCGGACTTCATTCCCAAAACCAATCCTTTCGTGGAATATTTTAAACATGAGCTGGGCAAATGGAATGAAACCACCCATGGTGACTATATCCGGAAATTCACTTCTTACATACTGGTACAGGGCCAGGAACGCTTCGAGGTACAGTTAAAAAAATGGCTGGTACGCTGTGTAGCCTGTTGCCTCAGGGAAGACTTCTTCAACAAGCAGGCCCTGATCTTTGTGCAGGAACAACAGAACAGCGGCAAGACTACACTTACCCGTTTCCTGATCCCGGATCAATTGATGGCCTACCATGCCGAAAACATCTCCGTGGATAAGGACAGCCTGATCGCTTTAAGCCAGAATTTCGGTGTGATCCAGGATGAACTTTCCACGCTATCCAGAACGGAAATCAACGCCCAGAAAACCCTGATGAGCAAATCCCATGTCAAAGTCAGGCACCCCTATGACAAAAAGCCCAAAATGGAACCCAGAAGGGCCTCCATCTGGGGATCCACCAATAAGGCCGAGTTCCT
>JBGTDA010000010.1:0-10024 GCA_041748555.1 Rhodonellum sp.
ACCGAAAAAATCTCTTTAAGATCCTCTTTTCAAAAACGCCGGTGTTTGGTGCCTGCAGATGGTTTTTATGAATGGAAAAAAATCGGAAAGAAAACAAGAATCCCTTACAGATTTACCTTGATAGATGAAAGCCCTTTTTCATTTGCAGGCATTTGGGAAGAATATGAAAATGTAGACGGAAAAATCAACCATACATTTCTGATCCTGACTACTGCTCCAAACTCCCTTGTTTCGGAAATCAATGATAGGATGCCTGTGATAATCAGGAAGGAAGATGAGAAAAAGTGGCTGGACAAATACAGTTCTGAAGCCGATCTGTTAAATATATTGAAAACCTATGCAGCAGGAGAAATGCAAGGTTATACGGTTTCACCTTTGGTAAATCAGGTTCAAAATGATATGCCATCAGTATTGAAAAAAACCTCCCCAATGGATCAGTTCGGAAATTACACCTTATTTGGATAATGCCACAGATCAACATCATTGATTTACATTTTTTGGATTCCGACCAGGCAATTGCGAGCTTTTTGGTAGAAACAGATGCCGGTCCCATTCTGATAGAAACAGGACCCGACAGCACCTTTGCTCACCTTGAATCCGGTATCAGGAAATATGGCTATCAACTCACAGATATCAAACATGTGTTCCTGACCCATATCCATTTTGACCATGCCGGCGCTGCATGGAGATTGGCGGAAAAAGGAGCTGGAATATATGTTCATCCGGATGGATTGCCACATCTGGCCTCACCTGAAAAATTATGGAATTCGGCCGCACAGATATATGGAGCGGACATGAACAGACTTTGGGGGGAAATGAAACCCATACCTGAAGAGTTATTGGTAGAAGCTGGACATAATGAATCCTTTAAAATCGGTAATACCAAAATCACTGCTTTACATACTCCCGGTCATGCGGTCCATCATATCGCGTGGAAAATAGATGGAATAATTTTCACAGGAGATGTTGCAGGCGTCAAGATACACCGCGGACCGGTGGTTCCTCCCTGCCCTCCGCCTGATATTAATATTGAAGCATGGAAATCTTCCATTGAAATTATCATAGAACAGAAGGCTGAGAAAATATACCTGACGCATTTTGGGGAAATCAGGGATATTTTCAGGCATTTGGATGATCTGGAAATAGTTTTGGATGATTGGGCAAATTGGATGAAACCGCAGTTTGACGCAGGTAAAAACCCACAGGAAATAATTCCTGAATTTATGGCCTACACCAAAGAACAACTGCTTGAAAAAGGCTGTAGTCCCGAAACTATACAGGTTTATGAATACGCAAATCCCAGCTGGATGTCAGTAGCAGGATTATTGCGGTATTGGAAACTGAAAAGCCAAGGAAGGATCTGAATGTTTTTTTAGGGGAAACTGATTTTGAAATGCTCTTTTTTAACTAAAAATTCAACAGGGCGAACCCTACCTCCCTATTTTGGTTTAAATTGTTATTGCATAATGTAAAATGGGTGTTGGTATAGTTTACTTCCATTTCTAAAATATTTCATTAAACCCAAAACGAATAACTTTGAATGAAAAAGTCAAGAATTACGGGAGTGGGACATTATGTACCTGACCGTATCATAACCAACGATTATTTATCCGATATGATGGATACCAATAATGAGTGGATTGTGGAAAGAACCGGTATTGAAGAAAGAAGGTGGTTTACCCCGGGAAAAGACACCGTTACAAGTATGTCAGTCAATGCCTCCAAAATGGCACTTGACCGCGCCGGTTTAAAAGCCGAAGATATTGACTTCATTGTTTACGCCACCATCACTCCGGATTATTTTGTACCCGGAAACGGGGTTTTGCTTCAAAGGGAGCTTGGATTGCAGGGAAAAGGAGCCTTGGATATAAGAAATGCATGTTCAGGATTTATTTATGCACTCTCGGTAGCAGATCAGTTTATCAAAACCGGCATGTATAAAAAAATACTTGTTGTTGGTGCAGAGATCCAATCATCTGCTTTGGATGTGAGCGATGCAGGAAGGTCCAGTTCGGTAATTTTTGCAGATGGTGCCGGTGCCGTTGTTTTGAGTGCGGTGGATCAGGACCACAATGGCATATTATCCACGCATCTCCATGCAGACGGTGATTTTGCCGAGGAGCTTTATTGCAAAGATCCGGGCAGCAGTAGAGAAATCAGACTTTCGCCTGAACTGATAGAATCGGGAAGCTTTTTTTTGAGAATGAATGGTAATACTGTTTTTAAACATGCAGTGGTTCGTTTTCAGGAGGTAATTCAAGAAGCATTGAGAGCCAACGGCAAGGATAAGTCGGATATTGATCTGCTGGTTCCGCATCAGGCAAATCTCCGCATCAGTAATTACATTCAGGAAAAATTAGGTCTGCCCGATGAAAAGGTTTTCAACAACATCATGAAATTCGGAAACACGACTGCCGCAACTATCCCTATTGCTCTCAGTGAAGCTTGGGAGCAGGGCAGACTTAAAGAAGGTGATCTGGTTTGTCTTGCAGCTTTTGGAAGTGGATTCACATGGGCTTCCGCTCTCCTCAACTGGTAACCCGGAATTCATGCAAGATGAAAAGAAAATAGAACTACAGCTTCTTCGTGATAAGGATCTTTTTTTGAAAATATCTGATCAAAAGGATTTATTCATTCAATTGTTTTCTGAATTGGGAAATCATTTTCCCGCACAAAAACTATCTTTAATTCACACAGATTCAAGAGGTTGTAGTACCAGCAAGGGAAACCAACTTGAAAACTGCCCTTATCAGGTTTTGGATCTTATCCGGGATTTTGATCCGGTGTCAGGATTGAATATCAGGATACTCAACTGGTGGGGTCATGGTTTGTATGTTTTTATATTGTATGGTTCTCATACCGCACGCCACTACCAAAAGGTAATTGAAATACTTAAAGAGGAATTTTTTATCAGTCTGACAGGAAATCCATGGGCCTATTCCCAAATGGTAATGAATGATCAGAATAAGGAAGAATGGAATCTTAGTAAGCATCTTGCGGAGTATCAACATGTACAGCTTTTCAGGCCCATGGAGATTTCAGAAAGTGTTGCGGAAACCCTGAAATTGCTGATAAAAACCATCGGAAAGCTTCTTGATTATCACGGTCAAAGCTTTCCTTCTTAAGGTATTTGTTCTAATTTAGAACCGTCGTAAAAGGATTTCGTATTTATCAAATAGCAATGAAAACAAACCCTATGAAATATATTTTTGGATTAGTCATCCTTTTCATATTTGTCAATATTTCTTTCGCTCAACAAACCTCACCAATAGTTTCTGTGTACAATAATGACTCCACTTTTGTGGGAACGGGTATCATGAAAGACGGGGTAATGGATGGATTATGGAGGTTTCATAACCCACAAACCGATCGATTGATACAGACAATTAATTTTTCCGATGGAAAAAGGCAAGGCGCGGCTGTCAGCTATCATCCCACAGCAACCAAACACGTGGAAGCTGAATTCCGCGATAATAAGCTTAGCGGTGCTTTCAAAGAATATGATGAAACGGGGGCTTTGAAAATGGAAATGATCTTCAGGGACAGTATTCCCATTGGACCTTACAAGGAATATTTTGGTAATGCTGGAAATCCTGATTATGTGAATCCCCGACAAATCAAAAAAGAAGGTCAATATGTGAACGGAAAAAAAGACGGAAGATGGATGTCCTATTATAGTGACGGACAACTGGCTTTGGTCGAAACCTATAAAGAAGGGCAACTGGAGGGACCATATCTTGAATATTCCCCTGAAGGAGTATTGACCACAGAGGTAACCTACAAAAACAACCAACCTGAAGGGGAATTTAAACGATATTCCTTTTTAAATCTTGTTCAGGAACAAGGTGAATACAGAAACGGAAGGCGGGTCGGAAAATGGGTGTCATTTTTTCCCGGAACAAAAGTGATCGAATCCGAAGCTTTGTATGACAACAACGGAAACCGGACAGGTGAATGGAAATATTATTATGAAAACAGGAGGTTGGCCCGAATAGAAAGGTACGAAAATGATATCCCTGTGGGAACATGGGAGGAATATTTTCCGAATAAAAATCTTGCTAAAAGAAAAAGTTATGAGCTCGGTGTTCCTGTGGGTCAATATCTGGAATATCACTCAAATGGTAATCTCTCAGTAACAGGTCAATACATAGGCGGAATGAAGGAGGGATTATGGAAAAATTATTTTCCTGATAACCAATTGTATTCAATTGGAGATTATAAAAATGATCTTAAAACAGGACTTTGGAAATATTTTAATAAAATCGGAATCCTGATTGCCGAAGGCGAATATACTTTGGGCGCCGAAAACGGACAATGGTTTTATTACTACGACGGCGGGCAACTAAAGTCCATGGGTGCTTATTTCCTGGGATTTGAGGATGGTACCTGGGGATTGTTTTATGATAACAAACAATTGACCCAAGAAGAGTATTGGAGTAGTGGCAGATTGATGAATGTGGGAGATTATTATACTTTTGATGGATCAGATACTCTGTATAAAGGCACATTGAAAGATGGATTCGGAACCAGAACCACCTTTTACATCAATCGACGAAAAGAATCGGAAGGCAATTATCAGTATGGGAAACCTGATGGTACCTGGACGTATTATTACGAAAACGGAAGGAAGGCTTCAGAAGGACAAATGGTGGACGGAAAGAAAGAAGGGCTATGGCGCTATTATAATCTGAATGGAAGATTGGAAGAGGCTATTAACTTCAAAGACGATGAAGTGGTACCCGAAAAAGAACCTGAGCCAAGCGTCCAGTTTAACTATTTCAATTAAATTCAAACACAAATCCAACCCAGGAGTTTTTATTAAAAAAAGATCATGTTTGGATTATTCAAGAATAAATCACAATTGGAAAAACTTCAGCATTCCTATAAAACCTTGTTGGAAAGAGCTTACAAAATCTCCCACACCGATAGGGCAGCATCAGACAGAATGATGGCCGAGGCTGAAGAAATGGCAAAAAAAATAGATAAATTGAATGCAGGGAAATAAGATATTTAAAAGATAATATATCTTGGGATTTTAATACTTTGTTTCAGTTAAAATTAATTTTATTAAATCAAACTATTTAATTTTTGTTAATATTTTGATAAAATATTGAAAAATCAGAAAAAATATTGTTTGATAAAACGTTTTTATTGATTTAGCTTAGTATTTTATTTACAATTCCATAAAACTTCTTTT
Organism: Rhodonellum sp.; assembly: GCA_041748555.1. Classification (GTDB taxonomy): domain Bacteria; phylum Bacteroidota; class Bacteroidia; order Cytophagales; family Cyclobacteriaceae; genus Rhodonellum. Next base: position 5,198 of record JBGTDA010000010.1, read on the forward strand.
TATTTATCTTCGTATCAGTAGGTATAACTTAACCGCACTGAAATGAACAATATAAAGATGCTTCGGGTAGGTTTTCTCTTATTGATCGGAATGGTAACCGTTCTGCATCAGAAAGCAGAAGCCTCAGCACCCAACGGGGTAAACTTCCAGGTGTTTTACAATGAATTAAGTCCCTATGGGGATTGGGTAACGGATCCAACCCATGGTTATCTATGGATTCCCAATGTTGGGAGGGATTTCCATCCCTATTCCACCAACGGCTATTGGACCATGACCAACTTCGGCAATACCTGGGTATCCAATTACGATTGGGGATGGGCTCCGTTTCATTATGGAAGATGGTTTTGGGATGATTTCTATGGCTGGGCTTGGGTACCTGATTACGAATGGGGACCGGCTTGGGTAAGTTGGAGATCAGGTGGCGGATATTACGGCTGGGCTCCTTTGAGTCCGGGCTTCGGAATCCATGTTTCCATGAATATTCCTGGCGCGCATTGGGTCTTTATTCCTCAAAGACGTTTTAGACACAGAAATTTTCACAGGTATTATGTGCCTAGCTACCATGTTGTAAATGTGATCAACAGAACTACAGTGATCAACAATACATATGTATATAATAATCGAACTTACGTGGCAGGACCGGATAGAAGAGATATAGAAAGGGCGACAAGAAGATCAGTACCTGTATATCAGGTAGATGACAGTAGCAAACCCGGCAGAGCATCTTTAAGGAATAACACATTGGCGGTATACCGACCTGATGTAAGACGGGAGATTTCTCCAAGAAACCAGCCACGTCCTTCAAGATCATTTACAGCAGAAGAATATAAACGGTCCGCAACTTCAAGATCCGCAGCTCCTTCTACGGTAAATGCAGTGAGGGGAACGGCTCCGGGTGTATCTTCCGGTGATGCAAGAAGTGGAAATGCTGTACGATCAGGTTCAGAGGCCTTAAGCCCGAGAGCAAACAGAAATGTACAAAGCTCAACTTCAACTCAAAGGTCATTTGAAAATAGTAGAAATGAAGTGGGTCGAACCCAAAGAAACACCATCAGACCAAACACTCAGGTTCCCAATAGAACTCAGCATGTGAATCCAAGAAATGAAGGGAACCAAAGAAGTACTTTAAACAGAACGCAACAAAGAACTCAGCATGTGAATCCTGCGGCAACAAGATCCAGAAGTTCTGTGGGTGCGCAACAAAATCCGAGGCAACAAAGAGTAGCACCTGCAACAAGGAACAGTTCTCCTAGCCGAAGTGCCGTGCGCTCCACCGCTTCACCGAGTAGAAATTCGGGACAGCAGGTCAGAAGCAGCTCTTCCCAAAGGACAAGATCAGCAGCCACTCCGGCTAGGTCCTCCTCTGGCAGCAGATCATCAGGAGGCAGAGGAAACAATTAAATATCAAAAAGGCTCATACAGGGCCTTTTTTTATTTTCTGGCAAAATCATCCTGAACCCGGACAATATCATCTTCATCAGAAGCCAATTTGGGATCAGTATGCATCCAGATTTCTGCTACTAAACCCCAGGTGTTTTTTCCGATCAGCCGGTGACGCTCGCCCTGAAACAACCTCACCACTTCACCTTTTATAAGATCCTGTACCGCTCCCTCTTCATCTGAATCACTTTTGATAATGGCTCCTGTACCTGCCACCAATTTCCAAACCTCAGCTCTTCTGTGATGGTATTGCCATGATAGTCTTTTCTCCGGTTCTACAATCAGGATTTTTGGACTCAGTTTTTGATTCAACTGATCTTCCTTCAGCTCAAGTTCAGGGAAAAACATGTCCTTAAAATCAATAAGCTGATTCTCATTTATGGCAAAAAATCCACCCCATGGTCTTTGCATATCTTCCCGGATAATTTCAAAACCCTTCTGCGTCAAATAATCCCTTACCTGATCAAACAATTCTAATTTGGATGCAGCCGATTTTAACAAGTTTTCATCAATCATATCACAATCTGTTTTTTTAAAGAAGAATTAATAGCCCAAAAATAAAAAAAAAGGGACAGAAACAAATGTTACTCTTTTCTTTAAATCTTGGAGCCTTTATAAAATAAAGCTTCCAATAATATCTATTTTTTAAAAAGGAATCCAAAAATGACACCTAATCTTTAATTTTTTTTTAGAAGATTTTTGATATTCCTTAAAAAAAACATTTATTTGAACTCTAAATTTTTAAACATGAACCTGCTCGATCCCAAAAAATCGCTTGAAAAAAAAGAAGGTGTAGTAGAAATCAAAAACTACATCAACAAGATCAAACTTATAAAAAACCTTTATTCCAAAGGAAGCAACACCGCAGGCGAAATCTGTACGGAAGTTGGTATAAGTCTTCCGACTGTTAATTCCTTGCTAACGGATCTGATCGCATCAGGTGAGGTGATAAAACAGGGAAGGGCCGAATCTCAGGGAGGAAGAAAACCGGACCTGTATAGATTAGCAGAAGATTCATTTTATGTTATTTCTGTTGACATCAATAAGTTCAGGTCCCGAACAGCAATCTACAACAGCTCCAATCAGGCTCTAACCACTCCTGAAACCATAAAAATCACCCTTAATAACGAGAAAGAAACCTTCGATAAAATCTGTGACTTTATTCAGCAACACAAGGAAAAATCCAAACTTCCACAGGAAAAGATCATCGCCGTGGGCATTTCAATGCCCGGACTGATTGACTCAGTCCATGGCATCAACCATACCTATCTTAAATTCGGTAATAAAAACATGGTGGAAAATTTTGAAGCCAGGTTAGGCCGTAAGGTTTTTATCGAAAATGATGCCCGGGCAATGACGCTTGCGGAATTCAAGTTCGGGAATGCAAACAACTTCAAGAATGTTCTGGGAATTTTCATAGGCTGGGGTATCGGTTTGGGAATTTTGATTGACGGAAAGATTTACCAAGGTGCTTCCGGGTTTGCAGGCGAATTCAGTCACTCTCCTATTTTTGAACCCCGGGATATTTCCTGTGTATGTGGAAAAAAAGGATGTCTGGAATCAGTCGCTTCCGGTACTGCCATAGTCAGAATGGCCAAAGAGGCAATTTTAACGGATACTGACTCAATTTTAGGTAGGATGGTCAGAGAAAATGAGGGTGAGATTGAACCGTATCTCGTGGTGGATGCAGCATTGGCAGGTGATCAGCGGGCAATCACGATACTTTCCGAAGTGGGCCTGAACCTTGGCCGTGGTATTTCCATCCTGATTCAGCTGCTTAATCCTGAGTTGATCATCATTGGTGGATCAGTTGCCGAAGCAAGCCAATACCTGATCACACCTATTCAACAGGCTTTGAATATTTACAGCATGGCTAAATCCCGAGAAAACACCCGGATTTCACTTTACAAACTCGGTAAAGAAGTTGGCTTGTTGGGAGGAGTAGCAGTGGTGAATGAAAAAATATTTGATGATATTATTCAATAATCGGGAATAGAATGCTTTAATCGATTTTCTTGTTATTTTTAGGCAATCAAGTTTTGATTTTGAAGGAAGCATTTGAGTAAAATTATGAATCTCCGTATTCCATCCCTTATTTTCTTGTTTATCCTGTTGACTTCCTTTCAGGCAAAAAACAAGGAAAATGTATTTGAACAGCTTTCTCAAAAAAAAACAGGAATTTCCTTCAATAACAAACTGAAGGAAGACGAAAAAAACAATATTCTCACCTATGAGTATTTTTACAACGGTGGCGGTGTGGCGATGGGTGACATCAATAATGACGGTTTGGATGATATATTTTTTACGGGCAATATGTCCGACAACAAACTGTATCTGAATCAAGGAGATTTTAAGTTCAAGGACATATCCTCAGCATCGGGCGTGAAAGGAAGAAATGCCTGGACGACCGGTGTCACAATGGTTGATATCAATGCTGACGGTCTATTGGACATTTATGTATGCTATTCCGGAAAAGGAGATACCGATAGCAAAAGAAACGAACTCTTCATCAATCAGGGAAACCTAATTTTTAAAGAAGAAGCCAAAGCCTATGGGCTTGATGACCCTTCAAACAGCACCCAGGCGCTCTTTTTTGATTATGACAATGACGGTGATCTGGACATGTTCCTGCTGAATCATCATATCAAGGTGATCAATGAGATTGAATTTGATGATGTCAAAAAAACCAGACACCCGTTTGCGGGAGACAAACTATTCAGAAATGATAATGGGAAGTTTGTGGATGTAAGTGAATCCGCAGGGATCAAGGGCCACGCATTGGGTTTTGGTTTGGGGATTGCTGCCTCAGACATCAACGGTGATGGATGGTTGGATCTTTATGTAAGCAACGATTATATCGAATCCGACTACCTCTATATCAACAATGGGGACGGAACATTCTCTGATCGGCTGACAGATCAGCTGCAACACATCTCCTATTTCTCCATGGGTCTGGACATTGCCGACGTCAACAATGACGGGTTGATGGATATTTTTACTTTGGACATGTTGCCCGAAGACAATGCCAGACAAAAACTGCTTTATGGACCTGAAAATTATGAACAATATGCCTTGATGGTCTACAATGGTTTTTATCACCAAAACATGCGCAATATGCTCCAACTTAACCAAGGAAATGGTTATTTCAGCGAAATCGGACAGCTCGCCGGAATTTCCAACACAGACTGGAGCTGGAGTGCGTTGTTTTTTGATGCGACAAACAGTGGCAACAAGGACCTTTTTATTTCCAACGGATATTACAGAGATTACACCAACAGGGATTTTTTGAAATATAAGGGAGATTATTATTTTAAAACCGCAGTGTCCCGTGAAAAGGCAGATACGCTGCATTTGGTAACAACCATGTCCTCCACCCCTCTTCCAAAC
>JBGTDA010000011.1:0-64042 GCA_041748555.1 Rhodonellum sp.
GAAATACTCATCTTCAGTTTCTAAAACCCTGAAGTACGTGTAGAATTCTTCTTTGTGGTATGCGTCCTTTCCGAAAAGAATCCGGTCCTGATACTTCGTAAAAAATGCTTTTGCCCTTCTGGGTTGCCTTCCGAATTCTGCGATTACCGCTCCGATCCCAAAGTAAACATTCGGAAATTCGTCTAAATGTGCTCCTGCTTTGTCCAGATCATTGGCCATCCAACCCATATGGGCATTGATGAACTTGGTGCCAGGATTTTTTCTGAAGACATGATGTTGTTCGGCCATCAGTTGCGCAAAAGGCGCCGGATCGTTGTCTTCCCGCTTTCTGTTTGGATTGATTTTCAGCTCTAGCCAACGCTCATTATTACCATCCATTGGTTGCCAAAACTGGGAAGGGTCTCCGGAATGGATGATCACGGGAATTCCCAGCTCCCCTGCTTTTTTCCACACCGGATCGAGATCAGGATGGTCAATTGGAATACGCTCTCCATGGATGTCTTTTATCGATAGCCCCAGACTCTTATAGATCTTCAATCCATTGGCGCCGTTTTTCACGTCTTTCTCCAGATCGGCAACGGCTTTCGCCACCCATGCATCAGATCCAAAATCAGAAAAGGAGAGGTTGGTGAACACGATGAATCTGCCCGGGGCCACTCCATTGAACCTTCGGATCATGGAGTACATATATTCTTGGGCATCAATGTCCTCACTTTGCCTGGAAAATCCACGTCCACTGAGGTTGACCATGACGCCCATGTTCAATTCATCCATTTCCTTAACTAGCCGGAGCACTGTTTCCTGATTGACATTCCATTGGTGACTGTGGATGTCTATAAACGGAAATTTGGCTCTTGAAACAGGATGCTCGGGAACAACCAAGGTGGATGGCGGATTAAACTCCTCGAAACTCATATCTTGGGCAGATACGTGGAGACAGCAAAAAGGCAAAATTCCATATAAGGCGATTTTGACAATCGTGCTGTTAGGATAGGGTTTAAAGGAAAGGTGCATAGAATCCAAGAAGGTTTTTTAAAGATATTACTATTACCGAAATCCTCACATGACTTTTTTATGGATTGAAATTTTGATGGATAGTAGGGTGTATTTCTTTTTATGGATATCCGCAATGATACCGGTAAATGCCAATAACCAAAGGATCCTCTGCCAAATGCTAGATTGATGGCTTCTTCCTACTTCGGTCTTCTATCCCTTTGCCTCGATAAGCAATTGCTACTGGCAGAATAGCGGATATATATATTTCTTTATTATATCAATAATAGGCTTCAAGCATTGCGCTCATTTCGTGAAAATCTTCCCCGTTTCTTTGTTTTTCAGAATGGTTTTTTTGTCTCCATTGGGTAAAACCTCTTCTTTGATAAACCAGTGGGCTTCGTCGTATTCCTGATAGACCGAAGGTTTGGATAACCCTGTTTTGCCTCGCCACTCGGGCAGCTCAACAGGTTCCCAGAGTTTGGTTTTGGCAGATTTGTAGGCGGCATCGATGATCGCATTCACCACATAGCCATCATAAAAGGTTTCTCGGGGTTGACGGTCATTTTCGAAAGCTTCAAACATATCCGTAAACATGCCAGGATATCCCAGTTCATGGGCTTCATCTCCAACAGGGAACTGCCAACCTGAAGTGGCTTCGGCTTTTTCGGCCACATAATCGGTTCCGGCTCCGCTGGTGTACATCTCGAAACCTGTTCGCAAAAAGGAGTTGATCCAAATGGTTCCTTCCGTGCCCATCACCTCATCCCTGAGATCCATGCCGCCACGGAACGTCCAGGAAACCTCGAACTGTCCAATCGCTCCGTTTTCATATTTGACCAAACCGATGGCATGGTCTTCCGCATCAATGGGTTTTACCTGTGTGTCCGCCCAACACATGACTTCCACAGGCAGCACCTCTTTGCCGATAAAATTCCGGGCAATCTCAATGCAGTGACATCCCAGATCCACAATGGCACCACCGCCCGCTTTTTCCATATCCCAAAACCAATCCGAATGCGGCCCGGGATGTGTTTCTCTCGACTTGGCCCAAAGCACCCTGCCAATGGCTCCTGACTGAACACTTTTCAGGGATTTCAAAAACTTGGGAGTATAGCAAAGGTCTTCCAGATAGCCCGCAAATATCCCTGCTTCTTCACAGGCCTTTGTCATTCGTAAGGCTTCGGCGGCGGTTCTGCCCAATGGTTTGGTGCATAAAACCGCTTTCCTGTGTTTGACACATAACATCACCGCTTCTTCGTGCAAATAATTAGGCAGGGCAATGACAACCATATCCGTTTCGGGATGCGTGATCGCCTCCTCCATATCGGTGGTAACATGCTCCATATCATAATCTTTTGCAAACCGTCTTGCGGTTTCTTCCCGTCGTGCATAGATCACCTTAACCTGATCTCTGCCCCGCCTGCCAATCAGGGATTCGGCATAAAATCGGCCGATAAAGCCGCTGCCTAACATGCATATTTTTACCATAATCTGTATATTAACAATTTGATGATTTATTGAAGGAAATGAAGCTGCGCAAAGGCTTACCCTTTCTTTTTAACGTTCAGCGTGATTTCCGCTTCCTTGTTCAGAAAATCCGCTTGTAACACCTGCTTTATCCCTCTTTCCAATAGGGCCCCATCCTCTACGACCTGAACCGGAGTGATACAGGAAGCATGTTTTTCCCGGAAGGGGATATTATGGGAAAGGTTATAAGCCGAAATAACCGACCAACGTGCCGTATCTGACAGATTCGGTGCAGAACGGTGGAGGATGTTGGGATGAAAAAACAAGGCATCTCCCGCCGTCAGTTCACAATAAACCAGCTCCGAAACCTTTTCTGCCTCACGAACAAAATCCGGGTCAGCCCCTTGTTGCTCCCCGATAAAATCATGCTCGAACCGCTGCATTTTATGCGTTCCCTTCAGTACCTGCAAGCAACCGTTGGCCTGTGTGGCGTCTGTCAGGGCAACCATGACGGAGATCATCGCTTCGGGGAAAAGAAATCCGTTTTTGTACCAATACCCATAGTCCTGATGCCATTCCCATGCACCACCGACCTGCGGTTGCTTCTGCATAACTTTGGAATGGAAGTGACAGACTTCCCCCGCACCTAAGAGGCTTTGGACAGTCTCGATCGTCCGCCGACAGCGGGACATCAAGCCAAAGGAATCATCACCTGCGGTAAACCACAGGGTCAATTTGGTCTTTTTGCCCTCCTGATCATTCAGGTCAAAGGAATTGGTCGTTAAGGTGTCGTCGGTTGCCACGCTGTAAAGCAAGGCAATTTCCTCGGCGCTGAACAGCTTCGGGACGAGTATATAACCGTCCCGGTGGTAGGTTTTGATATGTTCTTGTGTAATCATGGGATCAATCGGGTTTTATGTTTTCTCAAGGCATTGATTTCCTAATTTAGCAATAATCCTTTTTTTTCCCTAAGGAAGGGGGAATAAGTAATAGGCAGGTGAAATTAGGTTATAGAAGGGAAATCTCTCCCATGAAACCTCTGAACCTCAAACATGAAACCCTGAACCAAAAGTACATCTTAAAATGCTTTGTGATTGTAGAACTAAAAACCAACAAGCTTTCCCACCAAGATATTGGGCAACTCGATATGTACGTGCGCATGTTTGACGATCTGGAGCGACCCGAAGGCAACAACCCCACCATTGGCATTTTACTCTGCACCGAAACCGACAGCACCATTGCCAAATATTCGGAATTGAGCGAAATACGTGGGGTAAAAACATTGGGATGGATACCATTTAATGGCAAATTATGGCAGCGCAATTATTAAGAACACATCATTCTCAATGAACTATCGTATCATCGCATTTCAGAGTATTGTATTGGAATCCACTTGGCTGGGATACTACGAACCCTACACCACCAAAAGCATTATTTCATTTGTTGGTCAAATGATGTTGGATAATAAGCAGTCCGATATAGCTAAAGAAAACGGATTGCTTCCTTTTGACTTGTTGGTATTGGAACCCATAAGAACCATTTGCGAAAAAATAATGAGCTTGGTTCGATTTTCTTATGGCGAAAATCCAATGGATGATTTAAAGAAAAAAATCAGGCACACCTACGATCTGCATCAGATCTTGAAACAGAAAGAATTTTCAGAATTTATCCATTCAGCAGCTTTTGATGACATGTTGTTGAAAGTAGCTAACGATGATGTGGTGAGTTATAGGAACAACAATAAATGGTTTAACCATCATCCTAATGAGGCACTTATTTTCAATGATTGGAAAATGTTTGGATGGAATTGAAAGCAATTTATAGCGGTGACTTTAAGGATTTAGTGTATGGTGATTTACCGCAAGAAACAGAAGTATTGGGAACCTTAAAAATGATTCAGGAAAGGCTGAAAGCAATTTCTTGGACAATAAAAATTGAACCGAAGAAATGAAATTCACCGAGGAGAAATTAGAAAATGCATTTACAGAATTGTTGGGAAACGAAGGATTTACCCATCAGTTTGGTCAGACGATTTCCCGCTCTTTGGATGAAGTACTGATCGAAGCGGATCTGGAACGTTTTTTATTGACCCAATACCAGCCGCAGGATTTGACCCTCACGGAAGCCCGCTCCATCCTTCTTCAGCTAAAAACCCTGCCCTCCTCCGATCTCTACGAAAGCAACAAAACCTTTACCAAAATGCTGGCGGATGGATTTATCCTGAAAAGAGAAGACCGAAACAAAAAGGATATTTACATTCAGTTGATTGATTATCGGGGTTTGCCGAAACAAAGGCAACCTAAGAAAGAAGACTTGATTCCGGGGGAGAGGAATGGTCTTGCTGTAATTGACACAATCAATTAGGGTGTGTGTTTTTCGGCTCCCGATGAGTCACCTATGCAGGAATATAGATGTCAAACGTGGTGCCTTTGTTTAATTCGCTTGTTGCGGTGATGATACCGTGGTGGTTTTCTACGATTTTTTTTACGATTGCCAGTCCAATGCCCGTGCCTTCATATTGGTCCGTGCCATGTAGACGCTGGAATAATTCAAATATTTTATCTCTGTATTTGGGGTTGAAGCCGATTCCGTTGTCGGCAACAGTGATGTGACAGTAGTTCTTGTGTAGAGACAACTTGCCTGTCGACAGGTCAACTTGTTCATTTATCAATCGGTCTCCTTTCACATTTTCACTCCGTATGATTACATGTGGTGGTCCATCCGGGCCGGAAAATTTCAGTGCGTTGCCGATAAGGTTAATAATCAACTGCCGTAAATGAAACGGGCTGACGTTCACTTCACAAAGATCGTTGCTTTCAACGGTGGCACCCTTTTCTATTATGGTTTCTTTGAGTTCATTTTTTACCTCATCCACAACTTTATTAAGATCGGTCTTTTCCAGTTTTCGCTCGGATTCTTTAATCTTTGAGTAAGTCAGCAAATCCCGAATGAGTGTCTGCATCCGATTTGCGGCTTTATTTATCCGGAGAAAATAGTCTTTCCCCGTTTCTGATAACTGAGCATTTTCTGTTTCCTGTATGCGGTTTGAGAACATTTGGATTTTTCGCAAGGGTTCCTGCAAATCGTGGCTTGAGATATAGTTAAAAGCTTCAAGCTCTTTGTTGGCAATCATTAACTCTGTAGCCCTTTTTTCTTTCTCTTCGTTTTGAAAGGCAAGTTCGTTGTTGGCAATCACTAACTCCGTTGCCCTTTTTTCTTTTTCTTCGTTTTGAAAAACAAGTTTTTGGTTTAACTGTTCCAATTCTTTTGTTCTTTCTAAGACCGCTCTCTCCAATGCATCTTTCTCTCCTTTCTGTTCATGGATATCGGTATTGCTGCCCACCCACATGAGTATTTTTTTGTTTTCGTCTCTGATGGGTACCACCTTGCTCAGGTGCCACCTATAGCCACCTTCTTTATTTTGTATGCGGCACTCCATATCAAAGGCTTCCCCTGTTCTTACCGAATGTTTCCAGTTATTTGTAGTTAGTTCAAAATCTTCAGGATGAATTGATTCTTCCCATCCCCCGTTTTTTAATTCTTCCAACGTCAAGCCTGTATCATTTACCCACTGTTGATTGAAGAATAGAAGTTTACCATCGGCATCTGCATTAGTGATTTTTTGCGGTATGGAATTCATTAAAAGACGAAACTTCGTTTCACTTTCTTCAATTTTCGTGCGGGCCACAACCTGATCCGTAATTTCATGCGCTAAAGCCATCACTCCGGTTATGCTACCATCTGCATCACGTAAGGGCTCATACACAAATGTCACATAAGCATTTTCTAACTTTCCATTCCGCATCAGATTAATCGGAAGTTCTTGGGCAACAAACCTTTCGCCCGTATTATAAACATTATCCACAAGTTGCTCAAATCCTTGGTCGCTCAGTTCTGTAAGCACCTCAAAAATTGGTTTATGTAATACCTGCTCTATTGTTCTGCCCCAAAATTCAGCCATTCTCACATTTATTGTTTCTACTACATAATCGTCTCCGCGTACTACACAAATGGCTACGGGTGCCTGCTGTACCAGAAGCCGAAACCGTTCTTCACTGACTTTTATTTTTTCCGCAACAATTTTTTGCTCGTGTATATCTGTGGTACTTCCCACCCACATTTTGACACTTCCATTTTCATCTTTTACAGGTGATGCAAGATTTAAATGCCATCTGTAACCGCCTTCCTTATTTCTGAACCGCATTTCCATTTCTAAAACAGTACCGGTTTCCTCTGCTTTTTGAAGGCGTTTCCGGAATTCCCCCACCTCATCGGGATGCATGATTTTGTGGTACCCAAAATCCCTTAGCGCTTCAAAATCATATCCTGAAAAATCCAGCCAGTGTTTATTAAAATAGGTAACATTGCCTTGAGCATCGGCATTGCTTATTTTTGCCGGCATCAGATCTGCCAGCTGACGGAAATGGGCTAAGCTTTCTTCTAATGCTTTTTTTGCAAGTACCTGATCCGTTACATCTATTGCCATGTGATGAATGCCGTAGATCTCCCCTTTCTTATCCCGAAGTGCTTTGTATGTGAAATTGAAATAGAAGGTTTGCAGTTTTCCATCCACCAAGAGATCTGCTTTTTCTTCAACCCCGGTATAGGATTTTCCTGAAGTAAATACAGCCTCTAAATACGCAGAAAACGGCTGGCTTGTTAATTCGGGCAAAAAATCCTTTAATGGTTTTCCAATGATATTTTTGCCCTTTCCCCAATAAGTCAGCATCATGTCGTTGGCGTACTGCAACCGGATTTCGGGGCCGGCATACAGTGCAGTAGCTACGGTAGACTCTTCTATAAGCATACGGTAACGATATTCGCTTTCTTCAACTTTCTTGCGGGCTAGTACCATTTCTGTTACATCATAAGCAATAGTGGTGACCCCCGAAACAGTACCATCTGCTTCGTAATGGGGCTGGTAAACAATATTAAAATACCGATCCTCCATTTTGCCGTTGTATTTTAATTGGGTAAAAATTTCGTTGGCATAATGCGGAATGCCCGTGGTATAAACATTGTCTATCAACGCAGGAAATGGCTGATCTTCCAGTTCGGGTAAAAGCTGATGCAGGGTTTTACCTTCCACTTCCCTCCCTTTTCCCCAAAAATCTTTCATCAGATCATTGGCAAGGGTAATCACCATTTCTTTTCCTTTCATTACCGAAAAAGCAAATGGCGATTGCATGAGCAAATTGTAAAAACGTTTATTGCTTTCTTCAATCTGCTTCAGTGTTTTTTTCTTCACATCCACCTGTGCTGTCAAGGTTTCGTTTTCTGTTACATCCTCCACCCGTTGAATAATATACTTTACATTGTTAAACCCGTCAATTACCGGTGAATGTACAGGCTTCCAATACTTTGTTTCAAACTCATCCGGCGAGCCCGGCTTTGGAATATTGTATTTTGTAACGGGTAAATTCTCGGATACCTTCGTTACAAGTACCCTGTTTAAGGAGGCTCTTATTTTACTTTCTCCATTGTCACTTATATCCTTGGGATTATCAGGAAACACATCGAAAAGGTTTTTTCCTGTAATGTTTTTTCTTTCGCTTTTGGTAGCCTTTAAATATTCGTCTGATGCAGCTACAATGTTAAAATCGTTGTCCAACACTACTACCAATGCCGGAGATTGTTCTAATAATTCTTTATAATCTATCATATCCATAAGGTGCTCAATGTAAGTCTAATAATCGAAACTCCTGATTTTTATGTAGACGGAGATATTCATGTGTCCAAAATCCCACGCAGCCGGAACATGGACGTCTATTGGTCTTCTCCAACTTTCAACAGCGGGGTTATCCTGTGTCGGCAGGACCATCTTTAACATCCTTGATTTCACATTTGCCGGTGCGGTTGAAGCGCTTGCGAAGATCTTCGTAAATAGATTTGGCACCGGGCACGTTGTGTTTCATCGCCATTTTCACCGAGTGGTAATAGGTGAGCGCTGCCACATACGACTCCGATCCCGCCAACATGGCCGTGTCGCTCAGGAGGCTTTGCAGCTGATCGACCATGTGCAGCATAGGCAACAAATCACGCACGGCCTCATAATCCTGTTTCATCTCCACAACGTCCATAAAGAGCGGTACAAATTGGGGATCGGCCTGAAGGTAATCCATAACCTTCATAACCTTGCCAACAAAAGGACCCGTTTCAAAGGCGGAGCTTTATAATCCAAATTTGGAGCTCCATATTCTCAATTTTGAGCTCTGAATGTCAAACTTGGAGATCTTAACCTCAAACTTGTTGTTATGAACTCCAAATATGGAGCTTAGAACATCAAACTTTGAGTTCAAAGAATCAAACATGGAGCTTTGAACTTCAAACATGATGCTTTGAACCTCAAACATGCAGCTTTGAACTTCAAGCATTTACCTCAGAACCTCAAACTTTAAGTTCATTACCTCCATCCTGGCGCATTTTGCTTTAAATAGTTTGCCCGTAAATCCATTTGTGGGTTTAAGTGGTAAAAAAATCCTTCTTTATTATAAAAAATTAAGCATTTCTTTCCGAAACAGAGAGTATGTATTCAGGTTATGAGGGAGGATTATTCATTTTGAGCTTGTTCCGGTGAATCTCCCAATATTCACGCTTGACAAAATCCGGTTTTTGACAAGAACACACAAAACAAAAGCCGCAGAAACGAAATGTTTCTGCGGCTTTTTGTGATAGTCAAACCTCCACGTTTTGCGTGCAAGGTGTTGGTGAGGGACGGAAAGATAAGTTTGTATACCTCCCTTATCTTTCCCCTTACTCCAGGAGACTGCAATATCCCTGAGCCTGCCTGGGTAGGCCTTATCGGATAATCATAAAATTTAAAGATCCATTTTGCCTCTTTCACCACCGTGAAACTGCTTTCCCTGGATAATGGATTTGGCCATGTCTATCAATTGAACCATCTTGTTGCTGTCACTGTCCCAATAATCTACAAGATCAGGTTTTACACAGATCAATTTCATATCGGGATCATCCAACCCTTCAGGAAACCATGCCTTCAATATCGGCTTCCAGAGTTCTTCCATTTTAGACCTGTCATCAGATAATATCGCTTTGCCATGAATCATCATATAGGTGTCCTTACTTTCGCTGATGATGGCCAAAGAGACCTTTTTGTCCTCCTCAAGTTCATCGGTAAGATGGGATGTTTCTTTGGTGAAAAACCAGATTGATCCGTCTTCTTCGACTTCGTTGATTGCCATGGGTCGGCCTGATAGATTCTCGGCATCTTTTTCGGCAGTGATCATCATGCAGATACTTGCATCTGAGACCATATCAATAAATTTTTCCAGATTTTGATTTTGTTGACCTTCGTTCATCTTCTTTTCGCTTTTATTCGGTTCAAAATGTTATAATCCTTTTATATTAAAAGGTAAATTTAAAAGATAGAATAACTAAAAAATTACAAAATGAAAGTATAAGTTTATATAATTATGTGCCCATTTTTTTCCAAGTATTCTTAAATGCCGGAAGATAATCGGATAATTATTCTGTTTGGTTCAAATGCACTTCCTCAAACCTGCTTCAAAATCCGTGGCTTTCAAATTATATGCCTTTTCGATTTTGCCCGAATCAAAACAATAATCCCTGTCCAGTTGGTAACGAAGTTCCTTGATCTCCTTCAAGATGGGAATAAAAAGTCCTAAAATATTGACTGCAATTCCCGGAAGAACCTGAAGTTTCGGTTTTCTGTCAAGCTCCTTCGCCAGAATATTAACCGCTTCCTGAGCTGTTGGATAGGCTTTGGAAGTGGGTAAATGCCAAACCTGATTCCAGGCATCTTTTTGTTGGGAAAGAAATGCTGTTGCTCGGGCAGCATCAGGAATATAAGTAAAGGAGTGCTTTTTATTTCCACTATATAACCATTGTGCAGTTTTACCGGCTTTCATTCTATTGATGATGGATTCATTTAAAAAACTCAATTTGGCATTGGGACCATAAAAGTCAGCCGCCCGCACTATCATTGCCTGAAGGTTACCTGCAGCCATCTCATCAAGAATTATTTGGGCAATTTCAGCCCTGACCTTACCTTTCCTGCTTTTGGGTTCAACAGGACTTTCCTCAGTCAGATGACCCACATGTTCGGGGGCATAGCAATACATGTTGTCAAAAAACACCAGTTTTGCCTTATGCTTTTTACAGGCACTGACTACATTCCTCATGATTATGGGCCATTGTTTTTGCCAAAGGCCGGTCTTATAGGTAATTCCTGCTACCAAGTAGACAGTATCTGAATCCTTGACAGCAGCATCCACTTCATTCTCTTTGAGCAGATCCGCTTTTAGGGTTTGGTCTCCGGGATTTATCCTGTTGGGATTTCTGCTTACCAACCGAATGTTACCTGTATAAGCCGTTAAATCTTTGGCCAGCGCGGTTCCCATATTGCCAGTAGAACCTAAAATGGTGTGAAGTGGTGTTGTCATGATAGGTTTGAAATTAAAACACCGGCTCAATCGTATAACCGGCTTTTCGCAATAACTCAATTACTCCTGATTCGGACCCAAGATGACCGGCGCCGACTGCTATAAAAGTACTTTCTTCCCTGATAATAGTTTCTATAACCGGAATCCAGTTTTCATTCCTTTCTTTTAGCAGTATGTCCCCGTATTCACTGAACATCTCGTTTTTGGTGATCAAGGTATATAATGCATTGATATCCTCATTCTGATAGGCAGCCACCATATCATCGAATTCTTCCATTCCATCAGGCTCGTTGATCATTTTAGCCAGTTCATCAATCAGTGATTTTTGTGGAATCTGATCAAATATTCCCATTTGGAAAGCCACAGTCTCAAGACCTGCGATTTCTTTCTCCTGCTCTTTTGCCCGCTCCATAAAAAAAATTTCATAGCTACTCTGTTCATCACAGGGCAGTTTTTTCACCATAATCATGGAAGATAAGACGAACGGTTTCAGAATTCCCAATTGAGCTAAACCTACACCATAATTGTCCTTCAAAAAATCATCAATGGATGCCGCATCTTCCTCCGAAAATTCATCCTGAATGTTTTTCATTCCCGGATTCATGGAAAGCTGCTGCATTTCGGACATCAGATCCGGATCAGCCATGTTGATTTCAAGTGCCAGCTTGTCGGTGTTTTTGAATGCATTTTCAATTCTGTCATCCATCTTGAATTTCGATTTGCATATGATATGGATGGTGCCGAACAAATAGGATTCTTCCTGAAGACCGTTGCCGGAGATTTTCCAAAGCAGGGAATTATCTCCTGATTGAAATCCGAAGGTTGTAGAAACGACAAAAAACAGTACCAGGGTAAAAAAAAGCGATTTGAATAAATTTGTTTTCATGAGATAAAATTTGAATGGGTTTTGGAGAATTGCTCTCAAAGCTGATTTAATAGATCAAGTATTTTTGCCTCATGTTTTTATAGGTTTCCAAATCCTGTTGCCAACCTGCTTTGATTTCGGATTCGGTTTTGCCTGCAAGAATATCTTTCCGGAGTTGATCCGTCCCTGCCAGTTTATCAAAAAAGTCGTTGAAGAATTTTTCCTTTTTATCCGAAATCCTGTAGGCTTCCAAAAGATACTGTAAGGTAAACTGATGATCCGGAGATTCATCCCTAAAATCCTTCCCATAACATTTCTTGTCCTGATGGGGAGGATTCTTTGACATTCCGTCAATACTTACAGGAGTAAAGGTGAATTCCCCGAACTTCGGATCAGGATGACCATAAACCTGAAAAGGAAAATAAGTGCCACGCCCAACTGAAACGTCCGTACCTTCAAAATAACAGAGAGACGGATATAATCTAATGGACAGATCATTGGGAAGGTTGGGGGAGGGCTTCACCGGAAGACCGTAGGCTTCAGAATGGTCCCAGTTCGATACGGGAATGACGGTAATCTCACTTTTCACTTTTCCTTTGAGCCAACCTTCTCCGTTGATCATTTGGGCAAGTTCACCCACCGTGAGACCATGCACAACAGGAATTGGATGCATTCCCACGAAACTTTCATAGCCTTTTTTCAAAACAGGCCCGTCGATATAATCACCGTTTGGATTAGGTCTGTCCAGAATGATCAGCGGCAACTTGTTTTCGGCGCTGCTTTCCATCACATAATGCAAGGTGCTGATATAAGTATAGAATCTGACTCCGACATCCTGAAGGTCGTAGACGATTACATCCAGACCTTTTAATGATTCGGCAGATGGTTTTTTATTGTCTCCATACAATGAAATGATTGGCAATCCGGTACTTTTATCAATTTCGTTATTCACTACTTCGCCCGCATCAGCATCTCCACGGAAGCC
The DNA here is from genome assembly GCA_041748555.1 of Rhodonellum sp. Taxonomy (GTDB): domain Bacteria; phylum Bacteroidota; class Bacteroidia; order Cytophagales; family Cyclobacteriaceae; genus Rhodonellum. The sequence continues at coordinate 12,737 of JBGTDA010000011.1, forward strand.
GTGTTCAGGGACAAAGACTTTGGCTACATCGATGCCTTCCATCATTAAAAAATCCACAAGATGCATTTTATCCTTACTGCTCAGAATACTGGTTTGATTCACCACCACACCGACTCTTTTGCCTTCCAAAAGCGGTAAATAAGCCTCGGGGTTATCCGCAGCCGGCAATGTGGTCTCTTCCTGAGCGGGAATAAAATCCACTTTAGGGTTTGATGGATTTTTGCAGAAAGCGAAAGATTGGAGTAAAAATGTGAGGATGAATATAAATTTCAGATGCTTCATGTTATTTTGCGCTAGATTTGCACCAAATTAAATAAACTTCATTGAACCTTTCCTATTTTATAGCCAAAAGAATCAGTTTTAAACGCACCGGAGGGTTTACAGGTACTATTCATCGGATTGCAGTGGCGAGTGTGGCGATAGGATTGGCTATTTCGCTGATATCTTTTATGATTTTAGGGGGATTCCAAAATGAAATTTCCGAAAAAATTTTTTCATTTACAGGACATTTTCAGGCAATGAAATTCATGTCGGGCAATGCATTTGAAGAAACACCCACTACTGTAAATTCAGAATTCTTTAAAAACTATCCCAAGGAAGATTACATCAGCCATGTTCAGGTTTTTGCTCACAAACCGGGTTTACTGAAAGGTGACGAAGAAGTTGAGGGTGTATTGATGAAAGGGGTCGGGCCTGATTTTGATTCTGTGAGATTTAAAGAATCAATCATCAAAGGCAGATTTATCCAGTTTTCGGATTCCGCTGCCAGCAATGAAATTCTGTTAAGTAGAAAAATTGCCAATAAGCTGATTCTGGATGTTGGGGAGCGGGTGACGATGTATTTTGTACAGGAACCCCCACGTTTCAGGCGGTTTGAAATTGTCGGCCTTTATGAAACCCACCTGGAGAATTTTGATGACAAAATTATTATAGGGGATATTCAGACCATCAGAAATCTCAATGGTTGGTCGGAAGATCAGGTGGGAGGATACGAAATCTTCGTGAACAATCCTGTCGAAATGGATGAACTGGTGGATCCGCTTTATGAAATTCTGGATTATGATCTCAAGTTGATTAAGGTTACAGACAAGTACCTCGAAATCTTCGATTGGTTAAGTCTCCTGAACAATAATGTTTACGTCTTTTTGGGTCTGATTCTTTTCGTAGCAGCTTTCAATATGGTTTCCATTCTATTTATACTGATCATGGAACGTACCCAAATGATCGGATTGCTGAAGGCGGTGGGGGCCAGGAACAGTCAGGTAAGACGGATTTTTGTCTGGAACGGAATCCGGATCATTGGTAAAGGGCTACTGATCGGAAATGCCATCGGCTTGGGTTTTGGGTGGCTTCAGGATTCATTCAAAATCATTCCACTTGATCCGGTAAGTTATTACATGGGATATGTTCCGGTTTATTGGGACTGGCCGATTTTTGTCGGGATGAATTTGATGGTTTTGATGGTGACGACCTTGGTGCTGTTTATTCCGGCAATGTTGATCAGCAATATCAGCCCCATCAAGGCGATACGGTTTGATTAGGTTTATAGCTATTGAACAAACTTTTCAGTTTGATATAAATAACTCCCAAAACCGCCTCCCTGAAGATGTGCTTGCTCATTTTGGAAGTTCCTTTTGTGCGATCAGTGAATATGATTGGAATCTCAATGATTTTGAATCCAAGTTTCCAGGCGGTGAATTTCATTTCAATCTGAAACGCATATCCTATAAAAGTAATCTTATCCAGCTGGATCGATTTCAATACTTTTTGAGTATAGCATTTAAAGCCCGCGGTGGTGTCTTTTATCGGAAGTCCTGTTATAAACTGTACATATTTGCTGGCACAGAAAGACATCAAAACCCTACCCATGGGCCAGTTGACGACATTCACACCTGTGATGTAACGCGATCCGATGGCCATATCGTAGCCGTCTTTTGCGCAGGCATTGTATAACCTGATCAGGTCTTTGGGATCGTGAGAAAAATCAGCATCCATTTCAAAAATGTACTGATAATCATTATGGATCGCATATTTGAATCCTTCGATATAGGCTGTTCCCAATCCTTGTTTTCCCGCCCTCTGAATAAAAAAAAGCCGCTCAGAAAAATCCTTTTGAAGCTCCCTTACCAAATCTCCCGTACCGTCAGGTGAATTGTCATCTATGATCAACAAGTCAAAATCACCCTCCAACAACATTACGGAAGAAACCATTTCCAGAATGTTTTCTACTTCGTTATAGGTTGGGATTATGACTAGCTTTTCTTTTTTCATATGTACTAAACATCAAAAATAGAATTAAAAGATTATTTATTGATCCATAGTTTCATAAAATGCTAAAATCAGGTTTTATTTGTTTAGGTAAATAATTTTGAAAATATGCTGATAGCAGTAGTTACTTATGAGGCAAGAGGTTCTTATTCAAGCTCCAACGTACTGGATGAGGATGAGCTTTTAGGAAATATTCTGAAAGAACTTAATGTCGAATTTAATTTTGAAATATGGTCAGATCCGAAAGTCAATTGGGAAAAGTATTCCCATTTGCTCATGAAATCCCCCTGGGACTATTTCGACAGATATAAGGATTTTTTATCATGGTGCAGCAAGATCAAAAAGACGGGAATCCCTGTCTTCAATGATATCCAAACTGTGATCTGGAATTCTGATAAAAAATATCTGAAGGAAGTACAGGAGAAAGGATTTCATATCGTTCCCACACATTTTTTTGAACGGGGAAATCAAGTTGATCTTACCCATAGTTTTGAATCCTTTGGTGCAGAAAACCTGGTTTTCAAACCTACGGTAAGCGGTGGTGCCAAGAATACAATCAAACTGGGCAAAGCAGACTGGAAATCCCGGAAGGCAAAGCTTGAAGCATTGTTAAAACATGAAGATTTTATGGTGCAGCCTTTTATTGAAGAGGTGGTTCAAACAGGAGAATATTCATATGTTTTTTTCAATAACCGGTTTTCACATGCTGTATTGAAAAGTCCGAAAGCAGGGGAATTTCGGGTTCAGCATTTTTTTGGGGGCGGGATAACAAAAGTACATCCTGACAAAGACCACCTCGATTATCTACAAAATCCTGTCAGTGAATTCGCAGGCAATTGCTTATATGCCAGAGTAGACGGGGTGTGGATTGAAGGTGCGTTCTACCTGATGGAGCTCGAGTTAATAGAGCCTTATCTGTTTTTGTTTACAGATCCAAAGGCTGTTGAAAATTATAAAAATGCGATTAAGGAAAAGTTAGGGTTGGCATGATATATTCAAAAAGAATAGCTTCTGTAAGCTGATCATTTTTCATTGCTTGTATTCAGAAAAGTTGGAATAATTCAATTAACCTTCAGCTTTAAAGAAAATCGGTTTCAACAATCATCCAGATTCATTCTGGCAAAAAGACTTCCTTTGTCAGCTGCTGACTGTAGATCCTGACATGCCCCGGGATTTTTCAATATTTTCTTGGCCGCTCCGCGCCGGGCCAAGGCTTCCACATGGTCTGGTTTAACTTGCAGGACTTCTTCGAAATCCTCCAACGCCCATGCGGCATGTCCTATCAACATCCGCATCAGCCCACGGTTGTATTTTGCGGCGAGATTATCAGGATCATATTTCAGACACATGTTGAAAGAGCCGGCCGCTCCAAGGATTTCCCCGATTTGTGATCGTGCCATTCCCTGATAAAAATAAACCCGGGAATCTTCCGGATTCAGCTCCTTTGCCAGCTGCAAAAATTCATCAGCACTTTTGTAATTTTCATTCAACAGCATTGCTCTTCCCAAAAGAAAAAGGATCTCATAATCTTCTCCATCGTGTTTGGCCGCAATAAGCAGGTGCTTTTCTGCATTTTTATAATCTTCTTTTTTCCAAAAAACCTTTCCTATTCCTGCATGTGCCTGTGCATATTCCGGATCTATTTCAATAATCCTTTCATAATCTGACAAAGCATTCTCGAAATCTTCCAGTTCTTCGTACGATCTGGCCCGTAGGTGCAGGGATTTGATGTCAGTGACATGTAAGAAAAGCGTTTTTGAAAACTCACTGATTGCTTTCTCATAATCTGCTTTCCGGAAATGCATTTCACCTTCTGAAAAGCTGCCGAAGCAGGACTGGAATAAAACGGATAGAAGAACAGGAAAAAGTAAACGCTTCATAATGATTATATTAGTATATAAAACTAAACAATCAGTAATAATAATAAAAGTATTCTGCAGATTTTAACATTTGATGACGATTAAAAATCCTAATTACGTGGAATGTACATTCGCAATGGAATAATCGAATACCGGAAATCAACAATACTTCGCATGGCCCTTGTTCCCGTTTTTGTCCCGATATTTTTATTGATCATCTTTCTGCTTGAAAGCTTAATCATAACTGGATAGATAAAACTATGGTACTTGCTATGAAGTGAAGTATATGTAAAAGATGTTTGTGTTTAAGTTTAAAACCTGATTAAATGATGAATAGCACAAATAAGAAAAGTAAGGGTTTCTTGAGGAACAATCCGATTTCAATACGCAACATTTCTGCTGTAGGAACAAAATTGATATAATTATGATAAAAGAAAGAGATGGTCCCAATGGCATTTACTATTTTATACAATCCAAGAATAATATTTCCCTTTTTGTTTTCGGACTTTACTGGGAATAAAAAAATGCAAAAAGAATGGATATAGAAACCAAAATCAAGGATGTAATCTGAAGCAACAGGTTTGTAGTTATAAATTCAGTTTAATAATCGTCGCTTAAACTTTTCAATTATCCTGCTTTTTGAAATTGTTTCCGAGGGGGAGTGTAGGAGCAGTTGAGGATTTCAGGGCGATTACCTGTCCGCCACCACAAAAGTTTATTAAATGCACTGACCTTTAAATTACCACCAAACCCACTATTGTTTATACAAAATGTTGTGGCCAAAACTTTTAGTCAATCAGTAAATCAGCTATTTCTTTTTTTAGCTTTGGAAGTTCCCTTGTCACAATTGTCCAAATCACTTCATCAGAAATATTGTCATAATCATGAATTATTCTGTTTCTTGTATTTATAATTCGTCTCGCATTTTCAATTGGAAAGTCATTATTAGCATCTATAATTCTTCTCACAGCCTCTCCAATTATTTCAAGATTTCTTTCAACTGCCTTTTTGGTCTTAAGGTCTTTCTTATATCCGTAAAAATCTTTTCTGTCTGGTAAAAATTCAAATATTTCATCAATGGATTGGTCAATATCGAGTAGCCAGGTCTGAATTCTAAAGTCCATAAATTTTAACTTTTGTCTTGTCTAACTCTCTCTTAAAGAATCTGTTTCTTATTCCCCTTTCTTCAATGAGGTCCACTTGTCTTTTCAGTAGATCTTCAAGTTTAGATTTCAAGTCGAAGTACAAATCAGTATATTTGAAAGGATCACTTTCTTCAAAGTCAACAACCAAATCGATATCAGAATTATCATTAAAATCTTCCCTTGTCACAGAACCAAATGCAGATAACGATGTCACTTTGTTTAACTTACAAAGTCTCTTAATCTCAAAAATATGTCTTTCGTCTAATTTCATACTCAAAGATAAAAAGATTTTTTCATTGGTGGGTTTTTTTGGGTTGGCACTATGAGCTCTCAATATTATCGGGATGTTTGAGCCTGTTTCCCCATCAAAGCACTCCTTTGGTACTCGGCAATTGATTAAGTGCGGTAATATCTCTTTTCACAGCCATTTTAATAGCTCTGGCAAGTGCTTTGAAAATCGCTTCGATTTTGTGATGTTCGTTTGTTCCCTCAGCTTTAATGTTCACATTGCACTTAGCGGTATCGCTGAATGATTTGAAGAAATGGTAAAACATTTCGGTCGGCATTTCCCCGATTTTTTCCCTGCGGAATTCTGCTTCCCACACTATCCAAGGTCTTCCTCCAAAATCAATGGCAACCTGTGCCAATACATCGTCCATCGGCAACAAAAATCCATAGCGGTAAATCCCCTTTTTGTTACCCAACGCATTCAGATAGGCTTCTCCCAAAGCCAAAGCCGTGTCTTCTATTGTATGGTGCTCGTCTATGTGAAGGTCGCCCCGGACCTGAATATTTAGGTCTGTACCTCCATGCCTTCCCAGCTGTTCCAGCATATGATCAAAAAAATGCAACCCTGTTTGAATGTTACATTTCCCGGTTCCGTCCAGATTAAGGTGTATGCTAATTTCTGTTTCGGAGGTGTTTCTTTGGATTGATGCTTTTCTGCCAGGAAGTCTGAGAAACTCATAGATTTCGTCCCAGGATTTGGAAGAAAAGTCTGCATCTTCTGATGCGTCACCAATGAAAATTGATTTGGTGCCCAGATTTTTGGCCAGCTGAAGATCTGTTTTCCTGTCACCGATTACGTAGGAATTCGCAAGATCATAATCCCCTTTCAGATATTGACCGAGCAATCCGATTCCGGGCTTTCTTGTTTCCAGTTGCTCATGGTCAAATGAACGGTCAATATGAACGGCAGAAAAATAAACGCCCTCATTTTCCATCATTTTCATCATTTTGTTTTGAGCAGGCCAAAAGGTTTCTTCCGGAAAAGAAGCTGTGCCCAAACCATCCTGATTGGTAACCATAACCAGTTCGTAGTCTGTTTCCTCTGCGATTTTTCGAAGGTTGCTTAGCGCTTTTGGGTAAAACTCGAGTTTCTCCAAACTGTCCACCTGAAAATCAGTGGGTGGCTCAATGATAATGGTGCCGTCTCGATCTATAAAAAGAACTTTTTTCATTGTTTTTTAAATTGATGTAATGCATTAAGAAGTGCATCGTTTTCTTTTCTGGTGCCAACAGAGATTCTAAGGCAGTCTTCACACAATACCACCCGCGATCTGTCCCTGATAATTATGGTTTGCGAAATCAGAAATTCATATATCTTTCGTGCTTCGCTCACTTTAATTAGCAAAAAATTAGCATTTGAAGGATAAATGGTTTTTACAAAGGAAAGTTTAGTGAGTGACTTCTCAAGATAATTTCTTTCTTTTAAAATATCAAAAACCACCTTGGAGATCTGATCAGCATTATTTAATGCTTCCAATACTTTTTCCTGAGTCAATCCACTGATGTTATAAGGTGGCTTGATAAGATTCAGCATTCGGATGATTTCGGAGGAAGCGAAAGCCATTCCCAATCTCAATGAAGCCAATCCCCACGCTTTTGAAAAAGTCTGCATCACCACGAGATTTGGAAAATCAGATAGCTCTGAAATAAAACTTGGCTCATCACTGAAATCGATATAAGCCTCATCCAACACCACCAATCCTCCAAAATTTTCGAGTATTCTTCGCACATCATCTCGGTTTACCTTGTTTCCACTCGGATTGTTTGGAGAGCAGATAAAGATAATTTTTGTCTTTTCTTCTATGGCCTCCAGAATTTCATCGGTTTTCAATTGAAAATCCGATGTCAGATTTACCTTTTTAAGCCGGATGTCATTGATCCCTGCACTGACTTCATACATGCCATAGGTAGGAGGAAGAAGAATAACATTGTCCAGGCCCGGGTTGCAGAAAGCTCTCAATAACAGGTCAATGGCTTCATCACTTCCGTTTCCCAAAAAGATCTGATTGGTTTCAACACCTTTTAATTTACCCAATCTGGTTTTGATTTCCCATTGATATGGATCGGGATACCTGTTGAAGTCACCATCAGCCATTGATCCAAAAGGATTTTCATTGGCATCCAGAAATACTCCGAATTTCCCTGAATATTCGTCACGGGCCGAAGAATAAGGCTGTAATCTTGAAATGTGCGGGCGAAGTAATTTTTCTATATTGAATGCCATCACTTTTGGTTTTTTAAATAATTCAGACGGATCGTGACTGCATTTTTGTGTGCTTCCAACAGTTCATTCGCGGCCATAGTTTCAATCACAGGACCAAGGTTTCTGATTCCTGTTTCATTGATTTTCTGATAAGTGATTTTCTTCACAAAGCTGTCCAAAGAAACGCCGCTGTAATTGCGGGCGTAGCCATAAGTAGGCAAGGTATGGTTGGTGCCCGATGCATAATCACCTGCGGATTCCGGGGTGAAGTTTCCGATGAAAACAGATCCTGCATTGATTATTCTGGAAACCACCTCATCTTCATCTTCCACGCAGATGATCAGGTGTTCAGGTGCATATTCATTGATCAGATCAATGGCCTTATCCTGATTGGCCATGATGACTGCTACGGAATTCTCCAAGGCTTTTCGGGCGATTTCTTTACGGGAAAGTTGCTCTATCTGGATATCTATTTCTTTATTGATTTTACCTGCTACTTTTTCTGATGAAGCTACAAGAATCACCTGACTGTCTATACCGTGCTCCGCTTGGGATAAAAGATCAGCTGCCACAAATGAGGGTATAGCTGTTTCGTCTGCATAAACCAAAACTTCCGACGGTCCGGCGGGCATGTCGATGGCCACTCCTTTTTTGACTGCAAGTTGCTTGGCCGCAGTGACATACTGGTTTCCAGGCCCAAAAATTTTATCAACCTTAGGAACGGATACAGTGCCATATGTCAATGCCGCAATGGCTTGGGCACCTCCGGCTTTTACGATTTTATCAATTCCGATCAGATCGGCGGTGTATAGGATGGCCGGATGTACATTACCCTCTTTGTTGGGAGGGGTACAAAGGATGATCTCTTCGCAGCCTGCTATGTTAGCAGGTATGCCCAGCATCAGTACGGTGGAAAATAAAGGTGCAGTCCCGCCGGGAATATAAAGCCCCACTTTTTGGATAGGCACACTTCTTCTCATGCAGGTGACACCTTCCATTATTTCCATTTTCAGGTCCGGCGCGGCCTGGGCTTCGTGAAACTTCTCTATGTTTTCTTTTGCCAAAAGGATGGCATCTTTGAGTTCATTGCTGATTGCATTTTTAGCGGCTTTTATTTCTTCGCGGGTTGCCAGCAGATTGGTGACTTCTACATGATCATATTCCAAGGCAAATTTTTTCAATGCCTTATCACCCTGCCTTTTCACTTTCCGCATGATAGGCTTGACGATTTTTTCAATGTCTTTGGTCTTTTGAACAGGCCTTGCCAGTTCTTTTTTCCATTCGGATTTCGAAGGATTTATGATTGTTCTCATGTTTGGCTCTTTTTAAAATTACTGATGTCGGATTTTGTTAGGTTCGGTTGTCCAATGTCTCGTAATGAATTTAGTTGTCACTTATATTTCAACCCTGCGAGGGATTTAAAAACCTCAGAGGTTAACACATCGGTCAACCATCATCCGACATTATTTAAATCACCATTTTTTCTATAGGAACCACCAATATTCCTTCAGCTCCTGCGGCACGTAGCTCTTCGATGTTTTCCCAGAACTGTTCTTCGCTCAGCACAGAGTGAACTGAAGACCAGCCCTCTTGTGCCAATGGAAGAATTGTCGGACTTCTCATTCCGGGAATAATCGAAATGATCTTCTCAAGGGAATCATTGGGTGCATTCAGCAAAACATATTTATTACTTTTCCCGGTTTGAACTGCATTCATCCTGAAAAGTAATTTATCGACAATCGACAGTTTTTCTACCCCCAGATTTTTATGGCTGATAAGAACGGCCTCGGATTTAAAAATCTCTTCAACCTCCTGCAGCCCGTTCATCATCAAAGTGGATCCTGAACTGACAATGTCACAGATTCCTTCAGCCAATCCAATGCTTGGAGCTATTTCCACTGAACCACTGATGACATGGATCTCGGCTTCGATATTTTTGGATTGCAGAAAATCACCGAGGATTTTTGGATAGGAGGTGGCAATGCTTTTTCCATCAAAATAGGAGAGTCCCGCATATTCCTGACCTTTTGGAATGGCCAGAGAAAGCCGGCATTTGGAGAAACCAAGTTTCTTAAGAACATTGACCTCCTGGTCCTTTTCCACCATCTCATTTTCACCGACTATTCCCAGGTCGGCAACTCCATCGGCTACATATCCGGGAATATCATCATCTCTCAAAAAAAGAAATTCAATGGGAAAATTGGTGGAAGTGGATTTTAGTTTTCCCGTTCCATTATAAAATTTGATCCCACATTCCTTTATCAGGCTGAGAGATTCATCACTTAATCTGCCGCTTTTTTGGACAGCAATACGGATAATATTTTCCATAGATGCAATATACGTTTAGTATGATAATACCAATAAATGATTTGGATAAACGGGCACTTCGAAAATAGGTATCGAATGCCTTCCTCGGGCGATATGTTTATTGATTTCCTCCTTAGGAGGAATGGTGGAAATGATGAACAGTACCTGCATGGGCTGAGGTAAAAAATAAGAAGATATTTAAAGTTTTGCTGTTCATTTCAGTTCACAAAGTTAATAACGTATCATTAACCACCAAATCCGTCGGGATGTTTTTGGGAAGATATTTCATTTGACTACCCAAAGACCCAAAAGCCCAAAAAGACAGCCTACCAAACTCCCTATGCCTATTTCCAATAGAGAATGTCTTTTCATGTGCCATCGGGACCATGATATCATTATAGAAAAAACCAACATCAATAATCCCAACAAAAAACCCGAATCAAACAAATTAACAGTGATATAGAAGGCAATGGCAACGTGAAGCGATGCCTTAAGTTTATAATTCAAGGTAGCCATAAGCAGAAGGAGAAACAGAAAAACAGATGTGCTCCAAATTACTTCAGAAGGTAGATCGAGAATATAAAATAAAACCAAGACCGCTGAAAACAAACCTATTGCGAAGGGATAAAACCCTCTCCGCTGTTTTTGGTCGGAGACATCAAAATTGGTATAAGCTCCTTTTTTTATCTTATACCAATTATGCAAAACGATTGGAATTGCTACTATGCATATCATCAAACCGGAAATCCAGGTAGCTGTTTCAGACGGTAACTTCCGAAAACTGATGAATATAACATAGATGATCCCTATAACTATAGGATGACCTAGAATTGAGATCGTTTTTGCAGTTCGAACCATTTATTGAAGAATCAAACTTTGGCCGCAGGTTCAATAAGATCCCAAAGATTGCCATAGAGATCCTCAAACACCGCAACTTTTCCGTATTCCTCAACGGATTTTTCCCTGAAAATTTTAACATTTTGATCCAATAGATTTTGATAATCTCTTTCAAAATCATCGGTATGCAAAAAAAGGAAAACTCTTCCCCCGGTCTGCTTTCCAATGCAGCCTACCTGCTCTTCACCAACAGCCCTGGCTAATAAGATATGACAGTTCCCATCCGGGCTTCCGGGAGGAGCAATTCTGACCCATCTTTTTGTATCGCTCTGAAAAGTATCTTCCAGAAGATTGAACTGCAGCTTTTGGGTATAAAAAGCAATAGCTTCGTCATATTCCCTGACCAAAAGGGTGAACTGTGCGATCATTTGTTTCATTTATCCGGAGTATAATTTTATTTTGATTTTTTTTAAATAAACCTGATCCAATCCCAAAACAGCCATCGTATATCCTATCAAATCATTCAAAAAAAGAAGGATGAGTGTTCAAAAGAGGTTTAGTTTGTGGTTCAATTTTTTCAGCTAAAAGGGTAGCTATTAAGCTGCCCTTTTCTTTTTGAATTGGCGGAATTTATTTTATGCCATTAATTGATATTCAGTTTCCGAAGAACAAAACATCAGATCCGAATTAAATAACCTGCGGCATATCCATTAATACAAAAACATCAGAATCAGGATCTAAACGTTAAGTTCAAGAAAATATAGAAACTTCGATATCATAAAAAACACAATGGCGAGTAACAGTTAATGAAACAGCCCGGCAATCTCCGGGCTGTTTCAATTTAGGGAGGAGTTATCCTCCTGATTTTTTTGCCTTATATCCTTCCTTCAAAAGAATATCCACCACCTTATCCCGATGGTCTCCCTGAATCAGGATTTCATTGTCTTTGGCACTTCCACCGACTCCACATTTGCTTTTAAGCAATTTTCCCAGCTCCTTCAGATCATCTTCTGTACCCACAAATCCTTCTATCAATGTAACCTGTTTACCTCCTCTGGATTTTTTGTCCAACATCACATTGAGGTTTTGCTTTTGGGGAGGCAAGGTTTGGGCATCGGCTTCTCCTGATAGTTCAAATTCAAAATCATTACTTGTGGAATACACCACACCATCCCTCTTTTTCCAGTCGTTGCTTTTATTCTTACTCATTCTTTTACTTTGTTTTCATGGTCCACACAGGTCTTTTGGCGTGATTGACTACATCCTCAGCGATACTTCCACTGATCAGGTGTAAAAAACCTGTTCTGCCGTGGGTAGCCATTGCAATCATATCCGCATCAATATCCTCGGCAAATTCAATGATTCCTTCTTCTTCGGAAGAACTGTTGTACACCTCTGCTTTTACATTTTCCAACTGATGCTTTGCTGCAAATTCCCGGATCTTTTTGATCGTATCTTTGCTGTTTTCAAACATGCTCGGGGTATTTACTTTAACCAGGAACAATGTTGCACCTAATGATTCCTGGAGTTTCCTGAGTTTTTTTATGGTCTTATCGGTTGTTTCCTCAAAATCACTTGCAAAAACTATTTTTTTGATACTTTCCGGTGTTCTGTGGTCCTTGATAGTAATGACCGGGCAGATGGAATGTCGCACCACTTTTTCAGTGTTGCTTCCGATCAGCAGCTCCTCGATTCCGCTGGATCCTTTAGAACCCATTATTACCAAATCTGCCTCTATTTCAGCTATTTCACTTGAAATCCCGGCATATGGATTTCCAAAAACCAATTTAGTCTTAAAAGAAAATGGAGCATCTTTGTATTTTTCCTCAAGATCGGCCATTTGTTGTTTCCTTTTATCCACCAATTCAACTACGTAAACCTGGTCCATTTCAAAGGTGGGTTCGACGGCTCCTCCCATCGTACCTAAACTATGATGTGTAGGCACTTCGATCACATGAAGCAATTTAACCCTGCTGTTATTTTTAGTGGCAAGTCCACGGGCAAATTCAAAAGCGTTTTCGGCTTCTTTAGAAAAATCATATGGCACAAGAATGGTTTTCATATTGATTGGTTTTAAGATTAAATTTATTTTCGTTTTTTCCGACTGCACTTCTTTTTATAAAAAGAAGTTCTCCTGAAATGTCCCCGAACTTGATTTTACACTTCAGCAAATAATCTGAAGACTGTGACCAAATCAGCTTTTACAGTATTTTGCGGACATTTTTATTATTTTAAATTAGAACTGGAAAATACAAAAAATAAACTAGTGAATTAAATATGTTGCGTTTAATTCTGATAAATCAGCAGTCCAAATCCGAAAAGAATCACCCATAGAAGAGTTGAAAGTGCCATCTGTTTTAAATATGGATCAAGGTCTTTGGATTTTTCTTTTTTCGCCACTCCAATTGCGACTTTAATCATGAGCGGCACAGCCATAAAAGCAATCATTCCACCCCAGTTTTGCTGAGACAGGATATAAAATAACATTACAAGATTTCCTCCTAGAATCAAAATCCAGTTGTAATGAACAGCCTTTTGCCTACCGATTCTGACGGGAATGGATTTTTTTCCCGCTTTTAGATCAGATTGGATATCCCGGATATTGTTGATATTCAAAACAGCCGTACTGAACAAGCCCAGAGATATTGCAGGAAGTATGATGAGAAAATCCAGACTTTGGGTATACAGAAAATAAGTCCCCATTACACCTAGAATTCCAAAAAACAGGAAAACCGAAAGGTCGCCTAATCCGGCATATCCATAAGGATTGCTTCCGGAAGTATAAGTAATGGCAGCCAAAATAGCCAGCAAACCAAAACCGACAAACAACAATATTATCCTCCAATCCTCAAATGCTACATATAGGAGCAGTAATCCGCAGATTAGGGAAAGGATTGAAAACACAATTACTGCTTTTTTCATCTCATCCAAACTGATCAGCCCGGACTGCACTGCCCGTATCGGACCATCTCTTTCCGCACTGTCTGCGCCATGCACACTGTCCCCATAATCGTTGGCAAGGTTGGATAATACCTGTAAAAATATCGTAGTAAAGGCAGCGAGAAGAAAAATCTCAATTCTGAACGCTTCTTGATAAGCAGCCAGAACCGAACCCATTACAATACTGGACAGTGCCAATGGGAGCGTACGTAATCTTATAGCATGAAGCCATGCCTGTCGCTTGGATGATAAATTAATTTCCAATTTTGGATTTAGGTAAAGCTCATTAAATGACCTGATTCATGAAGAAGTAAAGTCTATGAATTAAAAGCAAATTTTAGGCTTCAATCAATTTGATGATTTCTTTGTCCATCGGACTCACTGAGGAGGCAAAAAATTCCTTCAACTCACCGTTTTCATCAATGAAATATTTACAGAAATTCCATGAAGGCTCCTTGTCATTCCAACCGTTCAGGTCTTTATCTGACAACCACCTAAAAAGCGGATGCTTATCTATTCCTTTTACAGAGACCTTATCAAACATCTGAAAAGTTACTCCATAGTTTTCAGTACAGAATTGTTTGATGTCTTCATTTGTTCCGGGTTCCTGTCCGCCAAAATTATTTGCTGGAAAACCCAAAATCACCACCTTCTCTCCGTACTTTTCATTGAGTTCCTGAAGATCTGCATATTGTGGGGTATAGCCGCATTTGGAGGCCACGTTGACCAACAGTACCTTTTTGCCTTTATATTGGTTGAAATCGACTTCATTTCCATCAATATCTTTCATCTTAAAATCATAAAAGGATTTTTCCATAAGCATCTGATCTGAAATTACCGCCTGAGATTCAATTCCATCCTGTTTTTGAGTCCCTGAAGTACAGGCCAGGGCGATAAGTGAGAATATGATAAATGTTTTTTTCATAATTACATTCGTTCCGGGACTTTTATACCAAGTAACTTCATCCCTGTTTTAATTGTTTTGGCTGTCAACGCAGAAAGTGCGACTCTGAAGGCTTGCACTTCCTCTCTTGATTCATGAAAGATAGGCACTTCAGCATAAAATCTGTTATATTCTTTGGAAAGATCAAACAGGTATTGAGCAATCAGAGCAGGCGAATAGTCATCTCCTGCCATTTTGAGTTTCTTTTCAAAATCATACAGGATTACAATAAGATCCCGTTCTGACGGTTCGAGTTTATCGATTCCTTTAAATCCGGCTGTGCTATAATCAACCCCTATCTGATCTGCTTTTCTCAAAATGGATGCAATCCGCGCATGGGAATATTGGATAAAAGGACCTGTGTTACCCTGAAATTCTATGGATTCCTGAGGATTGAACAGCATTCTTTTTTTTGGATCTACTTTAAGAAGAAAATACTTTAAAGCTCCCATTCCCAGAATTTCATATAATTCAGTTGCTTGCTCAGCAGTAAATCCTTCGATCTTTCCGAGCTCTTTGGTGTGGTTTTCGGCAGTGTCCACCATCTCCTGCAAAAGATCATCCGCGTCCACTACCGTCCCTTCTCTGGATTTCATCTTTCCCGACGGAAGATCGACCATGCCATACGAAAGATGATATAGTCCGTCGCCATAAGGCCTACCCAACTTTCGCATGATCTTAAATAGGACATCAAAGTGATAATCCTGTTCATTACCAACTACATATACAGATTTATCGATTTTATAATCGCGGTATTTCAGATCGCAGGTCCCCATGTCCTGGGTAATATAAACAGAGGTTCCGTCTCCCCGCAACACCAACTTTTCATCCAGACCTTCATCGCTGAGATCGACCCAAACAGATCCGTTTTCTTTTTTGAAGAAGACACCTTTTTCAAGTCCTTCTTCCACAATGTCTTTTCCAAGCAGGTATGTTTGGGACTCCTGATAGTATTTATCAAAATCAACCCCCATTTGCTTGTAAGTTTTTTCAAAACCGGCATAAACCCAATAATTCATGGTTTCCCAAAGGGCAATTACCTCAGGGTCATTGGCTTCCCAAAGCTGAAGCATCTCTTGAGCCTTACGCATCAGCGGTGCATTTTTCTTGGCTCCTTCCTCACTTTGCCCTTTTTCGATCAGTTCCAGAATCTGGCTTTTATAAGCTTTATCGAAGAGTACATAATACTTTCCAACTAAATGATCTCCTTTAAGGCCGCTCGATTCAGGAGTTTCCATATTACCAAAATGCCTGTAAGCAACCATGGATTTGCAGATATGAATGCCGCGGTCATTGACAAGATTGGATTTGATTACTTCATATCCGTTTGCTTTCAATATTTCAGCTACCGAATAACCCAAAAAATTGTTTCTCAGATGACCAAGATGAAGCGGCTTGTTGGTGTTTGGAGAACTGTATTCCACCATGACCTTTTGGCCGTTTTGCGGAAGCTGACCTAAATTTTTGTTTTGGGAAAGTGCTGTAAAAAGATCAATCCAAGCTTCTTCCCTGATAATGAGATTCAAAAATCCTTTCACCACATTATAATCACTGACCACATCGGTATTTGTCTTCAGGAAATCACCGATCTTTGCACCACTGGCTTCAGGGGCAAGTTTGGTGATTTTCAGGTAGGAGAAAAGGACAAAAGTATAAGTTCCTTCAAATTCCTTGCGGGTAGGTTGCAGGGAAAGATCGTCCTGATTGATTTCATGTGCAAATATTTCCTGAAAGGCTTTTTGAATGCCTGAAAGTATTTTTTCTTCTATTGTCATCTTATTGTTTCATATCGATCAGATTTCAAAATCATGATCTTTTATTTCACTGTTATTTAAAAGTTGTCCACCAGGGATTTTGTGGTTGCTTCCAGAATATCAAAGGCATTTTCTGCCATAAAATTTTCCGTATCCAAAGTAGGATTTACTTCCACTACTTCCCAACAACAAACCCTCTTGTCTTTGATCAGTTCCACATTCAAGGCAATTGCTTCTTCCACTGTCAGGCCATTTGCAACGGGCGTGCCTGTGCCTACGGAAATAGAGCTGTCCAGACTGTCTACATCAAAGGAAATATAAATCTGATCACAGCCTTTTAATACCCCGAGTGCCTGTTTGGCTATTTTTGCAAATCCTTCCTTACGTACTTCCTCAGTCGTAAAATTTCTGATTCCGTGCTTATCCATCAGGTGATTTTCGGGCTCTTCTGTATCCCGAACTGTTATCATCACGATATCTTCGGGTTTTATCTTAGGAAAGTCCCCTCCGATTTTTTTGATTCTTTCCCAATATTGTATCGTCTCCGAAGAGGGTTCATTGATTCGGCATTCTAGATTGTCTTCATGAAGACACATGGCAAGCGGCATTCCGTGCATGTTTCCGGATGGTGTTGTATAAGGCGTGTGCAGGTCGGCATGGGCATCGATCCAGATCACTCCAAGTCTTTTGTCAGGATCTGCTGCCTTGATGCCCATGATAGTACCGGCAGCAGTCGAATGATCCCCTGCCAGGATAATGGGAAATATCTTCTCCATTCTCAAAGTCTCAATGGTGCTTTCCACATTTTTGACGACTTGATAAACGCCGTCAATATATTTGGCTTTAGGATGTTTGTTTCCTTTCCAAAGGTAATTGTTTGCGTCGGGTACATTAATAGGGTCGAATCTGGAAAAGAAATCGGACTTCTTGTCCAGACTTGCGATCTTCAATGCATCGATTCCCAAGCTTGCACCCCTTGTGCCGGCGGCAACCTCAGACCTGACTTCCACTAATTTGATATTTCTCATAAACAGTTAATTCGGGCTTGTGGTCTTTCTGGTTTTCAGAGTCAACAAGCTGCAAAAGTATGTAAATTCACTCGAATAACCAGATAAGAATCAGAATGAGTGTCAGGTTGATAAAAGATAATCTACGCCTGTAAAGTATATTTTTTGAGCCCTGGAGCAAAGTTTCAGAATTTAATTTTTATCTTTTTGATTCAACCTTTTCTTATTACTACAACCGAATCAGATGCTTCACTCCAAACTTCCAAATGTCGGAACTACCATTTTCACAGTCATGTCCAAAATGGCATCAGATTATAATGCCATCAATTTGTCCCAGGGTTTTCCCGGGTTTGATTGTGATCCTGCCCTCACGGATTTGGTCACTAAATATATGAATGCCGGATATAATCAATATGCCCCTATGACGGGTATGCCGGTGCTGAGGCAGGTATTGGCAGAAAAAACAAGTAAAGTTTATGGAGTTGAATATGATTCAGAAACTGAGGTGACGATTGTATCAGGCGCTACAGAAGCTTTATATGCGGCTGTTTCCGCTGTAGTGAGATCAGGTGATGAAGTCATTTTGGTGGAACCTGCTTACGACAGCTATGCGCCTGCTGTGGAAATGAATGGTGGCAAGCCGATATATGTTCCTTTACAAATGCCTGATTTCTCCGTGGATTGGGAGCTAGTCAAAAAATATATTACCGAAAAAACCCGCCTGATCATGGTCAATACACCTCACAATCCCGGTGGATATGTCTGGACCCGAACAGATTTGAATACTCTAGCAGATTTGATTGCAGACAAGGATATTTATATAGTCAGTGATGAAGTATATGAACATATTGTTTTTGACAACAGGACCCATCTTTCCCTGATGACGCATCCTCTATTGAAGGAAAGAACTTTTGTTTGTGGCTCATTTGGAAAGACATTGCATGTGACGGGATGGAAGATCGGCTATTGTTTGGCTCCGGAAGTGTTGAGTATTGAATTCAGAAAGGTCCATCAGTTTCTAACTTTCAGCACGGCTACTCCGCTGCAGCTAGCAATAGCAGAATATCTGGAGGTTCCGGGACATTATTTGGAGCTTTCCGGTTTTTACCAAAAGAAAAGGGATCTGTTTTGTGAAGGATTGAAGGATACTCCTTTTAGCTTCACACCTGCTCAGGGAAGTTTTTTTCAGATAGTTAATTTCGGGCACCTGACTTCAGAATACGATTATGATTTGGCGGTTCGGCTGACTAAAGAACTTGGTGTTGCCAGTATTCCTGTCTCTGTTTTTTTCCACAATAAGCATGATCCCAAACTGCTCCGTTTCTGCTTTGCCAAAAAAGATGAGGAATTGATGAAAGCACTGGAGCTGTTGAGAACAATAAAATTTTAGCATTGGTCCTATTTTTTACATTTTTCGGAAGAGTGCTATGTTATCCAGGTTGATCTTCACCAATCCTGAAATTTCCAGCATAGATTTTAGAGAACCTTGCAGGTTTTGTCTCTCTAATCAGCCTTGACAAAGTCCGGAACAGTCAGGGAAAATAAAACATAATCAAATTATATATTGGTTAAAAATTAAGCTGTTTTATTAAAAAATAAATAATTTATAAATAAAACAGTATTATTATTAACAATGAATTTTTAAATTAACACAAATATTGAAAATAGTGGTTTAAAAATAAACCATATCTCAATTTTTAAACTTATGCCTATTGAAACATTTTACCTATTTAAGCCATGTCAAGTTCAGCAATAACAGATGATCTTCTTCTGGAAGAAATCAAAAAAGGGGATGAAGCTGCATTCATTTGTCTTTATGACCGATATTGGAAAAAGCTTTTCAATTACGGTTTCAGTAAACTCGGCAAAAAGGAAGTGGTGGAAGGATTTGTACAGGAAGTCTTTCTTGACTTTTGGGTCAAGCGGGCAGAAATAACAATCCACAGTTCTGTTGCTTCGTACTTTTTTACGGCCATCAAACACAAAGTCCTGAATTATCACAAAGCCCGGATTGTTCGGAAAAAATTTGCCTTGAAAGAACAGGTCAAAGGGGAAAGAAATGTTACGGAAGTGGAGGAAAAGGTTTTTTACAAAGACTTGAAATCCAATATCAAAAAAGTCATTGCCAGCTTTCCCCAACAAAGAAAAACTGTCTACAAATTAAGATTCAAAGAAGGGTTGAGTTATCAGGAGATTGCCGATTCTATGACGATTTCTATCAGTACGGTAGAAAAACACATGATCCGGGCCCTCAAAGACCTTCGGATTCATCTGAAGAATCATGATTACACCATTTCAATTTTAATCGTATCTCAAATTAATTTTTAAATTCATTGAAATAGAGTGGAGGTAATTTCTTTTTGAGTTGTCTTAGAATTAGAAGGCATTAACAATGATCAACAAAAAAACACAAATTGACAAGAAGAGAAACATTGAAGTTTCAGGATTTGATTCAAATGAAAATACATTTGATTTTGAGAATATCACAAATGTTTATACTGATCAACTTGATGATTTGGAAGTTGAAAAATTAAGGAACAAAATGTTGGATGCCATTTTAAAAAGAATCGATCAGGAAACACAAAAGAAGCAGCAGGATAAAAAATTCAGGGGGTATAGCAGGTACGCCGCTGTGTTATTTCCATTTCTGATTATTGGATTGATCTTCTTTCAATACTTTCAGCCAAAAAAGTTCAGGATCGAAACAGCTTCCGGTGAGATCAAAGAATTAACCCTTCAGGATGGCTCACTTGTAATTCTGAATGAAGAAAGCATTCTGGAATACAGTACTTCCAGGTTAGGTGATTTCAACAGAGAAGTGATTCTGAAAGGAGAAGCCTATTTTGAAGTGAATAAACTGGCAACAGGAAAAGAATTTTCAATCAATAAGGATAGCAATTTTGCGATCGAAGTATTAGGTACTTCTTTTAACTTCACAAACCGAAAAGAAAACACGGCAATTGCGCTGGTAACAGGATCAGTTGCTTTAAAACTCCGGGAAAAGCAAGAAACTTTGATGTTGAAGGCCGGAGAAGTAGCCAAAATTGATGAAAAGACGGGTTATTTAAATGTTAGGGAATCAAAAAGTATAACAGCTTATTCAGCTTGGAGAAATGGAAAGCTCAAGTTGATTGATAATAGCCTGATTGATATTTTGGAAATTCTACAGGAACTATATGGTTTCGAGGTTTCTCCTAAAATCATTTCAGAAACAGATTCAAAATCTTTTTCAGGCACCATTCCAATCGGAAAAGATCCACACGAAACTATATTAAACCTTTCAGTACTTTTTGAAACTCCAATGGTACTGGAAAACAATGAACTCAGATTGAAGCAGGTTCCCATGTCCGCCTAAAAATGGGAATTATTCCAACCCAAAGTACCCTGTAAATTACCTTAAACCCATTGAGCAAAAAAATCGGGACGTATGGTCCCCTGATATAGTATTGCCTTGATTTTCTTGTTTTTATCCTCCGGGAGAAATCGGAAAATTTGTTTAGCCTGATGATGATTGATGATCAACCCAAAATAAGAAAGATGAACCAATCAACCACTAAACAATTAAATCTATGCTCAACAATTTTACAAGGTATCTTATGGTTGTGCTCATTGTGGGACCTTCTGTTTTTTCAGAAGTCCTGGCACAGGCCACAACAGAATTTGCAATAGGTCCGGACAATTATCAAAAGCCGGTTAAGAACACCACCTCTGCCCATTTACAGGAATTAGAAAATCATTTTAAAGTTTCCATTGCTTATGAATCCCAGCTGTTGCTGGATGAAGATCCTAAAATGGATTTCAGGGCCAACAAAAGGGTGAGCATCGAAGAAAACCTGACCAGACTTTTCGAAAACTCCGGTCTAACCTTTCAAAAAGGCACAGGCAATTTTTACATGCTGGTCAGAAAAACCCCTGATGCCGTCCCTAGAAGTATCAGCACAACCCTTTCAGATAATACCCCAAATGTAAAAGTGGCAAGAGAGATCCAGGGAACGGTAGTTGATGAAAACAACGAACTCATCCCTGGAGCCACCATTATGATCAAGGGTACCACAAAAGGTACTGTGACTGACATGGATGGCAAGTTTACCTTACTCATTGAGGATGACATAACTGATGTTACATTGATCTGTTCTTTTATCGGTTACCAGAACAAAGAAATTAAACCTGGTGCCGCCTCAACCCTTAACATTCAGCTTCAATCCACGGATGTAAACCTCAGTGAAGTCGTGGTTACAGCTTTTGGTTTGGAACGTGATAAGAAAGCCTTGGGATATTCCACCCAAAGTGTTGACGGTGAAAAACTGACAGAAGCCAGACAATCCAATATTGCCAACAACCTTTCGGGAAGAATTGCAGGTGTGCAGGTGACCGGTAATTCAATGCCTGGTAGCGGTTCCCATGTGGTGATCAGAGGATCCTCGTCTGTAGCAGGAAACAACCAGCCACTGGTGGTGGTAGATGGAGTTCCCCTGGAACAAAGTGCATCCCGAACTTATGGCAATGGTTTGTCAGAGATAAGTCCAGATAACATCAAAGAAATCAACGTGCTGAAAGGCGCTACCGCTGCAGCACTTTATGGTTCCCGTGCCGCCAATGGTGTCATCATGGTGACCACAAAAGACGGCTCCGGAGCAAAAGGAATCGGAGTGGAATTCAACACGAATACAACTTTTGATAAGCCATTGATAATTCCCGGATTTCAGAATACATACGGTGGAGGTGCAGGATACCGGACTTGGTATGTAGATGGAAGAAACGGTTTTGATGCAAACGGGGTAAGGGGAACTGCCGGCGTGGATGAAAGCTGGGGTGCCCCAATGGATGGAAGCTTAGTACCGCTTTGGTATTCTGCACCCGGTCTGGAACCATTGCTTCCGCAGCCAAACAACTATAGGGAATTTTGGCAAACCGGAAAAAGCGTAAGCAATAACATCGCAATTGCAGCAGCAAATGAGCAGGGAAACTTTAGACTTTCGATAGGACGGTTGGATCAGCAAAGTATCATGGACAACAATGACTACTATCGAAACAACTTCAAGCTCAATTCCGGATATAAATTTACACCCAATCTTCAGGTAACAATAAGTGCTGAATATGTGAAATCCGGAGCTGATAACAGAGGTTATGCGAGCGGGCAGGAGTTTATCTGGTCCCACAGGCATACTGATTTTAACAAGTTGAGAAACTGGAGAGATTATTATGACGTCCAAAAAGAAACTTTCAGACCGGGCGATGACTATCCCTATGCTAACTGGCAGCATGAATATTTTTCCAATCCCTATTTTCTTCAGGAATTTTATACCAAAGCAAATGAAAAGGATCGCTTGCTGGGCAGCATTGCCATCAATTATAACTTGAATGACAACTTCAGTATAATGGCTCGCTCAGGTACTGATTTTTGGTCTGATACCAGAATGAATGTAAACGGAGTCGAAAGAACCAAAAACAATGTCAGGATTTTGGGAGCTTACCAAGAAATCGTGATGAGAAGTCAGGAGACAAACAATGATGTCAT
The DNA here is from genome assembly GCA_041748555.1 of Rhodonellum sp. Lineage (GTDB taxonomy): Bacteria > Bacteroidota > Bacteroidia > Cytophagales > Cyclobacteriaceae > Rhodonellum. Next base: position 35,806 of record JBGTDA010000011.1, read on the forward strand.
TCTGACTTTTGATAAAAATGTCACCGAAAAATTTTCTCTTAAAGTTCAGGCAGGTGGCATCAACAGATCCAACTACTACAAAAGAAACCAAGTCAATGTCGGCGAGTTGACCATTGACGGATTATACAATCTTGGAAACTACGCAAGCCCTGTGACTCCCTCGAGTGAAATCAGAAAGCAAGAGGTGAACAGCTTGTTTGGAGCTGCCCAGATAGGATTCAACAATTACCTTTTTGTAGATATTACCGGCCGAAACGACTGGTCCAGTACACTTCCTATCAATGCCAATTCCTTCTTTTATCCTTCTGCCGCCCTCAGTGCAGTGCTGACTGATATGATAGACTTCAGAAGTGATATTCTGTCATTTGCCAAAATCAGAGGGAGTTGGGCCCAGGTAGGAAATGATGCTGATCCATACAAATTAAATCAGGTATTCCAATCCGAAGGCCTATGGGCAGGATCTACTCCTACCTATTCAGCATTTTCGGAAATTTCCAATACCAATCTGAAACCGGAAATTACCACAGGTAAGGAATTGGGCGTGGATATGAGATTTCTTAAAGGTCGGTTAGGACTTGATTTTACATATTATCACCAATCTACTGTCAACCAAATTCTTGCAGTCTCCATTTCAACTGCTTCCGGGTATGTAAGCCAAATTTTGAATGCCGGTCAGATCACCAATGAAGGTGTGGAATTAATGGTTTACGGAACACCGATTGCCAGCCCAAGTGGCTTTACCTGGGAAACGAATTTCAATTTTGCCAGGAACAGAAACAAAGTGGTAGAATTGGCAGAGGGATTGGAAAATTATATTCTCGGTACTCAAAACAGCCTTACCTCAGAAGCCAGAGTCGGTCAACCCTACGGGACCTTGTATGGAAGAAGGTATCTCAGATCACCTGAAGGTCAGTTGATATATCGCAATGGACTTCCGGTATTGGAAGATGGAACATTTTCTTTGGGAAATGTTCAGCCTGATTGGATAGGCGGCTTTTCAAATAACTTTTCCTTTAGAGGTTTTTCTGTGGGCACCCTGATCGATGTCAAAATGGGCGGGGATATTTTTGATGTCGGTACAGGCCTGGCGAGAAAAACGGGCATGTACGAGGAAACTGCCATCGGCAGGGAGGAAGGAGTCATCGGTCAGGGAGTCATGAATATTGGTTCTGACGAATCACCTGTCTTTGTTGCCAACGATGTAATCGTAGATGCAGTAACTTTTTGGAATGCGCAGAATCCTAGAACATATCATGAGGCAGGAATTTTTGACGGTTCTTATGTCAAATTCAGAGAATTGACCTTGGGCTACAGCTTTCCTCAACGGTTTTTGGGAAACAGATTTATCCAATCCTTAAAAGTTTCATTAGTCGGAAGAAACTTAGCAATCCTTTATAAAAACCATCCCCACATGGATCCTGAAGTGGATATGAAAGGGGGTAATTCTCAGGGATTTGCTTATGGAGAAATGCCTTCCACCCGAAATATAGGCTTCAATGTCAATGTTTCTTTTTGATCAATAAGACCTTATTTAAACAATTAATCAAATGAAAAAAATATACTATTTATTCAGCATTTGCATTGGGATGGGATTGCTTTCCACGCAGTCCTGTACGGAAGGATTCGAGGAACTCAATACTGATCCCAATAATCCGATTGCCATTTCCCCTGCTTTACTGCTTCCCAATGCCATCCAGACAACGGTTGATAGATATTGGGGCCACAGTACCCGCTATCAACGGTTAAATATCGATGCGGCCATGTGTTGGGTGCAGCATTTATCCAGAAACATCTATATCAACGCAGAAGGAGACAGCTATGAAATCCCCTTGACAATTGCCTCAGCCACCTGGGACAATGTTTATACCAATGCATTGGTCAACTTTGAAAGTGTCATCATCTTATCACAACCCGATGGTGCTTTTCCGAATCCAAACTACACAGGAATAGCTTTGACGATGCGCTCTTTTGCATTTGCCTATCTCGCTGACGTGTTCGGACCGATTCCCTATTCCGAGGCCCTAAAAGGCACAGCCGAGGAAAGAATCAATTCACCTGTCTATGATGATCTGGAGACTGTATATGCAGGTTTATTGAATGATTTGGAACTTGCTAACGAAAGACTTGTCGTCGGTGGACCTGCCGTTGCCGGCGATATCCTATTCAATGGGGACATCCTGAAATGGAAGAAATTCGCGAATTCTCTAAGGTTGAGATTGGCCAACAGACAGGCTGCAATGAAACCCGGGACTTCCAGACCCATAATGGCGGAAATCTTGGGCGACCCGGGCACCTTTCCTGTTTTTACCAACAATATGGATTTTGCGGAGCTTAACCACCTCGATGTAATTGGCAGCAGAAACAAGATGTTTGATGTTTTTTCCACAAGATCTGACTGGAACATCAGCAGTACCTTGATTGACAAATTACTGGCTTTGGAAGATCCACGAATTACGGTATATGCTCAACCTTTGGAAGACGGCAGCTATGCGGGTCTGCCAAATGGACTGACTGATGCAGCCGCAGGCACGTTCAATGCCTCCCGAATCGGAACCAAATTCTTAAGTCCAACAGCTCCCAGTGTTTTGATGACTTATTCCGAATTGCTTTTTATAAAAGCTGAAGCTGCATTGGAGGGAGATATCGAGGGTGATGCTGAACAGTTATTGGCAGATGCGATAGCGGCTTCATTTGAACAACACGCTTTGACAATGCCGATGGATTATATGGAGAAATTAGGAGCGGTGGACAAGGAGACCATTCTGACCCAAAAGTGGATCGCTCTCTTTGGGCAGGGTGTAGAAGCCTGGACAGAATATCGGCGAACCGGCTTTCCTGTCATGCCTGAACAACATCCCAATTCAGTATTCAGCAATGAGGGTGTGCTTCCAACCAGATTGGAATATCCTATCTCCGAATATTCCCTCAACCGGGATAACCTTGAAGAAGGACTAAGGAAACTTGGCGGAGATGACAACATGAGAGCACCACTCTGGTGGGCAGAAAATCAATAAACAACATTCAAAAAACTGACAATCATGAAAAAATCAAACTATAAATTATCAGCGCTATACTTAGTGGTAAGTTTACTTCTGGCCCAGGCCTGTGTGGATGCAGAGGATCTTGTTACACCCAAAGTTGCCAGCCCTGTACTGGTTCTGCTATCAGGAAATGTTTTTTCGGCAACTGCTCCTGTCACGGTAAGTTCTACATTTTTAAAGCTGGATAAAACCCATATTCTGGACCATACTCGAGGGATCGATTCCATCCCGGTCTCCAATCTTACCATTAGTGTGATGGTGGATAACACGTCTGAAATTTCTTCCCTCAAAACCAACAACCTTGGTAAAGCGCAATTTGCAGCCAGCTGGGCAGAATTAGGATTGCAGGATGCAAGTGCGGGTGATCAAGTCAGACTGGAATTTGTCGGTGAGTACAAAAACATTCCCTTTCGGAAATACCATACCGTCAGGGTCAACTAATCTTTGCCTTAAATAAAAAAAATCCAGCCTGAATATCAGCTTCACTTAAAACTTCATAAATCAAGTAAATCATACACAACCTCTTAATTAATCAAGCCATGTTAAAAAAAATCAACAGAAGAAATTGGATCAAATCAAGTGTATTGGCAGTCGGAAGTGTGGCCATGGCCCCAATGATGGGTTATACTATTAACAAAGGCACAATTCTTCAACCCGCCGGAAGGTTCAGCGAACAATTACCTGATTTCAAATTTGATGAGACAAAATTGATGGCAAGATTATCTGCCAATGAAAATCCTTACGGCCCGGCTCCAAAAGTAATACAAGCTATCAGCGATGCAGTAGCCACAGGCAACCGTTATGGCCACGGAGATGCTGCCATTTTGATTAAGATGATTGCCGAAAAGGAGGGCGTTACTCCTGAACATATCATGTTAGGTCCCGGATCAACAGATTTGCTGGAGAAAACCGCTATTGTAAGGTTCAAAGAAGGTGGAAATATTGTTTCCGCTGATCCGGCTTACATGTCCCTGATCAATACTGCCAAATCCTTAGGAGGATCTTGGAAGCCTGTCCCCCTTACAATGGATTATGCCCACGATCTGGATAATATGGAGAAGGCAGTTGATACAGACACAAAGCTGGTATACATCTGCAATCCTAATAATCCCACAGGTTCGATTACTGATCCTGCTAAGCTAAAAGCATTTTGCTCGAAGGTTTCCACCAAGACACCGATTTTTGTGGATGAAGCTTATCTTGAGTTTTTGGAAAATCCCGAAACCCATTCTATGGTAGGCTTAGTCGCCGAAGGCAAGGATGTAATCGTAGCCAGAACCTTCAGTAAAATTCACGGAATGGCAGGTTTGCGGATCGGATATATTGTTGCCACTCCGGAACGTATCAAAAGTATCACTAGCATGGTGAGAAGTACAATGGGGCTTTGCGTGACTTCCATAAAAGGAGCCATTGCAAGTATGCAGGAAGGGAAGTTCATGGCAGATTGCCGGAAGATGAACACCGAATGCAGGGATTATGTGAAAACCGAGATTTCGGCATTGAGCTATGACATCATTCCTTCACATACTAGCTTCCTTATTTTCCCAATCCAAATGGAAGGAAAACAATTCTTAAAATCGATGTATGACGGGGGAGTAGGAGTAAAGGTTTTCACCATAGATGACAAGCCGTGGTGTAGAGTAAGCATGGGCACTATGGAAGAGATGCAGCTCTTCGTCAATACCTTCAAAAAAGTCACCGTCTAATAATCTTTATCTTATGAGTATAGCATTACAAAAAACCCTATCTCTTTTACTTTTGATTGTTATAGGCTTTCTTATAAAGCAAAAACTTTTAAAAGAAGATCAGAAGAAGGGCCTTAAGACTATCATTCTGGATATTGCCTTACCTGCGATGATTTTTGTTGCCTTGTTGAAAATTGAAGTTAATCCGGATCTTTTGATTTTACCCGTTTTAGCATTGATTTTCAACGTGTTAATGCTAGGCGTTGTCAGATATGTTATGCCTGTTTTCGGAGTAGAGGCAAATACTCCGGCTATGCGAACCTTGATGTTGTTGTTGCCTTCTTTGGCCCCCGGGTTATCCTGCTTTCCTTTTCTGGTAGAATACCTTGGAGATGATGTGTTGGCCTGGGCGGCTTTAGCGGATATTGGAAACAAACTGTTCGTGTTGTTGTTTGCATATCTTCTGGCCATGAACTGGTTTTACAAAACTCATCAGCTGGAAGCCCGATCAAATGGCCAAAAAATCAAGGAATTGCTTTTGGCTATGTTAAAAGAACCTATTAATATGGTGATGGTGGTGGCTATTATACTGCTGAGTTTTGGAATCAATCTTGAGAAAATGCCAATATTCCTTAGCGAAGCCATTATCATGATGAAGAATATGATGACACCACTGGTGTTGCTGTTCATTGGTGTAGCGGTGATTTTCAAATGGGATCAGCTAAAGATGATTACTTCCCTATTGATTTTCAGGGCGGGGATTACCTTCCTTCTGAGCGGTCTCTTTATTTGGCTGGTTCCTTTACCATCCGAAGCGGCAATCCTTCTGGCAGTGGTCTTCCCGCAAAGTGCCTGTAGTTTTTGGCCTTTCGCACACATGTCTGCGATCAGAGCAATGGAAAGAAACAACACATCAATTCCGGAGGATCAAATGACTTTTGATCTGGAATTGGGTATCAATGTTCTGGCTGTTTCTTTACCTTTCAGCACTTTGTTGATTCTGGGCGTATTTACATCAGGAACTTATTTTCTGAATCCTTATCATGTTTTGCTAATTGGGTTTATTTTGGTAGCTGTTTCAGCCATTCCAAAATCAGTGGAATATATTAGAAACAGTGAATTTTCTTGGGAATCTTTTACTAAAAAAGAGTTAAACGACAGTTCAGCTGATTGATGATAAAATGTAATATTTCAGGTATTTATAAATGATTGAATTAATTTAAAATTCCCGGGTTAAACCTGGGATTTTTTTATGTGGTACAGGAATACTTTCAAAAAATTTTGGCATCAAATTAACCTTTGGTCGGAAATAATCCTTTTATTTTCCCCAGATTCCGTAAGGAACAATTTCCAGTACATGACCAAAAGGATCATCAAAATAAAAGCTCTTCAGGTTTTTTTTCCAACCTTGTTCATGGGTAATCTTTATCCCGTTTTCCAATAATTCCATCTTCGTTTTTAGATAATCTTTTCCAGTAACCTCAAAGGCAATATGTTGTTTTCCCCTGGCAAAATGTGGGGGAAGTTCAATTTCCTTTTGGGTTACCTCAGGCAAAAAACACAACAATACCGAAGTGCCGCATCTGAAAAAAATATGCCTTCCGTCAACCTTTGAAATTACAGGCATATCCAGGATTTTACCATAAAAATGTTCGGCCAGATCCAGGTCCGAAATGTATAAGCAGGTTTCTTTTATTTGGGTATATCTCATACATTAAATTAAAAAAGCCTTTGATCGTATCCTAGGTTAAAGTTTTAGGAAGATAAATTCCTTTTTTAAATATTGTTTTGATTGGGATGAAAGGTAGGAGGGGAATTGAACCATAACACTAGTTGATTTTCTACTGGATAAATATTAATTTGGGATAAATATCAAAATATGAACCCTAGATACTTTTATTGGCCATTTTTCTCTTTTGTATTTTTTATTTTTCAATCCAGTTATCATCCAAATCATCCGGATATCTCTGAGGATCTGAAGTTCCAGTTAATTGCAATTAAGAAACCTTGACACCTTTATTTATCAGTCATTGTTTTCCAGATAAAAAGAGCTCAGAATATAATTCAATTGTTCGTATTCTATCAAAAACGCATCGTGGCCATAAGGTGAATTGATTTCCCGATACGTTCCCCTTTGCACATGTTGAGCAATAAATTGGGATTCCTCTTTCAGAAAAAGCAGGTCCCGATCCACGCCGATGGCCAAAACCTTAGAGGATATTTCTGATAGGGCCTTTTCCACCCCACCTCTTCCTCTCCCGAGATCATGACTGTCCATCGTCTTCGAAAGTACCCAATAGGAGAGGGCGTTGAACCGATTTGACAATTTTTGGCCCTGATAGCGGAGATAGGAGCTGATTCTGTACTGATCTGTTTTTTCGGAATTATCAGCTTGATTTTTGGAAAAATTTTCAGGATGGCGATATGAAATCATTGCGATAGCCCGTGCGGCCTCCAAACCTTTCTTTCCAGCTTTTGGATCTTGCTGCCCCCAAGTTGAATCCGATTCAATAGCCATTCTTTGGGTTTCATTGAATCCGATCGTCCAAGGAGAAGTTTTTGCATTCGATGCCAGAATAATGGTATTCCTGACTTTTTCCTGAAGTGTATAAGCCCACTCTACAGCGACCTGACCACCAAGCGAACCTCCAATAATGGTGTTGATGCTTGAAATACCCAAGTGGATGCGAAGGAGATCCAAAGACCTGGCCATATCCTTAGTTGTCAGATTTGGAAAATCATAATAATAAGGTTTTCCGGTTATTGGATTTGCTGAAAGGGGCTGGGTGGATCCATAGCAGGAACCCAATAGATTGGCACAGACAATAAAATGTTTGGTGGGATCATAAAATTTATCTTCACCAACCAATCCACTCCACCAAATATGAACATTTGTATCACCTGTAAGCGCATGAATAACCCAGATTACACTGTCTTTGGCAGTAGTCAAATGTCCCTGTGTGGAAAAACTCAATTCAAAACCGGGAAGTTTCTCGCCTGACTCAAGTTCAAAAATCTCTTCATGCTTATAAATTTCATGAGCCATATCGATAATCAGGTAAGGACTTTTTAAATTCATTTCTTTTCATTAACCACGATCATATTAGAATCTTGAGGATGCAAACCTTAATTATGGGATTCAGCGGGTTTTTGGTTCCAAAAGAATTCAATTAATTTTGAGAGAGTTAATGTGCCCCATCATATAGATAGGGCACTTTGGATTATTTGATTTTATCAAATGCTTGTTCCAGGTCTGCTTTGATGTCATCGATATGTTCGATACCCGCAGAAATTCTTAACTGCGTAGGTGTCACGCCGGCCGCCAATTGTTCTTCCTCGGATAATTGTTGATGAGTGGTGGCCGCAGGTTGGATGATCAGCGTTTTTGCATCCCCTACATTGGCAAGGTGCGAAATAAGCTCCAGACTGTTTATAAAGGTGGAAGCACTTTCTTTTTCTCCTTTTAATTCGAAGCTCAAGACTCCGCCAAAGCCATTTTTAAGGTATTTTTGAGCCAGAGAATTATAGGGAGATGATTCCAAACCGGGATAATTTACCTTTTGCACCTGCTCATGGTTTTCCAGCCATTTTGCAAGCTCCAAAGCATTATCAACCGTTCTTTGCACCCTAAGGGAAAGGGTTTCGAGTCCCTGAAGTAACAGGAATGAATTGAACGGACTCAATGAAGGGCCAAAATCCCTCAGTCCTTCTACACGTGCCCGGATTGCGAAAGCAATATTTGGCAGACCAAGGGGATTGTTTTCACCAAAAACTTCCCAGAATTTCAAACCATGATATCCTTCTGATGGCTCGGTAAACTGTGGGAATTTGCCGTTGGCCCAATTGAAATTACCGGCATCCACAAGGACGCCCCCAATGGAAGTACCGTGTCCGCCGATCCATTTGGTTGCAGAGGAGGTTACGATGTTGGCTCCATGGTCAATCGGCTTGAAAAGAAAACCGGCAGCTCCGAAGGTGTTATCCACGATCAAAGGAATGTTGTTCTTTTTGGCTATTGCAGCTATGGCTTCAAAATCCGGTATATTGAATTCGGGATTGCCGATTGTCTCCAGATATATTGCTTTGGATCTGTCATCGATCAGTTTCTCAAACTCCTCGGGTTGGTTTCCTTTGGCAAACCGGGCCTCAATACCGATCCTTTTGAATGAAACTTTGAATTGATTGTATGTTCCTCCATAAAGAAATGAAGTAGAGACAAAATTATCTCCCGTCTGAAGGATGTTATTCAGCGCAAGAAACTGCGCCGCTTGTCCGGAGGCTGTGGCCAAAGCCGCCACACCGCCTTCCAGAGCTGCAATTCGCTGTTCAAAAACATCAGTAGTTGGATTCATGATCCTGGTATAGATATTTCCAAATTCCTTTAAGGCAAAAAGGTTAGCTCCATGTTCGGCAGAATTAAAAACATAGGAAGTTGTTTGATAAATTGGAACAGCTCTTGAATTCGTCGTTGAATCGGGAGTTTGTCCGGCGTGTAGTTGCAGAGTTTCGAATCGATAATTTTTTGACATGGTTAAATTGGTTTATGGGATAAAGATTTATTTAAAAGAACGGTTAAAAGTAAAACTGCATTTGCAGGAATATCAGGGACGAATAAAGTAGTTAAAATGCTTGAATTCATCAGTTACACAACAATGAAAAAAACAAAACATCAAATTTTGCTTTAAGTCTGAACTGAAGGTGAATTGAGAGTTGCCGAAGGCTTGGATATAAATCATCTTGTATAGAATTTATATTTCCAATTGAGGATATTCTCACTTGGCAGGAATTGGCACCTTGGATTTTCCAGGTTGCCAGAGGGTCAATGAGCCTGTCTCTTACCTCTTCTTTATAAATCCCTACACCGAAAAAAGTGAAAGGATGATGCAAAGTAATGTTCAAATCATCTTCAAAGCAAGAAATCGGTCAAATAAAATTTTTAGTCCCCAATGAGTTATCCGTACAGGATTTTGAGAAAAGCCATTTGTTGATGGATGTCCCAACAGGATTAAAATTAAGCAAAAAAAGTGCTATCCTGTTGGAATTTGCAATTGATTCCCAAAGGTGGTTTTTAAACCATTTTTACGGCCTTTGATGATGCTGAAGATTTTTTATATTTCAATTGCTATATAGTATATTGGAAATTCTTTGTGCAGAACTATTGGTTTCTTGAAGCATTTTATAAAGGAATCTAAAATTTCCCTCTATAATTTCAACCGATTAAAATGACAAAAATACTCTTTATCACCTGGGATTCAGATCAGACGAATTATCTGGAAACCCTGTTTTTTCCAATTTTTAAAGCATTACAAACAGAAAAGGGATTTCAATGTCATATCATGCAATTTTCTTGGGCCGGGACTGAAGAAGTGATAAGAATCCGGCGGATTGCGGAGCAATCAGGTCTATCGTATCTTCATTATCCCATTAGCAGAAAGCCTTTACCTTTTTTAGGAGCGCTACTTGCTGTATTTCAAGGCGTTTTTTATATCAAAAACTATGTTCAAGAATACAATATAAATACATTGATGCCCCGTTCCACCATGCCTGCCATGATGGTCAACAGGCTAATAGATTGGTTGGTTAAAAAAGAGGTAAGGTTGATTTTTGATGCGGACGGTCTTCCTCTGGAGGAAAGACTTGATTATACGGATCTGGAAGAAAACAGTATTCAGTATAAATGGCTCAAAGGGGAGGAGGTGAAGATTCTAAAAAGTGCAAACAAAATCCTGACACGATCGGATAAATCCATTGAAATCCACCTTAAAAAAATCGGAGAGGAACATATCCGGAAATTTCATAAAGTCTCCAATGGACGGTTAACCGACATTTTTTCTCCCTCTTCAGCCAGCGGCCAAAGCATCAGGATGGAATTGGGATTGACACCTATTGCAAAATTGTTCGTTTATTCGGGTTCATTGGGTCCACAATATTGTTGGGATGAAATGCTGAAAATATTTCAGGCTTATCATCTTGATAACCCTGACAGCAAATTCTTGGTTTTGACCAGAAATCCTGAGTATTTGGATAAAAAGATTCCTGACGAATTAATGAAAGTCATTATGCCTGTTTCATGCGATTTTGAGAAGATTCCAAATTACCTTTCGGCAGCAGATGTGGCCTTTAGCCTTAGAAGTCCTGCACTAAGTCTAGCAGGTATCGCCCCGGTCAAGCTTGGTGAATACCTGATGATGGGGTTGCCCGTCATTGTATCCAAAGGTATAGGAGATACGGAGGAACTCTTGTTGGATAAATCTTTTACATTCATCCTCGATCACGATGATCCAAACAGAAATGAGAAAGTTTTGAACTGGTTAAATGAAATTGAAAGCCATGAAGAAAGAGAGATTCTGGATTTTGGTCGGAAAAATTTCAGCCTTGAAAAAAGTATCACAGAATACGCCATTGCCCTTTCCTGAGCAAATTCTCCTGATTAATGTTTGTAATACATCTTCTTTAAAATTCAAGAATCCAAAAAAATTACTTTGATTACAAAACAGTGCAAAGGATAAATATGCCAACCCTTGATTGATTATATCATACTTTTCCCCTTGATCCTGTGGCTTTTCTGGAGCAATCACCAAGAGGCCAAACGGGAACATTATGACATTTTTCAAAATCTGTTTTTGCAGGTACTTTTGATTTACCACATTTGCTTCGCTTTCTTTTATCATGCATACATCCTGGATTATGGTGGCGACGCATTGAGATATTGGAACCTGTCTGCAGCTGTTTCCAATAATCCCGGTGATTGGATGGATTACTTTGGAACAAGTACTTATTTTATTCAGTGGGTGAATTTTTACCCCGGCAAGGTTTTAGGCCTCCGCTTTCTTAGCGGGAATATCCTTTACGCCTGTTTCTCATTTTTGGGGATCAGGTTGTTGTTTAAGCTGGTGAACAGGATAATGTTACCGGATAAGAATTATCCGGTATTATATGTTCTTTTTGGCTTGGTGTTTTTGCTTCCAAACCTTCACTTTTGGACATCGGGGGTCGGCAAGGAATCCTTGATTTTTGTAGGCTGGGTCAGCATTCTTTCAGCAGTTCAAATGGGGCGGAAATATTGGCTGTATGGGCTGTTGGGTATAGGATTGTTGTTTATGGTCAGGCCGGTAACAGGATTGGTGGGACTTGGTATAGGATTGGTCATCTTATTGTTTTCAGCTCATTTGGACAAAATTTATAAACCATATTTAATATTGATTGGGTTGATTTTGGCTTCCGGGATGGTATACCAAGTAATCCGGATTGCCCATGTGGAGGAAATTTCATGGGAGGCCTTGCTGAGGTTCCGGTCAGGTCAGTTTGAATTCCTGAAAGGTTTTCACGCCGGAACTGAAGTACCCATGGCGGATTATTCTTTACTTAATCAGCTTTGGACCTTGTTTTTCAGACCTTTTTGGGCAGATGTACAAGAATTTTGGTCTTTTTGGGCAGCAATGGAAAATACCTTCAGCCTTTTCCTGATTGCGGCAGGTTTTATTTCATTTATATTTAGCTCCGATAAAAAAATTCCTGTTTTTATTCTGGCCGGATTGGTGATTGTTTTTGTCATGTCAGGCATTTATTTGTTCAATCTGAATAACCTTGGCTTGATGATGCGGATGAAGAGTACTTTAATGATATTTTTGCACCTATGGGCAGTATATTGGGTAATATCCAATTGGAAATACTATAATTGTGAAAAGTAATAATTTTGAGGCATCTGAATATCTCCAATTACTTTTTCCTTTTAAGAAACGTGCATCCCATTTTTAGAAACTTTTATAAATATGAATTTTCCAATCTTTACTGTTTCACTTGATTTTGAGCTTCACTGGGGGAGGTTTGATAAATACAGGCTGGAAGAATATTTATCCTATTATCAGGGGACAAGAAAGGTAATCCCGCAAATTCTCCATTTGTTTGAAAAATCAGGGATACATGCCACTTGGGCAACGGTAGGGATGCTTTTTGCAGAGGATCTGAGTGAGTGGAAATACTACCAGCCGTTAAAATTGCCGGAATATGAAAAGGAAAAATATTCAGCTTATTCATGGCTGAATCAGAATCCGAATGCTGATCTTTCCTGTTTATTTGCCCCGGATCTGATTAAGAGGATTTTAATGACTCCTTATCAGGAAATCGGAAGTCACACTTTTGCCCATTATTACACATGTGAAAAGGGACAGACAGTAGGGCAGTTCAGGGAAGACCTAAAGGCCGCAAAAAAGATAGCAGCAGAAAAATTTAATATTGAACTTAAATCACTGGTATTTCCAAGAAATCAGTTTAATCAACAAGCCATTGAAGTAGTCGAATCAGAAGGGTTTTCAGTGATCAGGTCCAATCCCGAAGATTGGTATTGGCGGAATGCACATGAAGAAACCCTCCTGAAAAAAATTTTTCGTACCGGAGATACCCTTACCCGTTTGGGGAAAAAGTCTTCCTATACATTTCCTGCCAAAAAAGGCAACCTGTTGCAGCTTCCGGCTTCCAGGTTATTTCGGCCTTATATGGGAAACGGAATGCTGATAAGGACAGGAATAGAAAGGATCAAAACAGAAATGACTGTTGCCGCTCAAAACACTGAAGTTTACCATCTTTGGTGGCACCCGCACAATTTTGGCCTTTATCCTAAAGAAAATCTTACGTTTCTTGCTGAAATACTCAATTATTTTACAGAGTTAAAGGATGAATACGGCATGGTCTCGATGAATATGGAGGAGACCTCTAGGCTTGTTAATTAAGTTAACTTTTGCCTCTTCTGATTTTCAGATTTTTTTATATGTGTAATCTCATGAATAAACGTACCTGTAATTTAGGGCTCGGCGAACTTGGCCATCAGATCGACTAGGTACGTGAGGGAGAGGAAATAAATAGGTTAACTGCCTTTTTTCTTTCCCCTCACTTTTAATATATGATCGGGATCTTGAGCTTGCCGAAAAACATCGATTAGAAAAAGAAAAACCTGGCTCGTAAGTTTGAGAAAACACATAAGGGCACTTCTAAAAACCTAAATTACTGCAATACCCTGATAATTGTGTATCTTTAGGTATCATAAAACCCTTGAAAAACATCAATCCCCTTTGTTTGTTTGACGGTTATTTTTTAACCCAAAAGCTTGGCAAATTAGGCACCCCTTGGGAAAAGCTCGACCGCTATATCGACTGGAGGATCTTCGAACAGACTGTTATCCAATCAATTGAGAAGCAATCCGACAAAGGAAAAAAAGGTGGTCGTCCGCCATATGACCGACTGATGCTGTTCAAGGCACTGATCATCCAGAGCCTTTACAACCTTTCCGACGAACAGCTGGAATACCGGATTCCGGACAGGACAAGCTTCAAGGTTTTTTTGGGACTGAAAAAAAGTGACCGTGTTCCTGACAGCAGGACTTATTGGCACTTCAGGGAGCAGCTGATATCATCCGGCTGCGTCGAATCCCTGTTTGCCGCCTTCAATGCCCAGCTGGACAGGTCCGGGGTTTGCCCATGAGGGTAAAATGGTTGATGCCAGCTTTGTGAAGGCTCCCCGACAGCGCAACACCAAAACAGATCAAAGAAGGAAAACTCCCTTCGTAGTGGGAGAAGAGCCCTAAAAAACCGGCACAGAAAGATACAGATTCCAGCTGGACCAAGAAGAACAATGTCAGTTTTTACGGGTACAAAAACCACGTAAAAGCCGATACCAAAACCAAGCTGATCCGGAAGTATGCCGTCACGTTATCGCCTGGATGAGCCTTTCCCCGATTCTGTTTACAGACGGTTGGCTGGTGGATTTCAAAAGCCCCTTCCATGCCAACCTGACCATCGTGATGGGGACAACGATCATCTTTTTGGTCGGGTTTGTTTTGACCAAGTTGTTCAACAGGAAACAGAAGAGAGAAATGTCTTATACAGGTTAGCCTGGATTGCTGGTGGTAAGTTGACTTTTTCTCTATCCGAAGGAAATTGTTATCTTACAATGTTAAAGTTAAAATTTGGCAAGTATTAATCAGATGATCTTACATATACAGAAAACTTACCACCTCATCGTATTTAAAATCCGGAAGAAAATCAATGATGCCAAAGGTTTAGCATGGTTTGCTTTTTTATGCGTCACCTTTTCAGTGAATACGGGATGCAACCCTAATGAAGGGAAAAGAAACAATGGGGAAACCGGAAATCCTTCCCACACCTATTTGAAGACCGATGCCGAGGGCATGGTCTATATTCCAGATGGTAAATATGAGAGGGGAGGAAGCAGTGATCAGGCTGATCGGGATGAATTTCCAAGAAAAAGTATTGAAGTAAATCACCCCCTACTTCCTGATCACTCCTCACACGACTCCATCGTGTTCATCAGGGTTGCCTTACCATGGGCTGTTCTGTTTTTACAATCATTGAACTCCTACGGAGCCATTTGGGGCAGAGTGGCCTGGTTTATTTATTTCCCATCTTGCTCCAATCAATCGCCTGTAGCAACTGCCCGATACCGTTCAGCACATTTTCCACCACCTGCTCATTTTCCACCGGGAGTTTGAAGTAAGCCTGCCCCGTATGGCTGTCTTTTTCGGTAAATGATTTCACCATGGCCTGCGTCTGTTTGGGATCGCTGAATACCCGGGCCAGCTGCTTCATCCATTCGGGGGACTGGTTTGTCGCCGGGGGAGTAGGGGAGGAGCTGTCCACTTGGGCTTCTGAAGGCGGGGTTTCCGGTACATCTGTATCAAACAAAGGTAGTTGTCCACCGGTGTCCACCACATTTTCCCTGGCACTTTCCGGAGGCTTCTCCATGTAGATTTCCTCCGGGGTTTCCTGTTCATTGTCATCCTTTTCTATGGCTACGGCCATTTCGGTAGATCCGTCTACCATGGATTCCACGCTGTTCATAAACTGCTTGAAGCGGTCTTCCTGCATCAGGATGGTATCATCTCCTGCATCCAAAACCCCCTCTGCCATGGATGATTTAAATTTCAGCACATCCAGCATGCGGTGTTCTATGGTGTTGATGGCTACCAGATTGATGATATTGACCTTCTTTTTTTGCCCCATGCGGAAAATCCTCCCGATACGCTGTTCCAGGACGGCCGGATTCCAGGGGATATCCAGGTTGATCAGGTAAGCCGCCGCCTGCAGGTTGAGGCCCACCCCTCCGGCATCTGTGCTTAGGAAAACCCTGGATTCCGGATCATCCCGGAAATTATCCAGAAGAACCTTCCGGTCTTTGGAAGGTACGCCTCCATGAAGGTTTTCGTATTTGATCCCAAGCTGGTCCAGCTCCAAAGCCACCAATCTCGTCATCCGTTCCCACTGGCTGAAAATCACCACTTTTTCATTCTCCATCGGGAAAATCTCCTCCAAAATACCCATCAATTCCCCTATTTTGGTATCGTGCCGGGATTTCTGGTCCAGAATAAAGGAGCTGTCACAGACCATCCTCATCATGTTGAGGTTGATCATCAATTTCTGCCGGTCTTTTTCAGGCAGGAAGCCCATTCTCCGCCACTTGTTCACCAGGCGGCAGACAATATCATAGCATTCATTGTGGATGATTTTCTGCTCTTCGGTCATCGGTACAAACAGATTTTTGTCCTGTCTGCCGGGCAATTGCCTGAGCACCTTCTTTTTGGTCCTTCTGATGAGTATGTCGGAAAGCAGTTCACCTATTTTGTTCAGGTCTTTGTAACCGATCACTTTGCCTGTCTCCGGTTCACTGATTTGGTGGGCATGCAAAAACCGGTATAAAGCACCCAACCGGAAGGGGTCTATAAACTGTACCACGGAATACAGTTCCTCCAGCTTGTTTTCCAAGGGGGTTCCTGTCAGGACAATGGCAAATTCAGAATTCAGTTTTTTGATGTTTTGTGAAATCTTGGCTTTCCAGTTTTTGATCCTTTGAGCCTCATCCAGAATGACCAGGTCAAATCCAAGCTTATTGATCTCCTCCAGATCATTGCCGACTGTATGGTGGCTGACTATTTTGTAGAAAAAATTCACATCGGCATATTGCTCCAGCCGTTTTAAACGCATTCCCTCGACCACCTGAACGGTGTTATCGGTGAATTTTCCGATTTCCGATTTCCATTGGTACTTAAGCGAAGTGGGGCAGACGATAAGCGTTTTTTGGATACCAAACTCCCGTTTCATTACCTCAGCGGCCGCAATGGCCTGGAGGGTTTTGCCCAGCCCCATCTCATCGGCAAGGAGCACCCGGCCTGCCTGGACAGCAAAACGGACCCCCTCCTTTTGGTAAGGGTGCAGTTCAGCTTTTACATAGTTGGACAAAAGGCCGTTTTGGAGCGCATCCCGGTTTTTTGAGACCCATACTTTCCGGATGTTCTTTTCGCGGACTTCCAATATATGGGACATGGCATCCTCATAACACCTGAAAGAAGCGTCAATTCCGTTGGCAGCATTTATGAACTCATCAAAACGGTCATAAGTGGTAGGTTTGATCCGTCCGTCTTCTTGAAAATATTTTTTCCCGAGGGCATAAAATTTATTAGTGTTTTCCGAACCTACCCTAAGCATGACCTTTCTCCCATCCGGACTGTATTTTAAATACACCGAGCTATAGGTCGGAGTAAAGGTTTCATTGTTGAGGATTTTTTTCAGTTCCCTTTTTTTGTTGATCTGGTGGATGACGGCTTCTATATGCTTGCAGGTGCCCAGGCCATTGGTCTTAAAGTCAAAACAGGTACAGAAATTATGGTTTTGCCCGGCAACAATCTCTTTTTGGTTACTTCTGATGGCGACCTTGTAGGCATTGCCTGTTTGGGGATTAAAAACCCGGTAATCGGAAAACACCCTTTCCTGACCTATGTTTTCTGTTTCAAAGGGCTGTTGTTTTGCAAATTGTTTTCTTAGCGCTGTTTGCCACTGGTCCAGGCTTAGATTGTCCGGTTTTTTGTGGTAAGGGATATCCCTTACCTTCTTTTTTTTCGCAGTGCCTTTTTTTGCAGGCCTTTTGGTGGTGGTTTTCATTTTTCTTGAACAGGTTGAGAAAATCTTATCCAAACTTAATTAACAAATGGGTCTAAATGAAATGGATCGGGTCAAAAAGTAAAAGGGCCTGTGATAAAAAAAAATTGCCACGGAAACACGGAGCTGAACTCAAATTACATTTCTTCCACAAAAACCCCGTGGCTTTTATTTCTTTCTCCGTGCCTCAGGGGCAGCAAAAAAAAATGCGATACCGGAGAGATGGACTGCTGACTGTATGTGGGAAGCAGTTGTGAATTGCATTTCTATGAAGGTAAAAAAAGCGGGTTTTTCAATCAAAAGATTTTTCATGAAGATTTATTTTCAAAAATGGATAAATTTTTAAAAATTATGAATTTTTAAAACATAAAACTTATAAATCCAAAACCGTCAAAGAAAAGCCCCGAATATTGGATAAGCCTGTAGAAGCAGCATTGGCATCTGATTTTTATAAGAGTGGGACCAAAAGAAAATTGAAATGTAAAGGATTGAGGGAGGATATTTGTCATTTCGGTTAACCGCTATGCCGGCCAAAAAGCTATACTTTTAGGCCTAGAAAAAGAGTTAATTAATGCATGCTTTTGGGAAAGGAAGAGGTGGGGATTGGGTATGCCCAGGGCTAAGGGAGAAATATGAAAAGGTTTCAAGGATTTGAATTGGAGTGGGGAGAGTTGTTGAAAATTATTATTTCAATCCTATAATTTTTATTTTTCGTAAAAAACTTTACCTTGGATATCTATAGCTGTAAACCCAATAAATCAGGATTTTAATCTGTCATAAAGAAATTCCGCCAAAGACCGAACCCTCTGATTTGTTGTAAAAGTTTATGGGATCTCTCTTGGGAATATTGGGAAAACATAGTGATCAGGAATTATTGGATGGTCTCAGACAGGGGGACATCAAATCATTTGATGAACTTTACCACCGATATGCAAAAATGTCCATGGCTTTTGCCCTGACATTTTTTTCTAACCGGGATTTGGCAGAGGAAGCGGTACAGGTGATTTTCATACGCATATGGGAAAAAAGAGAGGAACTGGATTCCTCCAAAAGCTTTAAAGCCTATCTTTTTCAATCGGTTAAATTTTTTATGTATAACCATATCCGGGACAGAAAACATTCCTGTACAATAGCCGAAGCGCCGAAAGAATCCTTTTTGGAAGGAAACAGGATTGAAGATGAACTGGTTTATGAAGAGCTTGAGGCCACTGCGAATTTGCTGATAGAAAAACTCCCGGAGGTCCAGCAACACGTATTCCGGTTGAACAAGTTGGAAGGATTGACCTCCTCTGAAATAGCTGCCAGGATGAATCTTTCCAAAAGAACCATTGATCATCATATCTATCTGGCAACAAAAAAAATCAAAACCGCCCTGCTCCAACATATCTCTTTATCCCTTTCAATCTTTTTAGTGACAATCTGGACTTTGAAACAAATTCTTTGATTTGAAATTTCTTAAAAATTCCTGGTCCACAAGCGCATTGAGCTGCTTTTAACCCTTTTATTTTTAAAGTGTCCTTTGGACCTTACCCGCAATGATGCCTGTAAATAGCAAAATCCAGACGGGTAGCTGCGCCCATCCTTTTTTTCGTGGAGATTATCCTTCTGTAGGGATGGCAGGCCTGCCTTTGCCGTTAGACAGGCTTCCACACTTTTTCAAAAAAAACCGAATGCTTCCGGCAGAATAGCGGATAATCATAATTTTTTTCCTTGGCATTAAGTATACTTCCCGCCTGATGTTTTCTAGATAAAAGAAACAAACATTGGAAGAACATATACTCATGAAATTTTTGGAGGGCAACTGCTCTCCCAGGGAAGAACAGGAAGTGCTCAGGTGGTTAAATCAACCTGAGGCAAGGGAAAAATTCGACCTCCTTTTGGAAAAATATTTTGAAAATCCACAGCCAAAACTGGATGATAAAACAGATTATCAGGAGCTTTTGAAAAAGATCCACAGTAAGGTGCTCAAGCCTGAAAAAAAGAAAACCGCCGAGTTAAGAAAGCTACTGGTAGGAGGTCTTCGCATTGCGGCGAGCATCACTTTAATCCTCTTTTCCGGGTATATCCTGTTCGAAGGGTTCAGATACCAGAACAGAAACGAATTGGCTATTACCGAACCCGAGGTTCACACCATCTCGCGGGTAACAGGAGTTGGGGAGAAACTGACTCTTCGGATGCCTGATAAAACCCTGATTACCGTGAATTCCCAATCGGAAATCAGTTTCACCTCGGAGTATGGAAAAGAGGAAAGGCTGGTAACTTTAAAAGGGGAGGCCTTTTTCGAGATTTCACCTGATTCCTTAAGACCTTTCAGGGTGATCTCCAATGGGATCACGACAACGGCATTGGGTACAGCTTTCAACGTTTTTGCCCGGGAGGAGCAATTTAAAATTGCCCTGACGGAAGGAAAAGTATCGGTGAAAAAGGCTGAGCAACAAGTCGTGCTGGTCCCTGGACAGATGGCATTATGGGAATCCAAAAGCCCGTCACAAAAAGATTTTTCAATTGAAAATTTCCATCCCGAGAAAACCATATCATGGAAATCAGGCAACCTGGTATTTGACAGGCAACCTTTGGGAGAAATACTGAATGACCTGGCGGTTTGGTACGGTGTGGAAATGCATATCGATAAGGAAATTGACAGGAAGAGAAGGGTAATCGGGACTTTTGCAAATAAGAATCTGAAAGATATCCTCACGGGTCTGGGCTTTGCGACAGGCTTCGACTATGGGATCCAAGGAAAAAATGTCCAAATCAACCAACCAGAGCCTATGTAACAGAACAAAAAAACAGGGTAAAATCTCCATCGCCAAATGAAATAATTTACCCTGCGATCTTAAAGCGTTAACCTCAAAACCACTTAAAATTATGAAATTAAAATTACTGTACCTAATAAAAATGGTATCCAAAAACGTCATGTATGGCCTCATCCTGCAATGTCTGTTTCTTACGACATTGATGGCCCATGATATCCATGCCCAGATCAAGCCCATCGACAAAACGTATGTGGTGCTGGATAAAAGCGAATGGCAGCTGCAGGAAATTTTCAAGAACATCGAGAATATTACCGATTACAAATTTGTATATCCCGAGGACATCCTCAACAACAAACCCATCATCAACACCAAAAAGAAAAGACAGTCCGTCAACGACCTTTTGGTTGAAATAGGTACTGCCGCCAACCTGAAGTTCAAACAGGTGGACAACTCGATTTATGTGGGGGTAAGACAGGATAAAAAAGAAGAAAATCCTCAAATAATTGAGGAGGCTATAATTACCGGAAAAGTAACCGATGAAAACGGAGAACCTTTACCGGGAGCCTCAGTCACTGTGGCAGGGACTACTACAGGGACTGTAACGGATATGGATGGGAATTACACCATAACGGTACCAGACGGATCGACTTTGATTTTTTCCTATATAGGGTTTGAGACGATGCAGATTTCTGTGGATAACCGATCTCAGATTGATGTAAGTTTAAATATAGATTCGACTTCTTTGGAAGAGATTGTAGTCACTGCGTTTGGAATAGAAAAAGAGAAACGACAGCTAGTCTATGCAACCCAAGAGGTAGCCGGAAAAGATTTAGCTGCAGTTGGAAATTCAAATCTCCTAAATGGTTTACAAGGAAAAGTTGCCGGAGTAACTGTCAATCTTAACAGTGGAATGCCAGGCAAATCGCCGGATATTAGAATTAGAGGATATAGATCTCTTACCGGTTCAAATGCCCCATTATACGTAATAGATGGTATGCCTGTGGCAGGTGGGGGTCGTCAGATTGATTTCAATCCCAATGATATTGAAAGTATTAACATATTGAAAGGTCAGGCTGCCTCAGCATTATACGGTTTGCGTGCTGCCAATGGTGTAGTAGTTATTACGACCAAAAGTGGCAAAAGTGCTAATGGGAAACCTACAGTTACCTTTAGTTCGCATTTCAACGTAGATGAAGCATCCTTTTTGCCAGATACCCAAAAGGAATTTGCCCAAGGACTCAATGGGGTTTTTGACCCAAACAACATTTGGACATGGGGGCCAAGAATTAGCGGATTGGGCACCTATACCAATCAAAGAGGCGAGCAAGAAGAGGCGGCAGCTTATGACAACCAGAGAGATTTTTATCAGAGAGGAAGAACCATAAACAATAACGTAACTTTCGCCAATGGCAGCGATATTGGGAACTTTTTATTGGGCATTGGACATACAAATCAGACAGGAATTGTCCCGAATACTGACATGACCCGAATCAATTTGAAGCTTAACGGAGAGCTAAATCTATCGAAAAAATTTACCGTTAATGCTTCTTTCAATTATTCCGATCTTTCAGTAAATGATTTTCCGGAAACATTTGGGAATGACAACTTTTTCAGAGGATTAATAGAGACACCTCCATCATATAACTTGAGGGGAAAACCATTTGCCGAACCAGATAACCCATATAGACAAATCTTTTATAGGGCATCTCAAAACAATCCTTATTGGGTTATTAACAACAATTTTAGAACTGAAGATACAAAAAGGACTTTTGGTAATATCTTTTTCAAATATAATTTTACTGACAATCTTTCCTTGAATTATCGTATCGGTGCTGATCATTTTTCCTTAAGCAGAACAGTGCATCGCGAACTCGGTGATGGGCCTGCAGGAAGAGCGAATCCGCCTAGTGCAGGTTCTCTTGCACTAACCAATACATTTGCGACACAGATAAACTCAAATTTCTTTCTTTCTTACAACAAAGATCTAAATGAAAACTTGACCGTCGATGTAATTATAGGAAATGAAATTTTTGATAATAATAGCATAGGAAACAATAGCACCGGAAGTAATTATCTGGTTGGAGGTTGGCCAAATTTGGCAAATACTACGCTAATAACAGCAGGGAATTCGCAATTCAGAAACCGAATAGTTGGATTTTATGGCAATGCAAATATCGGATGGAAGGATATGATATTTTTAAATGCTTCTGTAAGAAATGATATTGTTTCTAATATGCTTTCCAGCAATCGTTCATTTATTTACCCATCTGTTGGAACTGGGATCGTTCTTACCGAAGCTATTCCCGCAATGCAAAATGCATTTAGCTTTGCAAAAGTAAGAGCAACCTATGCTGAAGTTGGGCAAGCAGGGCCGTTGTATGTTAATGATCGCGGTTTTAACGCTTTGAGTCCATCAGGATTTACCTTTCCTTTTCAGGGGTTGGGAAGTTGGACGCAAAATACAACACGGGTCAGCCCTGATTTAGTACCAGAAAACACTAAATCATTTGAAGTGGGATTTGATTTCAGATTTCTCAACGACCGAATAGGAATAGATTATACATACTATAGAAATCTATCTGAAGGGCAAATATTTTCGATCCCCATTCCTGTGTCTACCGGAGCCACATCTGAAGTACGCAATGCAGGAAAATTATTGTCATTGGGTCATGAAATTATGCTTTCCATATCAATTATTGAATCAGCCAATGTTAAGTGGCAGTTCAATACGAACTTTAGTACCTATACCAATAGAGTTGAGAGTTTATATGGAGATACTGATCGGGTGATAATTACGGCTGGGGATGGTGTGAGCCTGGTAGCAGAAATCGGTGAAACATATCCGGCTTTTTTAGGCACTTCATTCTTAAGAGATCCGGCTACCAATCAAAAAGTTATTCAATCAAATCCTGCTTTGAATAATTTTTACGGATTGCCTATTCGTCAAACCATTCCGAGTATTTTAGGTACCCCAAATCCGGACTTTGAATTCAATTTTATTAATAGTTTGAGATACAAAAATTTCAATTTTTCTCTTCAGGTAGATTGGAGAAAAGGCGGATTGATTTTTTCTCAATCGCTCACTGAATCCATACGTAGAGGTTTAGCACCAGAAACATTAGAGCGTGAAGAAGATGTAATTTTAGAAGGCGTAAAAGGCACTTTGGTCGATGGAGAATTGGTATTGGATGGAGAAAATGATATTGTCATCAATAAGGATTTCAGGTGGGGTAATACGATGTTTGGCATTACTGAGAATATACTTACTGATGCTTCATTTGTACGGTTGAGAGAGCTTACCCTTAGTTACGAGCTGCCAAACAATATATTTGGCAACAAATTCATTCAATCTGCCTCTGTTATGTTAACGGGTCGCAATCTATTCCTGATCACAAAGTCCTTTGTGGATCCGGAATTGAATACCAGTGAGGGGTTTGCCCAATCATCAAACACTGCTGGTATAGAATGGTCACAGATTCCTCAAACCAAGAGTTATGGAATAGGTATAAATTTCAGGTTTTAACACTTAATGCTATATGTCATGAAAAATTTTATTAAATATATTTTATTCTTTTGTCTGTTGGTATCTGGTGCGTGTAGTGATAGTATCATGGATGACATCGATACCAACCCGAATGTGTTTAGTGATGCACCACTTAACACCTTATTGCCCAATGTAATTACCAGCTATACGGTAGAAGTAGCTGGAGGTGCAACTGCCCGAACTGCACGATTCCTTTCAGAACAAACTACCTTTGTACTAGGCGGCTCTATTTTGGAAGGTTTAAGCAGTAATGCAACACTTTGGCAAAATGGCTATTTAGCCATGAATGACTTGGAAATAATAAGGAATAAAGCTCAGGAAAGTGGAGCCTGGGCATATGTAGGTATTTCTGATGTATTGAAAGCCTTTTATCTTTCTAACCTTACTGATTTATATGGTGATGTGCCTTACAGTGAAGCTCTAAGGCCTGAAATTGCGAATCCTAAATTTGATTCATCCGAATCAATATATACGGCGTTGCAAAGTATCCTGGATGAGGCCATTGCAAACCTTGAAAGAGATCCTGGGCCAATAATACCCGGAAATGATGATATGATCTTTAACGGAGATAGGGCTATGTGGATTAAAACTGCTTATGGCTTAAAAGCACGATTGTACAATCGATTGAGTAACCTAGATCCACAAGGTTCTGCCAATAGTGCCTTGGCAGCTATAGCAAATTCTTTCAGCGCAGAAAATGAAAATTTTATATTTTCCAAGTTCGAGAATACACTGAACAATGGAAACCCTCATTCTTTGTCTCAAAATGCGCAACCTATGACTTCTGTTGGGAACGGTATTTTCAACACTATGCTGAGTTTTAGTCCTAATGATGATATCGAGGATGATCCGAGAGCCGATATTTGGTTTACAAGGGTAAATGGTCAGCTACTACCAGCGCCTAATGGCACGGCCGTTTCGGATTTTCAAGAACCCAGATTAGATGGTGCATTTTATTCAAAACCAGAAATTTTAAAACATTTTGGTGCACCAATCCCCATGTTAACTTTTGTTGAATTGAAATTTATCGAAGCAGAATGCCATTTGAGGTTAAGTAATCCTGAAAATGCATATACTGCCTATCAGATTGCTTTAAGTGCTGCATTGAGAGAGGCATCTATCTTTAATCCGGCAGTTGCCTTGAGTACCGAGTCGATAGACGATTACTTAGATTTGCCGACTGTTTCTCCAGGCATAGTCAATCTGACTCAACAAATTGTGATTTATCAGAAATATATTTATTTCTTCCTTTATCAGCCGATCGAAGCATTCAATGAATTTAGAAGAACTGACTTTTTTGAAGTAACTGATCCGGGGGGTAGTGCCACAAGGTTTCCTTATCCTATTATCGAACTTACCAGGAACAGGAATACACCCACTGATATAGACGATTTTACTATTTTAAGTCCTACGACCAAATTATTTTGGGCAAAATGAGAAGATGTGTTTTAGGCTTTATACTACTGGCTTTCTTGTTCGGGATTGTGGTCCCGAACAAGACATTAGCCCAACAAAGTGATAGTAGTTATGATTTGATAGTAGTAGGAGCTACCTTTTCAGGAATTGCGGCAGCTATCAATGCTGCTAAATTCGGCCATTCTGTAGCGCTTGTAGAAGAGTATCCGCATATCGGAGGACTAATGACAGGCGGGTTATCCTATACTGATTTCCTTTCATTTGAAGTTTTGGGAGGTACTTTTAAAAACTATATTCAAAGAGTGGAGCAATATTACATCCATAAGTATGGAGCCAACGCTCAACAAGTACAGGATGCTCACAAAGGAATTCATGCTGAACCCCATGTTACCTTAAGAATTTTTCGCGAAATGCTGGAGGAATACCCGAATATAACAGTTTTACTGCAACATCGTCTAGACAAGGTTTTCCTGGAAGATAGTATGGGTAAATTGAAAAAAATAGCGAGCGTAACAATGATAAATCTGATTGATGATTCTTTGTTGAATATAAGTGGTCAGCGATTTATAGATGCTACGTATGAAGGTGACCTTGCTGCATTGGCGGGTGTTGGGTTCACTGTAGGGAGGGAAAGCCGTGAACAATATGGAGAAATATTTGCAGGGAAAATTTTTTTTCAAGACGGGAAAATTTTACTGGGAAGTACCGGTGAAAAAGACAAAAAGGTGCAAGGTTATAATTTTCGAATTATCATGAGCAATGATCCGGATAATCGAAAATTAATAGAAAAACCAGTGAACTATAAAAGAGGAAATTTTTCACCCCTTTCAGAAGTGTTGACAAGTGGAAAAGTTTCCCGTGTATTTTCAGAAGACAGGGACGGGATTTTTAGGATTCAAATGCTACCCAACCAGAAATCTGATATGAACGATATCAAAAACTCTCCGGTACGAATGGCTTTGCTTGGTAAAAACTATGAATATCCTGAAGGCTCACCGGAAGTGCGTAAACGCATTATCAGGGAGCATAAAGAGCATAATCTGGGTATGCTGTACTTTGTACAAAATGATCCGTCAATGCCCGAAAAATTCAAAAAGGAGGCTCGGAAATGGGGGTTGGCAAAGGATGAATTTACAGATAATGACAATTTTCCTTATCGGTTATATATCCGGGAGGCAAGAAGGATCATTGGAAAGCATATTCTGAAGGAACAAGATGTACGGCTGCAATCTAATTCAATCCGATCAGTTTTACAGGAAGACGCAATTGCCATAGGTGACTATGCGTTAAATTGCCATGGAGAAAGTCCTCCCGGATCATTATACGCACATCTTACAGAAGGAGATTTTAGTTTTCGTCCTGCTCCTTTTCAAATTCCTTACGGAGTATTGGTGCCTCGTGAAATTGATAATTTGCTGGTATCAGTAGCCGTATCCGCAACCCATGTAGGTTTTACAGGTATTCGTTTAGAGCCAACCTGGACTGCTTTAGGGCAAGCAGCCGGACTTGCCGCTCACCAATCTTTGGAAAAAAACGTAGTTTTTGCAGAGCTGAATGTCAATAATCTTCAGCAACTGCTTCATGCTGAAAAGGCAAAAACGATTTACATTTCTGATGTGGAAACCGATTCCCGATTTTTCAAATCAGCACAATATTTTGGAACTAAAGGTTTTTTCCATAACCTGGTCAATCTTGATACAATCGATTTCAAACCTGCCAAAAGAACTTTCGGATTACAATACTTTGAAGCCCATCCTTATCATGAAATGGAACCGGAAAAGCTTATGGATAAGGGATTGGCCAGTCAATGGATTGATTTACTGAATCTTAAAGCAGATAAGCTTCAAAAAGCCAATAAACTTTATGAAAACAAGCTTACAAGAGGGGAATTTCTTGTGGAGTTGTTTGATATTATTAACCCTTAGCAAATAGACCAAACATGAAACGAAGAACCTTAGTCAAAGCAATGGCCCTATCGGGATTGATGCCCTTTGTCCAAACCCCTGTTGCACTTAGCAAACCTTCAATAATGGAAAATACATTGGAGGAGCCACCCAGAAATGTTCCCATTGTCAAAAAGTTTGACGTCATCGTCTGTGGCGGGGGACCGGCAGGTATCGCAGCCGCCATCAGTGCCGCAAGAACCGGCGCCAAAACCGCTCTGATAGAAATGTACGGTTGCCTGGGAGGGGTGTGGACCAGCGGTCTTTTGAGCAATTTGATAGACTATCAGAACAAGCCAGGTATTATGAAAGAACTTGTCTACAGATTGGAAAAAAGCGATGCGCAATACTCTGCCAAGGTTTATGACGCCGAGCTGATGAAGTGGATATTGGACCAGATGTGCAAAGAATCCTTGGTGGAAGTACGGCTGCATACCAAAGTGGTCGCTGCTTACAAAGGCTCTGGAAACAGATTGGAGCATATTGTAACCGAGGGTTTTTCCGGTCGAGAGGCTTGGGAAGCAAAAGTATTTATTGACTCAACGGGAAACGGCGATCTCGCCACAAAGGCGGGCTGTGGATTTGATTTAGGTCATCCTGAAACAGGAAAAGTCCAGCCCGCTTCTCTGATGGCCATCATCACTGGCTTGGATGAGGAGAACCTGGTAGCCGAGGGGCTCATGGGTGAAAAAGGAAAAACCACCGAGGATTCCAAGAGAAAATTGTATTCCGAAATCAAACGTGCCGGTATGGATGGAAGCTATTCGATGCCCACTATGTTTGCCATTCGTCCGGGGCTGATAGCAATGATGGCCAACCATCAGTATGGGGTATCGGCCCTGGATGGGGATCAGATGAGCCATGCCACCATCGAAGCAAGGGATGAATTAAACCGAATGGTGAATGGA
>JBGTDA010000012.1:0-20551 GCA_041748555.1 Rhodonellum sp.
ATGGTCTCGGAAAGAATGCTTCAGAACTACCTGAACGAGTTCTGCTATAAGCTAAACCGAAGATATTTTGGAAACAAGCTCTTCGACAGGTTGGTAATTGCGAGCGTTTACCCCTACTTGTATACAAGCGGATAATCATAAACTTTAAAATGAATTTCCGGTAATTTTTCAATTGATTCCTGATTTTATTGCATTTCTTACTTCCAGCCATTTTTTTACCTTCAGAAACTGCTGCCATTTAGGAAATAAGGTTATATCCTGATTAGATTGTATTTCCCGGAATAATTTTTCGGCTAAAATGTAATTTCCTACTTTGAAAGCTTGAAACGCATATTTGACAGCGACCATGGCCCGGGCATGCTCCAGCTCAAATTCTATAAAATCATCCGCGGAGCGCTGAAGGGCAAATTCGATGGAATCGGGACTGGTTTTTACGGAATGTGAATGGATTTTATTTTTCAACACCAAACCTTCCAAGGTGGTACACCGGCTCAGGGCAACATACACCTGACCCGCTTCAAATGACCTGCTAATATCCAGAACAGCTTTTTCGAAAGTTAGACCTTGGCTCTTGTGGATGGTAATAGCCCAGGCGAGTTTCAATGGAAACTGGGAAAAGCTGCCAATCACCTCTGCATCGATATGGTCTTCTTTTTCATTGTATTTGTATTCCACGTTTTCCCAGACCTCCCGCTCCACTTCAAAAAATCTCCCTGTTTCAGCCTGCACCT
The DNA here is from genome assembly GCA_041748555.1 of Rhodonellum sp. GTDB lineage: Bacteria > Bacteroidota > Bacteroidia > Cytophagales > Cyclobacteriaceae > Rhodonellum. Next base: position 732 of record JBGTDA010000012.1, read on the forward strand.
GAATAACGTTTTTGTCGATCCTGGTCACCTTGCCGATCATACCGTTATAATAGCCCAAAAACGCATTGTTCTTCATAAAGATTACTTGGGCACCCACTTTTAGGGTGATATCCCTTGGATCAAACGGAGCCATATTATCAGGAAAAATATCCTTGACAAAGGCTTGGAAGGTGTGTTCCTCGCCTTTTAATTCGTCCAGCTTTTGGTGATTGACTTCGGAAATGGTCTGATTGTGCGTGCCCAACAAAACATACCCCTGATCCACTAAATCAAAGGAATACTTAACGACAGTATCGTTCAGGAGCATGATGTCCTGAGCTGTATGACAACATTCCCGGATTCGGTTGAGGAGTGATTTGAAGGCTTCGTCATTTTGCCGGTATATTTTCTGAAGTTCGATATGAACAGGCTGGAGCTCCTTGAAAGCATGGGAACCAAAGAAAAACCGTGAATCATAATGTCTGCTCAGATGCTGCCAGTCGTCATTTCTGACTACAGGAGGCAGCTGAAATGGATCTCCGATCAGGATCAGCTGAACCCCACCAAAAGGAAGGTGGATTTTTCTTCTGAATACACGCAGGACCTGATCGATGACGTCCAGTATTTCAACCCTCACCATGGAGATTTCATCAATAACCAGCAGATCAAGTCTTCTGATTACATCCAATTGGGCTTTTGTGAAGGAAAAGGTTTTATAAATGGAGTTCTTTTTATCTTTGGTATTTGGTTGGAGTCTGGGATCTCCTGGTAAAAAGAGCTGCCTGGGATCTATCCTGAAAAAGGAATGTATTGTTTTTCCTTTGGCATTGATGGCAGCCACGCCCGTTGGTGCAACTACCGCCATGTTTTTGTCCAAGCTTATTCTTTTCAACGTATGAAGAAATGTGGTTTTGCCCGTTCCCGCCCTTCCTGTCAGAAAAAGCGATTTTTCCGAAAAAAGTGAAATTTCCAAAGCTTGAATAAATTCTTTGTTTTCAATATCCAGGTCAAATCTTTTAAATTCCTCAACAAAAAAATTCTTCAAAGAAAATCCTGACATGCTGTTTGCTTTTAATGGATCGTTGAAGTTAATAATAATTAGATATGGGGATTTCCGTTTTACCAAAAATCCCGTAAAACATCCTATGAGCAAATCCAAGACATTTCATTCAAAGGTTAGCAGAGGGCTGATGAGCTTTGTGCTTGTTTTGTTGGTGATGCCCATAACTTTGGTGTTTCTCATCGAGAAATCTTATGCTGAGGCGGGGCTTCTTTTGGTGTTGATTATTCCCATTGTGTTTTTTATTGTCCATTTGTTTTTCAACACACAATACACCATTACATCAAAAGGCAAGCTGGAAATCCGCGCGGGATTGTACAATTTCCGTCCGATAGACATTTCATCCATCCACAGCATATCCTCCAGCACAAGTCTAATAAGTTCTCCCGCTACCTCATTGGATCGGCTTGAAATCAGGTATGGAAAACTACGCCGGGTGTTGGTTTCACCTCAGGATAAGGAAGGATTTATAAAAGCCCTGACAAAAGTAAACAAGAGGATTGAAGTGTTCATCAACAGTGATACTTCAATCCAATAATCCGATATAATCAGATTTCAACCCGTTGTCCTTTATCCGCTGACTCATATATGGCTCTGACAATGCGGATATCGCGGAGCCCTTCCTCACCCGGAACAGCCATAGGTTTATCATTCAGGATAGATAAGGAATCCTGATCCATTTGATTTGCCTGCTGCCATGGAACATCGTAGGAATGATCAATCTCTCCCAACGGACTTTTCCCTTTCACTCCGGCATAGGCCGAAAACGGAGCCATTTCGATCTTTCCTTCCTCACAGGCAATATCCAAAAAGTTGATGTTTTCGCCGAAGCTGGTCTTGATGTCCCCGATCACTCCTTCCGGAAATTCCAGTTTGGCAACCACGGTTTCATCCAGCCCATCTTTGTAAATCTCGGGTCTAGTCGTGGAGGTGGTTGCGGAAATTATTGCCAAAGGTTCCATATTCGAACCGAGTCTGGCACCTTGGATGGCATATACGCCCATGTCATAAAGGACCCCACCACCCATTTCACGCTTTTGCTTCCAGTGATCCGTACGGTTTTCTCTATAACCCGCAGCGCAATCCACTTTTAATACATCCCCCAATAATCCTTCTCTGACGATTCTCCGGTATTCTTTGGTATTCGGTTCGTGTTGCAGGCGATACCCAATGGCAAGCTTCACATTGTTTTTGTTACAGGCATCGATCATTTCCTGACATTCTTGTACATCCATGGCCATTGGTTTTTCGCACCAGACATTTTTTCCTGCATTTGCAGCCCTGACGGTGTATTCTTTATGCATAGATGGCGGTAATACCACGTAGACTACATCTATATCCGGATTATCTGCGATCTGATCAAAATTTTCATAGTTGTAAATATTCTTATCCGGGATATTATATTTTTCCTTCCAGGTTCCTGCTTTGGCCGGAGTCCCGGTGACTATTCCTGCCAGGTAGCAATGTTCGGTCTGCTGCAGTGCGGGGGCCAAAAGATCCGTACTGTAATATCCCAGACCCACCAGAGCTATTCCCAATTTGTCTTTTTTGTTGGAGGTACAGGAAAATAATGGTAAAGGTGAAAACACCAGCAGGCCACTGCCAAGCAATATGGTTTTAAACGCATCTCGTCTGGGATTAAAAGTCATGTTATTTTGGATTAAAGTCTTAATTCATTTTAAAATATTTTAACAATTTAGAAAATTTTCGTTTGGTCTTCAAAATTCATTTTTGAAAATAATTATTCTAACTTAGACCATGTTTATTATGCTTCCAAAAGTATTGATATGGAAAAGTTAGCGTCCGGTAAATTGAGGTAGCAGGCAAACAATAATAAATGCGGATAAAATTATTTTCTATCTAATAACAAAAAGTATCTTATGAAAAACCTGAAATCATCTTTATTGGTAATTATGCTGATCAGCCTTCCATTGCTGACAAATGCTCAGACGCAGCCATATCTTACACTGGGTGATGCGCAAAGCATCTCCGAAAGAGCAGAGGCAAGAGCAAGACAAGACAAGTGGAATGTAGTTATAGCCATTATGGATGCAGGTGGCAATCTTATTTCCCTGCGGAAAATGGATGGTACTCAGGTAGGAAGTGTGGAAGTGGCCCAGGCGAAAGCTAAAACAGCGGTGTTTTTCAAAAGACCCACCAAGGTTTTTCAGGAGAGTGTGGCCGCAGGCAACGTTCACGTTCTTACTTTACCTAACGTGACGGCGGTGGAAGGAGGGCTCCCCATTTTTATAGATGGTATCATCGTTGGTTCGATCGGTGTTTCGGGCGTCACCTCGGAGCAGGATGGGATTATTGCGGAAGCGGGTTTAAAAGGACTGGTGAAATAAAGATTAACTAAAATCATTGTTTTGAAAGCGGTGTCCTGCGGAGATGGCAGCCTGACTATGGTCTGGAATATATCCATTACTATAAACCCTTTGGGACTTCTTTTCCAAACACTTTCGGTCTATCGGTAGACAGAAACAACAATTTTATTTAGCCACAAAATTGGGAGTTCAATTATCGGATATCGGATCAATTGGGAAGAATCAACTACATATTTTGGATTACAAAAAACCCTCTATGGCCAAAGAAAGCTACGGAGGAGTTATTCGTTGATTATTTGTTTCCGTAAACCTTGTCCAAAAACAAATACCGGGCATCGTGCTGTGCTTTAATCACTTTGGATTCAGTATCCAATACCATCACAGGGGGATTCGGATCTGCATTTTGGGCAGCCGGCCAGTTTACCTGATCATTACCGTTTGGATTTCCTGTTTTGATAAAGTTGGCGAAGTAATTCTGCATCACTTCCGATACCTTGTAATCATCCGCCGTCCAGGCGAATTCCTTGATCAGGTGCAGATTGCCCATACAATACTCGATTTCGCAGGCATGCGGTGCACCGATCGGCTCGGGCATTTTCACACCCGAGTCATTGGTGGTGGTTCCACCTGCCAATCCTGTGGCCAGATCCTGATCCACCAATGGAGGGCGCAGCTTGCTGTATAGGTACCTGAATACAGGCTGATCAGAATTTTGTCTGTGGAGGTCAAACCACTTCCAGGTACTGTAGGCGATAAATCTGTCGGAAGCCAGATCTGTGGCTGACTGTTCAATTTCTTTTGTGTTGCTGTAAGGATAAAGGCTCAAAACCTCTTTATGGTCATCTGGATAGGTCTGTTTTACCTTGGCGATGTAATTTTGCTCATCGTATGGGGTGCCCTGCATAAATGCCATTCCGGGTATTTCGGCAGAATTCCATCCCAATAACAACGGTACCTGTGCCTGTTCTTTGTTGTTAAAGATTTCAGGGAGTGTTTTAGGCAAAAAATAATTGTCAATCACAACCGGAAATCCAAATCTTCCGGATTCATTATAAATTTCATAAATATCTCTTGCCGGGAGTTTTCTGAGCTCCGCAATGGAAGACAAACCGGTCTTTTGTACAAATTCAACACCTGCTTTCTCTCCTTCAGCCAAAGGGATAGGTGCCAAAGTAGGGTTAATACCTGCACCACTTTCACCGATTGCTCCGGCGATCAGGTCTTTTGCCAAAGGGGAAGCCATTTGATAACTGACAGCAATGGAACCGGCAGATTCTCCTGCGATCGTTACTTTATCCGGATCACCTCCAAAAGCGGCAATATTTTCTTTCACCCAATTCAAAGCTGCCAGTTGATCCAACAGTCCGTAATTTCCCGAGGCTTTGTAAGGTGCCTCAGCACTCAGTTCAGGATGGGCAAGAAATCCGAATACATTCAACCTGTAATTGACGGTAACCGCTACAATCCCTTTTTTTGCCATGCTCTCTCCATTGTATCTGGGTTCGGCACCGTCACCGGCGACAAATCCTCCCCCGAAAAAGTAGACCAGAACAGGCAAGTCTTTGGTATCCCTCTTGGCGGGTGTCCAAACATTCAGGTACAGACAATCTTCGCTGACACCATCCGACCATGAGTTCATGTCACCAAATACAACGGTCTGCATCGGCCGGGCTCCGAATTTCTTTGTTTCCTTTATTCCGCTCCAATTATCCAAAGGTTGTGGTGCTTTCCATCTGAGTTCATCCACAGGTGGTTTTGCAAATGGAACGCCTAAATAAGACTGAATTCCTGTTTGGGTGTCATAGTTACCTTCAATCATTCCGGTCAGTAATTTTGCTTGTACAGGAAAACTGTTTTTTCCTTGGGCTATTGCCCCTCCAAAAGTAAGGAGTAAAAGACTTATGAGGTATACTATTTTCTGTCTCATTTTAAGTTGGATTTTCTATTGTTACATATTGAGACAATAGTAGTAGGATTTTTGCAAAAATCCTACTTACTTGGAAAAATATTGAGACACAAAATATTCCATGGCCCTTCCCTCCCAAAGAGATTTTATTCCCAACCTTGCTTTTGATTCGGTAATTTTCGGCTTTTCCGGAGAAAAGCTAAAAATCCTGTTGATGGAATACCACAATACAGGCTGGTTGGCTTTGCCTGGGGGATTTGTAAAGAGGGAGGAAAATTTAAATGATGCTGCCAGAAGGGGACTAAGTGAGCGGACCGGACTTGAGAATATTTTCTTGGAGCAATTTTATACTTTTGGAGATACCGAAAGGTTTAAACCTGAAGTGATGCAGACCATACTTTCCGCCAATGGCCATCAGGTGGAAAGGGATTATTGGCTTTTAGATAGATTTGTTTCGGTTGCTTTTTATGCTTTGATCAATTATAACGAGGTGGTCCCTACACTTGATGCTTTATCGGATGCGATTGCCTGGCATGATGTGGATTCACTTCCTACACTGATACTTGACCATAACTGGATTGTGGACAAAGCATTGGAAACTTTGCGGGAAAACCTGAACAGAAAGCTGGTGGGTATGAATCTGCTTCCCCAAAAGTTTACCATCAAAGAATTGCAGCGGGTTTATGAAGCAATTTTGGGGGAGAAATTAAGAAGAACAACTTTTCAGAGAAAAATGCTGAGCTTGGGGATTCTGGAGCGGCATGAAAAATTATACAGTGGAAAATCCCATAAAGCACCCTACCTGTACAGTTTTAAGAAAAATTGATATTCATATTCATGTTTTATCACATCATTATAAAAGAGCTTTTATAATATTTTCTAAGATCAAAGAAACGGCTTCAAATCACTTTCGTTGGTTTCTCCAAAAGATGATCAGCTATCGCTTCTCCTAAAGGCCATGCCTTTTTCCACAGCTATCCGGGTAATCCGGGATTCTCCATGGATTGAACCCCGTGTGTGGAGGTGCAAACCGATCAAAGCCAACACCCGTTTTCCCGACCTGCTCAAATGCCGAAGGGCTGACGCACCCAAAGCCCCAAGCCCAATAACAGCAACAAAATGATTATTATTCATATCATATTAACCTTTGAGGTTTTACGTTCACGCTAAATTCCAAAGTTATCCTTTTGCCCACCAAACATAGGAGGTTTTATGTTCACGTTAAAGCTCAAAGGTTTTCCCTCCCTACCAAACTTCGAGGTTTTTAACCTCAAAGGTTTTCACTTTTAAGACTCACATTCAAGGCTTCCAGACCGCCACTCCGACCATGGAATCCGCGGTACCATAGTAGAGAAACCATTGATCATTAAAATACACCAATCCTTCGACGAAGGTCGTTCCGTCCACGTATTGCCCGGATTTTTCAAAAGGAAGTTCAGGTTTGATAAATGGCTGATCCGTACGGTCCAAAAGTTTGTATGGGGCATCCTTATCAAAAAGGGCCTGACCGCCGGTGTATATCCGGTTTGCCAATTCTTTAACCCCCAATTCCTGTTGGTTGCCGGCATTATACATGACTACAATTCCATCATCAGTCAGCACCGGCGGTGGTCCGGCTTCTACCAACCAGGAATCAAAATATCCCAACCGGGGACTTAGAACCGGCACAAGATTTCCATCAAAATCTTCCACAGGTTCCCAATGGATTAAATCCGTGGAGGTGGCCAACCAGATATGCGGAACCCCGTAATACATCCAATATTTTCCGTCAATTTTTGCAGCTACAAGTTTTCCGTTTTTCAGTTCCGTGACGATAGCACCTGATTTGGTTTCTTGATTATGGTATTTCCCTTCTTTCCAGTCCTTGAAAATGGGACCATGTTTTTCCCAATTTTTCAAATCTTTTGAAGTAGCCACAGCCAGCCTGGGAAACTCCCTGTTCCACTGCGTATAAGTGAGTACATAAAGGCCTTCTTCTGTTTCAATAATTCTTGGATCTTCCGTGCCACCTGTCCATTCAAATTCCTTTTGGTTATCCTCAGTAGGAAAGAATACAGGTTCTGCCTCCCTCTGATAATTGATCCCGTCATCCGAGGTTGCCAATCCAAGCCTGGATGTGTGACCTCCTATTTCTTTCTCCCCCAGTTTTTCTTCTGCTCTATAAAAAACATGGATTTTGCCGTCTTTCACAATTGCAGCGGGATTGAATGTGGCCATAGATTCCCATTTTACATTCCGCCCTGTCATTGGGTCTTGAAAAGAGGTTTGGTCAGTAGGTGCTATGATGGCTTTGGCATTGACCGGTCGTTCAAAAGGTCCCATCATCCAGGTTTTTTCCTGGGCAGATATGGAAAGAGCGATAAATGCAAATGAAAAAAAAAGGAAGAGCTTTTTCATGTTCAATTTGGCTTAAATTTACTCCATAAAGATTTTGGGGAGCAAAGCTGGTTTTGGATGAGGTAATTTAAGATGATTATATCTAATAAATCCAATCCTTCTACATTTCTTCCATTTTGCTTTTGCAGAATATACAGTACTTGCGCTTAGAAATGATCAAAAGGGTTTTATCCATAGGCTGGAAATCATTAAATTCGTAAGCACATTTTTAACAGCTATAACTGATAATCATGGATGATTTTATTGCTGCAAGGTCTCAAATGGCCCTCTCTTTAGGCTTCCATATAATATTTGCCTGTATAGGGATGATTATGCCGTTTTTTATGGCGATCTCCCACTATTTATACCTCAAAAAGAAAAATGACCATTATCGGAAGCTAACAGTTGCCTGGAGTAAAGGCGTGGCCATTTTCTTTGTGACAGGAGCTGTATCAGGAACCATGCTTTCTTTTGAGCTGGGTCTTTTATGGCCTGAGTTTATGCTTCATGCAGGACCGATTTTCGGGATGCCGTTTTCTTTGGAAGGCACGGCTTTCTTTTTGGAAGCCATCGCCATAGGTTTTTTTCTCTACGGCTGGGGAAAATTTCATCCATGGTTCCACTGGTTTACAGGGGTGATGGTGGGCGTGACCGGACTAGCTTCCGGCATTTTGGTGGTGGCTGCCAATGGCTGGATGAACGCTCCTACCGGATTTGATTATGTAGATGGAAAGTTCCTGAATGTTGATCCCATGGCTGCGATGTTCAATGATGCCTGGTTTACTCAGGCACTGCACATGACTTTGGCGGCATTTGTGGCTACAGGATTTGCAGTTGCTGGTATTCATGCCATCCTGCTGATGAGAGGAAAAAACAATCCATTACACCGAAGTGCTCTTAAGATTGCCCTCAGCCTCGGAGCTGTGGCTGCCATTCTTCAACCGCTCAGCGGCGATATTTCGGCTAAGGATGTCGCACAGAGACAACCGGCAAAAATTGCAGCCATGGAGGCCCATTTCCATACCGAAAGTTTTGCTCCCTTGATCCTGGGCGGAATTCCGGATGAAGATAATAAGATTGTGAATTATGCGATAAAAATACCGGGAGGTCTCAGTTTCTTGGCTCATGGAGATTTTAACGCTGAAGTGATAGGACTGGATCGGATTCCTGAAGACGAACACCCTCCTGTATTGATCACGCACCTGGCATTTCAGATCATGGTAGCTTGTGGTATGATCCTGATGATGACCGGAATCCTATGGCTTTTTGGACAATGGCGGAAAAAGGCTTTTGTGGACTCCCGTTGGTTTTTGACCTTGCTGGCTTTTCTTACGCCACTCGGCTTTATTGCCGTGGAGGCGGGTTGGGTGGTGACTGAAGTGGGAAGGCAGCCTTGGATTATTTATGGGATAATGAAAACACGGGACGGAATGACTCCCATGCCGGGGATCGTTTATTCCTTCTGGTTATATACTTTCATATACCTGTCCTTAAGCGGAATTGTTACACTTCTTTTGATCAGACAGATTCGTGATTTGGACAAAAAAGAAACTCCCTTACCCACTTATCCTAGATAGATGCTTATGCTATATGTGGTCACAGCTTTTCTTTACATTGCCTTACTGTTTTATCTGTTGTTTGGAGGGGCGGATTTCGGAGCTGGGATTATTGAACTCTTTACTGATGATTCGAAAAAAGAAAGAAGCAGACTATTAACCTACAAAGCCATTGGTCCGATTTGGGAAGCCAACCACATGTGGCTCATCATCGCTATCGTGATCCTATTTGTAGGTTTTCCTGCTATTTATACTACATTATCCATTTACCTTCACATTCCCTTGTCTTTGATGCTTGTGGGAATCATCGCCCGCGGAACAGCCTTTATTTTTCGACATTATGATCCCGTGATAGGAAATCTTCAAAAAGTATATAACCTGATATATGTCTATTCCTCTTTTTTAACCCCTTTCTTTCTTGGAAATATTGCCGGAACGGTGATTTCAGGAAGGATCAATCCAAACGCTTCCACATTTCCGGAAGCATACCTTTATCCTTGGTCAGGATATTTTCCTGTTGTGGTAGGTTTGTTTACAGTTTGCATCTGCGGGTTTTTGGCAGCAGTATTTTTGATTGGAGAAGCCGAGGATGATGATGACAGGAGGCTTTTTCGTAACAAAGCTATCCGGTTGAATTTGCTGACGGTAATCGCAGGGGGACTTGTGTTTCTGGCAGCATATGTTGAAGAAATGGCTCTAATGACTGAACTCTTGAGTAACACGGTTAGTCTGATTTCTTTATTGTTGGCAAGTATCTCTCTGCCTATCCTTTGGGTTCAGGTAAAATCCCTTCGATATAAATCGGCACGGGCCTTGGCAGCATTTCAGGTGACCATGATACTATTCGCTCTTTTTTATAGCATTTATCCTTCCTTTGTCATCATGGAAGATTCGGTGTTGACACTGGAAGGTGCTGCGGCAGGATCTTCTACCTTGACAGCCCTTGGGATTGCGCTGCTTGTAGGAAGTGCTTTTATATTGCCGGCGTTGTTTTACCTGATTTATAGTTTTCAGAAAAAAAGATTTGATCAGGATACGGATATTGCTAACATGGTTGCTGAAGAGCAGGGGAAAATTGATTTGTAATAATCTGATTTTATTAAATAACACCATGAAACACCATGAAACATCAGCAGCTGATTTAGCAGGCACGATGTATAAGACATAAAAATTCCCGGCTCTTTATTAAAGAACCGGGAATTTATGACCATAATTGTTTGATTATGAAAAATCAACAAACAGGTTTATAGACCTGTTTTGATGAATTCATATTTCATTCTACCACTTTTCCCCTGTTCTGCCTGGATTGGAATCAGGGTTATCGGGATCTTCGGTGTTTCTCCGGTCATCTCGGAAATTTCCCACATCATCGCGGTTATCCCGATCAAGTTTTTTGGTATCAACTTGGGTTCTTCTTTCCGTATCTCTTACCGTCTGCTCATCTTCCGACACCGTTTTGTTTACTTTCACCTCTTCAACTACTCTTGCTTCCTTATTCACAACAGGAACTTCTTTATGGGCTCTGACTTCCATATCTCCTTCCTGGAAAGTCTCCAGATCTCCTTCTGTCGCTGGACGATCAGCAGGTTTTCGGTTTACGTGAACATGCTCTTCCCTGAGATTTATGTTTTCCTCGACATCTTCTTCAATAATTTCCGATTTGATGTGGACGCCACCTGTTTCTTGTTCTCTTTTGCCAATTTCCACATTTTCCTCTATTATAGGAATGTTTTTCGATGTCTCAGGTCTACGGTTTCCGTAGAATTTTTCTTCGTTGAAATGATCGTGCTTATAGAATTCATCGTCATGATCAACAGTGGAATCAGTTGCTGCGTTATCGCTGCTTCCCACATAGATGTTTCTTATCGTTGATTCGGTTGAGGAATTTATTCTTGTTCCCTTTTCATATTTTGGAACTTTCTGCAGCTGCTCTGCCGTGACTCCCGAAAGAATAACATCGTCATCTTTTTCATGAAGGTTAGCAAGACCAATGGGGACAAGTATTTTCCTTGAATCAAGGTTGAATTCATTGTCGTCTAGGTCAATGACCAAATAACGTACACTTCGGGTTGCCGGGCTGAAAATCAGCTCATCCACATCTCCGAATGTTCGTCCTGTCTTATCTTTTACCGTCCAACCTTTGATATTTGGTTGTCCGTCTGCTATTTTATAATCACTGCCGCTTAATTCTACGAGGCGGTTTGATTCGTTTTTATTTTCATATGAAGCCATAATTCTGATATTTTTTTCGTGATAAATAATTTCTTTTGGAATTCCATGCCTGTAAATCATGACATAGATTTGTCAGCCTATTTAATCCTGGATTTTTATTACCGGACATAAGCTGATTTTTCTAAATCCTGATATTTTCAACCTATTAAAACAAAGCCGGTTTTCTTGAATTCTGTAGCTTTTGCATACAGGTCAGTATTCAGGTCTTCCTTTTCAAAAGGTGTAAATACAATTGCGGCTCCGGGACTGTTGGCCGGTGTTTCGGTTCCGGGATAGTTTTCATCCGTATCCATTTCATCATTATCACCAAAGATGAAAAACAATGCTACAATTATTACCAATGCTACTATTAGCCAAATCCACCAGGGGGTGCTGCTTTTGGGTTCTACTTTAAGTTCTGCCATAAAATTTAGTTTTGGTTGTTATATATAAATCGAAATGAGCAGCTTCGGCCTTGACAAAAGCTGCAAATAAATTTATCCACGGGAGCGTGGGTTTCTGTCGTTTTCTTCCTCAGAAAATTCATCTGTTTCCACACGTGTTCTGCGAACATTATCTATGATAGTTTCTTCTTTTTCCTCAGCGTCTTTGCTGATATTGACTTCTTCCACCACACGGGAATCCTTGGAAACTACCGGAACTTCCCTATGTTCTGTCACCTCGGCTGTGCCTTCCCGAAAAGCATTAAAATCCTCTTCTGTGGCGGGACGATCGACCGTGTTTCTTTCTACCGTTATATGTTCACTCCTCAACCTGATTTTCTTTTCGACAGGCTTTTCAATGATGCGGCTTCTGAGGCGTACTCCACCTGATTCTACCTCACGTTTACCGACTTGCAGTTCTTCCTCGATTACAGGTATGGAATCGATATTGGTATCAGATCGGTTTGAATCGCTATTATTTTGGTTTTGCCTATCTTGGTCATTAATGTCTGTCGCCCCGAACCTATCAAGTGCCTTTGCCGCTGCAGTGGCTTCATTTACACTTCGGGCATGAACGGTTACAATTGTTCCCTGCCGTCCCGCTTCAGTATGCCGGCTTGCCTCATTTTCGTCATTTCCGAACAAATCGTCGAAAAAATCTCCAACGCTATCGGTATAATCTTCATTTCTTCCATCCTCATTTCTTCTTTTTGCGGATGGTTCATTGCGGTCTACTTGGGGAACTGATATATCTACATCTTCGTCTCTATAGCCATTAGCAAGTAAGTATTGCTTTGCTTCCATTGCAGATGGTGTGCTATTGAAAATTCCTATTACTGTATGTGACATTTTTTCTTTTTTGGGTTTAAAATTGATTTAATTTAATTGGTCGCGGAATTAAAAGCCTATTCCATTTTCCATTTTCGGACATCCACTTCCTCTCTGAGCAACGTGGCTTTTATGGGAACAGACTTTTCCGTTTGCTGTTTGGTAATATGTAGTTCTTCCACAAGCATCAGCCTTTTTTCCACCACCAACACTTCTTTTACCACGGAGACAATTGTGACATTCCCATCCTGTCTTACAGCCGGTGGAGCTTTGTCAACATATTTATTGATTGCTATTTTTTCAACTATAATATCTTCTTCAAGAATTAGGACATCCTTTTGGGTTTCTTCCTCAAACACCTTCTTCGATATCTGAACCTTTCCGGATTCAACTACTTCCTTTTCAATCTGTAGCTTTTCCTGGATCACCGGAATCACCAACGATTGACCCTCACTGAGGTTGACTGAAAGAACCTTTTTACCTTCCATATATTTTCTGGATTTCTTATTTATGAATTCTACGGATATGAAATACAATTCCTGTTCCGATCCCCTGAAGGTGATGAAGATGAAAATGATTATCAAAGGGATTTTTATTAAAAAAAGGTTGGAATTCGGATCAACTGCTTTAGTAAAATCAAAAGAAATTATCGTAGCCGATGATTGTTATTTTATACAGAATCGCAGTTAATAGACGATTTGGGTATTGGGAATTAAAAATGCTAAATAATAGAATACCCAATCCGGAAAAGAAATAATTCACACATAAAATTTATACAAAGTCTTTATAAATTAATTCTTAATCAAAAATATTGGTTGATCAAGGTAACATTGTGTCACTTTTATGTAAAATTCCATATATGTTTTTTAATCGAATGCCCAAATTGGAAAGCTTTTAACAAAGTTCAAAATCTCACCAAAGTGATCAGTTCAGCTACACAGACAGGTTTGGAGGAGCTGTTGGATTCGATCTCGGTTTGGATAAAAAGCTTGGATGCTTCCATCCGGAATATCTGCAACCTTGGATAAAATTGCCACTAAGCGTACTTGATCTCATGAATTCACAGGAGCAGGAAAACGCACTTAATCACCCCATAGTTCAAGGGCATTCTGGTTTCCTCCAATAGGAACAATGGATATAGAGGTTTGGCAACCTACTTTTTTTAAATTCCGATCTTACCATTCTCCGACTTTCACCAAGGCTTTTCCGATCACTTTTCTATCCAGCATTTCTTGGAGTGCCAAAGGAGATTCTTTCAGATTGTAGATTTTAAATATATGTTGTCTGATCTTTCCGGATAGGATCAAGGCCACCAGCTCCAAGATGTTCTGTTGGTTTTGCTCGGGTTCCTCCTGCGAAAATCTTCCCCAGAAAACCCCCATTACCGCACAGCCTTTTAATAATACCACGTTGAATGGCAATTTTGGGATGTCTCCAACAGCAAATCCGACCACGAGATACCTTCCTTTCCATGCCATTCCCCGCAAAGCTGACTCGGCGTATTTTCCTCCCACCGGATCCAGGACGACATCTACACCTTTTTCTTCGGTTATATTTTTAATTTGTTCCCTCAGATTCTCCTGCTCATAATTGACCAAAAAACCGGCGCCCTTTTCTTTACAGACCGTAAGTTTTTCAGCTGTAGAGGCTGCCGCTATGACCTTTGCTCCCATCACCTTTCCCAGCTCCACTGCCGCCAAGCCAACTCCTCCTGAGGCACCCAAAACCAATAATGTCTCCCCTGCCTGCAAGTTGGCTCTGTCTTTCAAGGCGTGGTAAGCCGTACCAAAAGTATATAAAGTTGATGCTGCCGTCATGAAATCCATTTCTTCAGGAATTGGGAAAACCTTATCAGCACCTACTTTGACATATTCTGCAAAGCCACCCCAACCGCAAAGCGCCAGAACCCGCTGACCTTCTCTCAGGTGTCTGATACCCGATCCGACTTTAGAAATTACACCCGAAACTTCTCCTCCGGGGGAAAATGGCAGATCGGGTTTAAACTGATATTTACCCTGAATCATCAACACATCAGGAAAGTTGACACTGCAGGCTTTTACCTCAACCAATACCTCGTTTTCATCGGGGACGGGAGTATTTATCTCACTTAATGTTAGTTTTTCGGGTAAACCAAGTTGGCAGCAAAGAATGGCTTTCATAATGAAAAGTTTTTCTAAAATAGGCATTTACTTTTTTAAAACGTAATTTTGAAGTGGTCAAAAAGACTCTTCGAATTATTGAAAAATGATAAAAGGACTCAAAGTCAAAGAGTCGTAAATCGAAATATATCCCCAACTATGTCAGTGAAACAATACATTCAAGACCATCAGGAAAAATTTCTCAATGAACTTCTAGACTTGTTGCGCATCCCTTCGGTCAGTGCAGACCCAAAATTTAAGAAGGATGTTTTTGTGGCAGCTGATTTTGTAAAAACCAGCTTGGAAAAAGCGGGAGCGGATCGTGTGGAAGTCTGCCAAACCGCGGGATATCCGATTGTTTACGGAGAGAAAATCATTGATCCGGCTTTACCCACTGTTTTGGTATATGGTCATTATGACGTGCAGCCCGCAGATCCCTATGAACTTTGGGATTCTCCTCCCTTTGAGCCTGTTATTAAAAAAACAAAAATACATCCCGAAGGAGCCATTTTTGCCAGAGGTTCTGCTGATGATAAGGGTCAGTTTTACATGCATGTGAAAGCTTTCGAAGCCATGATGGCCACCGGGACTTTTGCATGCAACATCAAGTTTATGATAGAAGGTGAGGAAGAGGTCGGTTCCGAAAATCTTGATGTTTTTGTGAAAGAAAACAAGGAGAAGTTAAAGGCTGATGTGGCTTTGATTTCAGATACACATATGATCTCCCTGGAGCATCCGTCTGTAACAGTTGGATTGAGAGGTTTGGCTTATATGCAGGTGGAAGTGACCGGGCCCAACAAGGATTTGCATTCCGGTACTTTTGGTGGTGCTGTTGCCAATCCCATCAATATTCTTTGCAAAATGATCGCTTCCCTGCACGATGAAGACAACAGGGTTACCATCCCGGGCTTTTATGACAAAGTGGAGGAATACTCGAAGGCGTATAGGGATGAGTTGAACAAAGCTCCCTTTGACCTCAAAGAATATAAGGAGAAGCTGGATGTGGATGAAGCTGATGGAGAAAAAGGCTATACCACAATCGAAAGAACGGGGATCAGGCCTACGCTTGATGTCAACGGAATCTGGGGAGGATATACCGGAGAAGGCGCAAAAACCGTTTTACCCTCCAAAGCTTATGCAAAAATATCAATGAGATTGGTGCCCAATCAGGATCATAAGGAAATTGCCAAATTATTTGAAGGCCATTTTAAGGCCATTGCACCTGCATCGGTAAAAGTAAAAGTTATCCCGCATCATGGCGGTCAGGCAGCTGTGATTCCAACAGACTCTCCGGGATATCGCGCAGCTGAAGGAGCCATTCAGGAAGCTTTTGGTAAAAAAGCCATTCCTACCAGAGAAGGAGGATCAATTCCTATTACTTCTTTGTTTCAAAAAGAGCTGGGGCTTGATCCCATTCTTCTCGGATTTGGGCTGGACACGGATGCCTTGCATTCCCCGAATGAGCATTACGGAGTAAAAAATTACTACGTGGGAATTGAAACCGTAGCCTTGTTCTTTAAGCATTTTAGAAAAGAGTTTGAAAAGTAGGATCAAAAAATCAAAGGAAGGATTGAAATTTGTTCATCTCTCCGGGATTTTATGATTCATTCAGAACTGACAGTGGCTGCAATGCAAGAACCCACTACAAACTTGAACTTATTACCGTATTTGATACTTATTCAAATCAGTTTAGCTTACATCATACATCGAAATGGCAAAAACCGTTAAATTCTTATTGAGTTTTGTTTTTTTAATACTAATTGCTTCCAATGCGTTTGCCCAGTTGATATCCCCACCCAAATGGGATTTTCAGCTATCCAAAAATGATCCTAAAGTCGGCGACGAAATTGAGTTGATTCTTAAAGCTACTGTGCCGGTAAATTGGTATATATATTCCAATGATTTTGATAAAGATCTGGGGCCTATTTTGACCACTCTGGATTTGGAAGGATCTGAGGGAATAGCCCAAGTTGGTGAATTAGAAGCGATTAATCCGAAAAAGAAATTCGAAGAGGTTTGGGGTGGTGACGTGACCTATTTCGAAGGCGTGGGGGAGTTCAGGCAAAAAATAAAAATCGCATCTTCGTCCGTAAAAATCCTGGGAACGGTAGAATATCAGATGTGTTCCGACATCACCGGTCAATGCATTAATTATGAGGAGGATTTCAACTTGGATGTTGAGGCAGAGGCAGCCTCACAAGATGCCGCTACAGTCTCCGGCGGTGATGAGGAAGTAGGTGAGGGAGATGTTTTTGGCGGTTTGGAAGCGGGTAGCCAGGGAGATGACACGCTTACACTAGATGAAGATAATCCGGGTGCATCGGAAGAGAGGTCCTACATTTCTTTGGGAGACGAGGGGCAGGAAGGGAATCTTTTGGGGTTTATGCTGATCGCATTTTTGGCAGGGCTCGCTGCTTTGTTGACTCCCTGTGTCTTTCCGATGATCCCGATGACCGTTACTTTCTTTACAGGAAGGTCCAAATCCAGGGCAAAAGGAATCAGAAACGCATTTATTTATGGATTTTCCATTATTGCTATTTATACCGTTGCAGGTACAGCCGTTGCTGCGATCCAGGGACCTGAATTTGCCAACTGGCTTTCCACGCACTGGATTCCAAACGTGTTTTTCTTTTTGGTCTTTATCTTTTTTGCCCTGGCGTTTTTGGGAATGTTCGAACTGACATTGCCAAGTGGTCTGGTGAATAAGGTGGATGAAAAAGCTGAACAGGGAGGTATGACAGGTGTGTTTTTTATGGCATTCACACTTGTTCTGGTTTCTTTTTCCTGTACAGGGCCTATTGTAGGTTCGATCTTGATCAGTTCCGCCGGAGGAGCTTTGATCAAACCTATTCTGGGAATGTTTGCTTTTTCATTGGCATTTGCCATTCCTTTTACACTTTTTGCCGTGTTCCCCGAGTGGCTCAATACGCTTCCCAAGTCCGGTGGCTGGTTGAATTCCGTGAAGGTTGTTTTGGGATTTTTGGAGCTGGCACTGGCATTTAAATTTCTTTCCATTGCCGATCAGGTTTATCATTGGGGATTATTGGACAGGGATATATACCTCGCAATTTGGATTGTGATTTTCGCACTTCTGGGTATTTATTTATTAGGTAAACTGAGACTTCCCCATGATTCTCCCATGGAATACATCGGCGTGCCAAGGCTGATGCTGGCTATCAGTACTTTTGTGTTTGTTGTTTATCTAATTCCGGGACTTTGGGGTGCTCCGCTCAAAGCACTGAGCGGTTATCTTCCACCGATGTCCACCCACGATTTCAATATCATTGAATACCAAGGGACTGGAATGCCTGAAAACCAGTTAGACGAAGTACCGAAATATTCCGAGTTCCTTCATTTCCCTCATGGAATCCAAGGCTATTTTGATTATGAACAAGCATTGTCAGCTGCGAGAAAACAGGACAAACCCTTGTTTATTGATTTTACCGGTCACGGGTGTGTCAACTGTCGGGAGATGGAAGCCAAAGTATGGTCAGATCCACAGGTTTTGAGTAGATTAAAAGAGGATTTTGTAATGGTGGCGCTGTATATCGATGAGCGCTATGAACTTGCGGAGGAAGAGTGGTTTACTTCAGAATATGACGGGAAGGTTAAAAAAACGATCGGTAAGCAGAATGCGGATTTCCAGATCGCACGATTTAATAATAACGCCCAACCTTATTATGTGATTCTGGATCACAATGAGGAACTTCTGGTGAAACCGAAAGCCTATGACAGCAGTATTCCCAACTTTATCGATTTTTTGGAGGAAGCAAAAGAAGAATTCAAGAGGAGGTAGAATTAATTTTTTTTGGCCACCGGGCCGCGGTTTTTGGAAACACAAACCCGCCCGAAATGGAAGTATTCAAAAATCCTTAAGGCTGCCCTAAAAAAGTAGGAACAAAAAAGATATAACTATCCATACATTAGGACATTCATTTGCCACCCATCTTCTGGAAAACGGACGGATCTTAAATATATTCAGAGTTTGTTGGGTCATGAAAGCCCCAAAACGACCCAGATCTATACCCATATCACCACCAAAGGTTTTGATCAGATTAAAAGTCCAATGGATGGATTGGATATTTAGAAATTAGTTTTAAGTTTAGATAATCTAGAAATAACCGCAACTGTTGCGCTATGTATGCCATATGGAACAAATAGCGCAACAGTTTCGTGAAGCAAACCGTTATGGGCAAGTTTAAAAAACTACACAACGTCAAAAATCGGACTGACAATCCTAAGTGACCTGAGAAATTAAAAAAAATGGAGACCAGCAACCATTTCAAAAACGGGGCGAAACTGAAAAGCCAAACGAGTAAGACAAAAAACAAATTTAATTATGGAAAAGTATCAAGTTACACCGCTTACGAACTACTTGCAAGAGTACAAGGACAAGCACAGGATTGTTGTGAAAGCCGTTGAAGACAGCGGACTTTCTATTGAAGAAAAGTTAAAACTTTATGAGAAGGAAGTTGGTAAACTTAAAGACGAATTTGCAAACAAAAGAAAATCTGAATATGCAAATAAATCAATAGAACTTTCAGTAGGACACAGTTGTACAAACGGTTCAGGTGGAAAAAAAGATTGCGGTTGGAAATGCATATCTGCACCAATTTCAGGACTCTACACAACTGAAGCTTGGGTCAGAGTTGAAGGCACTAATAAAGGCGTTTCTGTTTCTGAAACCCAAGCTTGTTTAAAAATGACAAAAGCAGGTAAAGGAAGAAATGCAGGAACCTTATTTGCAACATTCAGATATAAGCCAACTTTCATTTCAACAACTGTTGACAAAGAGACTATCCAACTGTTTAAGCTAATTATTTCAGCTCAAATTGACGTTTCCGACTTTGTGGACGAAAGAATTGGAAATTACCTTGTGATAAATGAGAGCGACATAAATGAGAATGACTTGGCTTGAAAACAATTACGAAAGGACGGATAAAATTATACTTGTCCGTCCTTTCATCAATAAAAAACCAGCCCATAACAGCACCTA
>JBGTDA010000013.1:0-2723 GCA_041748555.1 Rhodonellum sp.
TCTTCAATTTCAGCAAGGGATATTTTTGATTTGTCATATTGAACCTTAGCCGAGGCATTCTCATAACTCGCTTCTACAGATAATATTCCGGGCAACTTATTGACATCGCTTTCAACGTGGGTGGCGCAGCCATTACAAGTCATTCCTTCTATTTCAAAATTTACGGTATGTAGATCTGAAGAATTTACTATAAGCACTTCTTTTTGTTCATTTGAAGGGTAAAAAATATGAGCATAGTTAGGGAAAGAAAGCATCAGAGCCGCAAACACTGTTACAATTCCTAAAAAGGATTTGGTTTGCCAAAAACTGGGTTTCTCGTCTTCCTCACAAGCACATTCAATTTCTTCAGCTGTTCTTGGTTTTAGTTTTTGATACCAGGCAAATCCCAGCACCAAAACTGTGAAACCTATTAAATAAGGGCGGAATGGCTCCATCCAGGAAAAAGTGGAAACTACTCCCGAGGCTCCAGAAATAAAAGCTAACACTGGCGTGACGCAGCATAAAGAGGCGGCTATAGCCGTAAGAACTCCAGCCCCCATTAATTTACTGGAATTCTTAGTTGTTTTTTGAGCTTGATCTTTCATGCTAATTCTTTTTTTGAATTATTTGAAATATGTTTAAAAAATGGATGAACCAAAGGAAGATGTACTGAATTGAGGGAGTAAAATATAGTTTGGCCATTACGCCTGGTTTTTACAAGATCACCATCTTTCATCTTCCTGAGATGCTGGGACACTGCAGGAATACTCATCTCTAAAATATCGGCAAGATCACAGGGACATAATTCCTCTTCTTCTTCCAGAAGGAACATTATTTTTAACCGCACCTCGTTACCCGCCAAAGCAAGTAGGCTGCTTAATTTTGAAAATGCGCTTCCATTGGAATCTATCTTCTTTTTACAAGCCTTTATCTGGGCTTCATCGGCAAGAATTCGTATACAGGTTTGTGTTTTTTTCATAGCTTTTGGAATAAAATCCTGACAAAGATATTAAATATTTTATTATTTAAGCAAATAATTAAATAAAACATTTATCTACCACAAAGAATAATGGGTTGAAATGAAACTCTTCATTCATTTTCCCAAGACCAGTTTAAAAACAGAAACCATATTTCCTATAGTAATATTTTCTTTATTGATCCTGTCTTTTAAGGGAACTGTAATGTTTTTGATAAAATTTCGTCATATTTAAATCTGGAATTCCTCTTTGGGTAACTTCAGAATAATCCTGCTTTAGAAAGCAAATAACATACTCCCCTTTATGACCAAAAAAGTTTTTACCTACGAGGAATTTTACGAATGGATATTAGAATTGGTTCTTGCCGGCAAAACTTCGGGTAGTTCTCAAACCCAGGCTCTTGCAAATTTTACTGCTTTAAATGCACGCCGGATGTCCCGGCTTAACAAAACTGTTATCCTGCATCCTGAATTGATTAGTTTGATAAAGGAGATAACTGAACCTCAGGAATGGCTTGTGATTACTGAAGCCTGGTGTGGTGATAGTGCGCAAAGTTTACCGGTTATAGCCCGCATAGCTGCCGCATCTGATAAAATAAATTTAAAAATTGTTCTAAGGGAAGAGAATCCCGGGCTTATGGACCAATACCTTACCAATGGCAGTAAATCAATTCCAAAATTGGTTAGCTTTGACCAAAGCGGGAATGAAATTTTTACCTGGGGCCCCCGTCCCGAACCTGCACAAAAGATCTTTATGAACTGGAAAAAGGAACCTGCAGGACGTAGCTGGGAAATTTTTGAAAAGGAATTACACACGTGGTATGCCATTGATAAAAGCCTAAGCCTGCAAAAAGAATTTACAGAGATCTTTGTTGCAATAGAAAAAGATTTAAAAACCATTTAAAATTTCACTCCGAACCTATTTGTGGTAAAATACCATTTAGCCGGGGAGACTTTAAAATTATTATATAAAAAAGGTGCCAAGAAGATTGACACCTTTTCCAATTTAGGTAGGGCTAAATTTTTACTTCAAATTAGCACTATTTAAAGCTTCTTCAAACTCTTCCGTCGTAAAAACATGGCTGGTAATCATTCTTAGATTCATCAATGCCCCCTGGAAAGTATCCAATCCGGGGAGTTTGGCGCTTCCACTGGCATCGGCAATAACCGCTACCTCAAATCCTTCTTCCAGAAGATTACGGGTATGAGATTCAACACAAAGGTTGGTAGACATTCCTGCCATCAGCACCTTTTCAATTTTATTTTTTCTTAGTTGAAGGCTTAGATCTGTATTTTTTGGACTGTATAATTTATGTGGGTTGCATAAAATGATATTTTCTCCTTCCAGATATTGTTAAAAACCTCTAAAAAATCGGCTCCGGATCCTTCAAACCCTTCCAGGTCCAATCTTCCTTTCCTTTTGTACATGCCTTTGGAATGCATAAACTTTTCCAATGCTCCACCAAATTCCCATTTCTCATCTTCCGGAAAAAAGTAGTGAGGAGAAATAAATATCTTCAAACCCTTTTCTTTGGCAAGTCGGAATACGGTCGTTAAATTCTCAATAGTATTATTTTCCTTCACACTTTCTTTCACTATGGGCCAGGCAACACCATCATCCCTAAGAAAATCATTTTGAGGATCTGTGATTACTATAGCGGTTTTGTTATCAATTTTAAATCCCGGATCCGGAATCCCTGCTTCCTTAGCGGCACTTATTACTTTCCATTCTGAACTTTTCATATTCTTTTCTTTAGATTTAGGATAT
>JBGTDA010000014.1:0-13299 GCA_041748555.1 Rhodonellum sp.
TACGGGAAACTTGCCTGGGATCCTGATTCCAAATCTGAAGAAATAGCAGATGAATGGTTAAAACTGACATTTATCAAGGACAAGGAATTTGTGGAACCCGTCAAAAAAATGATGCTAGCCTCCCATAAGATGGTTGTGAATTACATGACACCTTTGGGATTGCATCATATCATGGGAAGAGGACATCATTATGGTCCGGGACCCTGGGTGACGGGGGGCGGCCGTGATGATTGGACCGCAACTTATTATCATAAGGCAACAGAAAGGGATCGGTTTTGACCGGACTGCATCAGGAAGCAATGCCCTGGCTCAATATGCCCCTGAAATCCAAAAGCAATGGAGCAATCCCAAAACTATTCCTGAAAAGTACCTCCTATGGTTTCACCATCTCCCCTGGGATTATCAATTGTCCTCCGGAAATAGCCTTTGGGATGGTATCGCACTTCATTACCAGAAAGGTGTAGAAGAAGCCAAATCAAACGTAGAGACCTGGAATACCATGGAATCCTATATTGATGAGGAAAGGTTTTCCCATGTACTTTCATTTCTGAAGATTCAGGCCGAGGAAGCGGTATGGTGGCGGGATGCGTGTCTGTCATATTTCCAGCAGTTTTCCAAAATTCCCCTTCCGGAAGGAGTTGAAAAACCTGCTCATACGCTTGAATATTATATCAACTTGAATCCTAGATTTGTCCCGGGCAATTAGTAGGTGGTAGATTTTTAAATTTTTGCATATTCAATAATTTCTTTAAAAACTAAATAACACATTATGAACTTTCGCAGTATTTCTTTCAAAGTGGCCTCCCTTGCATTTTTGGTCTGTGCTTCTCTTGATGTTTCAATGGCCCAGGACCAAGGTATGAAAGAAGCTTTTAATGATGCATTTCATATCGGTGCTGCATTGAATGCAAGACAGGTTTCGGGAACAGACGACAAAGCTTTGCCTGTTCTCGAAAAACATTTTAACAGCATCAGCCCTGAAAACCTGATGAAATGGGGTCCTATCCATCCTCAGGATGATGTATATAATTTTGAGCCGGCGGATCAGTATGTC
This sequence comes from Rhodonellum sp., assembly GCA_041748555.1. GTDB lineage: Bacteria > Bacteroidota > Bacteroidia > Cytophagales > Cyclobacteriaceae > Rhodonellum. The sequence continues at coordinate 1,055 of JBGTDA010000014.1, forward strand.
GTTTTGGGAGAAAAATTGGGTGCTTTTATAGTGGGACATACACTTGTTTGGCACCAACAGATTCCGAACTCAGTTTTTGAGGATAAAAATGGAAATACACTTGAAAAAGATGCATTGCTTCAAAAAATGGAAAAACACATCGCAACAGTGGCAGGCCGGTATAAAGGGAAAGTACATGGATGGGATGTGGTGAACGAAGCGTTTTTTGATGATGGCCAATACCGCACCTCCAAATGGTATGACATTGCCGGAAAGGATTTTATTAAAAGAGCTTTTAAGAAAGCAAATCAAACAGATCCTGAAGCCGAATTGTATTACAACGATTACAACATGTGGAAGCCGGCAAAAAGAGATGCCGCAATTGCCTTGGCCAAAGAAATGAGGTCAGAAGGAATCCGCGTTGATGGTATCGGTATGCAGGGCCATTATGGTCTCGAATCCCCAAGCCTTGAACAGATAGAGGCTTCCATCATGGCGATTGATGAGGCAGGATTTACGGTGATGTTTACAGAAGTGGATATTGACGTGCTCCCAAATTCGGTAAACCGTCAGGGGGCTGATATTGATGCCACATTTGAGTCGGATGAAAAATACAATCCTTACAAATCAGGTTTGCCTGAGGAAGTACAGGAAAAATTAACCAATCGTTATCGGGATCTTTTTGCCCTTTTCTACAAACATAGGGACAAAATCAGCCGCATAACATTCTGGGGAGTAAGTGACGGAAACAGTTGGCTCAACAACTGGCCAATGCGTGGCAGAACTGCCTACCCACTGCCTTTTGATAGTGAATATGAAGCAAAAAAGGATGTGATCGATGCCATTCTCAGTGTGACGAAATAATATAGAACCGGAAGCGGGAAGCAATACAACTTCCCGTCTTGTTATTCCTCCAACAACTTATTGATTTCAAACTTTTTCATTTGCATAAATGCTTTCAACACACGATCGGATTTTTTGGGATCACTCATCAGCTTTGGTAAGATTTCAGGTATGATTTGCCAGGAAATACCATACCTGTCCTTGAGCCAGCCACAATTTCCTTCTTCACCTTCCATGGTGAGCTTGTTCCAGAAATCGTCTATTTCTTCCTGATTTTTACATTCCACCACAAATGAAACGGCTTCATTGAAACTGAATCCATGAGCAAATGAGCTGTCCATTGCCCGAAAATCAACATTTCCCAACTGAAAGACGGCATGTTTTACAGTGCCTTCCACATCATCATCCTCAGCAGTATATCGAGCAATATCTTTCACTTTTGAATCCTTAAATATTTCGGTAAAGTAATTCATTGCTTCTTCGGCTTTCCCCTGCTGATCTCCTGTAAACATAAATGTCGGGGAAAATTTCTCTCCCTGATCAGGTCTGTTTTCAAGAAACAATTGCCAGCTTAATCCAAAGCGATCCTGCAACCAACCATATCTTTCGCTCCACGGATAACTGTCCAGCGGCATCATCTCCATTCCCCCGTCCATTAGTTTTGCCCATGTTGAATCCACCTCATCTTTGGTTTCACAGACAACAAAAAAAGAAATGGAGGGATTAAAGGAAAAATTAGCATTCCCATTAAGGCACATGAACTTTTGCCCGTCGATTTCAAAAGTCACAACCATGGGGGTATCAGATATGATTTTGGAATTGTCAAACACGGAGCAATAAAACGCCGCGGCTTCCTTGGCTTGTCCTTCAAACCATAGGCAGGGATGGATTTTATTATTCATATCAAAAGGATTTATTGTAAAAGTTGATCGAAAAATGAAATATCTAATTTACAAATCAATTCATTATTGTGCCAATCCTTAGATGAAAATTCTCTGCCGGCTCGAATTAATTAAAGTCGTCTGGATAAATTTAATCCCGGCTATATCTTACCTCATTTTGATACATATATGTGCCAGAAAAAATATGTGCAGCTAGCAATAATGTTTTTATATTTTTTCTTAAAAAATTCCATAAAATCGGATCTAAAACCCTGTGGAAGTAACCTATAGCCGTTTATCCCATTTTTGGATCAATAAATCCAAATTCCAGTTTCCGGTTTATTTGAAATCCTTTTCTTGAAATCGGTTTTTCAATAAAAAACAACCTTGAACCTCCTCCTGAATATCAGTCTTCTCTTGGTATAGCCTTTGATTAATTTGGCTGACATTGGAAGAATGGAAGGCAAATAATGCCTGTTCAAGTTTGGCTTTTTCAGCATAATTGTTTTGGTCAAACAAAAGTAAAACCTTAATCATGAAGGAAAGAAGCCATCTATTCATTTAAATTCTTTTGAACATAATCCAAATTTTAAAATAGAGAAATCATGGAAAAATCAGCAGAAAATATGAAAAATCCTCAGGAAAAATTTGCCACTCCGCCTTATCCAGATCAGAAACAGGAAGTACCCGGAACCGACAAAGCATTGGAACCGAAAGCGGATCATGGTGAAGAATCCTACCGAGGTTCAGGTAAGCTGACCGGCAAAAAAGCGATCATTACCGGTGGTGATTCAGGAATCGGCAGAGCCGTTGCCATTGCCTTTGCCCGGGAAGGTGCCGATGTGCTTATTTCTTATCTGAATGAAGATGAGGATGCAGAATACACCGCAAAGTATGTGGAAGAGACCGGCAAAAAAGCGGTGCTTGTAAAAGGCGATATCAGTGAAGAAGCCCATTGCAAAAAAATCATTGAGCAAGCAGTGGATGCTTTTGGGCAAATTGACATTCTGGTCAACAATGCCGCTTTTCAGATGGCACGGGAGACTTTAGAGGAAGTGCCAAGTGAAGAATGGGATTATACTTTCAAAACCAATATCCATGCAATGTTCTATCTGTGCAAAGCTGCAAAACCGCATATGAAACCCGGCAGTACCATCATCAACACGACCTCTGTCAATGCTTATAATCCCAAACCGATTCTTTTGGCTTATGCTGCTACCAAAGGCGCCATCCAGAATTTCACCTCTTCTTTGGGTCAGTTATTGGCAGATGAAGGAATCCGTGTAAACTGTGTTGCTCCGGGACCTGTTTGGACACCCCTGATTCCTGCAACGATGCCCGAAGATAAAGTCAAGGAATTTGGCAAAAGCACACCCATGAAACGTGCCGCCCAACCGGTGGAGCTTTCTCCAATATATGTCCTTTTGGCTTCCGAGGATTCAAGTTTCATGACAGGATCGACCGTACAGGTGACGGGAGGTACACCGACTATATAATTATTGTATAAATGGGGAGCAACCATTCCCCATTTTTCGAATCAAAAGATTATCAAAATATGGAATCGATTTTTCAGAAAAAAACAACAAAGCGTCGGACTGTGATCAAGGGATTATCCTTCGGGATCGGATCAGTGATGCTAGGTGGCCCCCTACTTGCAACGGAAAATAATTTATCTTTAAGAGAAAAACAAAGTCCCAAACAGATGAAGAACAAAAAAGAAAAACTTGGGATTGCTCTGGTTGGGCTGGGTCAGTACAGTGCCAATCAGCTGGCTCCTGCTTTACAGGAGACTGAACATTGTTATCTGGCAGGAATCGTAACAGGCACCCCAACCAAGATACCTGAATGGCAGCAAAAATATAACATTCCGGATGAGAATGTTTACAACTATGACAACTTTGACGATATCGCAGAGAATCCTTCCATAGACATAGTTTATGTGGTTTTACCGGTTGGAATGCATGCAGCATATACCATCCGTGCAGCCAAAGCCAAAAAGCATGTCATCTGCGAAAAGCCGATGGCAATCAATGTCGTCGAAGCTGAAAAAATGGTCGAAGCCTGCCGAGAAAACGGCGTCAGATTAGCTATTGGTTATCGCCTTCATTTTGAGCCCTTCAATAAACGGGTGATGGAGTTGGGGCAAAACGAGGTTTTTGGCAAGGTGAAAAGCATTTCCGGTAAAAACAGCAGTGATCAAACCACTGGTAATCCGGATGTCTGGAGGTTGCGGAAGGACCTTGCCGGAGGTGGCCCACTGATGGATTTGGGCATCTATTGCGTGCAAGGTGCCTGCTATACACTTGGAAAACTACCTGTTGCGGTAACTGCCAAATTCGGAGAAGTTACAAAACCGACTTATTTCTACGAAGTTGAAGAATCCATCAGCTGGAAAATGGAATTTGATGATGGAATTAATGCCGAATTCGAAAGTTCATACTATGATGAGGATGAACCCAGTACCCTATCAGCCGAAGCAGAGGATGGTTGGTGGAAACTGGATCCTGCTTATGCTTACGATGGTAAAAAAGGAGAAACACATGAAGGAGAAATGGATCTGACAAACATCTATGAGCAGGCGAGGCAGATGGATGGCCAATCCGAGAGTTTCAAAAACAACGAGGAATCCATCGTTCCTGGTGAGATGGGACTCAGGGATATGAAGATTCTGATGGCCATCTATGAATCAGCAGAAAACGATGGCAAAAGAATCAAACTTGATTTTTAAAATCCGATTCCTGTTTCACCTGTTTATAATTTAGCCCTATTCTCTGCGTCCATCTCATAGATACCAGACTTAAGGTTGCCGGCCTGCGGCATAGTAATTGTTTGATTTGGGTAGAAATAAACTAGTTATATATTATGTCTGATAATAAAGAAAACCCACAAAACCGGAATAAGGAAAATCAAAAAATCGATCCGGAAAAGAAATATGAAATCGAGAAAGAAAACATGGATCTGAAATCTCCAGATAAACTAGCCGAGGAGGCAGAAGTAACCCAGGAAGACCTTGAGGCTTTGGGACCAAAAGACCTGAGTATGGATATGGGGGATGACGAAAGACTCAAACAGCAAAGGGTTAACAAGGTCGATTTTGAAGGAAAAGATCTGGATATACCAGGAAGAGGTTTGGATGACGACCGTGAGGATGTCGGCGCCGAAGATGAAGAAAACAACCATTATAGTCTGGGCAGCGATGATAATGATTAGTTGGATCAGGATATTCGATTGTGAGGATTTTTAAGATCAATTTGCTTCCCTCTGAATGGGTAGATTATGTTACAGAAAGTTGGATAAATTATGTTACAGCCTTAGAGGCTGATTTGACACTTTATTTTTTAGGTTCTTTACTTTTTGGGTTGGATTTATTTCAATAGACAGTATACCGCCCAGACGACATTGAAATTTCAATAGTCGGTCACCATAATTGGTCCCTGACTGTAAATGGCTCGATTTTTCCCAATGGTAATCAAATAAAGTCTTTGGCATCAACCATTTGACGCATTTTAAAAATTATTTAACCTAAAAGAAAAGATATGTTAGCAATGACTTACAGAGGACCGAAAAGGATCCGAGTAGAAAATAAGCCTATGCCCGAGATATTACATCCCCGGGATGCAATTGTAAGAGTAATCCGCACCTGTATCTGTGGATCGGATTTACACCTTTACCATGGAAACGTACCCGACACCAGGGTTGGCTCCACCTTCGGGCATGAATTTGTGGGAGTTGTGGAAGAGCTGGGTACCGATGTGAATAACCTGAAAATCGGTGATACCGTGCTTGTTCCCTTTAACATTGCCTGTGGCCAATGCACGTTTTGCAAGCAGGGACTTTATGGCAACTGTCATGAAGCAAATACCCAGTCCGCATCCGTCGGCGGAATCTACGGTTACTCCCATACAGCAGGAGGATACAATGGAGGTCAGGCCGAATATGTTAGGGTTCCATATGCAGATTTTGGACCCACAGTTATTCCGGAAGGAATGGATCCCGATGATGCTGTGATGCTGACTGACGTAGTCCCAACGGGATATCAGGCTGCTGAAATGGGAGGTATACAAAAAGGAGATACAGTTGTAGTGTTCGGAGCAGGTCCTATAGGAATAATGGCCGCCAGATGTGCGTGGCTATTTGGGGCAGGCAGGGTGATTATCATCGATAATGTGGAATACAGGCTTGAGTTTGCAAAGAACTATGCAAAATGTGAAGCCTATAATTTTGATTCTCTTGAAGATCCGGTTTTGTTTATAAAACATACTACTGATTCGCTTGGTGCAGATGTATGTATTGATGCTGTCGGAGCTGAAGCTTCAGGAGATCTCATGCAAACCATTACCGGTCGGAAATTACTCCTACAGGCAGGATCAGCCACAGCCCTTCACTGGGCTATCAACTCGGCCAAGAAAGGTGGAATAGTTTCCGTGGTGGGGATATATGGTCCCACCGTCAATATGATTCCTGTTGGAAATTTTGTGAACAAAGGGCTTACTATGAGGGGAAATCAAGCAGCCGTAAAACGTCATCTTCCCAAACTTTTCGAACATGTCAAAAACGGAATAATTGATCCGAAAGGATTGATTACACATAGGTTGCCATTGGAGGAAGTTGCAGATGGTTATCGGATTTTTTCTGACAAACTGGACAATTGTATCAAGACCGTACTTTATCCTTCTGCCAAATAACTAAAAATTAAATCATGGAAAATTTAGATCAAAACAAATCACATATCAAAGGATGGGGAATAGATGCGGATCCAAAAAATGATCCTGCCTATCCCATGAAAACCCGAACAGAACATGATCACGAAGGTTACACCTGGAACAGACCCCAGCAACAGCCTGTTACGATCGAAATCCTGAAATCCATTGAAAGACCGAACGTATCCGCTGTTTATGGTAATTCGGTAGAACCTTCAGGTTTAAGTGGAAAAATCCGCCGTTTTGCTTTTCAATATGGCGAAGCGAAGTTCAGGCATTGGTTGCCTCTGATCTTAGCCGATCGGGTCAATGAAGTGGAAGGCATCATAGAAGATATTCAGGCGAAAAATTATCCGAATTTATTTGCTGAGTCAGGTTTCAAATCAGCCTGGAAATACAATAAGGTCAATATCATCAAAAATATTGCATTGGGTCTGTTTGTGACTTATGTGGGTATGAAAATACTATCCAGAAAAAATAACTGAAACATTAAACTGATTCTTTGAAACATGTTTAAAAAGGGAAAAACGGTTCTGCCTGGGTTTGAACTTTCAAATTCGGACAGAACCGTTTTTCCTGCTGCCAATGCATAACAAGATGTTCCTGAAGTCAATTCAAAGGCTTTCAATTTTGATTTTTCACCTTTTAGAAGTTGAATAATTAAAATTCAAGATACGAATATGCTTCCTTAAGCCATCATTTTGTGGTTTTCAAACGATAATTAAAATCCATAAAAATTGTTAAAAGAAGAAAATGCCAAACAGGAAACATACCGCATGGAATTTGAGCTGAGCCGTATTTTGATTAACTTATTTGATAAACAAATCTAAAATGAAGCACAATTTAATCATATTGCTTCTGATCTTTCCCATAAGTTCTCTTTTTGCCCAAAAAACTGCGCAACCGATTTTAGGGGAGAAACCTCAAAAATTCGAGGAGAAATTTGTTCCTGAGCCTGAAGGAGTAGTAGTGGAAGTCTGGGTAGAAAATCTGAAGATTCCCTGGAGTATTGTTTTTCTGCCAAACGGAGATGCACTCGTAGCTCAGCGACAAGGAGATATTGTCAGAGTCCCAAAGGGAACACAAGAGCAGGTTCCGTATTTTACAGTTTCGGATGTACGCCCAATTGGGGATTCGGGTTTGATGGGCATGGCCCTCCATCCTGATTTTGAGAAGGAGCCTTTTATCTATATCATGTATACTCATGGTGAGGGAAAGGAAGATCTTAAAAGCAAGGTGGTGAGGTTGCGACATGAGGAAACTACTGCTGAAATGGATAAAACCATCATTGAGGATATTCCTGCACATGCCATCCATTTAGGAGGAAGAATTGCGTTTGGACCGGACAAGATGCTTTATATCGGGACCGGAGATCTGGGTCAGCCGTTTATAGCACAGGATAAAAATTCACTGGCTTCAAAAATTCTGAGAATCACTCCCGAGGGGGATATTCCGGAAGACAATCCATTTCCCGGTTCTCCGGTTTATTCTTATGGACATCGGGTTGTCCAAGGTTTTGCCTGGCATCCGGAAACAGGTGTAATGTTTAACTCTGAGCATGGTCCATCAGGTGCAGCAGTTGAAGGTGAAATCCAGTACAGGGATGAGGTCAATATTGTGCATAAAGAAAAAAATTACGGATGGCCAATGGTGGTGGGCGCTCCGGGCATATCAGATTACGAGGATCCGATATTGATGTGGAATCAGGCTGCCTTCCCTCCTGCCGGAATGACTTTTTACCAAGGTGATCTTTTTGTGACCTCATTGGGCGGTCAGGCTTTGTTGAGGGTTGTTTTTGAGGATCAAGAAAATCCGGAGGTCATAAAAAAAACGGAAAGGTGGTTTTCCACTGCATTATCGGAAGGAACTTATGGCAGAATGCGAGATGTAATCGTAGGACCTGATGGTTTTCTTTACGTATGCACCAGCAATACCGACGGCCGCGCCGAACTGAGGCCAGGTGATGATAAAATCCTGAGACTGAAATTCAAAGAGCAATAAAAATCTTCGGTTCTATAGTCTTTTGCACATCCGTCTTCGGCCATCTACAATTTTCCACTTCCGTATTAAGTTTCTGTGAATCTCTGTGAATCTCTGTGAAACTTTTAATTTTCACTGCTCCGGCATCGAAGAGATTGCCATTTCGTGCATGAGGTTTTTCCTAAATCATAGATTTTCAGCGTACTCCTACCAATGACTCAGGCTTCGGTCTCATCGTCTTTTTCACATCGGTCATCCGTCATCGGACCTCAGTCTTCCTTCAATCCCAGTTCTGCAAAAACAGGGAAATGATCGGACGGATATTTTTTGCCATAATTGTCGGACAACACGCCATATCTTATGACTTCGAATTCCGGGGAAACAAAAATATAATCTATTCTTTTATCGGGCATCTGATCCCAATTAAACCCGGTGAAGGTTCCTTCGGGACCATAAGGAGGTATTTGGCTTTCCTCTTTTGCGTCTTTTAACCAGCCGGATTTCAACACTTCAGCATAGGCGGGATTATCATCCTCAACATTGAAATCTCCCATTAAAACTGTCGGTAGTTTTTCGGCATTCAGCTCTTCTATTTTTTTTACAATCAGCTTGCTGCTTTCTTCCCGTGCCTTTTGACCGATGTGATCAAAATGAATATTAAAAACATAAAATTCCATATTATCTGATTTGAATTTACCCCAGGAACAAATCCTGTTCAAAGCAGCATCCCATCCTTTTGAGGCCTTATCCGGTGTTTCGGACAACCAGAAGTTTCCTTTATCCAAAAGTTCCAACTTCCGGGGATTATAAAAAACGGCAGAAAATTCTCCTTTATCATCTCCCTGATCCCTACCAATTCCAATGTAAGGAAAATCCAATTCTTTCTGGATGTCTTTCAATTGATGCACCATTCCTTCCTGGGTTCCAAAAAGGTCGATTTGATGAAACCGGATCAGATTGATCAAATGGGGTGACCGATCCTTCCATAAATTTCCCTCATCCCCGGGATTATCATAACGGATGTTGAACGTAGCAATATTCAAACTTTCCTGTGCAAAGCATTTTTCACTTGATATTGTCATGAAAAAAATTATCAAAAGAGCGGGTAGACTGTTAAGATTTTGGGATTTCATACAGGATTTTTTTTCTTGAAGATAATAATACTAAAACATTTTGGTATAAAAATTACAAGTTTGGCTGCTGGTTATTTTGTTTTGAACTTGCACTTATTTCAATTAAGTGGGGGCTTTCAATACCGAGTTTTTCCAAACCCTCCTGGATTTCAGGAGCATTCATAAACAATTCCCATCCCAAACCGCTTCTGTAGTTTTCAATCATTCCGACTATAGGTCCCTGATCAATCGCTAAATAACGCTGTGGGAACCAATTTTCCTCCGGACTAAGAGCATCATAAAATCCATATCTTCCCAAAACTTCCTTTCCGTAGTTATAATACAGATTTTTAAGGACGGCCATTGATTCCTCGGGAGTATAGGGGATGGAGGACAAAGCTGCTGTGGGAGAAATCACGCCGATATCACTTCCGGGTTTATGAGCCATATATCCATTTGTAGAATAACTTGCTGTTAGTCCCCACAATCCTTCCCCATATCCCTTAAAATCTCCGGGGTTTTCTATACACCAGGCTCTGTTGATCAGGGTATGGTTGGTGTTGTGTTCCCAATAATTGGCATATCGATCTTCCAGTCCTTTTGGATCCAATCCCAAGTAGGAATAATGAGCCCAGAATAGCGGACCACCCATTTCTTCTGCCCCGTTGTGCTTGAGTGTAAGGTCATGATCAAAGGCTGTGACAAGTGTATCAATCCCACCGCTTCTGGCCCAGCCTTCATGATAAGCTTCCGCAGAAATCGGATGCGTTGGAGATGATGCTCCTAAAATGTAGGTGATCAGACATTCGTTATATCCTTCCAATGGAAAATTCATCTGCCATTCATTGTTGGGCGACCAATGCCAAAAAAGGACGTCTTGTCCTCCTTGAGTGTACCAATCCCATTCCATCTCCCTCCACAGCACATCAATGTCATCAGCCACTTCCTGTTCAGCCTGATTTCCATCTTTAAAATATTCCCTTACTGCAAGCAATCCCTGCATCAAAAATGCAGATTCAACCAAATCACCGCCGTCATCCTCATTGCCAAAAGGTTTCACTTTACCTGTTTCTCCATCCAACCAATGCGGCCAAACGCCATGGAATCTGTCGGCTTTTCCTAAAAAATCAACCATTCTTTTGAATCGCTCCAAGCCTTCCTCCCTGGAAATCCAACCCCTTTCCATTCCCGCCAATATCCCGAAGATTCCGAATCCTGTTCCTCCTGTTGTCACCACATGAAAATCATCCTGTGGATATTCTCCATCAATATGAATCCGCTCCCGACCCATTCCGGAATTAGGTTCTGCACCTTCCCAAAAATACCGAAAGGTATAGTATTGGACCATATCCAAGAGTTCTTCATCGGAAAACGATTTGGTTTCCACTTCTTGAGTGCCGATTTCAGAAACTTCACCCTTTTCGTCAATGGTTTCTATTTTATAAACCAATGTTCGGTAATCAGCAAGGTCATAGACAAAATCAAGGTAAATGGTATCCTCCAATGTCTGCCTCACGGAAAAACTTTGATCTCCTGATCTAACAGAAATCCTGTATTTGGTTTCATTTTCCTGTGCAGGCCACCTTAATTCCACATGCTGATCATATCCTATTAAAACAATATTGCTGTTGTGAATAGAAAATTGCCAGGAAGAAATAAAAGGAATGACGCAGAGTAAAAGGAATTTAGAAAAACCGGTTCTTTTCATAGTGCTATAAATTTTTGACGGCATCAATCCACAAAATATTCTCTAATTTTGGATCATTGGCAATCAGAAATGTATTCATTAACATCTGCTTTTTATCTTTCTAATAATTCGGATTCTGCTCCAAAACACCTCCACTTAAATCTATTTCTGACTGGGGTATTGGAAAAACCTCATGCATACCCGGTATCCAGGTGATGCCTAAATCGGCAAATACTTCCTGGGCTCGCCCCTGCCTTACAAGATCAAAATAGCGGTGTTGCTCCATGGCCAGCTCGACTCTTCTTTCCCTATATATGGTACTTCGCAATTCAGCCTGATCTGTTACCGTGATGTCAGGAAGAATATCCGGATTTCCCTGCCTTGCTCTTTCTCTGATCATGTTCAGATATTGCAAAGCAACCGCTGGATTCCCCAACTCATTGGCACTTTCGGCAGCAATAAGCAGAATATCCGCATACCTTAGCAACCTGATATTGGCACCACTGTTACCGAATCCGATCGGTGGCACTTCCGGTAACCATGCTTTTTTGTTGAATTTTGCATCCTCCCCCATATTGGGATCTGCCACCACAATATTACCGTTTGGTAAGGTGTCTCCGTTAAAGATTACCGTTGCTGCCAATCGGGGATCCCCGGCTTCATATGCTGCTACAAGGTCATCGGAGGGATTGTTGAATCCCCATCCATTGTTTGGAGAACCCCGTATTCCCTGAACCTCGTTGTATTGGTGGCCGCCGCCTCCCTGCTCAAGAGCCACAGCGGAAACTTCAAAAATACTTTCCGAGGAATGTTCGCCTTCTTTTCTAAACAACTCCTCATAGTCAGGATAAAGAGTATATTCACCTGAATTGATGATTTCTTCTGCTTTGTTGAAGGCGCTTTGAAAATCATCATTGAACAGATAAACTTTGGCTAGAAAACCTTTGGCGGCTCCCCTTGTTGCTCTTCCCAGTTCGGAGGGTGGGTATTCGGATTTAGTGGGGAGGTTTTCTTCGGCAAATTGTAGGTCGGCAATGATAAAATCATAAATCTGACTTGCAGG
>JBGTDA010000015.1:0-10551 GCA_041748555.1 Rhodonellum sp.
GCAATCGTTCAGTCAATTCTATTGAAAGAGGTATAAACTTATTTATATGTTCAATTAAATTATCAATCATTTATATTCAATTCAAGGATGGTTAATAGCTGTAAGCTTTACTCTAGAATATTTAATTAAAATAAACTTTTATTTTTCAGTATTTGATAAAATAGATTAATTTAAAAATTAATTTTACTTCTATAAGCCATAGTCTTGATATATTATTTTATGATTTGAGTTAATTTACAACTCTGTCTTTAGGAAATAATCACATATATACTTCTATAAAATCTTTAATATTTATAAGTTCGAAGTTTTTGTTTCATTGACTTTTTTAATGAATTTTGTTATTTCCTTCATATTTAAGCTATCATTTATTGTATGCAAATTCCCTATATATTGCATGCCTAAATAACTTCCGGTTTCGATAAAGGGATACCAAAATTTATCCTCCAAATTATTTCCATTTGAGCAAGTTATTACGGCCATATTTTTTCTTCTCAACCGTCGACCAAGATCCTTTTCATCGTCAAATAAGTCCGTAAATCGGTCAAAGAAAATCTTCATGATTCCACTCATAGAATACCAATAAACCGGTGTTGCAAATAGGAAAGTATCATATTTATCAACCAATTTTTGCATCAGGATCAAATAGTCATCATTCGAATTTTTATGTTCGTAATCGTAATAAGAAATTTCAAAATCATTCAAATCTATCTTTTCAAAATTTGAAATACTTATAATTTTGTCTACAAGTTTATTTGTCTCTCCATCACTTCTTGAAGTTCCAATTATTATAACAACTTTATTTTTCATTTTCTAGTTATGGGATTTATTCTTCTTTAATTACTGTTATTCGAGTAAAGCTGGAAAGTTTTAATACCTTCAAAATAGAAAAACATTTGACACATATTTTTGGCAAAATGAACATTATTTTTATGTGAATCACATTGTAGTAAAAGCACATAAATTAGCACAAATTCGCATTGTCCATTTGAATTAATTGCTTAATAATTAGGCTTTAGACAATCTTCTTCCAACTTCTTATTAAATGCTGCTTTTTTGTATTACCAATTGGGAAAGCTGGAGGGTTTGAATTACATACTTCTTCACAGGACTCAAGTTCGAGACTCATGATACAGTTGTGACAGTAATTAGCTGTTCAAAACTAACCGAAATAAATCATTTCCCAATTTACTGTTAAATTAAACCACATTGTATGTGGCAGCTTTTCTTCTTCTTTATTCTGTCCAGGCAGTTGCTAGGCCCGGTTAGTTAATTATGAGGAAATCTGCCAATGAGGAAATATCGATGGCACAATGACCACCGTATAATGGGTGCCAATAAGTCTTTACTCCTTTCAATTTAGCCATATTGGAAAGGGCTTCAGCCCCTTCAAAGTTTCCATATTTATCATATAATCCACAAGAAAGATATAACTCCGGGTAATCATTATTGGCTCTATTAATTAAATTAATGGGTGAAATTTCTTTCCATTCTTCCTCATTTGAGACAGGTTTTTGCCATTCTGTATATTCCAAAACCAATTAATGGGGTTGCCCCAGTTCTTTTAAGCGCTTCCTGCATCTTTTCGAAATCTGAAAACGGTGAATCCAAATACACACCAGGGCACAGTGAAGCGACTCTTGAAAACAATTCAGGATGACTAAGTCCCAAGATTAAAACATTTAGACCACCCATGGATTCACCCAATAAAATTCTATTTTGGGGTATGCCTATTTTGGATTCAATTAGCGGCAAATTGGAAATAAAGTCATCCATTAAACCACTTTCAATCATTGAGTTTTTTGGTGTCAATAGCCATTCAGGTCCATAGGAAATTAGCACTACTGTGGGGGGCTTTATATTTGATTTTTGCCAATCTGACTGAATCAATGATGTAAAATATGTGTCATCATTCCAGATTGTATTATCTAAGTTTCTCCCATGAAAATGGTAAATGATATCTTGATTAACACCAGTGCTTGCTCTGAATATTGAAAAACTCAACTTCCCTATTGTAAATTCTTCTGATTTTGAAGGTATAAAACTAACTTTTTGAACACCATATGGACTTGTTAATTTTCCCCAAATCAAATAAATATTCAATAAAGTGATTAGAAATATACAAAAGATAATTATTTTTTTAATGGATATATTTATTGATTTCATATTCTTTGTATTTTTGGTAATTTTTAATTTTAAAATTTTCAGCAATCAGTTCATTTTTAACTCTTCCAATTCATAGACCGAAACTTCAGGACAAAGTGTTTTACGGACTCTAAGAATTTAAAATTAATAAAGAGACACATAGGTTAAAATTTTCAAAAATCCAGTTTTATCAAAAGCGGATTATTCTCTTTTTACTTTAATAAGTTGGAAGTACTTCAAAATCATTAATGTCCAATTGTCTGATAACGTCAAATGGGCCTCTTTTTGATTTCCAGTTTAATGTATTATAAGCATATTCAGAGTCATATACCCTATCTATTGAATCAGGAAAATTCCAACCTCTCTTATCAAATTCATCCGCTAAAATTGGCTGCCGTTCCCTAATAACATTTTCCGGATTTTCAAATAAATTTTTGCTATCTGATTCAAGGAATGGAGTGTTCCCCGAAATGACAAAAATATCAAAATGCTTACTTTTTTTCAGTTTACCTGCTAATATGTGGGCTTCTGCAACATCTCTATAATCAACTCCTCTGTGCAGTCTATAAACTGCCATTATTTTAGCTGATTCAGGAAAACATCTTGACATCCTAATAACACTTATAGCCAAATCGTTACAGGCATATTCCTTAAGAATGTTTTCCGCTTCCCATTTTGTTTTATGATAAATAGATTTGGGTTCAGGATTTGTGTGTTCATTTACCCAAACTGCACTTCCGTCTCCATGATTTGAATAACCATACAAAGCAGTGGTACTTGTAAAGACAATCTGAGAAACACCACACTCCAATGCCGCTTTGCAAATTTTCTCCGTGGCATAAACATTAATTTCAAAAAATGATTTATCTGTAGCAATACCAACGTGAGGAGCATGAAGTGCTGCTGAATGAAAAATCGTATCAATTCCCTTAAAACTCCTTAACAATTCTTCATAGTCTCTAATATCAACTATTTTTGATGTTACTGATGAAGGTGAAATATCTAACCCACTAACATTGAGATTAGGGCAAAGTTGCCAATGCAATGCACGTCCAATTCTCCCACTACTACCAGTAATAATCACATTTTTCATAGTTTATTGACTCTTACAAGTTGAATTTTATATGTCCAATACTCTGAATACTAGAACAATAATTTATTTTTGACTGAAGTCACTACAAAATTTCTACCTTAAAACACTTCATCGTACTAATGTCAGGTGATATACATATTTACGAGTAAGATTTCCTGAAAATTTTAGATAATACCTCTAAATTTTGTTTGGTTTAAATTTCAAAATTTGATGCGAGCGCAAATTCTATTTGGTTAATATGTACTTGGTTATGAATTACGACCTTGTCAATTTCTTCCTTTAGAGTTTTTATTCCCGTCTGGTTATGAATAAATTCCTTATATCCATACAGACTATAATACTTTGAAGCTAAAAATATAATTGATTTCCTATTCGAAAGGAAAAGGTCCCTGCTTATTTCCAGTGGGAAGTTTATGTAATCTAAATTATTACACCAAAGGTCTTGATTGAATGCCCATAAAACCTGCTTCGGCTCGGCAATAATTCTTTTTATCCTTTCATGCAAAACACATTCGGCATCAGCCAAATGGACCAATATTTCTTTTATCGACCATTTATCTTTTCCATATCTTTTTAATAACTCACTTTGAGTAAGGTCAAAGTATTTTTCCGTTGCTTTTTGGGTTTTGGTTAATAATATTATTATGTCCATAATTGAAAGATGAATTTGAATAAAATAATAAGAACTATTTTAGATGAAAACTTCTTATCGTACAATAAATTAAAATAGTTGGTACTGAAAATTCTTTTTAAAGAAAGATATGGATAAATCACCTCAGTATATCCATCCTTAAACAAGGAAAGGTCATTTTCGTGATTTTTTGATTTTTTAAAGACTTTAAATCTTAAACCAAACTTCTACTGCACTATCCTAAGCTGAAGCATTCTCATTATTGTATCCATGTTTAATATTTCATTGATCTGATGAGTATTAAAATTTCCATCTTCAATTCCATAATCTGAAATTCCCCAATCATTGGAGATTATTACGATTTTTGATTTAAAACAAGAGATTTGTAGTTTGAAGGATTTGGGACCTAACTTTGTTACTTCATATGAAGTATCGGAGATAAAACCATAAGAGGTCATAATACTAATTGAATCGAACATTAATATTGGATCCTTCCCGTTAACTAAATATTTCCCTTTTGAGTAATTATCCCCACTCACACAATAATCTACAAAAATAAAAGTGCTATCAGTAGGAATGGCTAAATGGCTGATACAACAGTCACAATCTGCAACAATTGTAAAATCGGCAGAATCAATTGCTGAACCAAATAAGAATACCTTATTTAGAAGCTCATTTTTAGGATTATTTTTACTGTTTAATTCATCAGAATCCAAACTGGAATGTTTCTTACAAGACATTAATAAAACAACAATGATGAAGTAGTTTCTTAGGATTAAAAATATCATTATACTATTTCCAATTAAATAAAGTATAATTATCTGGATATTAAATTCTTCAGAAGCATTTTTTTACAATTATTATGTTTCACCGTGAAGCCGTACCTTTTTCCACTTAAGAAAATGAATCTTTCAATCTAGGTTAATGAAATAACCAGCGACATAACAGCGCTCCGTAACGGCATTGGCAGGTTTTGGAAAATATACCTTACCTAACATTAACCTCATTGTTTAGAATGGCTATTTAGTTGTCTTGCTCCCCATTTGTTCACCTAACTTTCCGTATTCGATATCGTTAGGCTCCCATAATTCTATTTTATTTCCTTCCACATCAACTATGTGAACAAACTTGCCGTATTCATAATTTTCAATTTTGTCTACAATTGTTACGCCTTCTTTTTGTAATTGCAATACCAGTTCTTCCAGATTCTCTACACGATAATTTATCATAAAGTCCTTAGCAGACGGCTCAAAATATTCCGTTGTTTCATCAAAGGGGCTCCATTGAGTAAAGCCTTTCTTTGTGTTGTAAGCTCCTTGAAACCACTCAAAAACTGCCCCATGATCGTTTGTATTCAAACCCAGATGTTTTTGATACCACTCTCTCATTCTACCGGGGTCTTTGCATTTGAAAAAAATGCCACCTATGCCAGTTACCTTTTTCATTTGTATATTTTTTTTAGGTTGATTTGTAATCATTGACTTAAAAGCAAATCCAAAACAGAATGATAAGACGATTGCAAAGATTATTAAACTCGATTTTTTCATTTCATTCAAAATTTTTATGCTTTACGATGTTTTTTATGGGAACGCAAAGTTCCAGATCAAAATAATTTCAATTACAAATATTTTCTTTTTTTAAGAAGATCTCTAAGCCCGGCTGGTGATCAGGTTCAAATTCACTATTGATAAGCCAATTATTGAAAAGATAATTTGTGACGGTTGCCACCAAACTAAAATTCCCGGAAACAGTGGCTACAGCATATTTCCATTTGGGTAAAGTCGTTGTTTCGATACAATCCTTTGGATCTACTTTTAACTTCTCTGGAATTGTAATACATACTTCATAGCGATATTATTTTGGAGTTATCATTGGATCATCCACAGACATACCAAAAAATGTTTCAGTCTGATAGAAGGTCATTTTTTTGCCCATTCAATAAGTTTTTCAAATGCATCCAATATAATTCTATCTCTAAAAGAATCCAGCACTCTGATATAGGCAATCCGTCTTTGTGGTAATTGTTGGACTTGAATTGGAAATTCCATTTGCAATTCTTCCGCTTCCATTTCACAAAGATATTCCTTCAACGGAAGCAAATCTTTGCAAATCTTGCTGTTTTTATTTCTGAGTTATTTCTGTATGAACTTGGAGCAACGCCGAAATAATTCTTAAATGCTCTTGTAAAGGTCGAGGGAGAAGAGAAGCCACACTCCGAAGAAATGTCTGAAACTGCTTTTTTTGAAAACTTCAGTAGACGGCCAGATTTTTCCAAACGGATTCTGGTTGTGAAAGAATTATGACTGCCGAACCATAAA
Organism: Rhodonellum sp.; assembly: GCA_041748555.1. Lineage (GTDB taxonomy): Bacteria > Bacteroidota > Bacteroidia > Cytophagales > Cyclobacteriaceae > Rhodonellum. Next base: position 6,185 of record JBGTDA010000015.1, read on the forward strand.
ACCCCTAAATATCAACTGATTTGAGGCCCAGATCTTCTTGGGTGAGACCGAATTTATCGATTTGTGTTTTGATTCCTTTAACTAATCCCAGCTTTCTTTTTTGATCCAAGAATAGATATCCTTCGGGATTGATATAAGGGATTCCTTTTACCACCATATTCCAGATAATGACGGCCAGTTTTCTGGCTGTGGCGCTGATAGCAGAGACTCTCCCTTTCCTGAAGCTGATCCGTTGAAAGAAGTCTCACTGTGGTGTGGATTCTTTGAGGTTTCCGATGGCATTTACGGCATTTCTGAGTGCAATTTTGAGACGGTTGCTTCATTTTGGAACTTTGCTGGAGAGGAGCTTTCCTCCGCTGACTTTGTTGTTGGGAGCCAGTCGGAGCCAGCTTTCAAAATGCTTGGCTGTCTTGAATTTTCGGATTCCTTCCGGTCCTACTTCGCTCATCAGTGCCAGGATAGTCGAGAAGCTCGTTACCTCAATAGCAAGGAGATCTGTTCCTTCGAAAAGCTGGTAAGCTTTTAGGTTGAGGTCGATATCCTTTGGGGTGTTTTTATTGACTCTTTTATGGGTTTTGGGTTCGAGATGATGCTGTTTTTTGTTGTCTTCTGACTCGATGATTTCATTGAGCATTTTTTCGATCTCGAGGTCACAGCGGACAATTTTTTCCCGAGTCTGGTCGTAGGTTTCCAGTTCTTGCTTAAGGGCAAAAAGGTAGTCTCATTTCCATGACATACAAAGGTTTAATATAAGCGTATTGCTGGATCACGGAGCACTTCACTTTCGGATTTATCTAAGCTTTAATAAAATGAAAAATACTCAATTTTAGTCGTACAAACCGTATTACGCTTATATAGTGTAGCCGTTGTTTTTTGATTTCATCCACCACGTTTTTCTTGTTATTGCAAAAGATACTTTCTTCTTACGCTTATAAATAATTGTTCCAAAGACAGCCAAGAAGACGGTTGAAAACCTGACAATATTTGCATAAGTTCCCCCAAGAGCACTAGTATCCACATCAAAAATTAACCAATAAAGATTCATTAAACAATGGAGAAAAATCGCTGTCCATAAGTTGAATTTCCATTCTGAATATATCCAAGCAAATAAAACAGAACCAATAAATGTGAGCAAAAATATTCCCACAAGTTCATTGATGTCTGTGCTTTGATATAAATGTGCTACTCCAAACAACAAAGAACCAAGAAATACAGATGGTAAAAATCCCAATAGGGTGAATCTGTATAACATACCAAAGAGAAATGCCCTGTAGATGATTTCTTCAAAAAACGCAGATGAAAGTGTATTGATAATAATTGTATCAAACGATAATTCTCTATTTAAACTGAACTTTATTGAATAAGAAAGCATAGGTACGGTGGAAAGAAATGCAAAGACAAATCCAGCATACAAACTTTTGGATATTCCTAATTTTTCAAAAATATTTCGATAGTTTTTGTGTAAAATTGCTACGGTAATTAACAACGGTATTAAAGTTACTGCATATGCAATGATGTGTCCTATTGCTTTTGATTGGGTTATTAATGTTACTTCTTTTTGTATAGATGAAAAGAGATTTGCATCGACATAGAAGTAAATTGCAAATCCGACAATGAAAACTGAATAATAACGTAGTCTGTTGTTCATAATTGTTTCTTGTTTTTCTTACAAAAGAAGGAGTAAGAAAAATGCGAACCAAATGAAAGTGGTGATTGACAAATATTAGGGATGAACAGCAAGATTTTTTAAAATAGGTAAAATCGAATCAATATAGTTTCTTGAAATTGTTAGTTCTTTTTCAATATTTTCTATTGTGATTTTATATCCGGAAGTATTTCCTTTAAATTTCGTTACCTTTTGTAAATTGACAATAAATGATCGATGAACTTTTTTTATAGAATCGGTCTGAATTTGGTTCAATAGTTTGGTCAATGAAATTCGTATCATTTCCTTTTGAAGAATATCATTATTGTAAAAGTGAAGAATACAATAATTGTCAGCAGATTCTGCAAAAACAAAATCTTCCTGTTGTATTTCTAAACTATATTTTTCGTAGTCCGAAACGATACACAACTTTTGTTTTAGGTCGCTTTCATTTATTTCAAAATAATTTTTGGATTTGATAACAGATTTGTCGTCAGATATAGTTGTGTTTTTAAAAGGTTTGTTTTTGAGATAAATATATCTTGCCAATATATACATAGCTGAAACGGGAAGTCCCAATGCTAAAGTATAGGCGAACATATACAAATAGTTTTCAAATGAAAGATTTACTTTGCTTAAAAACAGAGTATTGTATAAATACGACAAAGAAGAAATCAACAATAAAATCAGGAAAATTTTAAACAGTTCCAAACCAATTGTCCATTTTCTTTTTTGTTTGGATATTAATAAATTGACGCAACAAAATGAAAAAACAGCAATAACAGCATAGGGAAATAGCAGTAGATATTTATATGAATGTTTAAACTGACTTGTTCCGAATGGTTGATAAATAATTAAAAGAAGATATAGCAAAACTCCAACAATTGAAGATGTTAGAATAATCTCTTTATTTGTTTCGCTATTAGGATATTGAGTTCTTAATATCATTTTGGAGGCGGATTCTTTTAAAATTCTGACTACCGGCACTTAAAAGCCTTACAATTCAGCTGTTTTTAGGCCTAGATCGTCTTGCGTGAGACCGAATTTATCGATTTGTGTTTTGATTCATTTAACTAATCCCAGCTTTCTTTTCTGATCCAAGAATAGATATCCTTCGGGATTGATATAAGGGATTCCTTTTACCACCATATTCCAGATAATGACGGCCAGTTTTCTGGCTGTGGCGCTGATGGCAGAGACTCTCCCTTTCCTGAAGCTGATCCGTTGAAAGAAGTCTCTCTGTGGTATGGATTCTTTGAGGTTTCCGATGGCATTTACGGCATTTCTGGGTGCAATTTTGAGACGGTTGCTTCCTTTTGGAACTTTGCTGTAGAGGAGCTTTGCTCCGCTGACTTTGTTGTTGGGAGCCAGTCGGAGCCAGCTTTCAAAATGCTTGGCTGTCTTGAATTTTCGGATTCCTTCCGGTCCTACTTCGCTCATTAGTGCCAGGATAGTCGAGAAGCTCGTTCCCTCAATAGCAAGGAGATCTGTTCCTTCGAAAAGCTGGTAAGCTTTTAGGTTGAGGTCGATATCCTTTGGGGTGTTTTTATTGATTCTTTTATGGGTTTTGGGTTCGAGATGATGCTGTTTTTTGTTGTCTTCTGACTCGATGATTTCATCGAGCATTTTTTCGATCTCGAGGTCACAGCGGACAATTTTTTCCCGAGTCTGGTCGTAGGTTTCCAGTTCTTGCTTAAGGGCAAAAAGGTAGTCTCTTCTCCCGTTGCTCTGCAGGGCCTTGGCGATCTCTTCTTCACTTCTGCGACAATTTCCATGGCGTAAGGAGGCCAGCTTCTGCGGATCGATTTCGCCTTCGCATATGGCCCGGATGATCAGCAGGCCTGTGAGTCCACAGATGTCCCGGACAACTACATCCAAGCGGAGGTTAAGCAGTCGGAGGTATTTCTGCATTTTTTTGGAGGCTGAAGCAGCTGAGTGCAGGAGGTTGGCCCGATGGCGGCAATACGTCCTGAGCTCTTCTGTTTTCCCTTCGGGAAGGAAGCTTCCTGTCAACAGGCCCAGGGTATGGAGTTTTTGAATCCACTGACAGTCCTTGATATCTGTCTTTTTTCCCTTGATGTTTTTGGTAAACTTTCCGTTGCACAGGATTACTTCAAAACCATTTGCTATTAAAACAGCATATAGGTTTTGCCAATAAGTGCCAGTACTTTCCATGGCGATGGTTTTGATTCCTTTTTCCTTCAACCAGTCAGCCATGTCAAATAAATCCTGATTGAATACCCCGTACTCCCGAACGTCCAGTTCGGACTGACCCACTGCCACCCAGTGGGAGCGACTTCCGATGTCGACACCCGCAGCCTGCGGGTTCACGACTTCCATGGAGATAGATTCCTGTTCCATAAAACAACCATTATTGTACTCTCCGAGGATGTGCTTTTGGCAAGAAAATATTCTGAACGGGGTTCCCGAAAGTTAGGGACCGCCACTGAGGTCATCGCAAACATCCCAACCAGAATGGCGCCCGTGCTTCTCGATAAATCGGGAGCGACAGTTCTAAAATCGGCCTTGCAGAGAGTGATTGAATTTAGCAAAAAAACGGTTGAGGTGACTTTCCTGCGTTAGCATACGAAGTCAACTTTTTCTAAGTAGGGGGAATGACCGCTAACGGTTAGCAGCTACCCGAAGGGCGGGACTTTTACCACAAAACTTGATTTGAAAAACTAATGTTTGATTAACCACAAAACTGTCTTTGGAACACGAA
>JBGTDA010000016.1:0-15760 GCA_041748555.1 Rhodonellum sp.
TATCGATCCGACAGGCATGGCTCCTATAGAACCCAATGGAGGAATGACCTATGACGGGTACGTGGAAGTGGACAGGAGGGGGAATGTACATGGTGGTGGGGCAGGAAGAAGATATACCGGGGAATCGAATGATTTATCCGACCCCGAGCATGGCAATGCGGTGTTTGTCGGGACGAACTATTCAGTAAATTCCAAAGGGAAAAGGGTCGGTGGGATTCACAGATACATAGAATATGAGGATGGGTTTAGAAGGGATTTGCCGAATGGAGGACCAAGTAGAGGGGATGGGATTGATTGTCCTAATTGTCCAAAAATAAATAATAATTTTGATCCTAAATATATAAATCCGGATGCATTCCCAGATTACGTAGGAGATATTGGGCTATTAGGGTATGTTGGTGGAGGACCTGCAAAGGCCGGAATAAAAGCCGGATCTAAATGGGCAGCTAAGATGTTAAAAAAATACCCGGATGCAAACCTAGATTTCAAACAACTCGGAGACTACTGGAAGTATGCTGTCAATGTACCCGGAAAGAATGGGTATACGGTTTATACGAAATATATAAACGGCCAAGGAAACACAGTAAAATGGTTTCACGATACGTACGGTAAAACAGGTAAATTTCTTCATAGAGGTTGGACGGAAGGAAGTACAAAAGTCCACAAATGGTGGGATGGTTTTATCCAAACTATTGGGCCTTATAAACCAAGATAGAAATGAAAAAGATATTTGGACCAAAGGATTTTATTATAATTCTAAATGAAATAACAGACCATGGTTATGACAGAAACTATGCTTCAGTGATAGCCTCAGATTATATATTTGAAGAGAATCCAGAGTTTGAATTTTCAGAAGATTTTTCTAAGCAATATAATTTAATAATGGATTATCTATTTACTGCTTATATTAATGATGATCAAGTGAATTTTGAAAGAATAGTTAATGATCTCAAAAAGGCTTCTGAATCCAATATATTAGAAAAAGAAGATATTGTCTATATCCTTGAAAAGAAGACTATTGAAAAGTATGAAGATTTGTATAGAAGAAATAAAATCAATTATGATGTGTTTAGGAAACAGATTATAAAGCTTGGAGATAAGGATTTTAATTTTAATGCAATGATTGAAAAATATTTTGGTGCCTAACAAGCTTATGCCCTGAATAGAATACCCTCTATTATAATTTTATAGGGCATTTTTCTACGTACTAGAAGCCCGATAGAGATAAAGGTTTTTTTAATGCGCCATTTTCTGTACATGCCTTTTATTGATGAACGTATCTAAAAAGATTTTGATAAGGTGCTTTCCTATTGGTTTGAGTAGTCTTTGGTAGATGAGTTAGGCAGACGCCGATTTCTACTTGCCGCCTTTCATGAGATATTTAGTCGTGGTATCTATTCCTGGCAAGTGGTTGAAGCAAGTCCGAAGATAGGTTGGACTTCTGCAATTGCATAAATAACGAAAGCCGGCAGACCGATACGCAACACAACATCACCGCAGGCGGCGACAAGGTGGCCTGGCTGAATGCCGGAAGGGGGCGTGTCCTGGGGCCGAACGCAAGCAGGGAGGTACGCCATGGGGAGACCGTGAACCTTTCCGTCCACGGGAAATACGTCAACCTGAAAAAGCGAAGAAAGGCCAACAAGGCCTCCCTGCTTACGGCAGGATCGAGGGCGCGGATCATGACCGATTTGGGAGAGTTTTCAAGGTCAGGCGCGGGCAATCCGGTGACGGTACTGCAGCTGGTGGACCTGATCGCCCAGGATCTGCAGACAAAAAAGTCCCCGGAGGCCTATCTGTACTATGCCTTGTACGATTCCGACAGCAACCTATATGACACAGGCAAGAAAGTCCTGACCAAAAAAGCGGAAAACCGTCATGAAGAATTGACCGAAAGCCTATATATTAGCAAATCCGGTTATATGGAGACGTTTGTTGCCAATGAAACATCAGAAGATGTCTGGTTCGACAACTTCCGGATCCAGGTAGAACCTCCCCTGGTGGTACAGGAAACGCATTACGATCCTTGGGGCCTGGAGCTGACGGGGTTGGGATATATCTATAGTGGATTGCATGCGAACAGGGAGCTGTACAATGGGAAGGAGTACATAGAAGAAAACGGCCTGAACTATTACGATTACGGGGCCAGGATGTATAGCCTGTCCCGAATATCGGGAATCCGACCATAGGCAGATGGGGTGTGGAGGATCCGCTCTTCCAGCTATATAGAACCGGCATCCATTTGGTTTTTCTCTTTTACCAAATTGTTTCCTTTTTTAAGCTTTCATGAAGAATAGGCTACATGTTAATTTTTAACATACTCCCGCAGGGGCGTCCTCTAATTTTGGGCAATAATCAACTTGTTCAAATCTATGAATCTCAAAATTTTTACCCACAAACTTTCCGTAACAATGATACTGCTGTTCAGTATCACGCTACAACAAAAAGCCTTTTCTCAGGCAGTCAATGCGACCGTTTCTGGAAAACTCACCGACACCAACGGAGAAACTTTGGTAGGAGCCCAGATCCTTGTGAAAAATGAACTCACCGGATTTACAGCTGCCTCGGTCACGGGATTAACCGGAAACTACATTGTGACTCAGATTCCTTTGGGAATCAACTACACCGTTTCAGCCACGTACTTGGGATTTGGTTCCAAAACTTTGACGGGAATATCACTTAATCAGGGAGATAATATCAAGATCGACATTGTACTGAGTGAGCAAGCCCAAGAACTCAATGAAGTAAGTGTGATGGCCAATTCAATTGGCAACAATCTTGACAGACTGGGTAGCTCTACAGCTGTCACAGCCAAAGATATGGCATCACTTCCGGTAAATGGCAGAAATTTCACTTCTCTGGTGGACCTTTCCCCCGTAGCAAATGGGAACAGCCTATTAGGTCAGCTGTTTTCATCCACCAACTATACAATCGATGGGATGACCAACCGCAGTCCACTTTCAAGTGGCTCAACTAACCGGGGTCCTTTTTCCATTTCTATGGAGGCAATCAGGGAGTTCGAGGTAGTGACCAATGATTATGATGTGACCAACGGCCGTAGTGGTGGTGGCATTATCAGTGCCGTAACCAAATCGGGCACCAACCGAGTCGAAGGTTCCGCTTTCTTTTTCAACCGTGCAGACTGGCTGGCCAGTAAGTATGACACCAGAGGAAATATCAGACAGAATGATTTCGCTATCCAGCAATACGGAGTGACTTTGGGTGGTCCGATTATCAAAGACAAACTCCATTATTTCATAGCGTATGATGGTCAGCGGGACGCAAGACCTTTGTTCATAGCCGATATCCGTACCCCCGAGGATGAAATCAGGTACAACCTGTCCCAAGAATCGCTGGATAGATATCTTCACATTTCCCGAGGCAAATATGGTGTTGCTGACTCTCCACAGACAGGAAGTTTTGATAAAATCAGGTATTCTCATACCGCTTTTGCAAGACTGGATTACCAGATCAACCCATCCAATCTGCTTACTGTACGAAATAACTTTTCGTGGGATCTCAATAGTCAGGGGGTATCAGACAACTCTTCGATAAACTTGTATGAAGTATATGGAGACCATCTTTCCAAGGCCAACAGTTTGATGGCATCCCTACGAACTGTCCTTTCTCCGAACCTGACCAACGAACTTAAACTTCAATACCTCTACACCTTAGATGATGGCCGTCCAAGCACTCAACTTCCCGGCGAAAATATCCCAAGAGCAATTGTACAACGGGTGGAGTCTGTCGTAGATGAACGGAACGTCAACACAACCATACAGCTGGGAGGACAGCGTTACCTTCCCGAAAGATTTGAATCCCATGTGTATCAACTGGTAAATAATCTTTACTACAACAAGGGAAGAACGAATTATACCTTTGGGATGGATATTTTGATGAATAACCTTACCTCTTTGGCTACCAGTGAGTTTAACGGAAGATTTTATTTTACAGGCTTGGATAATTTTGATAATCTCCAACCTTACCGCTATGCAAGAGAAGTAGCACTGACTGATCCTACCGTGAAACAGACAATTTTCGGCGGTGGTCTTTATGCTCAGGCAGATACTGATTTGGGTCGGGGAATGAATTTGGTGTTAGGACTCAGAGGGGATTATACCACTTATAAAAATGCACCAAACTTCAACCAAAAAGTGTCTGATCAGTTAGGTTTGAGAACGGATGTCAAAACAGGCGGCTTTCAGATTCAGCCAAGGATGCAGTTTACCTGGGACATCAATGAGCGTCAGACGGATGTGATCAGAGTGGGAGCAGGTATTTTTGGATCGGCACTTAACAACTACACGGATGTCAATAACCTGCAATTTGACGGTACCAAAATTGTGGCGGTGGATATAACCGGAGACGCCGTTCCAACTCCGAATTTTGTGTCCTATCGAAATGATGCTACAACTGCTCCCGGTGTGGAACTTTTGAATTCCCCTGATGTATCTCCGGTTACCACTATTAACATGAACAGTGAAGATCTGAAGGTTCCTACTGTGTACAAAGGAAATGTGATGTACAGCAAAATCATCAACAACCGCTTACGCATAGGTGCCAATTTCATCGCATCGATTGCACGGAACAACTATATGTACCTCGACCGCAATATAGTTGATGAGCCGTACTTCAGATTGCCAAATGAGGGGAACAGAGGTGTGTACGTGCCAAGCGAGACTATCAGTACAAATAACGGAAATGCCGACTGGACCCAAGGCCGTAAGACAACTGAATTGGGTAGGGTTCTCGAACTCGTCAGTGAAGGTAAAAACAACACCTATACAGTAGTATTGGATGGTACCTACCGATATTTTAAGGACGGACAGATAACTGTAAGTTATACCTGGAATGACTCTAAAGACAACACCTCTTTTAACGGAAACGTCGCAAACAGTGCAACGCTTTTTCAAGCTGTGATCGATGATCCAAGGGATCTTTCCCGATTGAGCTATTCAAACGGACAGTTTCGCGAAAAAGTGGTACTTTATGGTACGCTGCCGACATACAAAGGCTTTACTGTCGGAGTGCGCTACTCAGGTATTGGAGGAACCCGCTATTCCCTTTTGGTCAATGGAAATGTCAACGGGGATTTTGTAAACTCAAACGACCTCGCATTTGTATTTGATCCCAATACTGCGGGATTGCCGGAAACGATCGGACAGGTTATGCAGGGAGTTTTGACAAATCCGGATAATCTTGCAAAGGATTACATTCAAAGTAGTTTAGGTCAGGTGGCAGTGAGAAATGGCGGAGAAAACGGATATTTCGGAAACTGGGATATCCGTTTAGCCAAAAAAGTTTTTTTCACCAAAGATAAAAAATCAGGTCTCGAATTGGGTGCCGATGTTTTCAATGTAGCCAACCTGCTCAACAAAGATTGGGGGACTACCAAAAATCTGGGTAACCAAAACCTGCTTACTATCCGAAATTTTGATCCGGTAAACAATCAATACATCTATGAGGTAAATCCAAATGTTGGTGTAGCAAATCCGGGTGGTACTCCTTACCAAATCCAAATATCCGGTAGAGTTTTCTTTTAATCAATATTAAGTAAAAGTCCAGCAACCCTCAAGTTGCTGGACTTCTTGGTTTATAATCCTTTAAATTTTCAATAAACGGAAAAACCTATTCGGATGAAACCTCAGATTCAGTTTTGGTAATCATTTAGGGTATAACAAGCAACACAGCTTTAGAAAAGGTGGAGACACATATGGCAAACCTGCCTGCTCAATTCGAATATGGACCTTCTCAAAGAGGAAGCTTTATCCTGGAATCAAGAAATAATCCCTTGAAGTCAAATGAATATACATTTCAATCTTTTTTGCTTTTTTGTTCTCTGAAAGGTAATTTTTTGGATGTTTTAATTCCCAACAAATCCTCTCTGATCACCTTTGAGACCGTCTGCCGGGTAAGTCCCGTCAGATCCGCAATGTCTTGAAAAGTAATCAATTTTAAAAGGTTAGTGGTGTGTCCGGAAGCATCTGAAATCTGATCCCGGAAGTAGGGCAGAATTCTTCTAACTTTTTCGGATGCATCCAAGCTCCTCACTGCATACAACCGGTCTTCGGCACGGCACCAACGACTGACCAATTCTTTGCAAAACCAATCTGAAAGCTTTGGGTGATGGTTTATCAGCCCTTTAAAAAATTCCGCATCATAGGTTCTTAATTCTGTTTTGGTTAGGGTTTTGGCGAATTCAAAAAATTGACCGTTTAGGTAATTGAGATTTCCGAAAAAATCCCCTGGCTTGAGGATGTCATAACAGACTTCCAAGCCTTCAGGAGAATAAGTGCCTATTTTTACTGCTCCTCCCACGATTTCGAATATAGGAGTGATGCTTTGGGGAGGTTGGTAAATTAAATGGCCTTTTTCGAAACGGATGAACTCCATTGATTTGTTGCTTACCGTTATTCCCTCATCAACCATATAATAATATGGGCCGTATTTCATGGATTTTTTCCCCAAATTTCAGTTAAATCCCGGGAATTTATGTGCTAATTTTAAAAACTTAACATGAATATAATTCTGTATGTGATTTGGTGTTGATGCTTCTTGCTTTGATAATATTCTCTTAAAATTTCCTTAAAAAAGATTCCTTCAAATAGAGGGAGTCAGCTTCTCCACGGATTTCCAAATCTACTTTTATCCCATCGTTTTGCCAGTCGAGGTGGATAAGACCGAAATTTAGATTTGCTATCAATTCTCCCACCCGGTAGGAATTGGGTTCAAACTTGTAAGCACTCCAGGTGTGGGTCAGACCGCTGGAAGTAACATCATAGACCGGGTGGGAAATATCCGGAATTTCTATTTTACTTATTTCGGCTATGTGCCGGTCTCCGCTCAACAGGATTGATCCGTTGACTTGATAAGTTGTTAAAAGTTTTAAAAGCCTCTCTCTTTCATGTGGGAAATTAGCCCATTTTTCAAAGGGATGTTCATTGGATAGTATCTGAATGCCGGAGCCAATTACAGTGATTTTTGCAGTGCTGTTTTTCAACTCTTCCTCCAACCAGCTCCATTGTTCCTCGCCTAGCATTGTTCCGGTCTCATTTGGTATATAGGTTCTGTTTTCCATCGTCAAACTGTCACGAAAGTATCTTGCATCCAGCAAAATGATTTTGACTTTTTTACCGCTAGGTCCGTATTCATAGGCGCCGTAGGCCCCTTCTTTTTTTCTCAGGGGACTGTCCTGCGGAATATCCAAAAAGTCATACATCAAATCCCGGCTTTCTTTTTTATAAGGATAATTCTTGCCTGCGTCATTTTTCCCATAGTCATGGTCATCCCAGATTCCGACTATCGGAGCAACAGCCTTTAATTTTCTATAGCCTAAATTGTTGTTTTGCTGTTCATATTTAGCCTTGAGCAAAGGCATGGAATCGGTATCCCCGTAGATGTTGTCACCCAGCCAAACCCAGAGATCAGGCTGATGGGATATAATAGGATCCCATAAAACCTGCTCATCAAACTCGTGGTTGCAGGAACCAAATGCAATAGTTTTAAGAGCAGGCTCCTTATCAATTGTAGAAGTCTGATCTACTTTTGCTTGACTACAGGAAAAAAAAAGGGAAATTAGAATTAGAAGGGACCAAGCCCAATGTTGATGGTATTTTCGCATTTTTGTATGTTTTATTCTTACGGTTATTGTAAAATTAACTAAATGGTTTCGGGATATATTGTTAATATTTAACATTTAGCTACAGCTTAACAAAACCTTAATAAATGAAAACTTGAGATTCAGAATCCTAGAAATTCATGCAAGAATGTCAAATAATGCAGATGGACCTAAAAAGGAGGTTTTGATATTTTTCTGACTCAGGAATCCTGATACCATTTAATTCAATATTTTCATTTGGTGGCGATGCCTGTGCCTTTCTTTTTGTGATAAGGGATCTTTTTGCTGAATAATGCTGTGTGGGTCTAACCGAAGGAGTCAGCCACCTTGAGAGCGGCCACATCAAGCAAAAATCATCCATGTGTTTTATGATTTCTTTAAGATCGCAAAACAGGGTTGGCAATGTTTGTATTGTCTATCCTGAATACTTCATAATTGGAGTATTGTTAGATGAAAAAAGTGGATTGTTGCAGGGATACTAGGCATGCGTATAGGAAAAGTCAAAAAGATAAGGACAATTCCCGTTCAGCTTTAAATTTTATTTTTTAGTATTCTAAAAGATTATTAATGGATTTGAAAAATATTTTTGCAGCCAAAATTTTCAATCAAACACTGCATATGCCCACCTAAGAGATTTCTTTTCCTTTGGTATAAATTATATAAACCGTTCATTATTGATATTTTAGCTTGCAGACGTTACCGGATTTGAAAGTATATTTTAATTATCTAAAAAAATTATGGTTGTTTCTTTTGCAATTTGAATTGAAAAAATGATAACTTTAAAATCTCAACATTAATTTAAGAAACCATTTAACCTTTACTTAAGTCTATTTAAAATCTACATTATGAAAAAGTTAATCGCTTTGTTCATGCTATCCGGAATTCTTTTATCTCCGTTAGTTTCGAAAGCTCAAGACGCAGATACTGCGCAAGTTGACACTACACAAATGGATACCACCGAGGCCATTGTGGAACCTCAGGCTCCCGTTGTCGTCGATGATGAAATCGTCGAGGAAGAAAAGGGCTTCCACCAAGTTATTAAAGAACAATTCATTGAGGGTAACCCTACCTACATGACACCGGTATTAATCTGTTTGATTTTAGGTCTCGCTGTTGCACTGGAAAGAATCATCGTTCTTAATCTTTCTACCACAAACACTAAAAAATTATTAGCAAGAGTTGAAGAGGCATTGGATCATGGCGGAATTGAAGCTGCTAAAGATGTAACCAAAAGCACTAAAGGACCTGTTGCTTCTATTTTCACCCAAGGGTTGATGAGATATTCTGAAGGTATAGAAATGGTTGAAAAATCCATTATCGCCTACGGATCCGTCGAGATGGGTAGACTTGAAAAAGGTCTTGTTTGGATATCACTTTTCATCTCTCTGGCACCTATGCTTGGTTTCATGGGAACAGTAATCGGTATGATCGGAGCTTTTGATTCCATCGAAGCAGCAGGTGATATATCTCCTTCTCTTGTAGCGGGTGGTATTAAAATAGCCCTTTTGACCACGGTAGCCGGTTTAATTGTGGCGATTATCCTACAATTATTCTATAACTATTGTGTTTCAAAAATTGATTCTTTAGTTAACGATATGGAAGACGCCTCCATTACATTGGTGGATATTCTTGTGAGACATAAATTATCAAGATAGTTTAAGTTGATTGCTTGTTTCAACTAAAATTATTCAACCTCAGAAATCAATCATTATGGATACTATTGATATTTTCCTTTACGTTAGTTATGCCTTGGTTGTCGTAGGCATTATCCTGGCGATTGGATTGCCCTTGTTCAAGTCTTTGGATAATCCCAAAAGCTTGGTCAAGACCGTGGGTGGTGTGGCTGCATTGGCAGTAATTTTCTTTATCACATATTCTATTGCTGATGGGGAAGTAATACCGAAATTCGCAGCGGAACCATTTAACATCACCGAGACATCCTCCAAATTAGTGGGTGGAATATTATTAACAACATACATCCTCTTTGCGATAGCATTATTGGGGATTGTAGTAACAGAAATCAATAAAGCTATAAAGTAATGGCACGGAATAAAAACAGGATGTCGGCTGAAGTAAATGCAGGATCTATGGCGGATATCGCCTTCCTGTTGCTTATCTTCTTCCTCGTCACCACCACAATTGCTTCAGAAAAAGGTATTCAAACCATTCTTCCTCCAAAGCAAGATCCTAATGTCCCCCCTCCTGACATTAAATTGAACGAAAGAAATATCTTCAATATTCTTGTCAATGCTAATGACCAATTGTTGGTTGAAGGGGAGTATTTAAATAATACAGATTTATTGTCTGATGATGTTAAAAACTTTATTCTGAACTTTGGTGCTCCGGATGCAGACGCAATGGATTTGTTCAATAGTTTACCTGCTACCTTGAAATCGCAGGCAAACAGGGAACCTTCATCTTCTGACCATCCAATGTCCGGCGGTGCAGTTGTATCTATTAAAACAAATAGAGGTACATCCTATGACAGGTACTTAGAGGTACTGGATCAGGTAAAAAAAGCATATTTTGAAATTTATGCTGAAAGAGTAGGTATTACTGCTGATCAATACAGGGCGTTGGCAGGTAAAACACCTGCTGAAAGGCAACTACTTGATAGAGGTAAGGAAGGAATTCCAATGGCGATTTCGATTGCCGAACCGGATAAAATAGGAGGAAATTAATATGGCAAAGTTTAAAAAAAAGAATAAGGTATCAGAAAATATCCCTACCTCGGCATTACCGGATATTATCTTTATGCTTCTTTTCTTCTTTATGGTTACTACCGTTTTGAGAGAACAAGAATTGCTGGTTGAGCAAAAATTGCCTCAGGCCACGCAGTTACAGAAGCTGGAAAAGAAATCTTTGATATCATATTTGTTTGTCGGTAAACCTAAGAACGTTTCCATATATGGAACAGAACCAAGGATTCAGGCAAACGATGTATTGATCAACACCACTGATATCGTTCTGTGGGTTAATCAGGAAAAAGATAAATTGTCGGAAGCTGAGAGAGAGCAAATTTGGATTTCAATGAAAGCGGATAGAGACGTTAAAATGGGTCCCATATCCGACATTCAGTTTGAATTAAGAGAGGCAGACGCAAGAAAACTGATGTATGCTTCGACCGGGAAAGTTGAAAATTAATATTTTTAAAAATCATAAATTAAAAGCTATCTCATTTGAGATAGCTTTTTTAATTTAGATCCCATGACATTTTTTAAAAGTCTAAAGAAGCATAAAGTCCAAACAGCCTGGTCTATGTACGATTGGGCAAATTCAGTGTATAGTTTAGTTATTACTTCAACTATTTTTCCCGTTTATTTTAACAGTGTCACACAAACCGATGAATTTGGAGATAAGGTTAGATTTTTCGGATTAGAAATCACAAATACTGTATTATATTCCTACTCTATCTCTTTTTCCTTTTTGGTTATTGCTGTTATTTCACCGCTGCTTTCCGGAATTGCTGACTCAAGTGGTAAAAAGCTTTTGTTCATGAAAATATTCGCCTATATGGGTTCTTTAGCCTGTTTAGGCTTGTTTTTTTTTGAGGGGGAAAATCTTGAATATGGTATCATCTGTGCGATGATGGCCAGTATTGGTTATGCCGGAAGCATTGTCTTTTACAATGCCTTTCTTCCTGAGATTGCTTCCGAAGATGAATATGATTTTTTGAGTGCCAGGGGATTCTCACTTGGGTATATAGGGAGTGTAATTCTTCTTCTGATAAATCTCTTCATGATTCAAAAACCGGATTTTTTTGGGCTAGCGGATGGGGGGCATGCAGCCCGTTGGTCTTTCCTGATTACAGGTGTCTGGTGGGCAGGATTTGCCCAAATACCTTTCCATTACCTGCCTGATAATCCTTATAATAAAAAAGCTCCAAATGCTATGCTCCGGAAAGGCTATCACGAAATAAAAAGCATTTTTTTAATAGTCCGAAAAAATGCCACCATGAACGGCTTTCTTTCTGCTTTCTTTTTTTATAGTATGGGTGTTCAAACAGTCATGTATCTGGCAGCATCATTTGGAGATAAAGAACTGGGATTACCCGGTGATAAATTGATCATGACCATTTTGATTATTCAAATCGTCGCTATTGGAGGGAGCTATCTTTTTGCCTATATATCTAAATTTTTTGGGAATAAAATGTCCTTGCTAATAATGGTAATCATATGGATTTTTATTTGTGTTTCGGCCTATTATGTGGTTTCTGAAAACCAGTTTTACTTGCTTGCTTTTGTTGTTGGAATGGTAATGGGTGGAATCCAGTCCCTTTCAAGGTCTACGTATTCGAAATTGATACCGAAAGAAACCACTGAACATGCGTCATATTTCAGTTTTTATGATGTTACTGAAAAGGTTGCAATTGTTTTCGGTACATTTTCCTACGGGATCATTGAGCAGCTGACGGGGAATATGAGAAACAGTTCTCTTGCATTGGTTTTATTTTTCATAGTCGGATTAGGATTTCTTATCTTGGTTAAGATTCCGCAAAAGAAATTCCACTCAATTGAAATTTAAAGTGTATGATCAGTATCATTCCCGGTGAAAAAGTTTCCGACCTTGATAGCACCTATACAAAAATGGAAGGAATATCCTCTACTCAGTTAATGGAAAGAGCAGGTGAAGGATTCTGCAAGTGGTTTAGGGTTCAATATAAACCACTCGACAGGAAAGTATATGTTTTTTGCGGACCAGGCAACAATGGAGGAGATGGCCTTGTCATTGCAAGGATCTTGCATCAATCCGGTTTTCCGGTAACTGTATTTTCACTGAAACCACCTAAGGATTGTAGTGATGATTTTCAGCATAACTACAGCATTTTACCGATGGAGGTTGAAAAAAAAGATGTTGAAGGATTTGATGGTGAATTGCCTGAAAATTCCATAGTAATTGATGCTGTCCTGGGGGTCGGTATCAACAGAACTCTGGAAGGGAAATACAAGAATTTAATATTAAAGTTAAATGAACTTGAAGCTGAAAAAATATCCGTTGATATACCCACTGGAATGCTTGCTGACGGGATGCTTTCAGGAGCTGCCTTCAAAGCGGATTTTACTATCACCTTTCAATTTCCAAAATTGTCTTTGTTGTTTCCTGAACATGCTGAATACGCAGGAAAAATAGAGGTTATTGATATCGGTATTCCGGACAATGTTTTAAAAAGCTTTGGAAATGGTAAATCCTTTATTCAAAAGAATGATATCCCTGAATTACACCGGCGTTTTCACCAATTTAGCCATAAAGGTGATTTTGGCAGAGTGATGTTAATTGGAGGAAGTAAAGGAAAAATGGGGTCAATTATCCTGTCTTCCATGGCAGCGTTGAGGACAGGCAGCGGATTGGTGGTTTGCAATCCTCCTGAATCTGAAAATTATTTGGTTCAAATAGCTTGTTCAGAACTGATGGTTGAAAATGATTCAACTGATCTTGAAAAATATGATGCTATTGGGATTGGTCCAGGTTGGGGAGTGGATATTTCAGAATCCCATTACAAGGACTTGCTCACAAAATATCAAAAACCGGTTGTCATAGATGCAGATGGCATCAACCTAATATCAAAGTATCCCCGGCTTTTAGAATCATTGCCAAAAGGCAGCATACTTACGCCACATCTAAAAGAATTTGAGCGGATGGTAGGTAAATGCAACAATCACTTGGAAAGACTTCAAAAAGCCGAGGAATTTTCAAAACAACATCAATGTATATTGGTTTTAAAAGGAGCATTTACTGTGATATCAATGCCAAATGGCAATCAGCTTTTTAATTCTTCCGGAACCAAATATATGGCCACCGCAGGATCGGGAGATGTGTTGACCGGGATGATTACGTCATTCCTTGGCCAAGGATATTCATCTGAAAATGCAGCTATCTGTGGGGTATTCCACCATGGATTGGCGGGTGAGCTGGCATCGGTAAACAAAAGAAGAGGAATGATCGCCGGCGATATCATTGAAAAAATTCCCGGGACTTTTGTTTTATTGGATATAACCTGATCTTAAGAACCAAAGAGTGTCCCCATTGAATCCTAAAAAGCTTGTCGGTCTTGGGCATCCCTATGGTTTGGACATATATCAGATCTGAGTTTAAGACAAACTCGATCCTCATCCGGTTTACGATGGTTACATGATTCTTGAAAGCAGCATCATTTATTATCGTTGCACAAACAGGTCGCTCCTACGGAGCTTTTTTGTTGTTTTATTTATGTTTCTACACACAGTTTGCCCCTCCGGGGCTAGTCGCCCCTACATGGATTTTTATTGTCATGTTTATATTTTCTGCAAACAGTTGACCTCTCCGGGGCATTGGTCGATTTCGTACATCTATATTTACCGTGCTGATACACTAATCAGGGAAGTACACCCCCACCAATTTTTATCATTCACCAATTATCATTCACCAACTTCGTCTAACAAATTCCCTTCTTAGTCTAATAAAATTGAAAAACTCCCGGCCATGGGTTTAATTTATGAAATCAAAAAAGGATCCAGGCATTGATCATGCAATTATAAGTTTTAAATGAATAAGTAAGATGGAATGTTCAAAAATACAAAAGCTATTCAAAGGATGCGTGCTGGTCATCTTTTATATCGCAATATCCTTTCAGGCCAATGGCCAGGGGCTGATCAATGGCCGTGTAATGGAAAGTGAAACCTCAGGAGCTGCTTTTGCCACCGTCACAGTTTTAAATGTTACTGACAGTCTGATGGTAAAAGGGGCCATTACCGATGAGGAAGGAAATTATACCCTGAGGCAGGTGCCGGGGGGCAGGTATCTGATAGCCATCTCCTCGGTCGGTTTTGAAAAAGTATATTTAGATGCCTTCGATTATGAAAGTTCCCAGACACTTACCATGCCGGTGACCAGATTGAATGAAGCTTCCCATGCACTGAGTGAGGTGGTCGTGAGTGCACAGCGGCCTGTAATGGAGCGGAAGTCAGACCGGTACGTGATGGATGTGACGGCGAGTTCTTTTCAGGCAGATAATCTGATGGATATCTTTAGGGCACTGCCATTTGTGCAGGTGCAGGGGGATGGGATTTCGGTAAATGGCCGTAGTGGCGTGCTGATTTTATTGGATAAGGTACCGATGCCCAATGCGACGCTAAAGACCATATTGGAGACCATGACCGGAGATGAAATTGAAAACATTGAGTTTATCACCAATCCTTCGTCCAGATATCCTTCACAGGTAAATTCTGTGATCAGCATTACCACAAAAAAATCCAAAAGTTTTGGTCTGACCGGATCAATCCGGAGCAATTTTTCACAGGGAGTCAAAGCGCGAGGACTTTTGGGCACAACCATTACTTATCGAAAAGAAAAATGGGTAGCCGGTTTAAATGTCAACTATGATGGGAGAGCGGGGTATATGACTTCAAACGGATATAGGGCTTTGAATTCAGATGGAAATAGAATATTGTTCAACGAGAGTTTTATCTACCAAAGCGTAACTTACATGCCATCAGTGAGGGGAAGCTTTGAGTACAATATTAATGATAGACACTCGGTTGGATTGCAGGCCAACACTTCTTACACCCATATTTCAAGGAAAAGTTTCGGAGAAAACAGGTTGAGCTTCTCCAGGGAATTAAATGGGCCGGTTGACTCAGTTTTAGTCTCCGACAGTTTCGAATATGGATATAGAATGTTGCAAAATTATAGCCTATTCTACAATGGAAAACTGGATAGTTTGGGTAGATCAGTTGATTTGATATTGACCTATACCCCTGTGAGGAATAGAGAAACTTCTGAAATGCTATTCCAAAATATGATTGGTCCGGAAGGTAACATTCTTGAACAGCTGAGGACTGTAAGGAATATAAATCCCAATCAGGCCGATATCCTGATAGGTCAAATGGATTGGGAATTACCCTTTTCAAGTAAATGGAATCTGACTACAGGTGCCAAGTTTACATTATCAAAAAACAATACGCAACCTACCCAGGAAGTCTTCATGGATGGGGTCTTTGTACAGGAGGATGAATTCAGCTTTATTATACTAATTTGCTTAAATAATTACGATTACGTACCTTTAGTTCATAACCTAAAACATTATGAGCTATCAAGTAAATTTAAGTTCGGAAGAATTGGTTGAATTGAAATCGATAAAACGGGGAGTCAAAGACAGTAAAATCC
>JBGTDA010000017.1:0-3229 GCA_041748555.1 Rhodonellum sp.
TCAGCGCAATTGATGCAGCAATATGCAGAACGTGAACACCCATTCAAAGCCAAGATCTCAAAACATGCCCAGAAAATAGAAAATTCGGTCCGGAGTCTTAACAATCTGCTTACCTCAGTATTGTTCTTTGGAAAAGCAGATGCGAATAAAATAGATTACAAGCCGAAGAAAATGTTATTGCTTCCCTTTATTCAGGAGATTATTGATGTAGTAAAAGCGGGTTCCGAACATGATGTCAAAATCAATTTTCAATCAGGAAAACTTCCTAAAGCGATAATCTCCGATGAGGAACTGCTTTACCAGATATTTGAAAACCTTCTTTCCAACGCTGTAAAATATTCTAAAGACGGTCAGGAGGTTGATTTTAATTTAACCTGCGAGAATAGCTTTTTAAAAGCTACAATTAAGGACTCTGGGATCGGAGTTCCCAAGGCAGAACATGATCAGCTTTTTGACAGGTTTTTCAGAGCCAAAAACGTAGGAATTATTGAAGGTTCCGGCCTGGGTTTGTCAATTGTGAAAAAAAGTGTTGACGTGCTGGGTGGAGAAATAAACTTCATAAGTGCTCTGGCAAAAGGCACTACTTTCTCTATTTCCATTCCCATTAAACCTTAAATATGGTAACTGCAAAAAACATAGATTTTTATTACGATACCAAAACCAGATTTGAAATACCTGACATCATTATGAAGCCCGGTGAACAGCTTTTGATTTTAGGAAAATCAGGCAGCGGGAAAACCACCATTTTGAATATACTGGGAGGTTTGCTTAAGCCTTTTTCAGGTGAAGTCAAGATTGAAAACACATCTATTTACGAACTTTCAGGAGCTAAATTGGATAAATTTAGAGGAAGGAATATTGGTATCGTTTTTCAAAGACCACATATTCTGGCGCCACTGACTGTGGAAGAAAATCTCGGACTGGCCAATTATTTTGCCAATGAAAAAGGAAAACAAAATGAGACGCTGCTTAAAGAGCTAGGCATTTATGAGAAGCGAAAATCCAAAGTTCACACCCTTAGCGAAGGAGAGGCACAGAGAGTTTCTATTGCCCGCGCTATGGCAAACAGTCCCAAACTGATTCTTGCAGATGAACCTACGGCAAGTTTGGACGATGAGAATGCAGAAGTCGTTGTAAAACTCCTGCAGCAGCAAGCCGGTAAATTTCAGGCTGCACTGATCATCGTAACCCATGATCAGCGGATTAAAAACCACATTTCCAACCAGATTATCATAGGAGGCGGATCATGAACATGTTAAAATTAAGTTGGAAATACCTTGTCGCCAAACCATTGAATACGGGTTTAAACATTCTTTTATTGGCTTTGGGTTTGGCCATTATTACTGTATTGATTTTGGTTCAGGACCAATTCGAAAATAAAATGACCAGGGATGCAGAAGGAATCGATCTGGTCGTCGGAGCAAAAGGAAGTCCTTTACAATTGATTCTTTCCAGTATTTACCATATCGATTTCCCAACAGGAAATATTGAGCTGGAAGATGCTGTCTCTGTGTCCAAAAACAGGTTGATCAAAAATGTGATCCCACTTGGTATGGGGGACAATTATCAAGGATATAGGATAGTAGGTACAAACCATGATTATCTGGATTTATACAATGTAGGTTTTCAGGAAGGTGTTGCTTGGGAGAAGCCTTTTGAGGTTGTGTTGGGTAATGATGTAGCTAAAAAACTTGGCTTGAAAGCAGGAGATGAATTTGTGGGTTCCCACGGTATAGGAAGCAGCAGCCATGAACATGATGAACATCCATATTTTGTCACGGGAGTATTGGCCCTTCAGGATAATGTGGTGGATAAACTGATTTTGACAAGCATTGAGTCAGTATGGTACACCCATGATGAGGAACATGACCATCAGAAAATCGAAGCTCCTGTAAGTACCTCCGGTTTTCCCGAAACAGATGAAGACAGGCAAGTGACTTCCCTGCTGATCCAATACCGAAACCCGATAGCCGCCGTTCAGCTGCCTAGGCTTATCAACAGCAGAAGTGCTTTACAGGCCGCATCACCCTCTTTTGAAATATCGAGGTTGTTTGAATTGTTGGGAGTAGGTGTTAAACTGATTCAGGGACTCGCCATTGTCATTATTGTTATAGCAGGTTTGGGGATATTCATTGCCTTGTTCAACTCCCTCAAAGAGCGAAAGTATGATTTGGCAGTAATGAGAACTCTGGGTGCATCCAGGGGACAGCTGTTTTTTCACATTGTTCTTGAGGGAATAATATTGACTTTTTTGGGGGCATTGGTCGGTATTGCTATCGGGCACCTTTTTCTCACTGTTCTCGTTATGCAAAACGAACAGGGTGCGATTGGGGGCCTAACAGCAGCTGTATTTCTGAAAGAAGAGCTTTGGATTGTGGTTTATGCCATAGCAGTTGGAATAGTTGCATCATTGATTCCTGCATGGACAGCCTATCAAACTGATATTGCAAAACAACTTACAAAATCATAAATCCTTTGCCTGATTAACGTAAATCACACAGAAGTTAACGTCAAGAAAATATAAATTTAAAAGTATTTCAAACCTATGAATCTTAAAAAATCGCTACTTATATCAGCCTTAATGGTTTCGTTCACCTTCGCATGGGCACAATCATCACCAAATGTCTGGAAAGAATTGTCTGAAGTGACCTATAAAATAGGTGAAGACGAATTCGGTGAACTTTACTTGCCTGTATTCAGCGATAAAATAAAAAGCATGGAAGGCCAGGTTGTGGAAGCGGACGGGTATATCATTCCTTTCGAGGGGATGTTCAAACCTGAACACATTATCTTATCGTCTTTACCTTTGGCAGAATGTTTTTTTTGCGGATCCGGTGGACCGGAAACTGTAATGGAGGTGATGTTAAAAGATCCTATAAAATATACATCCAAGCGGGTAAAAGTCAGAGGAAAGCTGATATTGAATTCCAATGATCCTGAAAAATTGATGTACATTTTGAGTGATGCCCAGTTGTTGACAGATTAATCAAAAACGCCCTTCAATGGGACGTATTTGATTCCATTTCACCGAATGCTTCCATCAGTTGCAGGGTAATGGGACCCGGTTTTCCGAGGCCAATTCCGCGATAGTCAATTGTAGTGACGGGGAGAATTTTTTTTGTAGTACTGGTCATGAATATCTCATCCGCCTCCAGCATTTCTTCAAAGCTAATGGGCTGTATCTTAACCGATCCGCTTAGATCAAGAACTCTTTTTCTCGTAATGCCAT
>JBGTDA010000018.1:0-15232 GCA_041748555.1 Rhodonellum sp.
ATATTCATCTGCGGAACCCGTTGTAATCCATCCCCTATGACGGGCCTCTGCCAATAGTAGCAGGGTTTGAGAGGCAGTCACCCAAAATGTGGGTGCAAACCGGCTTCCGACCCTCAACCTGTCAATCTGACTGAACTCATAGAAACTTGCCAAACCTGCATCCTTTGCAGCTTGAACTGCTCCGGCATCATCGTTACCCATCGGCAATCCGATTTGTAAGGCAGGATCAGAGCTGGCAACATCAGGTTGTTGTTCTGGTCCTGAACTGGCTCCCACATATCTGACAGCAATGGAAGAAAGTCTGGGATCGTTGCTGTTTTTGAGGAAATTCACAAATGGTTCGGTCATATAATAATTGGATGCCTCGGTGGAATTCAGGGTATTTCCCACCCCGTTGGTATAATTTGCATCCTGAAGGACCACTGCGTTGTCTTCATTAGAAAGTATCACACCACCTTGAATTGCCTTTTCCACCACCTGCTGGGCAGTACCGGGATCGACTTTGCTCAGCCTCATGCCTGCTCTTAAAAGAAGGGAATACCCGAGCTTTTTCCATTTGTCAATGTCACCAAAGAAAAGCACATCAGCAGTTTCAATTCTTCCTGAAGCATTCAATGCCGCAGATGCTTCTTCAAGTTCCTTGATTAGGTCTACATATATTACTTCCGGTGCATCATATTCAGGGAAGAAATTCTGATCGGTGAATCCTTTTCCTCCTTGGAAGTAGGGAATGTATCCATAGGTGTCCACCAATATCATAAAAGCTCGGGCTTGTACAATTCTGGCCATTTGCATTAGGTTGTTTCTTGAGGGATTGTCCTTGATCCGGAACATTACATCTCTGGTGTTTTTGATCACGCCACCATAATAACTTCCCCAAAGTGACCCTGTGGAATTCCTATTGTCCTGGTTGAAATTTGCACCCGTAAGCACTCCTGAATTTGGAGAGATGATCTGCTGAACGGAACCAAGATCATAGACGAGCGTTCCTCCGGGATAGCCTGAATTCAGTATCGCATTATTCAAAATAAATGCCGGATCAATTACAGTTGCGTCGACCGTATTGGTATTCAATTCATCAAAATTCTGATCGCATGCGGTGCTATAGCCTAACAATAGTCCTATAAACACATATTTATATATTTTTTTCATGATTACCTTATTAAAATTTAGCATTAAGATTAAAGCCCAAACCTCTTGTAGAAGGAAGCCCAGTTGATTCCATTCCAGCTAAGTTATCCGAGGAGAAACCAAATGTTTCAGGATCTATATTATCCACCCATTTTTTGAGCATCAAAACATTATTGGCTACCAAATTCAGCCTTAGCGTTCTAACTGGAAATCTTTCTGGCAGGTGTTTGGTGAAATCATATCCCAAAGTGATCTGCCGTAGCTTCCAGTAGCCATCATCATAAATGACAGGTTCTACCAATGCCTGGGACCTCACCACTTCCCAAAAAGACTGCACAGGGGCAGCTACGGTGTTGACCTCTCCATTGATATTGACACCATCTCCAACTACACCACCTTCCCGGCCTTCCAAAGTCATTTTATGGAGGCCATGTCTTACTGCATTGAAATTGGTTCCGGATAACATAGTACCACCTAATTTGAAATCAATTAAGAAGGATAGGGATACCCCTTTATAATTGAAGGAATTGGTGAACCCGCCTACCCAATTTGGCAACGCACTTCCAAAATTGACAAGATCTTCAGTTCTTAAAGGCAATCCATTGGCACCAAAAATCTGACGGCCTTGGGCATCTCTTCTGAATCCAAATCCGGTTACTTGCCCCATTTCCATACCGACAACCTGCCTAAGTTCACCATTGAAGGCATGGGTACCAACAGTGATCCGCTCACCCGGTGTATCAGTAAGTAGGCTCAAGACTTTGGTAATGTTATATGCCCCATTAAAAGTTGACTCCCATACAAAATTCTCGTTCTCTATAGGTACTACGGTAAGAAGCAATTCAATTCCTTTATTACTGCTTTTTCCACTATTGATAGCAGTGTTGGTAAATCCGGAAGCACTTGATATCTGGGCATTTACGATCTGATCTGTAGTGATTTTATTATAAACTGCCAAATCCAAGCTAACTTTGCCCTGGAATAATATTAAATCAAGACCTATTTCAGTCTCCGCTACACGCATTGGTCTTAAATCGGGATTGGGAACTGACCCTCCGGTACCGCCAACAGGCTGTCCCCGGAACAGATTGGCATTGATGCCGTAAAATAGAACATTGGAATAAGGTCCCACATCCGCATCACTACCAACTTCAGCATAAGCCAAACGAAGTTTTCCAAAATTCAGCCAACCTGTTGTTCCTAAATTCTCCGTAAAAACATAGCTGGTAGATACAGAAGGATACAAAATACTTCTATTTGCCTTCGAAAGCGTGGAGAACCAGTCGTTTCTTACGGTTCCCTGGAGAAAGAGCAAGTTCTTGTATGAAAATTCTGCAACCCCATATAAGGAATTGACGGCTCTTTCACTTAAGTTGTAAATAGGATCTTTTATCCGGCCGTTCTGTACTGTATATAAATCCCTTACCACAAAATCTTCGACCAAAACACTGTTGACTTCTGATCTCCGGTACATGTGGTTTCCGCCAAAACTGGCCGTTACTCCAAAAATACCGAAGGTCTGATTACCGGTCAATAAGAAATCAGCATTGATTTCCCTGAATCTTCTGGCTTCCTGGGTATATAGTCCGTTTACAAAACCTTCAGGTGCAGGGGCTCTTGAGGCCTGTCCGGTGGGGAAATTGTTGATTTCTTGATCCCTGGACCAGTAATCCTGTCCCACCCGACCTTGGATGGACAACCATGGAAGCAATTTATAGTTGACTGCAACATTTCCAAAAATCCTATCCCTTTTGATATTCTGAAATTGTTTTTCCAAGGTAAAGTAGGGATTGGTCCTGTTTCTAAATCTGGAATAAACAACCTCATTACCCTCTTCATCCACAGCATTATCACGCAATACGTCAAGCGGCATTGAATTGGCAAGATTATACAGGGCTACTGGTATGGTGTTGTCTTGTTGAGCTACATTTGGTGGGTTTTTATTATCTTCTATAGAGTAATTGATATTTCCCCTAAAGCTGAGTTTAGGGTTCAAATCGTAGCCAAAACCCAAATTTAAAGTCTTTCGGTTAAAGGTATTGTTTGGCACAATACCTTTGCTGTTCATATCTGCGAAGGATAAAGACATTCCTCCCTTATCGCTTGCTGAGGAAAGGGTAACGGAGTGGGTGGTGTTTTGGCCGTTTCTGAAAAAATCTCTAACACGGTTTCTTACAGGCTGATAAGGTAACTCCAGCCCATCGAAAAGCACCTGCGTCATTCCGGGTTGGAATTTTTCACCAAAAGACCATTGTCCCGATGTAGGATTAGGAGTAGTGGGTCTCACACCTTGCTCTCCTTGGCCATATTCATATTGATAATCGGTAAAATCAAGGGGGGTCTCATTGGTATAATTCAGGTTATAGGTCACTCCGATTCCTTGGGAGTCCCCTTTGGATTTGGTGGTAATCATAATTACCCCGTCTTTTGCCCTGGATCCATAAAGGGCCGAAGCGGCCGCACCTTTAAGGACCGTCATACTTTCAACATCATCAGGATTGATACTGCTTAATCCATCACCACCATCAGAGGTGTTGCCACCTCCTCTGGTTCCGATAGAACTATCTGAACCCTGGTTGCCGGTCCTTGAAGCAAAATTGGTATTATCAATCGGAACCCCGTTGATTACAATCAAGGGACTGTTCTGACCAGCTATGGAGGATTGTCCTCTGATCCGTATTTTTGAGGTGCCACCTGGACCAGTACCTAAGCCGGTAATGTTGACACCTGCCACCTTGCCCTGCAGGGTGTTCATGATATTGGGTGTCCTGTTGATAGCCAGTTCGTCTGAGGAGACATTGGTAGCGGAATAACCAATGCTTCGGGCTGATTTTTCAATACCTAAAGCAGTGACTACAACCTCCTCTAGCCCCCTTAATTCCGGGTCCATTACGACGTCTATCTGAGATCTGTTGCCAATTTGAATTCGGCGGGTTGAAAATCCGATATAGGAAAAAACCAAAGTTGCATCATCCGGGACACTCAATTTATAATTTCCGTTAAGATCCGTCACGGTACCGGTATTTGTTCCAGCCACAGAAATGGCCACACCAGGTAATGGTTCTCCCGATTGGCTGGTAACAGTGCCCGAAACAACAACATCCACTACATCAATCTCTATATTGATTTTATTTTTACCATTTTCCCTATCAAAGGACCGGACGCTGATGGTGTTGTTAACTTGCCGGAAATGAAGATTTTTTTTAGTGGCTACATCCAATAAAAAATCTGTTACTGTTCCCTTAGTTTGAGAAAGCTGTATGCTGGCTTGATTCTTAAGAAGTTTTTCTGTGTAAAAGAAACTATAATCTGTTCTACTCTCGATGGCTTTTAGAATTTCTTCCAGACTACCTTCCCGGAGTTCAAGTTTGATGAATACTTCATCAATTCTTTTTACCGGGGCCGATTCATCATTAGCAAGAGTTGCTTGAAGGCTTATGACGAGTAGAAGAACACCAGTAAAGGCTCTTCTACTTACCATCCTTAATTTTTGGTAAATTGTCGGTTTCATATTTTTGGGTTATTGAAAGTGAAATGAAAACTTTTAGATAAAGGGGAAATTTCAATCTAGAATTATCCGGATTTTCTTGCAGTGAGAACCGGAATACGGAACCCACTGTAACCTAATTTTTTTTTGTCATTGGCTTTCCGAGTTAAAGAGAATTGTTGTTTGACTTCCTGTAGTGCTGTAACTGAACTCAAGCGAGTACCCTAAAACATCCAAAACATTGTGTAAATTTTCGCGTGGCTTAAAAGTGCCTGAACATTTAAAATCCGGAATATTTTCTACTCCGGTTACTTTTATGTGGGTTCCATACCATCTTTCCAAAGTTTTCAAAACCTCAGGAAAAGGGGTTTTATCAAAATGAAGAATTCCTTCTTTCCAAAGCAGGATTTCGTTGATATCCACTTGCTCTTTCCTGAGCAATGGCTGACCGTTAATATGGCTTGTGGATTCCTTCGGATTCATGATGATTTGCTTCTCGGTGAGACTGTCTTTGATAAGGACCTTGCCCGTGGCAAGACTGATCTGAACTTTGCCAAGATCAGGATATGCCTGTATATTAAAAGAGGTTCCAAGTGCGGTGGTGGAAAGGTTTTGGGTATGTACAACAAAAGGTTTCAGACTATCCTTTGTCACTTCAAAAAAAGCTTCTCCAACCAAATCCAGGTTTCTGTCGGCGCTAAAATTTTCGGAATAGGAGATGGAGCTTTCGGCATTGAGATGGACTATTGACCCGTCAGGTAGAATGACGCGTGACTTTTCACCTCTCGGAGTTGTTTTGACAATGGTTTTATATTTCCTGTTACCCACTGTGATTTTTATATGATCCTTCATTATAAAAAATGTTGATGCGACCACAAACAATACTACTACCCCTGCTACCCAGCCCATCCAGCTTTTATCTTTTATAAATGACCACGATGTGGTACCTGATTCGCGTTTTTCTACGTCTTCCGAATATGAATCCTCAAAGGCCTGATCAGAAGATTCGTCAACTTCCAAAAATTCCTCCCGTAGTGAATCATCAATGAATTCAAGGTATTCCTGTTCACCTTGTTCTGAATGAAGCCACTTCAAAAATTCTTCTGCCTCGCTGTGTGAGAATTTTCCCGAAAAGTAATTTTCAACATCCTTTTTATTGTATTTCATTTAAGAGCTACACTTTTGATTATATATAGCTTCTTTGATAAAGAATTACTGACGTAAAAAATGAAATTTACTTTGTTATTAATTTTATACCAATATTGATGAAGATAATAAAATATAACTGCAATTAAATTGTGAAAAAGCAAATAATAATAAAGAGCTCAGGCGGTAGCACCTTATTTTTTATCAAAGTTGATTTAAGGGATTTTGTAGCCTTATATATTTGACTTTCCACCGTCCGCTTTGATATATTCAGTTTTCTGGAAATTTCCTCAGCGTTAAGGTGTTGGTTATTTTTCAACAGGAAAACCTCTTTTTGACCATTGGGTAGTTTATCGATATGGCATTTTGAAATCTGCTCCAATTCGTCAAATATCAAGTTATCCTCTGTCTCTGTGGAAACATCCATAGTATTCTTTATAGCATACTTTTGATAGGCGATTTTTCTAGCCTCTTTTTTCGTTCTCTTAAAAATAATGGAGCGCATAATCGCAATAAGGTAGGAATCGAAACATAGACCGGGATCCAGACATTCCTTCTTTTTCCAGATGATCAAAAAAACCTCCTGGGCTACACCTTCAGCATCTTCATGTGGGAGGTACATTTTTTTTGAGGTCTTATATATTTTAGGGAAAAAATATTCATATAAAACTGAAAACGCATTTTGATCCCCAGTCTTCAATCGGGATACTAAAATCGGAACATCAATCATCTTTATTTCCTTCATCAATTCCTATAAAAAACTAAAGAAACCAATATAGGAATAATTTCAAATATGACAATTATTTTTGCCTATTCAATTATTTTCAGATACATAAAGTGGCGTTAGTTGAAAAAATCAGAATATTATGAAAAAATGTTTTTGAGAAAATCCGGTAAAAAAATAATATTCCTTCATTCCATATTCGGTCTAAGAATCAGTATCAATCCTCGGGAAACGGGATATAAACAAACCTGGTAAATTCCTGATCTATCACGAACAGGCAGCAGAACTCATCAGGATCTTTGAAAGAAGCCTTGAATTCGTCCAACGACTCCTCGGCAATTAGTTTTCTCTGAACAAATTCATCCAGATAGGTGATGTAATAATTCCAATCCAGCTCTTTTTCTGTTTTTCCCAAAAACAACTGACCTATAGGTTGTTCTTCCTTAGAAATAGGGAAAATGGGATATCCGGAAAATTTCCTGCTGCGTACCTGGTAGGAGGCTTCTTTCAGAATATCCGATACCTTAATGAAATCTTTGGTGATAGTCCCCAAATATTTTCCGTTTAATTCCGGGTCGTTAAAATCTGAAATCATGGTTTTAAAGTCAATAGTACAACATTTTCTACATGATAGGTTTGCGGAAACATATCCACGGGCTGGATTTTATCCACTTGATATTTCTCTGCAAGCAAAGCCACATCCCGGGCCTGCGTGGCCGGATTGCAACTTACATAGACAAGTTTGGGGGCTGCCAGTTTGAGCAACATATTGACGACATCCTCATGCATACCTGCCCGGGGCGGATCTGTGATGATGACATCCGGAGCTGCATGACGGGAGATAAAGTCATCATTCAGCATATCCTTCATGTCTCCTGCATAGAACAGTGTATTGTCCAAACCGTTCACAGCGGCGTTCAGTTTGGCATCTTCAATGGCGGCTTCTACGTATTCAATGCCAATTACTTGCTTTGCTTTTTTCGAAACAAAATTCGCAATCGTACCGGTTCCGGTATAAAGATCATAAACCACTTCGTTTCCCTGAAGATCCGCAAACTCCCGAGTCACTTTATACAACTCATATGCCTGATCAGAATTGGTCTGGTAAAATGATTTCGGACCAATCCGGAATTTCAGCCCTTCCATTTCTTCTTCGATATAATCCTTTCCTGCAAATGTGATTACGTCAAGATCATTGAAGGTTTCGTTTTTTTTGAGATTGATGATGTAGAGCAGGGATGTGATCCCGGGAAATTTATAGTGAAGAAATTCCATCACCTGCAGTATTTCTTCCTTATTGTCAGATCCGAACTGCACAATCACCATACTTTCACCGGTGCTCGTTGTGCGAATGATAAGGTTTCTCAACAAGCCAACCTGATTTCGGATATCATAGAATGAAAGCTTGTTTTCCAAAGCAAAAGTTCTCAGTTCGTTTCTTACATCATTGGAAGTATCGTTTTGGAGATAGCAGTGATTGATGTCGACTATTTTATCAAACATTTTTGGAATATGAAATCCCAAAGCATTTCTTTCAAATTCAGCACCTGAATCAATTTCTTCCCGGGTAAGCCATCGATTGTTCGAAAAAGTATAATCCAGCTTGTTCCGATAGTAGCGGGTTTTTTTTGAACCCAATATTGGCATCACTTCAGGAATTTCCACTTTGGCAATTCTTTGGAATTGATCCATTACCTGCTGTCTTTTGTAGGATTTTTGAAGATCATAATGGATGTGTTGCCACTTGCAGCCACCACAGGTTCCGAAATGGGGGCAAAAAGGATCGACTCGATCTTGGGAATGTTCATGAAAATGAATCGCTTCACCTTCCATAAAAGAGATTTTCCCTCTTGTAATCCGGACATCCACCAGATCACCCGGAGCTACGTTCTGAACAAAAACCACTTTTCCTTCATGGTGCCCGACACTCTTTCCTTCAGAGGCAATCCTTTCTATCCTCAGGTTTTCGATGATTTTGTTTTTCATCTTTCTTGACATGGCCGCAAAATTAAGGAAAAAATCACGATGTCCATGGGTTTTGGCAAAGTCAGTCGAGGTCAATAAATCATCTTGTTTCTTTTTCGAAATAAAACAAGAGGGAAATCTAAATCTTTCCGGCCACCAAATTTTAAGGGCTTTTAAATATGAGACACTTTTTTTTGAATTCTGTATCTTTAAACCCAAATTGATGATCAATGAAATTGAAAGATAAAGTTGTCATCGTTACCGGTGCTACTTCAGGAATCGGAGAAGCATGTGCCTTGATTTTTGGAAAGGAAGGAGCGAAAATTGTTATTACCGGAAGAAGTCAGGTGAATCTGGACAAAACCCTTATCAAACTGCAACAGCAGGGAATAGAGGCTATAGGAATATTGGCTGATGCTGCATCGGAAAAAGACAATGAGAAACTTGCAGCAGAAACAATCAGGAAGTTCGGAAGAATAGATATCCTTATTAGCAATGCCGGGATTTCTATGCGTGCCCTTTTTGAGGATCTTGATTTAGATGTATTCAGGCAGGTGATGGATATCAATTTTTGGGGAACTGTCTATGCAACCAAATACTGCCTGCCGGAAATCACCAAAAATAAAGGGTCCATCGTCGGAGTTTCCTCCATCAACGGTTTTCGGGGAACACCGGCAAGAACTGCTTATACAGCTAGTAAATTTGCCATGAACGGATTTCTGGAATCACTCCGGACGGAACTGATGAAAAAGGGTGTTCATATATTGGTTGCCTGCCCGGGTTTCACCGCTTCCAATATCAGAAACAAGGCTTTGAAAGCTGATGGGGGTATTCAAGGTGAATCGCCAAGAGATGAGGAGAAAATGATGCCGGCTTCCGAGGTAGCAGAGGCTATTTTGATTGCTGTTCTGAAAAAGAAAAGAGACCTGGTTTTGACAAGGCAGGGAAAATTGGTCGTTTTTCTGAACAAATGGATTCCGGGATTTATGGATGGCGTGGTTTATAATCATATGGCAAAAGAAAAAGATTCTCCTTTCAAATAATCTATGTTAAAGGAAACATTTCAGGTTTATCAAGACAGATTAGTTGATCTTTCCGGAAGGAACAGGTCGATTTATCTACCAAAATTGGTTTCGACCCAAATGGTTGACCTGACTAATTTGGATTATCTAAATGGTCATCCGGCATTTCATTATATAGAAATGCTGATCGGCAGAAAAAAAAAGATTCCTTTAATTCCGGTAACAGATCCAAGGGATAAAAACATCAATATTTTATCCAAAAGGCTAAGCAGGCTACAGCACCTTGTAAAATTGGCGGAAAACGAAACCGGAGAGAAAAGTCTTTTTGTGAGTTGGCCTTATGTGGAAGGAAAGTTGCTGAATGATCAGCTGATCCGATGTCCGTTGATGTTTTTTCCTGTGGAGCTGATTATAGAAAATGATCAGTGGCAGTTAACACTTCGATCAAGTGATCCTCCCTTTTTTAATAAAGCTTTTCTTCTGGCTTATTCCCATGCCTACGGCAAAAAAATCGATAATGAATGGGTTGAAAATACAGTGGAGGGTTTTTCTTCTGATCCAATGGTGTTCAGAACCGAGATATATCAACATCTACAGGATGAATTTGCGGTAAACTTCAATCAGGAAATTTTTGAAAACAGGCTCAATGGATTTCCTGAATCCACTAAAGGAGCAGACGAATCGGGTTTTAATACGGGGCAGCTGAAGTTAAAGCCTTTTGGAGTTTTGGGACAATTTTCCCAGAAAACCAGCTTTTTGGTCAATGATTATGAACAATTGCTGGAAGGGGAAGATTTGCCTGATCTGGAACATCTGTTTTTCAAATGGTTTGCCAATGATAAAGAACCCGTGGTACCACCCAGGGAAGATTCTATGTTCACTATATTTCCAATGGATGCCAGTCAGGAGGAGGTTTTCAAAGCAGTCAGGTCCGGACAATCCT
This sequence comes from Rhodonellum sp., assembly GCA_041748555.1. Lineage (GTDB taxonomy): Bacteria > Bacteroidota > Bacteroidia > Cytophagales > Cyclobacteriaceae > Rhodonellum. Next base: position 10,419 of record JBGTDA010000018.1, read on the forward strand.
GTGTGGTGGAAGGCCCCCCGGGAACGGGAAAGTCCCAGTTGATCAGTAATCTGGTCATAGACTACATCACTCGTGGAAAGAAAGTGTTGGTTGTATCCCAAAAAAGGGCAGCACTCGATGTTGTATATGAGAGACTTGCCCAACTTGGTTTTGATCCGTTTTTGGGATTGGTGCATGATTTTAGAACAGACAGGAAGGCGTTGTTCAAAAAAATCGAGCAGCAGATACAGTCACTCGAAAAGTATCAGGAACTGAACAGGAGTATTGATGCGATCCAACTGGAACGGCAGTTTATCCAGACTTCCCGCACAATAGATTCTCATGTTGAATATTTCAACGATTTCAAAAGCGGCTTATACAATACAGAAGAATGTGGAAGACCCATTAAGGAGCTGTATCTAAATTCCAAACTTTCTGAAGACGGATTGGAAATGACCCAGTATTATAGGGAGTTTCATTGGGATCGGGTTGCTGATTTTTTGAGGAATTTCCAGGAATATCAGGTTTGTTTCAGGGATTACCAAAAGCAGGAATCCTTTTGGTTGCACCGGGTGGATTTCAAAGATTTTGGAAGTACAGCCTCCAAGCAGCTGCAGGACGTGCTCTTGGAGATAGAAGAAGTGAAAAGCGGTTTTCAATCTGAATTTGAAAGTTGTGAGGATTTCGATATTTCCTATTTATTTGTGTTTTTTGAACAAAAGGCAAAGCTATTGGAATTGATCCACTTCTTAAACAGACCCGAGGTTCTGGAGAGATTCGAATTGATCACGCAAACGGATTCCCGGGAATTTGATCTGCTTTGGCTTGAGAATAAATTTGAAGTTGTAAAGTCACTGCTTTCTGAGGAGGGAGTGGAATGGCATTCGGATGATACTGTTGTTGAGGAGAATTTTCAGCTTGCTCTCGGCTATTCCAAAAGGTCCAAAGGCTGGTGGAATTCGTTCAGGTTGCCTTGGAAAAAGAACAAATACGACCCACTTTTTGAACTGTTAAAGAACAATGAATTAAACAGGGACAAACATGGGCTTTCAAGACTGACGGCACGTCTGGAAAACCGATTGAATCTAAATCATCAATATACACTTCTTTCCCAAAAACCCTGGCTGAAGCTTCCTGCCAAACCATTTGAGTTTATAGCTTTCAACCACTCAGCAGCTATCCAGTTGGATGCTATCCGGGCAAAACTTCTTCTAAAAGATATGGGTGTTTACGGAAAATTTCTGTTGAATAACAATAAGGATGGAAAAAGCCTGCTGCTGTTTGTAGATTCGATTTTAAAGCATGTGGGAAAAGTGGAGCAGAAAATCAACCATTGGTCTCATTACCTCAGCAAAATTCAGATCCAACATCTTATCACCCAAAACATTGCAGGCGGAATTGTTGCACTTAAGGAGCAGGTTCCTTTTGTTTTTGATGAATTGGTAGCTTTTGACCAATTGCGTGACAGACTAAGCAATGTGGATAAAGCTGTGATGGATAAGTTGCTGGATAATTATCCCGCCAAAGATTTTGAAGAACTGAAGGGTTTGTTTCTATCAGGATTGAGATTGAGTTGGATTGAGCATATCGAGGCAAAATATCCGGTGCTGAAAGAAGTGAGCACACCAAAATTCATGACTGTCCAAAAGGAACTTGAAGAGGCGGTAGTGGAGAAAGGGAAGAACTCCCGTTTCATTGCTGAATTGAAATTACGGGAAAAAACTTTTCAGGATTTAAAATTCAACCGGCTCAATAACCGGATAACCTATAGGGATTTGTTGCATCAGGTCACCAAAAAGAAAAAAATCCTGGCGATAAAAAAACTTGTAGAGGAATTTGAAGATGAGATTTTCAGACTTGTTCCCTGTTGGCTTGCTTCTCCGGAGACGGTTTCTGCTCTGTTCCCTCTGAAGCAATCCTTCGATCTTATTGTTTTTGATGAATCCTCCCAATGCTATGTGGAACGGGGTATTCCTGCAATGCTTCGTGGAAAACAGGTTGTGATTGCGGGAGACAGTAATCAGTTGCAGCCTTTTGACCTTTATCAGGTAAGAATTGATTCAGAAGAGGAGGGGATTGAAATGGAAACGGAATCACTACTGGATCTTGCTTCAGGTTATTTCAAAAAATTCTGGCTGCAGGGACATTATAGAAGTGCTCAATTGCCTCTGATTCAGTTTTCCAATAAACGGTTTTACGAAAACCGCTTAAATATGCTTACTCAAAAAGATTTGGCAAACAGCGGAGAAATTCCTTTTGAATTGGTTTACGTGAAAGGGATTTGGGAAAAACAAACCAACATTGAGGAAGCCGAATCGGTAATCATCCTGATCAAAAGGATACAGGAACAGCACCCCGAATACACGATCGGGGTTATTACCTTTAATTTTTTCCAAATGGAAACCATCCAACAGCTTGTAGAGCTAGACGCCAATATACGATCTGCTAATCTATCCGTCAAAAACATTGAAAATGTCCAGGGTGATGAATTTGACTGGGTGATTTTTTCAATAGGCTACGCAAAAAACAAGCAGGGAAAACTGATCGCAAATTTCGGATTGTTATCCAAAAAAGGCGGCATCAACAGGTTGAATGTAGCCATCACCCGCTCGAGAAAAAAAATTACACTTGTGACTAGTTTGACTTCAAATGACTTTAGCTCCGATCAGCTGAAAAATGAAGGGGTAAGGTTGTTGAAGGAATATATTGAATTTGTGGAGCAGGTCGGTAAGGGGGAGTCTGTTTTAGTTGAAGAAAATAAAAGTGGTGGATTTGAATCCTCCTGGTTTTTGAGTAACAAGCTGGAAGGTACCGAAGAAGGTTATAGCCTTGAAAAATATAGCCAATCCACCTGGATGGATCTGGTAATAAAAAGAAAGAGGAAATTAGAAAGTGCAGTTTTGACAGACGATCGCCGCCTTTATATGGCTTCAGGAGCCAAAGAAGCATTTGTTTATCACCCATTGCAACTGAAGGAAAAAGGATGGCCATACCGGTTTTATTTCAGTCGCCAATATTGGATGGGGAGAGAAATTGTTGAAAAACACGATCAGGAAGACGAAGCTTCCTGATCAGGTTCTGAATGTTTTTTTATTTTATTCCTTGATACGCTTGATGCCGACCGCTTCTATTCCCCGCAACTCATCTGTACGCATATATTGAATAAGTGATATGGATGCGTAATTTTCATCTGTTTTTAGTGGGAGGGTATCATACTTGGTGTAAGTACTTCCATACCCATCACCCAAAGGTTTACCCGATTTGCTATCAAATAGCGGTACATCCAATAACTGATTTTCCACAATTCCGTCAAGACTGTCTTTTAAAAGATACCGGACATAGAGATTATGATACTCATAATCCCGGTTGTACTTTATACCAAGTATTACCGGTCCATGTGGAAGGTCATGTGAAAAAGTAAAGGAAACAGAATCCTGAATTTGCCAGGATTCTGTTTCCATTCCCTTATATTCTTCAAAAACCCTGTTTTGATCGCATGAAAACTGACCCAACAGCAATATCCAAAGAAGGTCAAACCATCTGTACTTATTCATTGTTTTCTCCCTTGTTTTGATCTCCCTTGTTTCTTGGCGGAAACTTCTTTCTTCTGCCTTTGTTTTCTCGTGGCTTCTGGTTTGGATTGCTTTCAGTGGGTGAGGTCTTCACTTTGTTTTCAGTTGCCTGGCCTGTGATGGCTTTGGGTTTCTTATCAAAATTTCTTTTGCTGCGATTTCTTTGGTTTCTCTCACTTCCTTCCGATTCTTTGCCGTCTATAGATTTATCCTGTTCAGCTTTTGGCTGGCTAGGTTTGTTGGACTGAATTTCAGAAGTCGGATTGTTTGGATTTCTTTTCTTCTTCTTCTTTTTCTTGGTCGCACCAGGTTGGGTGCTGAATTTTTTATCCAGCAGTTCAAGTTCCAGATTTGATTTGTTTACCCTTTCCTCATGTTCTTTGGCTTGATTGGACTGAAGGTCCGCAGGAATAATCCCTTTTTCATTCAAAGCCTGAATCTCTTTTACGCGCTCGCAGGTCAGTGAATACCAATTATTTTCATTGTTGTAGCTAAACCACATCAATTTTCTGAAAATATCGGTTTTTTGAAGTTTGGCATATCCTGTTTCCGTCTGCAAAGGTTTTTCTACAGCCGGGATATCTTCCAGGGCGTTCATGTAGGTGTCGAGCTCATAATTGAGGCAGCATTTAAGCCTGCCGCACTGACCCGAAAGTTTGCTTGGGTTTAGGGATAAATTCTGATATCGGGCTGCAGAAGTGCTGACGCTTTTAAAGTCATGAATCCATGTAGAGCAACAGAGCTCTCTACCGCATACGCCGATTCCGCCGAGTCTACCGGCTTCCTGCCTCAGACTGATTTGCCGCATTTCCACTCGGATCTTGAATTCCCCTGCGAGCGTTTTGATCAGTTCACGGAAATCTACCCTGTTTTCTGCGGAATAATAAAAGGTAGCTTTTGAATTGTCTGCCTGATATTCCACATCGGAAAGTTTCATATCCAGCTTGAATTCATCAATGATCTGTTTACTTCTATATATGGTAGGAATTTCCCGGTTTTTGGCCTCTTCCCATTTTTCCAGATCTTTCTGATTGGCTACCCGATAGATTTTGAGAATATCATCGTCGTTTTTGATCTTGCGTTTCTGCATCTGAAGCCTTACCAGCTCACCTTGAAGGGATACATATCCAATATGATGGCCGTTGGGAACATCTACAACAATGGGATCCCCTGTGGTCAGAGAAATATGGTTTACATTTCTATAATATTCTTTTCTTCCACCTTTAAATTTTACTTCTACTATATCAAATTTATCTACAGAGG
>JBGTDA010000019.1:0-59142 GCA_041748555.1 Rhodonellum sp.
CACCCAATCATCGATAACTTAATAACTTTTCGATCAAAAATCATGGCAAAAAAAAACGTAACCGTCCGAATGAAAGCCGATCATGAATATGAGGCAGTAAATGCACAGGGAAATAAGGTAGACATCGACATGTACGATGCAGATAAAAAGCAGGCACAATCTCCCATGGATCTCCTCTTGTCTGCCTTGGGTGGCTGTGCGTCAGTGGATGCGGTGTTGATGATGAAAAAAAAGCGGAGGACAGTCATTGACTTTTTTGTGGAGCTGGAGGGATTACGAAACGATGGTATACCCGCATACTTCACCCACATCTCGATGAAGTTTATTTTAATATCTCCTGATGCCACCGAAGAGGAATTTGCCAAGGTGGTAGCACTTTCGGTGGAAAAATACTGCTCAGTTTCCTCTTCTCTTAAATCCGAGATCACATTTACATCAGAAGTCAGAAAACAATCATGAGAGTCGTCAAAGAATCCGCTAAAGGAGAAATCAGGATCACCATACTTTCCTGGAACAATAAATATCTGCTCAAATTTGAAGAGGGACCTTTTGAACAGACATATAAAATACCCGAATTTGATATTTTGGAAGAGGGTGACCTTGAAAAATTTCTGGAAGGAGATTTTTTTATATCGGTACAAAAAAGGTTCAAAGAAATGGGGCAATCACTTCAAAATCAATTGGAAAATATATAGCTTTAGCCAATCACCCGATTCTACATGGTAAGAAGCATTTGGTTTTTAGGTATGCTCTGTATCGGAATGACATCTTGTAATTCTTCCGAAAGATCCAATTCTACATCCGGATTGAAAGAAATCGAATCTTTTATTTCTTTATTCGATAATGATTTGATGGAGTTGGAAGAAGAAATAGTGAAACTCACCGGGCAGGCAGAATCTCTTTATGAGGATGCTGAAATTTTAATCGATAAAGCAGATAAAGAAAAGTTTTTATTTCGAGGCAACCTTGCAAATGTAGCACCTAATGCCAATCAAAATTTTAGCACACTTTTTATTTCCACGTTAGCCAAAGATAAACAGAAGGTAATGGATCTTATTTACCTCACTGAATCGCTCGACTCGTCCTTCAAATCCATAGTGGAAAGGCACGATGTAGTTTCTCAGGTTTATTTCAACAGTCCGCTTCAATTGAACCGACTGTATCCCCCTTTTGATGCGGCGACTATGTTGGACCATGACATAGATTTGACAGCTTTCAACTTTTATTATGAGGCGGATGAAAAAAACAATGTGAAAAGAGGCCCTGTCTGGATCAATGAAATTTACATAGATCCCGTCGGAAGAGGTTGGATGATTTCCTTGCTCCATCCGGTATATCATAATGATGAACTCAAGATGGTCTTGGGTTTTGATATCACGGTAAATGATATCCTGGTGTTTTATCTTGACAGATATTCTAAAAATATTGTCATCATTGATGAGGCAGGAACAGTAGTGGCCGGTAAAGCAAAGGCTATTGAAGCATTGTCGTTGCCACCTTTGACAAATCACACTTATATCCAGACCATTAATTCCAATAGCTATAGGATGGAGGATTTCAATTTGTTTAAAAGTAAAAGTAAGGAAGTCCGAAAAATGGCCTCCCATTTTTTGTTGGTCAGAGAAAAGGGGTTTATACTTGAGGAAGGTTTTGGAAAAATGACGGTAACAGCAGATAAAATGGAAAGATTGAACTGGTATGTTTTGGACATAACATTCGAATGAAGGTTCCTTATCAAAAAATGGCCGATATAAATCCGGGATCCTACAAGTGGTTTGCTGGCTTTGCCATTTCAGTCATTATCCTGATTATCCTCATTGCCTATTTGTTTTTCCATGCACTTTCCGAAAACCAGCTCGCCGCGAAAATGCAGTTTCTTAACAATCAGGTTCAATTTGCTTCAGGAGAGATTGAGAAGGATTTCAGATCCATGTACGACAATATGGCTTTTTTTACCAACAATCTTGAACCATGGAATTTGGAAAGAAATAGCGATGAGCAGCTTGCCTTTGATAGGAGGACCAGGAGGATTTTCAACAATAACAGGGACATTATTGATTCCATAATATTTGTTTTTCCTGAACAAATTATTTCCTTTCATTTCAACGATCAAAATAATTACATCAAAACAGAGCATGAGGATATTAAGGAAGTTCCAGTGGGATCAAAGAATGAATTGAGGTTTATAAATGCTAACCATCAGATTGAGATAATTGTCAAAATCAACCTAAAAAGATATTTGGGAAATAAGCTTAGTAGTTTTTATGTAAGCACATTAGGAGAGAAACTGATATTTTACGATGACGAATTACTTGTAGTAAATGAAAATACGCCCCAATCTGGGGTGATTTTGGATCCTAATACCCTGACCAAACTGACGAAGGATATAGAAAACGGTCTGAAAGGAGATTATAAAGGTTTATTTAAAGATAATAATACAAACGGGAACAGCTTTCAAGCAATAATTCACCAATATCCCTTTAACTTATATCCGCTGGAAAACCAATTTGCAGTTATTTTCCTACAGGACAAACAACTTATTACTGCCGAGATCTATGTCACCTATTTTTCGCTTTTTTTGGCACTTTTTCTTCTATTGATTTTTGTTATTCTGATTCTTTATAAATTCATCAAGAATTCGCAGTTCGCAAACAGAGAACTGGCAGTAAAAGCTGCTGAGATCAATGAACTCTTCAGAAGGCAGACGTTATTGCTACAGGAATCCAAAGGTTTTATCTATTTTCAGGAAGCAGATGGCACTATGTCCAGTGTAGACAAGGAAGTTGAGGATGTTTTGGGTTATTCTCAGGAAGATTTTGTTCTCAACTATAAACAAAATATTTCGCCGAAGGAGGCAGATGCCTTAAATAGCTTGATTGCTGAATCTATTGAAAACAAAACTGAAACCATAACCTTTGAATTTCACTTCCTGAAAAAAACCGGGGAATGGATCAGGGTAAAGATATTCGAGAAATTATTTTTTGACAAAAACGGCGATTTTGTGGGGAATGTGGGGATATGCACGGATATCGAAGATAAATATCAATCCGAACAAGAACTGAAAATGAGTGAGAATAGGCTGAGAGCCGTTCTAAAAAGTTTGCCGGATATTATTTTTATCTACGACCATTCCGGAGTTTTCATAGATTATTATGTTCAAAACCAAAAACTTCTTATCAGTCCTGCTTCCGGTTCGATAGGAAAAAGTATTTCTGAAGTGTTACCTGATCCTACCAACAAAAAATTCATGGAAGTCTTTGAGAAGACCGTGGAAACAGGTCAGATGCAAACCATCGAACTTGAAATGGTTCTTAAAATCGGGAAAAGGATTTTTGAAACCCGATTATTCAAACTGGATGAACAAAGAGTTATCTCCATAGCAAGGGACATCACCGGTCAGCGCTTGTGGGAAAAAGGACTTCTGGAGGCTAAGACCGCTGCCGAACAGGAAAATCAGGCCAAATCAGAATTTCTGGCCAATATGAGCCATGAAATCCGTACACCGATGAACGGACTTTTGGGAATAATTGAACTGTTGTTTAATACAACTCTTTCACAAAAACAGAAAGAATATCTTGAAGTAATCAAAGATTCAGGAAATGCCCTATCTTCCATCATCAATGATATTTTGGATTATTCCAAAATTGAAGCAGGAATGATGACACTGAATTTGAACGTATTTAATTTCAGAGAGGAAATTGAGAAAAACTTCAAAATTTTCCTGGCATTGATCAAAAAGAAAGAAATCAGGTTCAGCTACCATTTTGGTCCGATGATGCCTGACTTCATAGAAACAGATAAGGATAAATTAGGGCAGGTTCTGTTCAACCTCATAGGAAATGCAATCAAATTCACTCCGGTAGGAGGGGAGATTTCCATACATATTTCCAGAGAGTCTGTTATAAAGGATAATATAATGATATATTTTGCCATCAAGGATACGGGAATTGGCATCAAGGAGGATAAGATTTCATCTTTGGCCCAACCATTTGTGCAAGTGGATGGAAGTAATACAAGGGAATACAACGGCACAGGACTTGGATTGGCGATTTCCAAAAAGCTGATCGAGCTGATGGGAGGAGACATGGAAATTGAAAGTGAAGAGAATGTTGGATCTACTTTCTCTTTCACCATTTTTGGGAAAATTTGGGCTCCGGATGAGGAACTGACAATGAACACAACCATAGAATCGGTGGAAGAGTGGGATTGGAAAGAAATGGCCGAAGATTTTCCCTTGGAAATTTTACTTGTGGAGGACAATCTCATCAACCTGCAGTTTATGGAAATGCTGATGAAAGAGCTGGGTTATAATTATGAAGTGGCCATGGATGGCAAAGAAGCTTTGGAAAAAGTAGGTGAAAAGCAATTTGATTTAATATTCATGGATATTCAGATGCCTAAAATGAACGGGCTTCAGGCCACTGAACAAATCCGAAAACTTTCTGAATATAATGTAACAAAGATAATTGGATTATCAGCAAATGCGTTTCACGAAAATATCAAAGAAGCAAAAGATGCGGGAATGGATGATTATCTCACTAAGCCTATAAAGATTGGCGAAATTGCCAAAAAAATTGAGGAATGCTATCAGGATCAAAAAAAAGGGGTCTCACGACCCTCTGATTTATAAAGTTGAATTCAGATCAAATGCTTCCAGATAATCTGCTACTTTTCTGACAAACTTGCCACCCAAAGAGCCATCCACCACCCGGTGATCATACGAGTGGGACAAAAACATCTTGTGTCGGATGGCAATAACATCTCCGGTTGGAGTTTCCACTACAGCAGGCTTTTTGATAATCGCCCCTACAGCAAGAATGGCTACCTGTGGCTGCATGATGATTGGGGTCCCCATGACATTACCAAAAGATCCGACATTGGAAACAGAGTATGTGCCCCCTGACAGTTCATCAGGAGATAGTTTGTTGTTTCTGGCACGTAGTGCAAGATCATTTATTTTTTTCGAGAGACCTGCCAGATTATATTCATCGGCTTTTTTGATAACAGGGACGATGAGGTTTCCCGAAGGTAAAGCAACGGCTACTCCAATGTTGATGTCTTTTTTCTTGATGATATTATCCCCATCAACAGAAATATTGATCATCGGAAAATCTTTTATTGCTCTGGCGACGGCATGGATAAAAAACGGGGTAAAAGTCAGTGATTCGCCTTCTTTCTTCTTGTAGGCATCTTTCATCTTGTCTCTCCAAAGTACAATGTTGGTTACATCGGCTTCCACAAAAGATGTTACATGAGCCGAAATGCTTTTGGAATCCACCATTCTTTGGGCGATCATTTTTCGCATCCTGTCCATTTGGATGATCTCATCCTGGGCAGAAATACTCACCTCCGCATTTGGCGGAGCGGGACGGCTGAATGATTGCTCATATGTTGGGGATTGGGTGGACGGGGTTGCTTTTCGATTCTTCAGGTACTGTAACATGTCCTGCTTGGTGACTCTGCCACCTTTTCCGCTACCCTGTATTTGTGACAATTCTACTTTGTTGATATGTTCCTCCTTAGCCATACTCAACACCAATGGAGAGTAAAAACGGTCATCATCATCGCCTTTTTCCGGCTCTTTCTCCAATGAAATAACTGAAGCTGTATGGGCAGGAACTGCTGCAATCAACTCCACCTTTCCCTCCTGTTTCTTGGATTCAACAGCCGTTTCAACACCGTTTTCTACCGAGGTTTCTATAATTGCTATTGGTGAACCTACAGCAACTACCTCACCTTCTTTGGCTAATATCTTCTTGAGAATGCCACCGTTGATGGCAGGAACTTCGGTGTCTACTTTATCCGTAGCTACCTCCAGTACCGATTCATCCTGTTCGATTTCATCACCCTCTTTCTTTAGCCAGGTTAGGATTGTTCCTTCTGTAATGCTCTCACCCATCTTGGGCATTATCATTTCTACAGTCGCCATTATACTTTTATTTAATTGGGTTTATTTCTAAGTTTTAAAATTAAATTTTATTCTTCCCATTCCAAAATCCTTCAAATAAAATTTTTATTCTGTTTTTCCCAGGATACAAAGTCTCAACAAGTTGAGGACAGCCACACCGGTGAGTTGTATGTTCAAAGTCCTGTCTTGGGTTAGTTGCAGTTTTTTGGTAACAGTTTTATCTTTTTCTGCACAGGCAATCCAGATTGTCCCTACCGGTTTTTCGGCCCAGCCGCCTCCCGGCCCTGCGATCCCGCTGCTTGACAAGCCATAATCCGCATGAAACAGCTTTCGGATATTTTCTGCCATCTGGATAACTGTAGGCTCACTTACAGCACCGGATTCCTCCAGAGTCTGTAAGTCCACAGATAAAAGCTCATTTTTGAAACGGTTGTGATAAGGTATCATCGCGCCTTGAAAATATTCACTTGAACCCGGTACACTCGTAATGAGATGAGAAATATATCCTCCCGTGCAGCTCTCAGCAAAAGCCACTTTTTGGTTTTTTTGCTTTAATAAATTACCAACCGCTTCCTCTAAGGTTTCTTGATTATAACCATAAATATATTTTTCAATCAGTGGTTTTACAACCGCTATTTGCTCAGAGACATCTTGCTGAAGAATTTCAAAGTTTTCTCCAAAAGCCGTAAGCCTTAATTTGACATGACCCAATGATGGTAAATAAGCAAGTTTTATATGTTTTGGTAGATTGTTTTCCCAGTCCTTGATCAAGTCGGCAATCCAGCTTTCACCGATTCCCACAGTTCTGATTAATTGATGGTAAATTACAGGCAAAGGAAAAATCGCTTTTAATTTAGGAATCACAAAATCAGTCATGAGTTTTTTCATCTCATGCGGTACCCCCGGCATAGACATCCAAACACATCCATGTTCCTCAAACCACATTCCGGGTGCCGTACCTACAGGATTTTGCACATAGGTGCATTTTGTGGGCAAGTGTGCCTGCAACCTGTTTAAGTCAGTCAACTCTCTTCCTCTTTTTTCAAAAAACGTGCGGACGGATTCCAACGCCTCCGGTACAAGTTGGATATCACTATCAAAATGTTCGGCTAGCAACGGTTTTGTCAGATCATCATTTGTGGGCCCTAAACCTCCTGTGATGAGGATGATGTCTGCTCTTTTTTCGGCTTGCTCAAATGCTGAGAGCATGTCTTCCCGATTATCTCCTACAGTGGTTTTTCTGACTACACGAACTCCTACCTGATCCAGCTGTTGACTTATCCAATGGCTGTTGGTGTCCGCAATCTGACCGTACAGCAATTCATCTCCGATGGCTATTATTTCTGCGTTTACTTGTTTATAATTTGTCATTCGGGTTTTTGGGAAATTTTGGCAAGGGGTTTTTTATATGTTTGATATCTACTTATAGGGGTTGGGTCTTATCTTGATAATTATATCTACAAATATACAAGTAACAAAGAAATAGAATCAAAAATACATCTGATACATCAAGTTGGCCCTATTTTGTGTTCGGATTAAAAACAGTTTTTCATGAAAACAAAATTTATTTTTTCCTTTTCACCATCCATTTCTCCATATCGCTCCGTCACTCACCAATTGTTTTTTTGTAGGTGATAAAATTGAAACTGTAGTCATTGTTTTCGTCTTTCTGAAAATGAACCTCCGAAACCTTAGCCCATTGGTCTTGGTCGATATCAGGAAAAAAAGCATCTCCTTCAGGATGGGCTTGTACTTCTGTGATCAGAAGCTCATCGCAATAAGGAATGGCCTGCCGGTATATTTCTGCTCCTCCTATGATAAAAACCTGATCAAATTTTTTGGAAATACACAATTGAATGGCGTCTTCCAGAGCATGTACAACATAATGTCCATCGGGAACCTTGAACTGTAAATTTCGTGTGACTACTATAGATATCCTGTTTGGCAGAGGTTTCCCCAAAGATTCATAAGTCTTCCTGCCCATGATTATAGGATGACCGGTGGTTTTGGTTTTAAATAACTGTAAATCAGAAGATAGCCTCCAAGGAAGCTGATTGTCTTTGCCGATTACATTGTTCCAGGCTTTCGCAACAATAAGAGAGATTTTCAAAACAGTTGATTTTTTTTAGCGACAAGATACCATGGTTTTTTATTTTTCTGCACCTTGAAAAACATTTTGGTAATCCGCCATAACAAAACTTACTGTTTCATTGTCATTGATTTCTTTGACTAAAATTTCCGCGGAACTCTTGTCTTTTTTACTTTCAAAAAACATCTCCAAAATGTTTCCCTTTGGCAGATTTTGATAATAAGCATGGTTTTGATTTTTCATTTTGGCATTTATCATGGGATTATTCTGTCCCCAGATTGAAATGTTTTCATTGATTGGATTATCTGTAATCCAATAATGAACAGTTGCATCCTCATTATCCATCCGGTATTCTTCGCAGGTATATCCATTGATGGTTTTGGTATTCCCTGTTTTTTCAATTTTAAAATCAGGATTTTCCTCCATGTCTTCCGTTTCTTCGGTCTTGATCCCTTCACTCATCTTCTCAAAATCAAACCCATAAGCCATTCTGGATTTTTCTCCATCATTTTCCATTAAAATCACTGAAGCATTTCGATCAAAATCATAAATCATGATCATTTTTCCATCTTCCTTTCCCTTATTTTCATTCCCAAGCATTTCCATTGCCAGTATGGATGCATTATCTGAAAAGAAAGACCTGATATCCATCGGATCAGTTGACTTTCCTTTTTCATCTGTACTTTTCATTTCCATCAATGCATAACCCGAAAAATCATAATTATCTGCGGTTTCAACATTGGCATTGATTCCGCTCATGATTTTGCTGAAATCAACTCCGGCCTGATTTTCAAAATCATCCCCATAAAGATTCTGAAACATCTTTTCCAGCTGGCGCATGGCCAACTTTTGCGCTTCCGTTTCCACTTTCTTTTCCACAGCATTGGCTACACCCCTTTCAGCTGCCCTTTTGATCCTGTTGACCAATTGTGCTTCTGCACCGAATGGAAAAATAAAGATGAAAATGAGGAATAAAATTGCAGGTATTTTTTGCATTCCTTTCATATGTTTCCTGGTTTTAGGTTTTGAATTTTTGCTTTGCTGCCTTTCATTGAAATTTCAAATCTGTGGTAGTCACTAAAAAGATAATAAAACTAAACCCGAAGGTATTGATGGTAATCCGAACTTCTATTCAGTTCGAAGTTAAAGAAATAGATCGTAAAATTCCAATATCCCCGACAATAAGTTATTCATATTCAGTAAAAAGCGTCTTGTCATAAAACACTATCATGTTCAATATTTTTTTTTCTCTTTTATGGTGCAATCTTTTTGCGGCAGGATTATCAAAGTACATCATTCTCAAATTTAACTTTTTAGTCATCGCCATCTCAAATCTCATGTCGCAAATCTCAAATTTTCAATAATATTAAAGTTGATTTCCTCGCAAATATTCTCCCACGGCCATTCTCCTTTTTCCTTCCATCTGAAATTCCAGAATTTCTAAAGTGCCCTTTCCTGTCTGAAAAATCAGCCGATCATTACCATCGGTGATGAATTCTCCCGTTTTAAGGTTGATCGAATTGTCATTGTCGGGTTTGGTTTTGAAAATTTTACAGACTTTATCCTGTATTGATGTATAGGCAGCAGGGTAGGGGGCGAGACCGCGGACGAGATTGTGGATTTCTTCAGCTGATTTGCTCCAGTTTATTTCACAGGTTTCCTTGAAGATCTTTGGTGCATGATGGATAAACCGGGATTCATCCTGTAGAGAAAGTGTTACCTCGTTTTGCGAAACAGCTTCTATGGTTTTTAAGACCAATTTTGCCCCTTTTTCCATCAACCTCTCATACAGGCTTCCGGCATTATCATCCGGATAAACCGGTTCCTTTTCCTGAAAGATAATGCTTCCCGTATCTATTTCATGTTTCAGGAAAAATGTGGTAACACCTGTTTCTACCTCACCGTTTATGATTGCCCGGTTTATGGGAGCTGCGCCTCGATAGTCGGGTAATAAGGAGGCGTGAAGGTTAAAAGTCCCTTGCGGGGGCATATCCCAAACCACCTCAGGAAGCATCCGAAAGGCGACTACCACCTGAATATCCGCTTTATAGCCTTTTAACTCAGCTATAAATTCCGGAGCTTTAAGGTTTGTAGGTTGTAAAACAGGGATATTATGTCGTTCTGCTGCTTCTTTTACCGGAGAAGGAATGATTTTCTGACCACGGCCTTTTGGTTTGTCAGGGGCAGTTATTACAGCCACCACATTCCAATTATGATTGACCAATAATTCCAGGGCAGGGACTGCAAATTCCGGCGTACCCATGTAGATTATCCGAAGATTCTTTTCCATGGTTCAAAGGTATGTTTTTTATGCGGACAGCACATTTGAGGAGGTTGGTAAAATAAAAAAAAGCCTCTATAATTTGCGGAGGCATTTTTAGGGTGTTTTCCCTGTAAAACTTAAACATCCAAAAGGTGAAACTGTCAGATACCTGCAAACATAAAGATTTTTAAATCTCCAAAAAATACGCGGTTCCGGGTATTTTTTTGTTAGAATGAAGGTGTTTTAAAAAAAAAGGCAACTTTTTTAAGTCGCCGGTTTTTGTTAAATCTTTATAAAAGGTGGTTAATTTTATTCGGGATGTTCTACGTAGCGCTCGAAAAATTCAAAGATTCTTCCGATTCTATCAATTCTTCTAAGGACTGCTCCTGAACGGGACATTTCGTGACCTTCTCCCGGATATCGTACATATTCCACCGGACGTTCAAGGATTTTAAGGCTTTTATAAAGCAATTCAGACTGTCTCACTCCGGTTCTGAAATCCACATCCCCGTGTTTGATCAAAAGTGGGGTTTGTATGTTTTGGACATAAGTCTGCGGACTGTTGTAATCCAGAATTTCTTTGACACCTTCTTCCCATGGATATCCAAAATGGTTGGGCACCAACCTCCATGCATTTCCTTCACCCATAAAAAAAGTAAGGTCGTATACACCCCGTTGGGAAAAAGCGGCCTTGAACCTTTGGTCGTGGCCAACAATCCAAACGGTGAGATAGCCGGCATAAGAACCTCCCGTCAGAAACAACTGATCCTGATCAATCCAGCTATATCTGTTTTGTGCCGCTTCCAAAGCCCCTAAAACATCACTCGCAGGACCATCTCCCCAGTTTCTGTAATTTCCTTTTTGAAATTCTTTTCCATATCCACCGCTTCCTCTTGGATTGGCATATACTACCGCATATCCTTTGGCGGTCATCACCTGGAATTCATGCCACATGGACAATTCGCCTGGTCCCCACATGGCTGAGGGGCCTCCGTGCATTTCCAATACTGTGGGATATTTTATACCATCCTTTTTATTCACAGGTTCCATTACCCAATAATCAATCTCAAATCCATCGGAAGTTTGAATTTTATGGGCTACCGGTTTGGAGATTTTTTTACCCTGAAGCCAGGATTCATTGAATTCTGTCAGCTGCCTGGGTTTTTTATTGGCTATATCCGCAATATAAACTTCAGAGGGGTTTTCTATTTTGGTCAATGAATAAACAAGTCTGTCACCCTCTAAATCAAAACTTGTTACTCCTATATGTCCGGTGATGATGGGTTCAACTTCAGCATTATTGATTGTAGTTTTGTAAAGAGAGAAACCGCCTTGATTGGAAGCAGTAAAATAAATACTCTTACTGTCGTTGTACCATTTACCGCTGTTTAAACTCCTGTCAAGTGATGAGGTTACCCATTTGAAGCCAGATCCGTCCGGTTTGATTATTCCCAGCATGCCCATGTTATAACTTGGTTCATCCAGGTTTTGGCCACCAAACATGATCCAGTTACCGTCCGGTGAAAAAGTCGGATTTCCCACCCTGTGATTTTCCAATGCGAATAGTAATGCCGCAGATTGGTCGGCAGGATTTATTTTCCATATTTCTGTAGCATTGACAACATCAGGATGTTCGCTGTATGCAATTGAAGATGCCAACACATAACTTCCGTCAGGACCCCATTCAGCAGCAAAAAAATTTTGAAAGCCATCCGTGATTTTGGATGCATTTCCTGAGGCAAGTTCCAAAATTCCAAGGTGGCTAAAATTCAGATAAGGATTAAGATCTGATTCGCCCAGGAAGTTCAGGCGGTCTATTACACGGGGATCATTTTTAGCTACATTTTTGGCAAGCCAGGCCCTCAGCTCCTCAAGCGACCCATCAGGATTTGCCTTGACTGAATCTTTTGCCAATCCTGCCTCAATGGCTTTGTAATTCGGTTCATCTCCAAAATCCCTTCCCGGTCTTTGGTGGTCCCAATCCGGCTGACCGGAAATGGCCCACATTGGAATAGAGGTGGAAAAAAGGAGTTTTGATCCATCGGGAGACCAAACCGGATCGGATGCACCATGTTTTTCCTGTGTGACCACCTGACTTTCCCCACCGTCCAACGGCAAAATCCAGATCTGTGCTTTTTCGTTTTTTGGTCTTACATATGCGAGCTGCTTTCCGTCAGGGGAAATAGAAAAGGAGGAAATGTTGTACTCGGAAGAAGATAAGGGACGAGAAGTAAATGGCTCTGAAAGTTCAGCGATCCACAACTGATTTTTATAACTATATTGCTCCTTTTCTCCTTTTTCAATAAAGTTTTTGACGAAGATCACCTGTTTGCCATCAGGTGTGATTTCATGGCCGGATGATGTAACAATTTTGGTCAGATCCGTAAGTTGAATCAGTTCGTCATCTTGGCCAAATGCGAACTGCCCGATGAACAAGAAAAATACAAAGGTGCTTTTTGTTAGCTTCAACATTATTTTAATTTTAGTTTGGAAGATTTAATTAACGTGAATTTAATTAGATTTGGACATAGCTAATAGAATCACCAATATAAGCCATGCCCGTTTAATTTGCACCAAATGTCAGAGTCGGATACCAATGTTTTTCACAATTTTGATATTTCGGGGTTTTTTGATGAATTGCAAGATCCCCTCGTAATATTTGAAAGTGATAAAATTATTTATATCAATAAATATTTCAGGGATTATTTTGAAGTTGAATTCAAAAATTGGGAAGACTATTTTAACGATGCCGTAATAAAGGACAAAATCATTTCTTTTTTCAATAATGGCCGGCTTCCAAATTCAGGATATTTGAAATCCCTGAAATCAAGAACGGGTTGTGAAGTCCGATATGAATGGATTTTTGTGAATTTGCCTTCGCCGGATAAGAAGAGGATGTGTTTTGCCAAAGGAAGAAGGCATATAGCTATGTCCGATCTGATGGAAAAGGAAAATATGGTAAAGCTTCCGGAAGATTCGACTTTGAAAGACCTGGATTATGTTCAGAAAATTTTGAGGTATAGTCACGATATGATTGCTATTTTGGATGCAGAAGGAAAGTACAAATTCATTAGCTCCTCCATCATCGATAAATTGGGATTTCAACCTGAACAGATTATTGGCAAATCTTACAAGGACTTTATCAGTCAGGGCCTGATACAAATTGAAACAGGTAAATTTCAGGATTTATTGGAATCCAAAAAGGAGATCGCCATTGACTTTTCTATTATCCGACCAAACGGCAAGAAAATCTTCATTGAAAGTTTTGGCAGAAATTTACTTCATGATCCGCAAATTGAAGGAATTCTCTTCAGTGCCCGTGACATTACTGTTTATAAGAAAACAGAGAGCTCTCTCAAAAAGCGCTTTGAACTTGAAAACCTGATCAACCGAATTTCTGCGAAGTTTGTTAACGCCTGTCCAAAAGAATACCATTCGGTCTTTAATGATTCACTTAAAATGCTCGGGGAATTTGAAAATGCCGACCGAGCCTATATTTTTCTGATCCATGAGGATCTTGGTATTATTGAAAATGTCTATGAATGGGCAGGTCCGGGGATTGAACCTCAGATAAACCATTTAAAGAATATACCGATTTCGGAAGACCTATTGACTTTGAAATCACTTCGAAAAGGCGAATTCTTGGTCATTTCGGATGTTTCCAAGATGTCGGAGAAGTATGGATTTGAAAAGGACCTGTTGCAGCGGCAGGGCATCAAATCGGTAGTTCTGATTCCATTCTTTTCGGAAAACCGGCTGATCGGTTTTTTTGGCCTGGATGCCGTGTCAACCAGAAGGGGTTGGCATGAAAAAGATGAATATGTCCTCCGTCAATTAGGTGACATCTTTGCAGGTACATTCATAAATAAAGCCATCAAGAAAAGACTGGAACGGAATGAAAACCTGCTTGCATCCACAGAAATTCTAGCCAAATCAGGCTCTTGGCAATTCAGCAATTCAAAGAAACAGCTTTTTTTCTCCAAAGGGTTAAACAAAATCTTTGACCTTGAAGATCATCTTTATACAGCAAGATTTTCCCAACTCATCCTGAATGTTGCCAAAAAGGACCGGGCTTCCTTAATCCTAAACCTGAAAACAGCCATTGAAAACACCTGCACAACTTCGGGAAATTTTACCCTCATTTCCCGGGGAAACAAATTCAAATATATTAACTATAGTATCCAGGTAAGACAGATTTCAGGAACAGAAAAAGTTGAAATTTATGGCTATTGCAGTGATGTAACACATAAGCAGGATGCAGAAAACTACCTGAGACTTCAATCCCAAATCCTGGCCCAGGTCAATGATCCGATTTTTGTCACTGACCTGAGCCTGAAAATCATCTATATGAACAAGGCTGCACTTCAGGAATGTCAGATCGAAAGTAGGAGCTCCTTCCAGGAAAGCATCAACTCCCTTTTTGAATTTCTTTCGCCCGATGAAGCTTCGTTAGAAGAAATAGTCTATGGTTTAAATGTTGAAAATTCATTTCGAAAAGAAATCAACCTTAAATCAAGGAGTAATACCATTGAACCCTATGAAGTATCCATTCAGGTTTTCCTGAATGATGACCAGGAAAAAATTGGCTACTCATTTTTGATCAGAAATCTATCACTTCAGCTAAAACAGGAAGCTTTGGCTAAAAAAGCCAAAATGATTGTAGAAAACAGTCCGGCAGTTTTGTTTACACTTGATCCAAATGAGAATTTCAAGATTATATATGTAACCGAAAACATAAACCAGTTCGGATACAATGCTGAGCAATTGATAAACAACGGAACAAGTATTTTGGAATTTATCCATCCCGATGATGCCAAGGAGATCCTACATTATCATTTTTCCAAAAAAGAACAAAAGGGTATTCCATCTTTTTCGGGAGAATACCGAATCCTTAACAGTGATGGAGAATACAGATGGGTGGAAGACAAAACCCGCGAAGTACTCGACAATGAGGGTAAAATTCTATTGCACGAAGGTTTGCTGCAGGATATCACAGAGCGGAAGATAAACAGGGAGGAAATCCTCCGCAGCCAAAAGCGGTACCGCGTATTGGCCTCAAACATACCGCTGACGAATGTATTTCTTATAGACAGAGATTTGAGATATATAGTGGCAGAAGGAACCAATTTCGTGAACTGGGGAATGAGTTCTAAGGATTTTGAGGGAAAAACTTTAACCGAGGTTCACAGGAAAAATTTAAATGATGTACAACCTGCCGTAGTGCGTGCTTTGATCAAAAAGCAAATTGTACAGAAAAATCTGGTTTTTAAAAAACGGGTATATGAATTGACCATCCGGCCTATAGTATACGAACAGGAAGTGGAATATGCCTTGGGGATCGTCAGGGATATCAACGAAGAGTTTGAAGCAAAGGAAAACCTGAAGAGAAGCGAGGAAAAGTACAGAAGACTCGTGGAAGAGTCCACAGAGATCATTTTCTCACTTTCTTCTGATCTGTTGCTGACGTATGTTTCTCCCAATGTCAAACAGTTTCTGGATTATGAACCTGTTGAAGTTTTGGGACAAAGTCTTACCAACTATATGCACCCCGAAGATTTGGAAGCCTTTTGTGAAATATGGAATAAAGAAAAGAACTTTTTGGAAACCAACCAATACCTTGAGTTCAAACTAAGAAATAAAAACGGAACCTTTAGGATATTCAGTTCAAATGGAAAAGTCATCCATGACCACTATGGGAATTTCAGTCATTATACAGGAATTGCAAGGGATATTACAAGTCTAAAGGAAGCACAAAAAGAGCTGTTTCATGCCAAAGAAAAAGCAGAACTGGCCTCCAAAATCAAATCCCAGTTTCTCTCTATCATGAGCCATGAGATCAGGACGCCGATGAATGCAGTTATAGGAATGGCCCATTTGCTGATTGAGGATAATCCACGTCCGGATCAACTTGAGAATCTTAAAACACTCCAGTTTTCCGCAGAAAACCTGCTGGGCCTAATCAACGACATTCTGGATTATACTAAAATTGATTCGGGTAAAATCGAACTTGAACAAATCAATTTTGAACTTACTAATGTATTAAACAGGATAATTCATTCTTATTCCTATCAAATCCGGGAAAAAAATCTGGACATATTTTTTGAAGCCGATCCAAATATTCCCAAGACGTTGCTGGGAGATCCGGTCCGGTTGGCTCAAATAATCAACAATCTTGTTTCCAACGCAATTAAATTTACTGAAGAAGGATTTGTAAAAATTTCCATCACCAAAGTTTCTGAACACGAGGATTTGGTTAAAGTAAGGTTTGTTGTAGAGGATTCAGGTATTGGAATCCCTCCCGAAAAGCTGGAGTCCGTATTTGAGGCTTTTACCCAGGCAAGTACAGAGACCACGAGGAGGTATGGCGGAACTGGCCTAGGCCTGGCCATCGTAAAAAGGCTGATTGATTTATTCGGTTCTAAAATCCATACTCAAAACAGACATGAAGGTGGCACCTGTTTTACTTTTGATATAACCTTTGGGCTGGCGTCAATATCCGATTCCACGGACATCGGAAATTCAAATATTGCGATAAAAAATCTCAGCAATGCTTCCATTCTGGTCGCAGAGGATAATCTGGTCAATCAGATTATGATCAAGAAATTCCTTAAAAAGTGGGAAGTAAAAGAAATTCATATAGCAAATGATGGAGTAGAAGCTATTGAGGCTTTTAAATCCCATCCCTTTAATCTCATTCTCCTGGATCTGCAGATGCCTGCAAAAGACGGATATGAAGTGGCAGAATACATTCGCAAGCATGCAGATGAGGAAAAACGTAACACTCCTATAATTGCACTGACAGCCTCTTCATTGATTGAAGTAAAGGAACAAATCGAAAATGTGGGGATTGATGATTATATCTCCAAACCATTCAACCCGGATAATCTTTATGCAAAAATCATCAAACACCTCAAAGTATAAATTCTTATTAATGAAGCGTTGTTTTATCAGAATAAGCCTAATTTTGAGCGAAAATCGAGTTGGATGAGAAGTATTCTTGTATTGTTTTTTATCTTCAATAGCTGTATGTTGGTGGTGGGCCAGTCCCGATTGAGCAATCGATCCACGATTTACCTCACCTATGGAACAACCGGAGCAAACCTTCGGGGATTCAATCAGATGCTTGAAGAAAAAGGGCTTTCTCAAATGAGAAATAGCTATAAAAATCTTGGGGTTGGATACCAGGCCCGATACAATGATTTTGTTTTAGGCTTGGAGCTTTTTCATAATAACGGGCCAAAATCTTTTTTCAACGGATATGAACTCGATTACAGAACAACAAGATTTTATTTCAATGTTGGCTATTCATTTACTGAAGAAGGAAGATTTCAGCTGATTCACTACATGTCTCTCGGTTCAGGTTTCCTCAATTTTCAGATGAGGAAAGATTTGGAAAGAACTTCTCTTGCCAGTTTTTTTCGGCACCCAGAAAATGGTTTTATTCTCCGGGATGGGGATATCCATAAGGGGAGCCATTATTTTACAGGATTTCTGACGGAAATAGGATTTCAGATGAGCTATGATATCGGTATTCCCGGAAGAAACGAAACTTTTGAGTTGATGTCAAAATTCGGGTATTCCTTTAGCCCATTTGAGGAATCATGGCAAATGAAAGGGGTTTCTTTCGGAAGTGTTCAAAGTGGCCCGTTCATCAGAATAGGTGCAGGAATATCCCTGCCTGACCATAACTTTTTCTATAGAGATGCCTCTTTGGGTGCCCATCTGTTATATGGAATTCATTTTACCAAACCGGATGCCTTGAATAAGGCTTTGGTTGAGAATGGTTTTCACCCTTTTGAAGGCAGGCCCAATAACTGGGGGCTCAAGGTTTTGGGAGACAGTAAAGGGGTGTTATATGGTTTGGATATTTATAATCTGGGGATGACCGGCATTGCAAATGAATCCTTTGACCAGACCCTGAACAGTGTCCGAGTTTATTTTAATAGCGGGTATAAGTTTTATGAAAGAAGAAATCTTGAATTGGGCGGATTGGGTGGTATTGGTTATGGTAATATCCGCTACACCCTTTCTTCAACTGAAAAACCGGATTTTCCAAGGCTGTTTGAAGATCCGGATCATGATGGCTACCTGCGAAACGGGGGAGTGATGACAAAGCCCGAACTTTATGTGGCTTACGGTATACCGCTCACCAATAAAAATCTCTTTAGTTTGATACTGGCCATTCATGGAGGGTTAGAAATCCCTTTAAGCAACTATAAACTTGGAGACCTTTCTATGGCAAAATATATGTCCAATTCATATTTGAATTTCAGCATCGGATTGCGGCCATAAGAGGTTGAGGGATTCAATCTTCGACTTCCACAATCAATTCAATTTCAACAGCAATGTCCGAAGGAAGTGCATTCATACCCACAGCGGATCTCGCGTGTTTTCCTTTTTCACCGAACACCTCAACCATAAGATCAGAAAATCCATTGATGACCTGAGGTTGCGCTGTGAAATCCGGGCTGCAATTGACCATTCCAAGGACCTTCACAATTCTTTTCACCTTGTTCAGGTCTCCCAGTTCTGCCTTTAAAACAGCTAGCTGATTGATTCCCACAACTCTTGCGGCTTTATTTCCTTCTGCCACTGTTAAATCCGAACCAACTTTCCCTGTAATCCTGCTTCCATCCAACAGGGTTGGTCCCTTTCCGGACAAGAACAGCAGGTTACCTACTCTGACAGCATTGACGTAATTGGCAGCCGGAGCACTTGGTTCAGGTAATGAAATTCCAAGTTCACTGATCCGTTTTGCAGCATCCCAACTCTCAGCTATAGTTGTTGGTGGTGATTTTACAGCATCTGATGATTCTTTGGATGGTTCGGCACAAGCCATCATGATAAGCAACAGTATTATGATATTTTGGTTTTTCATATAGAAATGGATTACCTAAAGTCTAAATATAAGGAAGTCTAGCAATTATGCCACCTGCCTGTGGCGGGGAAAAAAATCGTTCAACATTTCGATTTTCAAATATTGATTTGCCTTATAGACATCGGTTTAAAACTATAAATTCAGTTATTAGCTTTCACCTCCTTAGTTCATCGTAGACAAAAATTATATTTAATGTCAGCACATTTTTATCTGAACATAAAATTATTTTTTCGTTTAGCATGATTATTGAAAGAAAATAATGATTTATAAACCATATTATTATTAAAATAACAAGAGTATGTCCAATAAATTAGAATATTTAAACAAAAAAATGTTTCTCTCAATCTTTTTGATTGTAAGTGTTTTTTTTATAACACATCAGGTGAAGGCGCAGCAGGTAGTGAATGAAACCATTGAATCAAAAGTGGAAAGTAAAGCTGCAAATTTCAAAATCACCAAGCTTATTGAAGGTTTGGAACATCCCTGGGGCATTACGTGGCTTTCTGACGGAAGGATGTTGATCACAGAAAGACCTGGTAGGGTATTGTTGGTCGAGGGAGATAATATCACCTCTTTGGATAGCCTGTTCCGGCTGAATCCCAGTGAAGAGCAAGGTTCCATTACAGAAGGAGGACAAGGTGGTTTATTGGATGTGGTAGCGCACCCCGATTACGCTGTTAATGGCTGGATTTATTTTACTTTTTCCAGTCCGGGTGACGATGATTCCAATTTTGGTGAGGGTGATTATGCTACAGGAACCGCTTTGGGAAGAGCTAAAATCAATTCTGAAGGAACTGCTTTGGAGGATCTGGAAGTATTGTATACCCAGATGCCCAGAACAGAACCAGGCCGTCATTACGGTTCAAGGATTGTTTTTCCCGGTGACGGAACAGTACTTTTTTCGATAGGGGACAGAGGGATCCGATATCCTTCCCAGAACCTAACAGACCCGGGAGGATCCATCATCCGCTTAAATGATGATGGTAGCGTGGCAATGGACAATCCCTTTGTCAATAAAGAACCAGGAAATTTAAGACCTGAAATTTTCTCCTTTGGGCACCGAAACAATCAGGGAATGGCTATCAATCCTCATAACGGAGAAATTTGGGCCACCGAACACGGACCTTTCGGAGGAGATTTGGTTCACTTGATCGAAAAAGGTAACAATTATGGATGGCCACAGGTGACACAAGGAGTAGAATATGACACGAAGGTAAAAATTGGATTGGGAAAAGAGGCACCGGGTGTAACTCCTCCAAAACATATCTGGGAAGAATCCATGGCTCCTTCGGGATTGGCTTTTTATCATAAAGGAAATATTGCGGAGTGGAACAGCAGTTTGTTCGCAGGTTCGCTGCTAAAGGAAAGAATCCACAGATTGACCATCAAAAACGGGGAAATAGTTGATGATGAAATCCTTTTGGAAGGAATTACCGGAAGGATAAGGGATGTGAGAATGGGGCCTGACGGAAACTTATATTTACTGACTGATCATGAAGACGGAGGGCTTTTCAGGATAGAGCCTGTAGATGAATAAAGCTTAATGAATGAGGTGGATTTTGATATCTGATCAAATTTGAAATCCAAATCTAAAGGCAGAAGACCTGTAACAGAAAATATTCCTGATTGAAAGTTGGAAGACATATAAAATTTTTCCTCATACCTATATGGCCATCTTTCGTGTAACCTCATTCTTTTTTTCCTCCCAATTGATCAATTCGTTTCGATTGCTAACACGATTGTGCTAAAAGTAAGGAGTCTTGCATTAGGTGGGTATTCCTCAAAAAACATCCCAAGTCAAAGATTTTATTAAAAAGTAGCCAAAATCAAAGAATTACCTTTACATTTGAAATTGCTTATCGAGAAAGACCGAGGGAAGGGCCCTGCGACGTCTTAGCAACCTGACATTACAAGGTGCTAAATCCCATTTCGGAACAGCCGGAAGAAGATGAGCGGATGAATAAAAAAAATCTTTTTTTCCTCCGGTTCTTTCTCGACAAGTTTCAATTAACGAGAAGAATGAAAAGAACCGAACTCCTTTTATCGCAAACCAAAAATAAAATCCTGATTCTGGATGGTGCCATGGGCACAATGATCCAGCGTTATAAATTGAGCGAAGAGGATTTTAGAACTCCCGAGCTGGCGGATCATAAAAAGTCATTGAAGGGAAACAATGATTTGCTTTCCCTTAGCCGGCCTGATATCATCAAAGATATCCATAGAGCATATCTGGACGTTGGAGCAGATATTATAGAAACGAATACTTTCAGTGGTACATCCATTGCTCAGGAAGATTATGGGCTTGCCCACCTGGCTTACGCAATCAATTTTGAATCAGCAAAAATTGCTGCGCAGGCGGCTGCCGAATATACTTTCAAAACTCCCGATCAACCCAGATTTGTGGCAGGAGCGATAGGTCCCACGAACAAAACAGCTTCCCTTTCCCCCGATGTGAATGATCCAGGCTATCGGGCAATTTCTTTTGATGAACTTTCTGAAGCTTATCAGGATCAGATCCGCGGTCTTTTGGATGGAGGAGTGGACATTCTCCTGGTGGAAACTATATTTGATACTTTAAATGCCAAGGCAGCACTTTTTGCTATCCAGGAAGTTTTGGAAAAGCGGAATATTCCTATCGATCCTGAAGAAGGCGGGATTCCAGTAATGATTTCAGGGACAATCACAGATGCATCCGGAAGGACACTATCAGGACAGACCACCGAAGCTTTTCTGATTTCCGTTTCACATGTACCGCTTTTCAGTGTGGGATTGAATTGTGCTTTGGGAGCCAAAGAGCTGCGGCCTTATTTAAAAGTTCTTTCCGAAAAAGCCCCTTTTCTGATCAGTGCATATCCAAATGCCGGTTTACCAAACGAGTTTGGCCAATATGATCAGACAGATGATGAAATGGCAGGTCAGGTAGAGGAATTTTTAAAAGACGGTTTGATCAATATATTGGGGGGATGCTGTGGCACAACACCCGATCACATTGCTGCAATCGCCCGGATTGCTTCAAAATATTCTCCTAGAAAACTAGAATTTGTTACAACATCGGATGAGTAGAATTAACCAAAATAACGTTTTGAAACTTTCAGGATTGGAACCATTGGTGTTCAGCCCTGAAATAAATTTTGTCAATATTGGCGAGCGGACCAACATTACAGGGTCGAAAAAGTTTGCGAGACTGATCCTGAACGGTCAATATGACGATGCGCTTGAAGTCGCCTTGGATCAGGTGCGGGGCGGAGCCCAGGTATTGGATGTTTGCATGGATGAAGGCATGTTGGATGGGGTCGCTGCCATGAAGAAATTTTTGCACCTGATTGCCTCCGAACCGGAGATAAGCCGGATTCCCATTATGATCGACAGTTCACGATGGGAAATTATTCTTGCAGGATTAAAATGTATCCAGGGAAAAGGAATAGTGAATTCCATCAGTCTGAAAAACGGTGAAAAGGAATTTATCCATCAGGCAAAAACCATCAAGAAATTCGGTGCAGCAGTGGTCGTTATGGCCTTCGATGAAAATGGTCAGGCGGATACTTTGCAAAGAAGGATTGACATCTGTAAAAGAAGCTATGAAATTCTTGTCAATGTGGTGAAATTCAATCCTCAGGATATCATATTCGATCCCAATATATTTCCTGTCGCCACCGGAATGGAGGAGCATCTGAACAATGCCCTTGATTTTTTCCATGCGACACAGTGGATCAAACAAAATCTTCCGGGAGCCAAGGTCAGTGGAGGAGTCAGTAATGTGAGTTTTTCCTTCAGGGGAAATGATCCTGTGAGAGAGGCTATGCATGCGACATTTTTGTATCATGCCATCCGACACGGGATGGATATGGGAATCGTCAATCCCACCATGCTCGAAATCTATGACGATATTCCAAAGGACTTGCTCAAAAAAGTGGAAGATGTGCTCTTCAACAGAACCGAAGATGCAACTGAACAGCTTTTGGAATTTGCGGAAACCGTGAAAGCATCGGATAAAAAGGAAGTTGCGAGTGAGGCCTGGAGAGACGAACCTGTAGAAAAAAGGATGGAACATGCTTTGGTCAAAGGAATCATCGATTATATCATTGACGATACCGAGGAGGCAAGACTGAAACTAAAAAATCCGCTTAAAGTCATTGAAGGACCTTTGATGGATGGGATGAATGTGGTTGGCGATTTATTCGGTGAAGGAAAGATGTTTCTTCCTCAAGTAGTAAAATCCGCCAGGGTAATGAAAAAAGCAGTTGCCTATCTGGAACCTTTTATGCCCAAGGTCGGAGATTTGGATTATAATGCCACCCAAAGCAGTATCAAAAAGATATTGCTTGCAACTGTCAAAGGTGACGTCCATGACATCGGAAAGAACATAGTCGGAGTGGTATTGGCGTGCAACAGCTATCATATCATCGATCTGGGTGTGATGGTAGATGCGCAGAAGATAATAGATGAGGCAATAAAAAACCAAGTGGATATCATCGGTCTGAGCGGATTGATTACTCCTTCATTGGATGAAATGGTAAATGTCGCCTCAGAAATGGAAAGACAGGGATTGCAGATCCCGTTGCTGATAGGAGGGGCAACTACATCGCGGATTCATACTGCGGTGAAGATTGATCCGGTATATAGCGGAACGGTGATTCACGTGACGGATGCATCCAAGTCAGTACCGATAGCAGGAGAATCCATTTCTGAAGAAACCAGAGAAAGCTACCATAAGAAAATCAAAGAGACTTATCAGCAGCTGAGAGTGGAACATGAAGCAAAGCAACAGGTGAAACAGTTGGTCAGTTACGATCAGGCCAAGGCTAATCCTACTTTTATAGATTGGAAAAATTACGATCCTGTAAAACCTGCACATTTGGGAGAAAGCATATTTGACAACCTTGATTTATCCATCATCAGAAAATATATTGACTGGACCCCGTTCTTCAGTACCTGGATGCTATCCGGAAGATTTCCCAAAATCCTGGAAGACCCAATTGTAGGAGTGGAGGCCAAGAAAGTTTATGATGACGCCAACCGTATGCTCGATCAACTTATTGCTGAAAAGTGGCTGACAGCCAAAGCTGTGATAGGGATATATCCGGTAAGGCGGAAGGAAGATGATTTGGTTTTGCTTCAGGAGGGAAATGAATCTGATATCACATTTCATTTTCTAAGACAACAGGGCAAAAAAGGGAAAGGTGTCCCCAACCGCTCCCTGACGGATTATATCCATCCGGAAAAAACAGATTATTTCGGAGGATTTGCCGTGACTGCCGGTTTGGGAATAGAATCCAAGCTTGAAGAATATCAAAAAGCAGGTGATGATTACAATGATATCATGCTGAAATCACTTGCTGATAGACTCGCTGAAGCCGGTGCTGAATATTTGCACGAAAGGGTCAGGAAGGAATATTGGGAATATGATAAAACTGAAAGTCTGGACAATGACCGATTGATCAGAGAAGAGTATCTCGGCATCAGACCTGCCCCGGGATATCCGGCATGTCCTGAACATTCGGAGAAACGTACGCTTTTCAACCTTTTAAATGTGGAAGAAAATATAGGTATAAGTCTCACCGACAGTTATGCCATGTATCCGACTTCCTCGGTCAGTGGGTTTTATTTTGGTCATCCGGAAAGTAAATATTTTGGTTTGGGTAAAATCGGAGAAGATCAGGTTGAAGATTACGCATTCCGAAAGGGGATTTCCAAAGCACAGGCAGAAAAGTGGCTTTCACCCAATCTCGCTTATTCACCATCGCTACACGTCCAAGAAAATTAAAGTATGAAAATCACAGAATACATTCAGCAAGCCAAGAAGCCGCTTTTTTCATTTGAAATTCTACCACCTTTAAAGGGACAAAGCCTGAATGATCTTATGGAAGGTATTTCACCTCTAATGGAATTCGAACCTCCATTTGTGGATGTGACCTATCATCGGGAAGAGTTTATTTACAAAAAACACCCTAATGGATTACTTGAGAAAGTAAGTACAAAAAAGCGGCCCGGAACAGTCGGTATCTGTGCGGCTATCATGAACCGGTTTCATTTGGAGGCAGTTCCGCACCTTCTCTGCGGGGGTTTCAGTGTTGAGGAGACTGAAAATGCCCTTATTGACCTCAATTTTATCGGAGTGCAAAATGTCCTTGCGTTAAGGGGAGATGCTCCCAAAAATGAAGGCTGTTTCAAACCCGAAGCTAACGGCCATGCTTATGCCAAAGATTTAGTACATCAGATCATCGGTATGAATCATGGGAAATATCTTCATGAAGAAACAGAAACAGGATTCCACACTGATTTTTGTGTAGGAGTGGCGGGATATCCCGAAAAGCATTTTGAAGCTCCAAGTATGAAATTTGACCTGAAGCGTATGAAAGAAAAGATCGAAGCAGGCGCGGAGTACATCGTGACCCAAATGTTTTTTGACAACAGCAAATTTTTTGAATTTGAAAAAAATGTAAGAGAATCGGGGATTACTGTACCTATCATTCCCGGCCTGAAGCCCATCACCACTCTGGGACAGATTGCCGTACTTCCAAGAACCTTTTTTCTGGACTTTCCGGATGCCCTGATGGATGAATTGGAGAAATGTAAAACCAATGCAGATGTGAAACAGGTGGGTATAGAGTGGGCAATTCTTCAAAGCAAGGAGTTAATCGCCAATGGCAGTCCTGTTATGCATTATTATACCATGAGCAAAGCAGATGCAACTTATAAAATCGCCAAAGAAGTGTTTTGATACTTCTTTTCAGCGCCATTTTTAAGGGTTTCAATTGTAAATCTCCCCAAATCGCCTTATCTTCATTACTATGATTAAGCTCATAGAATGTCCTAGGGATGCGATGCAGGGACTGGACGATTTCATCGATACCGCTATTAAAGCCGCCTATATCAACCAACTTTTACAGGTAGGTTTTGACACTGTTGATTTCGGTAGTTTCGTAAATCCCAAAACAATACCTCAGATGCGGGATACTGCAGAGGTGCTGGATTTGTTGGATCTTTACAAATCCAAGTCGAGGCTTTTGGCAATTGTTGCCAATGTGAGGGGAGCAAAAGAAGCACTTCATTTCAAGGAAATAGATTATTTGGGTTTCCCTCTCTCTCTTTCTGAGACTTTTCAGAAAAGAAATACCAATAAAACCATTGAAGAGGCCTTGGAGACAGTTGAGGAAATTCAGAACTTTTGTGAAATAAAAGGAAAAACGCTGGTCACCTACCTGAGTATGGGTTTTGGGAATCCTTATGGTGAAGCTTATTCACCTGAAAGAGTGGCAGATTTTGTGGAGAAGCTCAATGTAATGGGTATCAAAATCATTTCATTTGCAGACACAATCGGAACTGCAACCCCGGCTTTGATCAGTGAATTATTCAGTGTCAATTCCCTCGCTCATCCGCATATTGAATTTGGGATTCATTTACATACCCAATCAAATTCATTATCGGAAAAAATCGATGCAGCTTTAGAAGCAGGATGCAGAAGATTTGACGGGGCGCTGAAAGGTTATGGAGGATGTCCCATGGCCGAAGATGAGCTGGTGGGAAATGTAGCAACCGAATCTCTTGTTGCCATCCTGGAAAGCAAAGGCTATTTGCACAATCTTGATAAAACCGAATTCAAAGAAGCCCTAAAAATGGCCGATGCTGTATTTAACTGATTGGAGATATCTTTTCGCAGCTGGTATTATATCTTTATTCTGTCAAAATAATATTGGATAATTGCAATTGAATGAGCAAAATATCCCAAACAGCCAGCAATACCCGTGTCAACAGAAAAATTCACAGGTGGATCAGTATTCCATTTGCCTTCTTTCTTTTTATCATTTCTCTGACAGCTATTTTACTTGCCTGGAAAAAGGAATTAAAACTTATTCCAATAACCCAACAATCAAAAGTGGAATTCAATCCCGAATGGATCAGCATGAATGCCATGATAGCCATCGGGCAATCTTTTATGAGAGATAGTATGGGGAAAGCTCATCTTATTGACAGAATAGATGTAAGACCGGATAAAGGCATCGCTAAAATTGTTTTCAAAGGGAACTTTACTGAAATCCAGCTGGATGGATATTCCGGTGAAATTTTATCCGTCAGTCAAAGAAATTCGGATTTAATAGAAAAAATTCATGATGGAAGTATCATAGATTTTTTATTTGACAGTGAATCGGAAAACGCAAAACTATTTTATAGCACAATTACAGCTGTTGTTTTGATTTTTCTTTGTCTTACCGGCTTTTACCTTTGGTACAATCCAAGAAAAATCAAAAGGCTCAAAAAATCCGAAATCAAAAACAAATCCGAATCCACAGTGACTACACTTTGATTCGGGTAAGTTATCCTAAAGTTGCATGTCAAATTTGACACTCAATACAGGAATATCAGATTTGAAAAGCACTGTATCGGTCACACCGATCTGATAGGTATTTATTGACTTCCGCTTATTGGATGCGATTCCTATATATCCTATATTATTACGCTCCGCAAATTCCACTATGCCGTTCTCGGATTCCAGATGATTGTAGATATGCTTGTGAATGATAATTTCCTCCTGACCTATTGCATATTTCTGCATTTGTGTTCGGCTTCCACGGTGTTCACAAACTTATTGGGAGTATTCACAAATAGAAAATGTACAGCACATCTCAACTGTTTGATTAAGGGCTTCATGCGGGTAAAGGCGGGTTTCGATTCTTCATTGAAGAGGGATGCAAAAACCATTTTCCTTAAATCATTTCCGTTCATGGGTTTTTTTACCGCCAGGACCGGACATTGGGCATTTCGCAAAACCTTTTGAAGCTTTGAACCTATGAATTTACCTTCCTGATGTCCCCGGCCATATGCGCCGATAATGATCAGGTCAGCAGATTGCTTATCTGCCGTATCAACGATTACCTCATGAGGAACACCTATCTCCACGACAGCTTCGACAGGCGTGTTGAATGTTTTGTGTTCCTGGATGAATGCTTTCAGCTTCTCTCTGGCTTCTTCTTCCTGATCAAAGATATCGGAATGCTTTTTTCTTTCACTATCGCTGAGCCTTTTCCAATCCAGCTGAGTCCGGACCACATTGCCACAACTGATGGTTGTGTTGCCTTTTGCCGCAATTTTTAATGCACTATGGAAAGCATTAAATCTATTGGAACAACTATTCTTTTCATGACCTTGATTATTTTGTTTCAATGGTAAATGTCAACAAATTGTTTGCTTTAAAATATGATCAATGTCAGTTAAGAATCTGATTATTATCGATTTCAATTTTTATATTCACAGAATATGAATATCCACTTCCTTTCATTCTGTAGGAATACGGGTGCCGATTCCGACACCTGTTCGGACGGTGTTCATTCAAAATAAAATTTGGTTACTGGCTACTGACAGAATTCGTATATTCATAACACCGAATATTAAAATATCGATCATGTTTATAAGAAGCAATATGGATTTAGTTGAGTTAAAAGATAAATTGCCCAATTTCACTGATCCAAAACTACTACAGGAAATGGTGGATAAAGGAACGGTTTTGACCTTTGAGGAGGGAAGTGCATTACTTCAACCCGGTCAGTTTGTCCAAATGGTCCCCATTGTATTGGAAGGAGCCATTAAAATCATGCGGCTGGATGAGGAAGGGAGGGAGTTGTTTCTCTATCACCTTGATCCCGGAGAAACTTGCGCCTTGTCTTTGACCTGCTGCGTGGCTTCCAAACCCAGTGAAATCAGAGCAATAGCCGAACAGCAGACGGTGATATTGAATATTCCCGTTTCCCAGCATGAAATTTGGTCGGATCGGTTCAAGCAGTGGAAAGAGTTTGTGTCCAACACTTATCAGACACGGTTTCAGGAATTATTGAATGTATTGGATGCCGTGGCTTTCAAGCGAATGGATGAGCGGCTGATGCGGTACATTTTGATCAAGATGAAACAGCAGAAGACAAATGAACTGCATACCACCCATCAGGAAATTGCCAATGAACTGGGAACCTCTAGGGAGGTTATTTCAAGGTTGTTGAAGCAGCTGGAAAAGAAAAAGTGGATCGAACTTGGAAGAAATGTTATTTATATCCGGGATGATTTTGAGGAATTGATCAATCAATAGCCTTTGAGAAATTTGGACTCGGCAGGCTCGGCCTCCGCAATATAAATAGGTAGAGGGTTGAGGCCGATCGGGCGGCTTTGCTGCCAGGCCTGCCCCAACTTCTTCCATTCAAGGTGAACCTCGCGCCGATCCCAATAATTTTTGCGGGCGACTGAATTCAAAATAATTGGGCTACTAATAGAACCCGGAGTATTCATTTATTATAATGCGCACGTAAAATTGTAGGGAGATAATTTCAAGATATTTTATGAAAAGGAATTTGTTGATTACAATCATTCCTCATGTGTTTTGGTGGAGGTGGCAATTGAGCTGTTGAGTTCTTGCATTTCCTTTTCGCAGAGTTCCCGCCATTGCCCAACCTGAATGTCAAGTTTTATGTTCATGATTCTAACCCTTTTCAGTCGGGTAACCCCATAACCGAGATGATCACACATCCTTCTGATTTGACGGTTCAATCCCTGAGTCAAAATGATCTTAAAGACATAATTGCTGACTTTTTTTACCTCACATTTTGTGGTGACGGTATCCAAAATCGGTACACCCTCTGCCATTTTTTTCAAAAAACGCGGATGGATGGGTTTATTAACTGTTACCAAATATTCTTTTTCGTGATTGTTCTTGGCTCTTAAAATTTTATTAACAATATCACCGTCACTTGTCAGCAGAATAAGACCTTCACTGGCTTTATCCAGTCGCCCGATATGAAATATTCTTTTGGGATGATTGATGTAGTCAATGATATTGTCTTTTTCTGCTTCCGTATCGGTGGTGCATACTATTCCAATCGGTTTGTTAAATGCAATATAGACCGGCTTTTCTTTTGGAGGGGAAATCAGTTTTCCGTCCACGAGTACTTCATCACCCTGAATAATTTTTGTGCCCAACTCAGGTACCATTCCATTTATGGTGACTCTGTTAGCTTCGATAAGCTTATCCGCTGCACGTCTGGAGCAGTATCCGACTTCCGTCAGGTACTTGTTTATTCTCGTTGACTTATTGTCTTCCATTGTTGATTATAATTCTATTGTTGGTCAAAATTTAAAGAATTTTAAATGAATAAACCCCTTTTTATTCTCCCGGTATGCTCATTTTATTGAAATGGTTAGTAATCCGAAATTGTATTTAATTGGTGACATTATAACATGTTTATATATAGAGATCTTCCATACTTTTTGTAAAAAACCTGGTTCCGATGTACCAAACCTTTAGGTTTACGATTTTTGAAAAGGTGTTCATTACTTAATGACAAATCAGATTTTAACTAAGGATAAAAAAAGGGAGCAACCCTCCGGTTGCTCCCTGTTATGTAAAAAATACCCATTCATCTATATATCAAAAAATAATGCTGTTATTCATTTTCTCCCGGAGAAATGATAATTTTTTTTAATGTCTCAAATTTGAGTAAAAGAGAGAGCAACATTTGAAGTTGCTCTCCTTTTATGTAAAAAATACCCATTCATCTAAATACTAAAAAATATTGATGGAGGACGCTTTAACATTTGTTCAACGTCTATTTGGATTTATAAATTAAAGTCCTGATTAGTTTCATTTTTGGCTTTTTCAAATTGATTTTTTGCCTCTCCGGCGAGCTTCTCAGCATTTGACTTTTGCTTGTCAAATAACCTCTCGGTTCTGGTCACGATTTCATCTGCTGTATATTTCAGCTTTTCAGTTACATAATCAGCAAGATCCTGCGCTCCTGCGACAACTTTGGATCGTACTTCATTTCTTCTATATGGAATGAACATCGCTCCTATGGCAGCTCCGGCCAATGCTATTGTCAAAATCGTTCCTAAGGACGTTCCTCTTTTATTTGAATCTTTCATAGTGAAAATGATTAAATTAACTTTCGTAATTTTTTGTGGTTATTTATTTGCTGTAATTGATAATTCAAAGGTCTGGATTTTTTGCGTCCGTTTTCTTACACATTTATCAAAATATATTGTATAATTTCTATTTCTAATAGAGAATAATGCAGTTTGTTTATTTTGACAAACTGAATATAAGGTTTAAATCAAGCATTAGATCATTGTCTGCCTTGATTGTCCCCAATAAAAGAGTGGGAGGTTTAATTTTAAAATCAGTCATCTTCAATTTTTCACAAACCTGAAGGTGTAATTTACCGTTTTTCAGGATTTTACCTCTTGCGACAACAGATACAGTTTTGGTGTTTCCGGCAATTAAAAGTTTTCCTTTGGAAATGACTGTTACTGAATCAGGATGTCCAATTTCCAGTTTGGCCTGCTTGAATGAATAGATAATTTCCGGGTTTAGATCTGCCTTTAATGCCTTATAAGTTTTTTGATCTACTATCTGGCCATCTTTGGAAACAATACTCTTGACTGGTATGATTAATTCAGCATCTTTAAAATGATAATTTAACGTATCTTCTCCAACTTCCAAAAATCCCTTGAACCTGATCTCGTTTATATCAGACGCCCATTCATATAGCGTTGAATTTCCATAAATCAACCCATTTGCCTTTGTCAAATAACAGTCCATTACAATTTTTTTATCAACTGTCATAAGTTGCTCATCTCCCCTGAATGAGCTGCTTTCAATATTATTTAAGGTGGCCTCATTCAAAATTCTTCTGAAAGTTGGTGGGGGTGGCTGTATGGCAATCACAATATGAGCTTTTGATTCCTTAAGTGTCGAAAGCGGCTTCACATTATCCTTATCTGCATTTTGACAGCGATACAACACAAGTGTTGCTATACCGGCCAGTAGCATTATTTTAAGGATAAACATTTTCATAATATTTCTTTTTTTTCAAACTTTAAGTCCTGAAATGATTTTTAATAAATATTATTTAAGAATTTAGGAGCGGATCAATCTAAACTTCAATCGCAAAACTCATTTTTTTTCGGCCTACCTTATGAATTTATTTATTACCCTCTTTTTTCTCTGACAACAGAATCAACAGGCCACCGAGGATCATGGTTAATAGCCTATTTCAGGGCTGAATGCCAGCCAATAAGAATTATCGATAATAGATTGTTCCTGGTCTATAAAACTGGTTCGGGATTATTGAAAAGACTTTGACAAAGATCTAAAGTGATTGTTTAATTCCTTTACAGCTTTAATTCTGATTCTTGTATAATTAACATATAGAGCTTCCGCGAAAATTATAGATTTTATTTTTAAAAAAGGTTTGGCGGAAATCATCCGCCCAAGGAGTGGAACTCTGTCCTCATTAAAAAGGGGATTAAAATAGTATGAATGTTTTCACAACTGCTTCTCTGATGGATTATGTCAGGATTCATTATGCCGGTCATTTGAAAAGAAACTAAGATGCCCATCAGAATTCTCTGATGGGCATTAATTATTTCCGGCACTGAAGTATAAAAAAGTTTTAATATTTCCGTCTTTGTTGGTTTCTTCCCTGTGGTTTTTTCTCGGATTTTTGTGCAGCCGCACCTGCACTCATCGGAAATGGATGTTCTTCTACAACGGGGATTTTTAAACCGATCAGTTTTTCAACATCCTTCAACTCAGTGCGTTGATCGGGATCGCAGAATGCAATGGCAATTCCTTCATTGCCTGCACGACCCGTTCT
Source organism: Rhodonellum sp. (assembly GCA_041748555.1). Lineage (GTDB taxonomy): Bacteria > Bacteroidota > Bacteroidia > Cytophagales > Cyclobacteriaceae > Rhodonellum. Next base: position 32,773 of record JBGTDA010000019.1, read on the forward strand.
ACCAATCCTGTGAACGTAAGTTTCAGGAACATTGGGAAGGTCAAAGTTAAAAACATGGGTCAATTCGTCTATATCAATTCCTCTGGCTGCAATATCAGTGGCAACCAGTACTCTCAATTTCCCGTCTTTGAAATCTCCTAATGCTTTCTGTCTTGCATTCTGGCTTTTGTTACCGTGTATGGCGGCGGCGGATAGTTCCTCACGCTGCAGGAATTTAACTACTTTATCTGCACCGTGTTTGGTTCTGGTAAATACAAGAGCAGTTTTGATCCTGTGTTTAGTCAACAAATGTAAAAGCAGCTCAGGTTTGTCTGATTTATTTGTAAAATAAAGGCTTTGATCTATTTTATCCACTGTTGAAGAAGGTGGAGTCACTGCTACCTTGGCTGGATGTTTTAACAGCACATCTGCCAGTTTTTGGATCTCCGGTGGCATAGTGGCCGAGAAGAAAAGCGTCTGTCTTTTTGCAGGTAATTTTGCAATCACCTTTTTGACATCATGGATAAAGCCCATGTCAAGCATCCTGTCAGCTTCATCCAAAACGAAGATTTCCAACTGTCGCAGATCTATGAAACCTTGATTCATCAGGTCCAGCAATCTGCCCGGAGTTGCTACCAGTACATCAATGCCTCTTTTCAAAGCATTTGTTTGGTGCAATTGAGATACCCCCCCAAATATTACCGTGTGGGAAATGGATGTGAATTTTCCATATGCTGCAAAACTGTCATTGATCTGAATGGCAAGTTCACGGGTAGGGGTCAAAATCAAAACTTTAATCCCTGATCTTTTTTGTTTTTGTTGGCTTAACAGTTGGAGAATCGGAATCGCAAAAGCTGCGGTTTTTCCTGTTCCGGTCTGTGCGCAACCCAGAAGATCTCTTTTTTCGAGAACCAATGGAATTGCTTGTTGTTGGATTGGGGTGGGGGTGGTGTATCCTTCTACACTCAAAGCTTTGAGGATAGGTTCTATTAATCCTAATTTTTTAAAAGGCATTCTTTGTTATGATTTTTGAGGCTGGCTGAGACGTTGCATTTTCTAAAACAGCAATGGAATAATCTACCAAATGGCTAGCAACTTGCCGTATCTTTTGAGTAAAGTAACCGCAAAGGTAACCATTTTTATTTAGCTGTATTCTCAAAAAAATAGGGACAGTTTCCCTTCCCCAAAAAATATCCTATAGGTATTTGGCCATGATACCAGTAAATTCCAAAACCCACCTATTTCCACATGGTCACGGGCTCCTTTTACTGCACCCACATCGGGTATGTCCCAATGCCACCAAAAGTTTGAACCGGCAAGATTGCAGGCGAATACCATGCTGTCTAGGATGCCTGTATTTATTATATATATTTCCGGCTATTCTGATTGAAAAATATCTCCCATACCTTAGTCAAAAATCATTTCCGCAGACATCCTGCTGTCAATACGGCTTAGGATGGTTGCAAAAGGCCATTGACCGTTTTGGGTTTGGTTGGCCTGCTGCGGCAGCACTTTCAGTTTTTTCAAAGCCTGTATATTATTGAAGGCAATGAGAATTCCCAAAGAAATAAGTGTAACCAGAATCGCACCTATATGTGCAAAATTCACCGCATTGAAAACATAAAAAAAGATTGTGCACCAGACCATTGGTATATATGAAAAAAAATCACCTTCATAGACATCTTCATACCCAATTGCATGGGGCAGCCGGGTGAATATAATAATGATACCGATGGCCGCCAGTATTTCTTCAATTACATTCGAAGGAAAATAATGAGAAATGGTACCGACCTTGGCAAAATCAAGAGCAATCTGGATCGCACCGGCGATCACTCACGACAGCAACAAAGCTTTAAAGGAACCCATGAGCTCAATAAAACATAGTTTCTGTTACAATTACTTAGGTTTTTGAAAGATTAATTTTTAATCCGGTGTAAAATTTGATCTTTTTGCAATATGGTATTTAAAGTTTTAACATTTCCTTTTCGATATTCAATATCCAAATTAAAGAAGCTTTTAGGAAAACTTGACGAGGTTAAAATAGAACCCTTATATGCTTTTGGTAATGAAAACAAAATTTTTTTTAAAGCCCGGGTAATAGAAACTTACAGACAAAGCAAACCTTCTCCGAAAAAGAATTACCTCCGGAATATCCTTGGGGCTTTTCGCAGGTATGCAGGAAGCAGTGTGGTGGACACCAGGGTTTCGGTTACTTTTCAGAAACAGGAAAAAACGCTTGAAAGCGACAGCGAAGGGATAATAGAATGTTCTTTTAATAACAACACACCTGATGCTCAGAACGAAGAATATATCGAATTCAGGTTGTTTCCCGAGGAGGGGTTGAAACCTGAAACAGAGGAAAGTTTTTTGAAAGTGCAGCAATACCCTTCTTATCATCCCATGGGCATCATATCGGACATTGATGACACGATACTGATTTCCCATGCAACTGATGTGGGCAAAAAGCTTTGGTTATCAATTTCTAAGAATGCTTATACAAGAAGGCCATTTCCAGGTGTGAGCGATTTCTATAAGGCGCTTACTCACGGTGGAAAGAATCCGATATTCTATGTTTCGAGCAGCGATTGGAATCTCTTTGATATGATCAAGGATTTTCTGGAATATAGAAACATTCCTCCGGGCCCAATGCTCCTTAAGGATTTGTATGTAAACCTGAGCAATATCTGGAAATCCGGTGGAGGAAGCCATGAACATAAAAAAGAAAAAGTTAAGATGCTTTTGTCGTTATACTCCGGCATGAAGTTTATTCTGATTGGAGACAGTGGTCAGCATGATCCGGAAATTTACGCGGAAGTTGTAAAGTATAATCCGGGACGAATTTTGGCTATATACATCAGGCAGATCAAAAATCTGGAAGAGGAAAGACGACAGGAACTTAAAGAAATCCTTGGAGGAGCCGAACCCGAAATGGTCTTTGTGTCGAATACTGATGAAGCGATGGAGCATGCAAAAAAAAAAGGATATATTGACTAACAATGGATAGCAAGAGATTTTTATATATTCTCAATCCTGTTTCGGGAAATGGGGATGAGCGGGAAAATGTCATAGAAATGATAAATGAATTGATGCCGGACATCAAGCTTGAGGAATTTGAAACCACAGGAAAAAATGATGTGGAAAAGATCAAAAAAATCATTAGTGAAAATCAGGATTATGATGGAATTCTTATCGGAGGCGGCGACGGCACAGTGAAAATGGTGGTTGAGGTTTTGATTGGATCTGACGCTCCTATCGGGATCATTCCCCTGGGTTCCGCCAACGGACTTGCCAAATGCCTAGGCATCAGCAATATTACCGAATCGATTCATGCGATATCAACATCCAAGATGAAATCAATGGATTATCTCGATATTAACGGCGAGATCTGTCTTCATCTCAGTGATTTTGGATTCAATGCCGGACTTGTCAAGAAATTTGACGAGGATGACGGACGTGGTATGGTTACCTACTTTAAAAGTACTTTAAGGCAATTTTTTGATATGCAACCCTATCGATTCGAAATAACAACGGATGGAAAAACAGAAACGGTCGAAGCCAAGATGTTGGTTATTGCCAATGGAGATAAATATGGAACAGGTGCATCTATTAATCCCACCGGGAAGATGGATGATGGATTGATGGAAATCATAGCTCTAAATCCACAGGGTTTTGATGAAATAGCATCTTTGTCCATAGCTATGTTCAGGGGAACACTGGATGAATCCGATTTGGTAAAAACATGGAAAGTAAAGCAGGCTGAAATAAGAAATCTTGACGCTGCCGATTTTCAGATTGATGGTGAAGTTATTCCAAATACTTCCTCAGTGAAAGCCACCTGCAAGCATGATCAGTTTAAATTTTTCATTTACGAACCGCCTGAGGAGGAAGAGATTTTATCCTAATGCTGATTTGTTTCAGGAATTAAGATGAATAAAGTTGAGGACATGAAAAATTCAATTTTGGATTCAACATAAAATGTATATCCGCAATGATTAATGATTCAGGTAAATGTCAATATCCAATAGACCCTTTGTTTGACATTAGATTGCTGAGTACATTCCTGCCTGCAGGCAAGGGTCCTCTTGCCATTTTCTTAGATGAACACAGCCTACAGACAGAATAGCGGATATAGATACAGCATAAATCTCAGATCAGCAATTCCTAATCTTTAAAATGTATTGTAAATCGCGTTCCTTGATTGGGTTGGCTGTCAACAAATTAAAGAAAAGATCGGTGTCAAAGGATTCTGATTGGTCAGGAGGTAACAAGGCTTAAAGTTTTACTGTGAAAAACGTTCCTTCCAAAATTAGAGAAATGATACACTTACCTATATTTTTTATGAATCAATGATGGAATTTTTTACAAACTGTATAAAAATCGAAATAATTTCACAGTTCCAATCAATCTTTTTTGCCGATTGAAGCAGATTTTTTGACCTTCGGCAAAAAAGCGAAATACAATTATTTAAATTTGCAGCTTTTCTATTTTTATGTGGCAATTGATTAAAGATGCTCTGAAAGGTAAAGAGCAGGATTATACCAAAGTGAATCTGAAGACAGGAATTGTTCTGTTGGCTATTCCCATGATTCTGGAAATGCTGATGGAATCGCTTTTTGCTGTGGTGGATATTTTCTTCGTCGGCAGGCTTGGAGAGCATGCAGTGGCCACTGTGGGATTGACTGAAGCGGTTATTGTGCTGGTTTATGCTGTCGGCATGGGGATCAGCATGGCTGCAACAGCCTTGATTTCAAGAAGAGTGGGAGAGAAGGATTATAAGGAGGCGGGAAGCGCGGCATTTCAGCTGCTTGCATTTGGTGGATTGGTTTCGGTCCTTCTTGGAATATTGGGATGGATATTTGCCGAAAATCTCTTGATTTTGATGGGGGCTGAAGATGAGGTTCTGCGAACAGGCATCGGCTACAGCAGAATCATACTCGGTGGAAATACAGCCATTATGCTTTTGTTTCTTATGAACGGCGCTTTCCGGGGAGCGGGACAGCCTCACCTAGCCATGCGGGCACTTTGGATTTCCAATGGTTTGAATATTATTCTTGACCCTTTGCTGATTTTTGGATTGGGAAGTTTTGAAGGTTTCGGGTTGACAGGTGCAGCAATTGCCACAACATTTGGAAGGAGTGTTGGTGTGTTTTATCAATTATATCACCTATTGAATGGCAAACACAAGTTGGTGATTCTGAAAGAAAACCTTGTTCTGAATCTGCAGGTCATCAAGAGAATCATCAATATTTCTGCAGGAGGAATGGGGCAGTTTCTGATTGATTCTGTGGGATGGATTGCCTTGACCAGGATGACTGCTGAATTCGGCAGTGTATCCGTAGCAGGATTTACAATAGCCTTCAGGATTTTGCTGTTTACACTGATGCCCGCATGGGGACTGTCAGGAGCCGCCGCAACTTTGGTCGGTCAGAACCTGGGAGCAGAAAAATTTCGGCGGGCTGAGATTTCGGTTTGGTTGACCGCCCGATATAATGTGATTTTTTTAGCCATGGTGACCGTTTTGTATTTACTTTTCGGAGATGTTTTGGCAGGTATCTTTACTGACAAACCTGATGTACGGCAGCTGGCAGCGGACGGGCTTAAAGTAATTGTGTTGGGTTACGTGTTTTTTGCCGTCGGCATGGTGGTCACTAATGCTTTCAACGGAGCAGGCGATACCAAAACGCCTGCATTGATCAATATAGGGGTTTTTTGGATTATAGAGATTCCATTGGCTTATGTGCTGGCATTTATTATGGATTGGGAAGTAATGGGCTTGTACATCAGTATTGCATTTTGCCATTCCCTGCATGCAATTGTTGCCTTCTGGATTTTTAGAAAGGGGACATGGAAGACTGTGAAGGTTTAGGTTAATGGACTTTGCAAAGCCTCGGTAGCCCGAGGAAATACAGACAGCGAAGAAATTGGATTACCACATAGTCGCAGAGGCCGTAATGCGAGAGAAGAAATCAGGTTGCGGAAAGCTTTGATTAAAAATAAAAAATTTCTTTGTGTCTATGCGTGAAGAGAGAAATAATTTATGTTTGAAAAAAGGTCCAGCCGATTACTCAATGATCAGAGATTCATTGAACTCCGGATAATTTTAACTTCTCACCAAGCCGTAAAATGAAAAGATTGGAGAATCTCTACAAATAATTTTCCTTTGAGAATTGCTGGTCTTTGAGCGAGGAAGCAACAGGATTTTTGGTAACTAAAAGATTTTGACCGATAACCGGCATAATCAGTTGCCCATCCAACTCATCGGCATTTTCTTTCAGTATATCCAATGGCTCCAGAAGCGGTTCATCCGACAAATCAAAAGTCCCAAAATGCATGGGAATAAAATATCTTCCGTCCATTTCATTGAAAGCTTTGATGGCATCTGTCGGGCTGATGTGGGACTGGTACATAAACCACTCTGGTCTAAAAGCCCCTACTCCCATAATACAATACTCAGGAGCACCGAGAATATTTTTGATGTCTTGAAAATGTGGCCCATATCCACTGTCCCCCATAAAATAGATAGAGGTGGAAGAGGTTTGAAAATAATATCCGCCCCACAAAATCTCGTTTTGGTCAAATAATCCCCTTCTCGACCAATGTCGACTGGGAAGATATGTGATTTTCAAATCGGAATCCCCTGTATCATATTCTTGGTACCAACCCGCTTCCTGAATTTGATGTCCGGTTGTCCAGGATGATAACAAACTTTTCATCTCCAGACCGACCAGAAATGTCACTTTTGGATGAAGTGTGGATAGCAATTCAATGGTTTTCTTATCACAATGATCCCTATGCCCGTGGGAAATCAAGATATAATCCAGCGGGGGAATCTGTTCCACAGGCATTGGAAGATTGCTTTTTCTTTTAAGAAACATGTTGTCCAGGAGTACCGGATCTATCAGAAGTGTCACGCCATTGATTCGCATCAAATAGGAGGCATGACCCATCCATATCATATAATCCTCTGTCCCTGAAATTATTGCCGGATCAAAATCAACATTCAGGCGCCTGTTATCATATTCTTTTTCCTCTTTTTGAGGATTGGTGCTGAGTTTCCATTTTAAAACATCCAATAAACTGGATTCAAACGGATGATAAAGATTCCGAAACTTTCCATCATCCCCTTTTGGTGTTCCGGACCAGGAAGGATGAAAATTGACAGTTTTTAGATCCGGATTAGAAACATACGTATTGGAAGGATTTTTATCGGTGTCTTTAAAAAAGAGCATCATACTGATGGGTATTAAAAGAAATAAAAGATACTTTTTTTGCTTCATTATTAAAGCTTTTCCTGTATTCAACAAATTCAATGATGGAAAGTTCTATGCACTCATCAGATATTCGATTAATTGGGAAGGGGTCTGAACCTGTTCTGCTTTTTCATCCTCCAATTCCTTCTTCAATTCATATTCCAATTCAAAAACCAAACCCGAAACAAAAACTTTGTCCATATGGAGTTCTTGATAAAAACTTGCTGATTTTCTTTTTCCTGTTAAAGGGATTCCATAGGATTTGAATATTCCAATGGCTTTTTTGAGGGCTGTGATGTTTTTCATTTTAAGTTGGTTTAGATAAATAAATGGGTAATTTGTAACTGATGGGATATTCCACAATTAGGTTGCTTTAAGCCATTAGACCTCATTATTTGACCTCCCACCTCCGTTCACCCAACACCCCACATCAGTCATCGGTCATCCGACACTCCACTCACCCAACAATCCTAGGCGGCAAGAGCTTATACACAACAGGTGTCACTATTCTTGACAATACCGTCGAGCTGATCAAACCTCCTATCAATACGATGGCTAAAGGTGAAATCAGCGGATTGGTTGACAAGGCGATGGGGGTAAGCCCTCCGATAGCGGTTAAAGTTGTCAAAACAATGGGTAAGAAACGTATTTCCCCTGCTTCACGTATGGATTTATCCAGGGATTTTCCTTCCATCCTCAATTGATTTGTGAAGTCAACCAACAGAATTGAATTTTTCACCTCTATGCCAGCCAAAGCTATCAATCCGATGATGGCCACAAACGAAAGCGAATTTCCCGTTATCCAGAGCGCAAGTAAGGCCCCTACCATACCCAGCGGAATAACTGAAAGGACAATTATGGTACTTTTGAAGGTTTTGAAAAGCAGGATCAATACGGCAATAAACATGAAAACCGTTACAAGAATGACCGTTTCAAAACCTCCAAAGGACTCTTCCCGTGATTCTGCCTCTCCTGCCATCTTGTAAGAATAACCCATTGGGATATTAAGATTTTCCATTGTTGCGGCAACTTCATTCATCACCCGGTCTACCAAAAAGCCTTCTGCTACAAAAGCCGAGACGGAGACGGACCTGATTTTGTTGTAGTGGTTGATGTATAAAGGTGAACTTTCTAATTCGAAGCTGGCAATTTGCCTGATTGGAATTGCTGCACCCTGATCGTTATTGATGAATAGATTGTCAAAGCTCATTAGCGAGGCCCGCTCCGTTTTGGGGGAGGTGACGATAATGTCTTTTTTGTCTCCTTTGATATCGGAATATGATCCCATTTTTAGACCCGCCACCGCCAATCGCACAGATCGGTCCGCCTCGATAATGTTGATACCAAGAGATCTTGCTTTTTCCTTTTGAATGGCTACTTTGATATCGGTTTTCAGATTGCTGACAGGATTGTCTATATATATTGTTCCAGGGGTTTCATATAAAATCCTTTCAACCTTTTTTGCGAGCTGCCTCAAACTATCCAGGTTATCCCCCGAAAGCCTGACTTCTACCGGGGCATTCATGGGAGGGCCCTGTTCAAAGTTTTTGACTTCAATTTTTGCACCCACATAGCTGTTGAATTTTGCCCGCAGCAATTCAGTGATTTCCGTTTTCTTTTGGGTGGAGGTATTGGGTTGTAGCTGGACAAAAATCTGAGCAAAATCAGTTCTTTCATTTTCCGGGATGACGTTGTAGTAGATTCTGGGATTTCCTTGACCGACATTGGTAGAGAAAAAATCCACTTCAGGTATTTCTTTCAGAGCAGCCTCAACTTTTCGTGACACACCATCAGTTTCTCCGATCCTGGTTTGGATGGGTGTCAGGATGTTGATCAGGAACTGCGGTTTCTCCGAAGGAGGAAACAAGCTAAATCCGATGACAGGAAACAAAGCCATGGAAGAAGCAAAAATAACCGATGCAATCATCAAAGTTCTAACCGGATTGGCCAGTGATCTGTCCAAAATGGGTGCATAGCTTCTGGAAATCAAGGTTTTAAGGGATTTTAGAAAAATATTCCCTTTATATTCAGGTCCATGCTGTTTCAATAATCTGCTGGAGAGAAATGGGATAATGGTCAATGATACCAACATAGATGCCAGGACGCTAGTGATGACAGCCACCGGCAGACTTCGGATAAAGTCTCCCGCTCCCTCAGGCAAAAACACCAAAGGCATAAAAGCAATAACCAATGTGACGGTGCAGCCCACCACAGACAAGCCGATCTGCTTGGTAGCCAATAACGTTGCTTCCATTCTGGAATGGCCTTCCCTGAGCCATCTCTCGATGTTTTCAACCACCACTATGCTGTCATCCACCAAAAGTCCCAAAGCGACCACCAAACCTACAATGCTCAGTTGATTAAGGCTGAAGCCCAATACATTGAGCAATACCAAGCCAATGGCCAGGGACAGCGGAATGGAAATCATGACGATCAGGGCCGCACGTGTCCCCAGTGGAAGCAATGTGATGGAAACCAATAAAATCGCAATAATAAAATCAAAGCCCAACCCGCCCAGTCTTTTGTTGACAAAATCTGCCTGATCAAAGGCCAGCACCATGTCGATATTGGAAGGCAGGGCGGTCTTGAACTGCGCCAACACCGGGAGGTATTCCTCCTGGATCTGAGTAATATTTTCCCCCTCCTTTAAAGCGGCTGTGACAAAAGCAGCTCTGTAGCCATTGAGCCTGGTAATGTGCTTGCCGGCTTCAAAATCCATATGGACGTTGGCTAGATCCTTTAACGCTACACTATTTCCCTGAACTGAATAAACCAAGGTGTTTGCTATTTCTTGTAAATCTTTGTAATTCCCACTTGTTTTGATATTAAATGCTTTGTTTCCCGCCTCTATCGTCCCTCCCGGGATATTCCCGGTTTCACTTTGGATACTGCCGATCACAGCCTGAAGTGGAATATTGTTTTGAGCCATCTTTTGAAGGTTCAGGTCAATTCTCACGATTTCCTCGGGAAGTCCATGGATTTCAACCTTCTTCAAAGCATTGATTTTTTCCAGCTCATCCTGTAGGTTTTCACTGTATTTTTTTAAGGATTCTCTCGAACTGTTTTCACTGATCAGGCCGATTTGTAGGATGTTGACATCCGAGGGCGTCACCTTGTTGATATCAATACTCAGAATATCTTCGGGCAGCTGGTTTCGCATGCTGTTGACTTCCCTGACCAATTCCTGATATTTATCATTGACGTTGGATTCATATTTATACTCCACATTGAGGACAGCTACTCCATCACTGATTTTGGTTTTGATTCTTTTGATATCTTCCAAGGCATATATCCGCTTTTCCAGTGGCTCCACTATCAACTCCTCCATATCACTTGGACTTGTGCCTGGATAAACAATAATGATTGGAAATTGCGGAGACTCCGTGGCTGGGTCTTCACTTCTGGGCATATTCAAAAAGGTAGTGATACCTACGATAATGGTCATCAAAAATATGACCAGCGTAAATTGATGATTTTTTACGGCGAAGTTGGAGATCCTCATCTTATTGTTGGATTTTGATAGGTGATTGGTCTGTCAAATAGGCGCTACCTGATATTATCAGTTGTGAGTAATTTTCTAAACCTTCCAGAATCTGGATGCGATCATGAAAAATCGACCCGGTTTTAACGGTGATTTTTTTTGCCTTTAGTCCGTCTTCTGTAATAAAAACAAACCCATGGCCACCATTGGCATCCAAAAGTGCTTCGAACGGAATGTTCCAGGATATCTGCTTTGTCTTTGTAAAAATAATGGCCGATCCGAACATACCACTGGCAAGAAATTCCGGTTCATTCTCCAAAAATTCCAACTCCACAACATAAGCCCCGGTCATGGGATCAGCCAATTTTGTTTTTTGTACTACAGTCGCGGCATGATTTTTATCAGCCTCCACAGCAGTTTGAATGGTTGCTGAATTGCCTTCTGAGATAGCTGCCCAGTCTTTGTCGCTCATCGCTACTTTTAGTTTCCAGCTTCCTTTGGCGGTGCCGTTTATCTGGACCACAGCGGATCCTGCCGAGACCTGTTGGCCCGCATTGGCGAATTTTTTCAGGACATAGCCTTCTTTGGGTGCTCGGATCAGAGAATATGCCTTGTTGAAATTGACCGCCGCCAATGTTTGGCCGGCAAGGTCCAGTGCAGTTTTACTGTTTTGGACCTGTTCCAAAGTTGCCACGCTGTCTGCCAAAAGGCGCCCGGTTCTTTCAAAATTGCGCAATGCCTTTTCATATACCAGTTGGGCTTGAGCAACACCGGTATTGATTTCGGTCATATCCAAAGTGGCTAAAACCTGTCCTTTCTTGACTAAATCACCTTCAGAAACAAATACCTCACTGATGATGCCGCCGGTTTTGAATGAAAGTATGATTTCATCATCGGTGGTGAATTTACCTGATCCATGAAGAGGTATTAAACCCTCGAATATTTCAATATTCCAAATTTTCACCGGAATTTGACCAAGAGGGATTTCTGATTTCAATGGATTGCCTTTGGTTCCACAGGCAGCTAAAATCAATAGGCTTCCAAAAGCCAAAATATGGGGGATGTTTTTAATAGTTTTCATAAAAAAGGATTTTATTGAATGATGGTGAGTTCTCTTTCTAAATCTGCAATGGCTGTTAAAAGGCAATAGCTGGCAATACTTACTTGCAAAACTGCTTGGGTATATTGATTTCTTGCATCTATGAATTCGATCAGGCTATTGGTTCCTTCTTTATAGCCCTTATCCAAAAGCCTGAGGTAGGCACCTGCCGACTTTAGTTTCGTTTCCGCAGATTTCCTGGCAGCTTCTGAAGCACTGATATTATTTTTGGCAGATCGGATAGCCATATCAATCTGATTTTCCAACAGATTTTTTTGATGATCCAATGATTCTATTCGGAGTTTTGTCCGTTTGATCTGATTTCTGTTTCTTCCTCCCTGAAATACAGGAGTGGACAGCTGCAACCCAAAAAGGTAATACTGGCTTTGTTTATTGAGCTCAAAATCGAAACCTTGAAGTCCCAGATCCAAATAAGAATTGATTTTTGGAACAGCGAATTTTCGATGTGATCTGAGCAGGGTTTGTTGAATATTTTGAGCCGCGTTAATTTTCAAAATCTCAGCTCGGTTTTCATAATTTTCCTCCGATAACATCTCGTTTACAAGCCCGGAAGGGTAGATTTGGTCTTCAAAAATGACCGGCATTTCCAAAGGGCGGTTGAGGAGGAAATTCACATAATAGGCAGCATTTTTCAATTTGTTTTCAGCATCAATCCGCTGAGCCTCTATGTTTTCCACCTCACTTTCCGACCTCAGCACCTGCGCCGGAAGTCCTTTTCCATTACTCAATAAGGATTGGTTATCCTTCAGGTTTTGTTGGACAAGAACCATTGCGTTTTCCAGAATCTCAACAGCCGTATGCGCCAGGCAATAACTGTAATAGGCCTGCTTGATGTTTTTCGTAAGTTCTGCCTGATAAAGATCCAGTTCATACTGCTCCAGTTTTACCTTTTCCTTACTGATCAGCTTTCCATAATAGATATCGGTATTGAGGATGGGGTAAGAGATCCGAAATCTGGTATCATAGAAATCATTAGGGAGAAACTGTTCCTGAATATTTTCAAGTTGGGGAAACCGTTGCTGATCCAGCAGGGTGTTGAGAGAACTATAAACACCGTTTAATAGATCACCAACAGGGAATGCGATAATCCTTCCCCCTTGGGCCAAGTTATAATTGGCTCCGAATTCCACTGATGGGAGAAAGTAACTTTTTGCATCTTTTAGCGCTAACAGGCTATGATCCAAGGAAATGATTTTATCCCTGAGGACAAGGTTGTTTTCCAACCCTTCCGAAAGATATTCATCAAGTACAGATTGAGCATTGACTTTCGGCAGTAAATTGAAGAAGATCATGCTGATGATTAGGAATTTGAGATTAAAGTTTTTCATAATTTTTAACAATGTGTTTAAATTGAACAGTGTTTAATAAATTGACAAAAAAAATCAGAGTTTATCGAGTATTTTTAAAAAGGCTTTAAATCCGTTATCAACAATACCATCAACTTCCTCCGGGGTAATAATATCGGTACGTTTTCTGATCTGTAAAGAAACCATTCCATGAACAGTGGCCCAGATCATAAAGGTTATATGTTCCAAATGATGCCCTTCAAAATGACCCTGGTCCATGCAGCTTTTGATGGTGCTTCTAAGGGCGCCAAAGGCACCTGACCCTTCGTTCCAACAGGGATCACTACTGTCTTTGACATGGTCAATAGGAGCTTCAATAATAAACATCAAATCATATATATCACTGTTTTTCAGCGCAAATTGAATATATATTTTACCCATCGCTTTAAGTCTTTCCATGGGGTTTTCCACTACAGCCAAGACTTCCATCTTTTTCCTCAACTCCGAAAAACCTTCGGTATGAAGGGCATGAAAAATTTCGTTTTTATCCTTAAAATAATGGTAGATAATTCCGGGACTATAATCAATCCGATCCGCAATGTTCCGGATAGAGGTTTTCTCAAAACCCTTTTCTAAAAATAGGGACCTTGCCGCAGCCAAAATTTGCTGAGTGAGTTCTTCTTTTTCCCGTACTTTTCTATCAGCTATCGTCATGATTATCTATTGAACATTCAAATTTAACTGAACAGTGTTTAATTTCCAAAACAATTTTATTTTTTTATAATAATTATTTCCACTTGCCATATTGAAGGACCAGGGTTTTATATCACGACTCACTTGATTGGGACACAGGTAGTAAGAGAATCGTACTGCTAATTCAATATGTTTGTGCCTATAGAATAGTCATGGCGCATATCTAATCAAGATAGACAGCCAATCCTTCTGAAGAATTTAAAATCCAATGATTCAGAGGATATTATTTATAACTAAGGAAATCATCAGTCCAAACATTTTAAATTAAATTTTAATGGTTTAAATTAACTCCCGAATTATTTTCATTTTAAAAAAACGATTTTCTTTAACCTAAAAAACCAATCCTTATATGTCTTCACGTCGCAATTTTATTCAAAAAATTACATTATCCGCTTTCACATTACCATTTTTGACCAGCTTTAGTGCCAAAGAACTGGAATCCTATTATAATGAACCTTACGACGGACCTATTCTGAAAGTGGCAATCATGGGATTGGGAAGTTATGGAACCCGGGTAGCAGAAGCCATGCAATCAAGCAAAAGGGCCAAGATAACAGGCGTTATCAGCGGGACACCTTCCAAAATAAAAGACTGGCAGGCAAAATACAATATCCCGGAAAAGAACTCTTACAACTACGAAAATTTTGATGCCATAAAAGACAATCCCGATATAGATGCGGTATATATCATAACACCAAACGGTCTCCATCACGGTCAGACATTAAGAGTTGCCAAAGCAGGAAAACATGTGATCTGCGAAAAACCGATGGCCGTCAATGCAAAAGAAGCTAGAGAAATGGTGGAGGCTTGTAAAAATGCAGGTGTAAAATTACTGATCGGCTACAGAATGCACTTTGAAGCCAATACACTTGAAATCATCCGCATGAGGGAAGAAGGTGAGTTAGGCAAGGTGCTGTTTTTCCAAGGATTGGCCGGATTCAAAATCGGTGATCCAAGTCAGTGGAGACTGAATAAAGAACTCTCGGGCGGCGGTGCCATGATGGATATTGGTATTTATGCCGTCAACGGAGCCAGGTATATGATAGGAGAAGAGCCCATTTGGGTAACAGCACAGGAAACCAAAAACAATCCTGAAAAATTTAAAGAGGGAGTTGATGAGACCATTCAGTTTCAGTTCGGTTTCCCGGGAGGGGCTGTGGCTTCCTGTTTGTCAACCTACGCCATGAGCAACCTGGATCGTTTTTTCCTCAATGGAGATCAGGGATTTGCAGAACTTCATCCTGCAACAGGATATGGTCCTATAAAGGGAAAAACCCACAAAGGGGAATTGAACCTGCCTCATGTTACCCATCAAACTGTTCAGATGGATGAAATGGCTGCTATTATTCTGGAGGGCAAAGAGCCAAAAGTACCGGTTGATGGAGTTGAAGGTTTGAAGGATATGATCATCATTGATGCCATTTATGAGGCGGTCAAAAAGGACGGCCAGGTCAAGATATCTGTGTAATACAGACTTTAAAGAATTTTACAAAAGGCCGCAGCATAAAATCCTGCGGCTTTCCTGCTGTTTATTGTCCTCCCATATTTATTGTTACAGCTAACTTCCAGCAAAAAACAGCCAGTATTGCGGTTAATAAGGAACCTAATATGTTTTCAAAACTATTGTTGGCAAGAAGGTTTCCGAGGGTGTTCAAGATAAATATTCCTGTCAAAATCCAAAAAACGGAAGTAACGACGACAGGCGGAATCTGCCATTTCAGATAGCCGAGCCTAACCGCTACAAGGGAAAGGATAGCCACTGTGATCAGGATGGAAAGAGATTCGAAAACAAGCATTTGCTGCCTGTTTTCTAGCCTGCCTCCCCAGGTAATATCAAATGGAATTAACCCTGAAAGTACCATAAAATGAAAAACAAGGGTTACTGATAGTATCCCTATCACACCGATTCCGGCAAAGCGTGGAGTAAGGCTGTGTTTCATGTCCCTAGTTGTGGGGATATTTTTGAAGAGTAAATTCAATGGAATTTTTAGCCAGTTCTTTTAAGACATCCACTTTGATGTCGGATAGTTTGTTGATGTACAAACAGCTTTTTCCCGTCTTATGTTTTCCTAGTTTGGACAGAATGTCTTTATACTGTTCTTGTACATCACAGGAAAAATAAAGGGAGATAGCATTTTTTCTTGGTGAAAATCCCACAACGAAAAAGTCCCCTTCCCGCCCGCTTTCATATTTATAATGATAGTTGTCAAAGCCAATCAGGCTATCTCCCCAAAGTTTGGCTTCACAACCCGATACTTCCCTGAATATATCCACCAACTTGTAACTGTCTTTTCTCTTTTGTTCACTTTCTAGCGATTCAATAAAATCGGAAACACTGCTTTCTGTCTCTTGAGTTTTGTTCATGTCATCAGCTGATTTTGTGACTGTATGGTATTACCTTAAATTTAAATAAATTTTTTTTATGAATATCCGCAATGATGCCAGTGTCTGCCAAAATTCAACAGGATCTTGGGGGAAATCTAAATTGTTGTCTTCTTCCCACCTCCTTCTTCAGTCTTCTAGCCATTTTCCTAATCAAACAGATTCTACTGGCAGAATAGCGGATACACACAAAATTTTTGAAACCTTCCACAGGATCTTAAAACCTTGATGGATAATCAAAATTATTTATTTCTCACTTACTGTTTTATATAGAATATTTGTATCTTTTCTTATTCTTAATTCCTGATCCTTATCCATTTAAAATAAGAAATAGTTTTTTCCTCATGGCTTTGGCAGTGAAAATTTTCATTTTGATAAAATTCAATTTCAGAAAAATGTTAACAAAAAATAAATTGAATTCAAATATCCTCTTGTTATCACTCTTGGTTGTTTTTGCAAGTTGTGCAAATCTCAGAGTGGTCTCAAAATATGACTCTGATAGCGCAGTGCCTGTCGTGATCACAAGAACATCCTATTTTTGGGGCTTGAAACAGCCAAAGGATATTCAGACAGCTTCTTTCTGTCCCTCCCTCTGTATTGTAACCACAAAATCCAGCTTTAAGAATGTCTTTTTTTCAGCCATATCCTTTGGGATGGTTGTGCCTCAGACACTGGTATATGAGTGTTGCCCCGTAGAACCCATTCCCGGGGAATTTTAGCATCTTTAACCCAAACTGCCATGCCATATCCTGCCGGAGTGATTCCCTGGAACATCAAAGAATTTTCTAATGTTCATGATAATTTTGTACAGCCTCTGGCTGAAAACCAGTCTTTCGATCTCATATTGAATGATCCGGCATTTCAGGATTTGGATCCTATGGATCAATACAGGAAATGCACCGAAAATCTGCAGTGGATCATTCAAAGTGCGTTGGATGCAAAAATGAAAATCAGAGCCATGGGAAGTGGCTGGTCTCTTAGTAAGGTTGCCGTTGCCAACGATGCGATCATCAACACCAAAAAATTAAGGCATAAGTTTACCATGTCAAACGAGAACTTTCTTCCGGAAGTGTTGGAAAACGGGGTAAATCCAGACAATTACAGATTTTTGCAGTGTGGAAATACCATCATCGGTATCAATGAATACCTTGAGCAACAATGTAAACCTGCCAAAAGTCTCAAGGCAAGCGGAGGCAGCAATGGTCAAACCATTGTAGGGGCATTCTCAACCGGTACACATGGTGCAGCACTGTTTTATGGTTCACTTTCCGAAATGATCCATGGCATCCATTTGATTTCAGATCCTGATAAACATTACTATCTAGAACGGTCCAGCAACAGGCTGACTTCCTCCAGGTTTCATGACAAGCTGGGCGCTACAGCAATTCCGGATGACGAATTATTCAATGCGGTTTTAGTTAGTTTTGGGAGTTTCGGTATCATCCATGGCGTATTGATAGAAGTAGAGGATAAATTTCTTTTGGAACAAAAAAGAGAGCGGATACCCTTTGATGAAGCAGTGGAAAAAGCCATTTGTTTGGGAGAGCTGTCAGGCATCGAAAAACACTTGAAATATCCATTGGCAGATAAGGAACGTCTATTATACCATTTTGAACTTGCCTTGAATCCACATGATTTTGCATATGGAGATTCCAAAAAGGGAATATACATGCGGGCGATGTACAAAACCGTTTATCGTGAAGGTTACAAACCCATTGATGTTCAGGGAGAGGGTTATACCTATGGAGATGATACCTTGGGATTGATGCAGGCGGTATTGGACAAGATCCAGACCAGGTTCGGAAAGATGAATAATGTTTTGATTCCCAAGATCGTGAATTCATTATTTGACTTGGCCTATGACCGACCCGAGGAAGCCGTTGGCACAATCGGCGAGACTTTCCGCAATACCATATTCAGAGGGCAGCTGTTCAGTGCAGCTATTGGATTGGACATTAAGGATGTCAAGAAGGTAATAGATCATTGTCTGAATATCAATAAGGTCCATAAATTGGCAGGTATATTTGCCTTTAGGTTTGTCAAAGGCAGCAAAGCGACTCTTGGATTTACCCGATGGGAAAATACCTGCGTGTTGGAACTGGATGGTGTCGATGCCAAGATCAATTATCTTTTTCTGGAATCGGTGATAAATTGTATGGAATCCAATAATATAAAATATACCCTGCACTGGGGAAAGATCAACGGAGTTCTCAATGAGGAAAGACTGATATGGATGTATGGGCAGGATAAACTGATCAGCTGGAAAAGGCAGCGATCAAGGGTGATGAGCAAAGAAGTGCAGCAGCTGTTTAACAATTCCTTTATGGAACAATGTGGACTGGACCGTTATGAAGCTTATCATCAGGTTCAGGTTTAAAATTTTGAAGACGAAAAATTATTAGCAAAATGGAAAAGCAAAACACGATCCGAAGCCAGACTCCTGAAAATCTTCACAAGGAAATCCCGGGGAATCCTTCCACAGCCAAAAGCAGCAAAATAAAATTGAATGACAGGAGTGACAATTTACCACTAAAAGTCCTTTCTGATCAGGACTGGGAGTTTTGGCTTCACAATGGCTATGTGATAATCAAAAATGCGGTACCCAAAGAACGGGTAAAAAAAACCGCTGATTTTCTTTGGGAATTTGAAGGAAAAGATCCCGGTGATCCTTCCACTTGGTATACCCCACCACGAGCGGAGATGCAGATGAAGGAGTTGACAAATACAGGTATGGTGGAAGTTTACAATCATCAGACTTTATGGGATAACAGGCAGGTGCCAAGAGTTCACGCTGCTTTTTCGGATATTTGGGGAACGGAAAAACTATGGTGCACCATTGACCGCGCAAACCTTAATTTTCCCCTGAGGCCCGGATTTGAATACAAAGGATTTATTCATTGGGATTATGATCCCGAAACAAAACCCCGGAATGTACAGGGTGTATTGGCGTTGGCGGATCAGATGGATGAAGAAATGGGCGGTTTTCAATGTGTTCCCGAACTTTTCAGAACCTATGATTCCTGGAAGCTCACACAGCCGGAATACAGAAACCATTTTCAGCCCGACACAACCGGATTTTCGATTGAGAAAGTGCTTTTGGAAGCCGGTGATCTGCTGATTTTAAACAGTACGTTACCACATGGAATCCGTCCAAACAGGAGTAAAGACAAAGTCCGTATAGCCCAATATATCTCGATGATGCCGGCTGAGGAAGGTAATATAAGCTTGCGGAAATGGAGAATTTCTTCCTGGAGGGATAGAAGAGCGCCGGAAGGTTACGCTTTCCCGGGAGATCCAAGAGGCTATGAACAGAATAAATATCACACAGCAGAATTATCACCTCTGGGAAGAAAACTGTTGGGACTGGATGATTGGTGACCGGTAGTTTTGTTTTATCCAAAATCCATTTCAAATGCCGGTTGTATAAACAGATAGTTTTTTTCGGAAATCGACTTATGTTGAAATTATATAATAATAATAATTTTTTGTGTAAATTTTGAATTAAGTATCTGACTAAATTTGTAATTTAATTTATACCTTTTCAAAAAAAACAAAGCCATGGGTAATTTATTTAAAGGAATAGTGGCAGGATATGGTGCCAAAAAACTTGGAGGTGGTTGTTTTGGAACCATCATCGTTTTTGTAATAATTTGGTATCTTCTAGGTCAATGTAGTTAAGGATTATTATTTGAATCTTCATGAGTTAAAAAAATCAGCTGGATATAGTGTCCGGCTTTTTTCGTTGTTTGTTTTTTTATATCATGAGATTAACCTTTTTGAACATGTTAATTTTAGAATAAAAAACTTTTTTATGCAACCTTTAATTACCTCCTCTGATCAAAGCGGCCTAACCAACAACAGGGCAGATGGCAAAAACACAAAAAGATATAGGGGATTTAAGAATTTGAGAAAGAATGCTGGTGATCTGAAGAATGATCACGGTAATGGTAAAGCCGATGCAATTGACTAGGATTAAGGCTGTTCCGCGGGATTCAGCAGGCGAATTTCGGGAAGCCAAAATTGAAAACAAAGAAGAATCAGGTATGGCCACCATCCCCCAAAAATCAAAAACCCAATCAGGAATTCCCCCGAATACCGCATTGCCTGCAAACCAGACAGAGATAAAAAAAAATGTGAAAGCACGATAATGGGTAAGACTTTTTCATAAAAACAAAAAGCGGGATCAGTCATTGATCCCGCTAAAGTAGTCTTCGAAAATCCAATTCTCAAATCAGATCGTCGGTCAAGGGTAATTCTTATTTTGTTTCAACCTCTGATACAAATCATAGTTTTTCAATTACGATTGCAGAAGCTCCACCACCTCCGTTGCAGATACCCGCAACACCAATCGTTCCTCCTTTTTGATGAAGGACCGAATTCAGGGTAGTGATGATTCTTGCTCCTGAAGCTCCCAAAGGATGTCCCAAAGCCACTGCACCTCCATATATATTCAATCTGTCATCCTCAAGTTCCAATTGACGTTGATTGGCAATTGCAACTGCGGAAAATGCTTCGTTTATTTCGTAATAATCAACATCCTTTGCTTTCAGTCCTGCATTCTGAATTGCTTTTGGAATGGCCAATGCGGGCGATGTTGTAAACCATATGGGATCCTGGGCTGCATCTGCAAATCCCCTGATTACAGCAATAGGAGTCAGACCAAGTGCTTTAACTTTTTCTTTGCTCATCAAAACCAGGGCGGAAGCACCGTCATTGATTGAGGAAGCATTGGCGGCAGTCACTGTTCCTTCTTTATCGAAAACAGGTTTCAGACTGGGAATTTTTTCAAATACAACATTTCTGAACTCCTCGTCTTCATCCACCAAAGTCGCCATTCCCTTTCTATCGGTCAGGGTGATAGGAATCACTTCATCCTTGAACATTCCGTCCCTCCACGCTTCACCCGCCCTGTTGTAGGACTGAATGGCATATGCATCCTGCTCTTTTCGGGTAATGTTCATTTCCCGGGCAGTGTTGTCAGCACAGTTACCCATGGCAAATTTATTATAAACCTCATATAATCCATCCTTATAGAGACCATCGATCAATTCCCCGTTTCCATATTTATATCCGAAACGGGCTTTTGGAATATAATAGGGGACATTGGACATGCTCTCCATTCCACCGGCAACAATAACATCCTGCTGTCCGGTCATGATGGATTGGGCAGCAAACATAACGGATTTCATTCCGGATGCACAGACCTTGTTCACTGTGGTGCAGGGCACATTGTAACCTAAACCGGCGCCAATTGCTGCCTGTCTTGCAGGTGCCTGGCCCAAATTGGCTGACAGAACATTGCCCATGAGGACTTCCTGCACCTCTTTTGGATCAAGGCCGGCCTTTTCAATTGCGCCTTTGATGGCAATACTTCCTAATTCTATTGCTGTAAGACTTGCTAATTTACCTCCAAAACTCCCAAGTGGAGTCCTGACTGCAGATACGATATATACTTCTTTCATTGGGTTTATATTGCTTAATTGGGAATAAATTAAAAGTAAGTTTGCAGTAAAACTACCAACTGCAGAACACTGCCCCGATGACCCTGATTTGTTTTTTGGGAAATTAATTCCTGATAATATAGCGATTGCCTGGATTTTTACCAATCCGGCAATCCTCTGTCAGGACGCTTGGTCGGTTTCTTTTTGTTCTGTTGGATATAACGGAGCTCAGCAGCATTCATGGCATCCAGTATCTGTGCCGCCTGTTCTGGATTAAGATTCATTTCCTCAAGCTTTTCACGCATATTCTCCATTTGCTTTTCCCGCTCACTCAGATCACTTTCCATATCACTGGGTTCTTCGGAAGGCTCTTCCTGCTCAGATTTTTCACCGGATTTATCCTCTTTTTTCTGTGATTCGGAGGCTTCGTCCTCTTCGGTTTCCTCATCACCCTCGCCGTCTTTTTTTTCTTCCTGCTTTTGTTGATCCTGCTCTTCCTGATCTTTTTGCTCCTCCTCATTCTCCTGATCCTGATTTTGATCATCCTCACTTTGTTGTTCTTCAGGATTTTCTTCAAGCCATCTGCTCAACAGTTCAAAATTATACCTTGCGGCCTCATTAAGAGGGTCTTTTATTAGGGCAAACTTAAAGGCCTGGAGCGCTTCCTTATATTTTTTTTCACTGCCGTGAATGATACCGCTCTGATTGGAAGCAAAAGACGCTATGACATTGTCAGGAGCATTGAGAAGACTCATATAAGTTCTTTGTGCATCTTCCGGCTGCTTGTTGTAATGATAGCTCAATGCCAGATCATAGTTCAGTTCAGGTGAACTGAGTCCAAAATCAGTATTCAGTTTAAGGTGATTTTCAACTGAGGCTTCATACTCTCCCAACCGGTAACTTTCTCCAGCGGATCTTATGGCCGAATTCTGCCTGGAGATTTTATTCCAGGAAGCGGGGATAAGAAGCATGATGAAAACAATTATTCTACTTAAGACCATCATAATTATTACATAGACGAATTTACAGGCGGATGGTTTTTAGTGGCAAAATCATATCGACAAGCGCAAGTCCCAATGCTGCCAGAAGAAAATAAAAATATTTATTGGCAGAGGCTTCTATCATTCTGGAGCCGGTTACGGTGCCTTCCACCCGGGCCAATGTGGCCGATAATTCCGGCAATTCCTGCAACTCATCGCTGAGCTCAAAGTACTCACCGTTCGTTTGGGCCGCAATTAATTTGAGGTTCTCGGATTCCAGTCTCGTTATTGCCGGCTGATTTGTTTTGGGATCAATGATGACACTGTTTCCCCTTGGAATTGTGCTTCCCTGAGCGGTGCCCACCCCCAACGTGAATATCGTGATTCCGGCCTCGTTCATTTTTGAAGTAATACTTCCAAAATTTTCACCGAAATCCTCTCCGTCAGAAATCAGAATTACTGATTTGGATTTCACTTCGGGTCCTTCTGCCACATCAAACTTATTCAATGCCATATTCAATGGGGCGCTGATGTCGGTCCCTGAGTTGGGAACCAATCCTGTATTAAGACCATCCAGATGCAGCTGCAATACATTTTGATCGAAGGTAAGAGGACATTGTATAAATGCTTCAGAACTGAAAATTATCAATCCGATCCTATCACCTGAAAAGGTTCTCACGAAATTTTTCAATTCGAATTTTATCCTTTGTAACCGGGAAGGGCCAATGTCAGTGGCATTCATGGATTGAGAAAGGTCAATGGCAATAAAAATATCCTTGCCCTCTTCTTTTATTTCTCTTTGCGAAGTTCCTATAGAAGGACCTGCGAGGGCGATCAGAAACAAAACAAAATAACAGAAACGTAGGATCATCTTCATCAGAATCCGATGCTTTTGCACCTGTAACTTTTTGTTGATTCTATAAAACCTGAAGAGGTAAACTCCATACAGCAATCCAAAAATGATCGCCAACCACACTAATAATTCTAAATCAGGATATGCCCAAACCATGGCCTGAAATTATGAAATATTACCGATAACCCGGTACACGTCGCGGAATTAATAAATGTTAAATAAGTGGGAAGTCCGATGTCGGAACATGGCCGTTGAGGTTTTCAAAACCCCGAAGGTTTAGATGGAGGCTATCCAATTGGCTGTTTCTATTTTTTATTTGAAGAGCCCTTAAGTTACATTCAAAGCCTTTTGAATTACTACGTGTCCACAAGCCTCCGGATTTATACCCACATCACCACTAAAGACAATCAAATTAAAAGCCCAATGGATGAATTGGATATTTAGTTTTAAGTTTAGATAATTTAAAAATATCCGCAATGGTTTCGTGAAGCAAACCGTTGAACTAAACCTCCTTCGTCGGTAGTTTTAACCAAATCTATAAAGTGCTGATTTTTTGATATTTATTTTAACTTTATACCATGTTTAATCTTTAACAACTTTTATCATGGAAAAAAAAGTTTGCGCCAGAAAATGTATGAGGAGATGTCTTACAGGCATTATTCTCCCAGAAGTATCAAGACGTATCTTAGTCTGGTATCTGTAGTTTCAAGTCATTTTGGGAAAAGTCCGGATTCGATCAGTATCCCCGAATTAAAGGATTACCTTTTTAAAAGAATCGAAGCCGGCCAACTTTCAGTATCAAGCATCAACCAGACCATCAGTGCTTTTGAAATACTTTTTAAAGACGTCCTGGGAAGAGATTGGGATCCAATCAGGATCAAAAGGCCGAGAAGGCCCAAACTCCTTCCGGTTGTATTCTCAAAGGAAGAAATATCACTTATCCTTAACAACATCAGGAACAGAAAACACTATTGTCTGATTGCACTCACCTACGCCTCGGGACTCAGGATGGGGGAAGTGATCAGCCTAAAACCCTGCGATATTGACAGCGATCGGATGCAGCTTATAGTCAGGGGAGGCAAAGGATATAAAGACAGGTACACACTCCTTCCACACCGGTTACCGGTACAGCTTAGGGATTATTTTAGAGGCTACCGTCCATTGACTTACCTTTTTGAAGGCCAGCAACCGGGAAAGCCATACAGTGCTACAAGTGCCCGCAGCATACTTAAAAAAGCCATGTTAAAAGCAGGGGTGAAAAAGAAGGCCTGCTTCCACACGTTACGCCATTCTTTTGCCACACATCTTCTTGAGCAGGGAACAAATATAAGATATATACAGGAACTGCTTGGTCATCAATCCCTCAAGACTACTACGGTTTACCTTCATGTCAGCAACCTGGATCCTTCCCTGGTTAAAAGTCCTTATGATGAACTGTGATGGAAGCCATAAACAGAAGAAATCAGGATGTGGAGCTATCAACATTGCTTGATTCCCAAAAGGAAATGTTCCTGTCAGGGAAGAATCCGTGCCCTGACCAGATAAAGGCCTTTAACGACATCCTCTATTGCCGGACATCAAAAATGGGCTCACACAGTCTCAGCTGTGATTCCTGCGGTACGGTCAAAGTCTGTTATAACAGTTGCCGTAACCGCCACTGTCCCAAGTGCCAGTACATCAAGCAGCAGCTGTGGGTTGAAAAACTGAAATGCAGGCTGCTTCCCGTAAGATATTTTCACGCCGTGTTTACGGTTCCGGAGTTTCTGAAGCCATTGTTCTACATCAACCAAAGGTTCTGTTACAACCTTCTCTTTGGATGTTCGGCGGAAGCTGTAAAGAAAACGGCACTCAACCCAACATTTCTGGGTGTGGACACCGGCTGCCTGTCGGTACTCCACACCTGGGGGCAGTCACTGAACTACCATCCGCATATACATATGCCGGTCCCTGCGGGAGGCCTGGACAGTGACGGGATGCAGTGGCTGCATGCACATAAAAAGTTCTTTATCCCGGTAAAGGCCCTATCTGCCGTGTACAGGGGATTGTTCATGGAAAAGCTTTTGGAAGCCCTGCAGGACAACCTGCTCAGGATACCTGACGGGCAGAAAGAACTGTATCCGGATGTCAAACAGTTAAAAAAAGTAACCTATACAAAGCCGTGGAATGTTTATATCAGGAAGACATTCAGGGGAGCAGGTCAGGTAGTCAGTTATCTTGGCAGGTACACACACCGGGTAGCCATCAGCAACAGCAGGATTCTTGAAGCGGACAATAGGACAGTCAGGTTCAGGTGGAAGGATTACAGGGACAACAAAAACAAAATCATGGAACTTCCCTGCAGCGAGTTTGTCAGAAGGTTCATGCAACATAACTTGTCCCGAACATCGGGATCCTACCCAACGGTTTTTACAAAATACGGTATTACGGTATCATGGCCTCGGCCAACAGCAACACCAAAACGGATGAATGTTTCAGGCTGTTGAACATAACAAGGGAGGTGTCATTTTACCTGGGTCTGAGCACCTACGAGGTGTTGGAGGAGATATTCGGAGATGAGATGTTCAGGTGCACCTGCTGCAAGACCGGAAGGATGGTCTTTGCACTGCCCGAAGGCAAGGGAACCGACCCCTGAGAAGGGAAAAGGAAATCGACGTTCTTTGAAAGGTTGGATAAAGAAAAAACAGATTGTCTGTTAATGGGAAATCCATGCCTTTTCCGGGACTGAAAAACTGATAGGGAAAGTGAAACCTGAACCAAATTGGAATATCCCATCTGAAAACAGGCAAAATCACCCATATCAAAAAGGATAAATACCCATAGTTATGGCACGGCTTAGTCCAACTAT
>JBGTDA010000020.1:0-2730 GCA_041748555.1 Rhodonellum sp.
GTTCAACATATTTCCCATCTGTTCGAAGATCATTTGGATACCATTAAAGAGAAGGGCGTCTCTATTGTTCATATCGGGGGAAGAGCCTTTGGTATAAATCATTCTTTTCTTCAGGACCTGAAAGAAAAAGACCTGGGATCCAGCCTGTCTCAATTAAGAAAACCATTGCTTATTCTACATTCCCCTCAGGATGGAATAGTGGAAATCAGTCATGCGGCAATACTTTATGATATGGCCTTCCATCCTAAAAGTTTTATTTCTTTAGATGGTGCGGATCATCTGCTTTCTCATGCGGTGGATAGCAAATATGTAGGCGAAATGATCTTCCTGGGCAAAAAAATATATCCCTTCCCCAACAGTTAAAAATGACATTTAAGGCCACCAGGTTAAGGTCAGGCTTTCAGGTGAAGGATATACATCAGAAGTCAAAACCCCCTACCATCACCTGCTGGCAGATGAGCCTGAAGAGGTAGGCGGGGATAATTTAGGTCCAACTCCATATGACCTGCTTATGGCTGCATTAGGGACCTGCACAGTCATGACATTACAAATGTATGCAGAGAGGAAAAAATGGGCTTTAAAGGAAATCTCCGTTTACCTGGACCATGACAAGGTTCATAGAAAGGATGGTGAAGCTTTTGAAAAAAATGAGTCCAAAGTAAGCCGATTTAGCCGAAGTCTTGAGATTAGAGGAGAATTGGATGAGCAAATGAGACAAAAATTACTGGAGATTGCTGATAAATACCCAGTGCACCGGACATTAAAGGAAGAAATAATTATAGAGACCCAATTTAAAAAATAAAAACGCTCGTTTTAAATATTAACTAATTAGGGTCTGCTGAAAAACTCAAGTAACCCAACCTCCTAGAACCAGCCCGGATTGTAATCTGGACCGGTTTTTTGCTGATACACCTTTCAGAACAAGCTCAAAGACTGCCGAGAATATGATTTTACCCCCTTCCCATGCTGAAAAACTCAGCCATAGGAGTGCCTCCCCGGCCAATCTGACCAGGTTGAGCACTAATATGATGGAGGCGATCCACGATTGGCTGGTATTTTTGAGCCTGGCCCTGATCCGGTTCATTCCGTAACCGTTCTTTGCCTGACCGAACTTCCCTTCAATCGGGTTCCTCTCTCCGGGACTTACCTGGTCTTCCACTGCCTTTGCCGATGGCCTTCCCAATGGTTTGGCCGCCAGTTTTATCTCTTTTTCCTTCAGCCATTTTCTGTTTTCCCGGCTACAATAAAGTTTGTCTGCCAGAACCTTTGCCGGATAGAACCCAAACCTCACACGGTATTTTTCCACGTATTCAATAAGGCAGCTGCCTTCATTGAAAGCATCCCAGGATACAGTGTCCAAAAATGAATACCCGTCTACCATACTCAGGTGGATCTTGGCCCCAAACTCAGTCTTAGCTCTTGACTTTCCACGCACAATGGGACGTACATGGGGTTCGTGGATGCTGACAATCCGGTCTTCAACCTGATGGCTCCTGCTCTCAAACATCTTAAGTTGCTGCAGGTAGACTGTCCGGATGATCCAATACTTCCGCTGAAGCTTGTATTCAAGCGGGAAGGCCTCAAAACCATCAAGCTTTTTTTCAATCGCTTTGAAGTTCCTCCTGAGGTATTGAAGCTGTGATTTTATTCCTTTTCGGATTGTCTTTTTTGAAGGATTCTTGTTCTGTGCTACCTTTAAGTAGGCTTTTCGGGCTATTTCCCGGTAGGTTCTTGGCTTCTTCCCCTGTGGCTGTTTTTGGTGAAGAACATCTATGAGCTCTTCCATGATCTCCCTTGCTTTATTGAGCAGTCCAAGATCGGTCGGGTAGGCGATATCCTGGGGGCAGACTGTCGCATCATAGATGACCTCTCCTTTGTTTTTGGCTTCTCCACCGGGAGAATCATCCCGTTTATTCTTTTTTCCCTTGATTGTTCTTCTCCTCCTTTTTGGATATCCTTTCCATAGAGAATCCATGGATACTTTCATTCATCTCCGCAACAAGCTCCTGACCAAGACGCTTTCTGATATCAACAAACAATGACGCATCAAAAGGCGGCTCTTTGATATAGGAGCTGTAGCCCAGAAAGTATTGGAGATACATATTTTCTTTAATCCGGGCTACCGTTTCCCGGTCATCCAGGTTGAGAATATGTTTGATAATCACGGCTCCGATCAATACCCTTGGGCTGAGGGAAGGCCTTCCTGTCCGTTTTGGTGGATTATGTTGGTTGAAAAGGCTAACCAGATCATCCTAGGGAATCCGGGCACTCAGCACTACCCAGCGGTTGTTGGGGTCAAGCTGATTGTAAAAGGGAGTTTCAAATCCGGTGAAAGAAAGCTGGCTGGGGCTGGTATATTCACTGCGTGGTGCACGCCTTTTGAGGTTCTTTTGCATGGTTCCTTGCACTTGTACCCCTTTAAATTCCGAAAAATCCTCCTATATAACCAAAATTTTAGCGATTTTTACCTTTAAAAGCAGACCCTAATTAAGCTTTTTTATAGTAATTTTTTGAATTCAATATTTAAGCTCTTTTTTTTGTGAGTATAATTTACTTTATTAAGGTTTAATTTCGGACAGAATAAATTCTACTAAGATGAGTAATGCCAGCAATACCTCCAATCAAGAAATCATAAAAGATTGGGTCCATGTTCATGGAGATTATTTATACGGTTGGGCTTACCATAAGACCGGAAGCAGGGAAACCGCTGAGGACCTGGTCCAGGAAGTT
>JBGTDA010000021.1:0-103610 GCA_041748555.1 Rhodonellum sp.
AGTGAGGCTTTTCAAATATTCTATAGTGATTGGTTTAATGCCCGAATCCATCTCAATGACATGGCAGGCAAGATCATGTTTTCCTTTTCTGGAAACAGACATGGTGGCGATATTGGTTTTTTCCTGGGCAATCACACCGGAAATAAAGGCAATCGCTCCGGAGGTATCTTCAGCCTTGATGATCAAAGTGTGGGATTGTGCCGAAAAATCCGCATTGAATCCATCAACATAAGAGATATTGATCAAGCCACCTCCTAAGCTTTCACCAATTACTTCTACTGTTTTTTCCTCTTTTTTGAGGTTGAGTTTAATGGTATTGGGATGATACACTGAAGCATTGCCCACTGATTTGAAGGTATATACCAATCCACATCCTGCTGCGTGTTCATAAGCATTTTTGATCCGGGGATCATCGGTCTTATAATCCATCAATCCTCCCAATATAGCACGGTCGCTTCCGTGGCCCTCATAAGTCCGGGCAAAAGAATTGTAGAAAGTGATCACTGCTTCATCAGGTTTCCCACCTAAAACCCGGGTTGCGGCTCTGGCTATCCTGACTACACCTGCTGTATGTGAGGAAGAGGGACCTATCATAATGGGACCAATCATATCAAAAATACTGCTTTTTCCTCCCATGCCTACGCGGATTTTCAATTATTATGCTAAAATAAGAAATTCCTTTCTCATGAATAACGATTCTTGCCTGTCTTTCTCATTTAACAGATAAATTAGGTGATTTTTAATTAAGTTTAACATTACATAATTATGCATAATACATTTGTGTACATATTTGAACATAATCATGATCGATTTTGATACAGAACTTTGGAGAATTGAAGATGCCGGATGGGAAATTCAACACCATAATATTCTCAACAGGGCCTTAGTATTTGGGGATGGACTTTTCGAAACAATGGTATTTACACGTAATTCCATCAGGTTTTCTCAATTTCATCAGGAAAGACTTTTGGAGGGATGTAAGGTTTTAGGTCTTGAATCAAAACGTATTTCAAGAGTCGAAGCACTGCAAAATAAAATTTTGAACAGTTTTGGTCCGGAAAAACAATGGAGAATACGTTGGATAGTGTTTAGGGCCGGATTGGGAAAATATACTCCTGAAACCAATCAAGCAATCCAATTGATTCAGATCCAGCCTTTATCAAAAACTATAAAAATCAAATCCAAAGGTTACATAAGTAAAAACATTACAGTGCCCGCATCACCTTGGAGCCACTGCAAAACGCTCAATGCCCTTACCTATGTAATGGCAAACATAGAAAAAGCTGATTTGAAGATGGATGAAGTGATTTTACTTTCTTCCAAAGGATTTATATCAGAAGCAGGGTCATCCAACATCTTTTGGATAAAGGATGGAAAATACTTTACGCCCTCACTTTCGTGTAACGGAATAGCCGGAATAGGAAGACGTGTTATCATCAACTGCCTAAGATCTGAAGGGATAACAATCTCCGAAGGACAATTTCTTCCGCAGGAATTACTAGATGCCCAACAGGTATTTACCAGCAACGTCACAGGCATCAGTTATATACATAAAATTGGCGATACGGTTTTCGATGTGAAGGAAATGGTTTTTTTGGAAAGACTATTTATTTATGGTTGAAGCAATCGGCTGCAAGCCCTTATCAGCTTTAGCACCTAAAGACAGTTCTGTACGTCGAAATCCGCTTCTTAGCCAAGCGCCCAACCATTAGCTGCCACCAAGAAAATTAAAGGAAGGATGAGGCCTAAATTCAGTATCTTTACTATGACAACATTATGTTAATAATCATGTATTTGGAGCGAATTTGGAGAGTGGGATTGAAAAGAAAACTAAATCTATCTTAGAATTAAATCGGAAACAATAGGCGATTTGAATTGGATTGAAAATTGCCAACATCGATCGGCCTATTAAGCTAGTAAAACCGTTACCAGCAATTTGGGAAATATTTAAAAACTGTAGATTGAATGAAAAAAATATGAAAAAGTATAAAGTGATAGAGACATTAGATCATTTGCCGGATGAATTTAATGTGGAAGAATTAGTAGAAAAACTTCTGTTTATAGAAAAAGTTGAGAAAGGTATGCAAGATGCTGATGAAGATAAAACAATGAGCTTACAAGAAGCTAAACAAAAAATGGAAATTAAATGGCGGAGCGACAAATAAGACTTACAGAAACAGCCTATCTGGATTTAGAAGATATAGAAAATTATGTAAGTCAAAGCTCGCCAAAAATTGGAAGGAAATTTATCAACAAGATCTTCAAAAAGATAGAATTGCTATATGAGCATCCCAAAATGGGAAAGAAAGTACAAGAATTTAATAACGATAGCATCAGAGAATTGATTCAGGGCAAGTATAGGATTGTCTATCGGATTGTGAGTGATGAATTGGTAGAAGTGCTTAGGATACTTCACGGATCAAGACTGATGGATTTAGAATAAAGAAGACCACTGCTAACATCGAGCAAGTGCCACAGCCGGTAAATGAGAGATAGCTCCGGGAATTAACCGCTGAGCATCTACTAAAAGGGTAGCAATAGCACAGCCAAATAATAACCTTTTACTCCGCAGCCATCTATGCGAATCATCTGCCCTCAGACTGCTACCGCAGCCTTGATATGAGGATGGGGATTGTAATTGATCAATTCAAAATCTTCGAATTCAAAGGAAAAAATATCCTTTATCTCAGGATTGATTTTCATTGTAGGCAATGGTCTCAATTCCCGGGTCAACTGAAGATTTGCCTGCTCCAAATGGTTGCTGTAAAGGTGGGCATCTCCAAAAGTGTGAATGAATTCCCCCGGTTGCAGCCCACAAACCTGTGCAACTATCATTGCAAACAATGCATAGGAGGCAATATTAAAGGGAACGCCTAAGAAAACATCAGCACTCCTTTGATAAAGCTGACAAGATAGTTTGCCATCAGCCACATAAAACTGAAACAACGTATGGCAGGGAGGCAGTGCCATCTGATCTACATCCGCAACATTCCAGGCACTCACAATGTGTCTTCTACTATCAGGTTTGGTTTTGATCTGGTGAATAAGGTTGGTGATCTGATCGATCTCGCCACCATTACCGTCAGGCCAATGCCTCCATTGGTATCCATAAACCGGCCCGAGGTCCCCGTTTTCATCTGCCCACTCATCCCATATCGACACCTTGTTTTCATTCAGGTATTTCACATTGCTTTCTCCTTTCAGAAACCAAAGTAATTCATGGATGATGGACCGAAGATGACATTTTTTGGTAGTGACCAGCGGAAAACCTTCCTGAAGATCGAACCGCATCTGGTATCCAAAAACACTCATTGTCCCAGTGCCTGTACGGTCTTCTTTTTTGACACCTTTGTCCAAAATATGTTGCATCAATTCGTGGTATTGCTTCATCGGAAATTAGATTGATTTGTGATGTCGGCAAGATAAAAGATTTACCCTATAATCGAAAAGCTTTGATCCTTTTAAACCAAAATTCCCTCCCTACTTCCCACTTGCCAAACATTGCCGATGCAAAGAGTCCCGAATTCGAAATGCCGTTATTCTTCCGGTTCCGAAACTTGAGGTTTTTTTAAGGGCTTGTCCCATGTAAAGGTAGCCGATATAGGATAATGATCCGAATAATCAACCTCACGATGTGTTCTGAATGATTTGATATTCAGGATGGGATCAAAGAATATATTGTCTATTCTAAGGAAAAACAACACCTTGTTATAAGTAAAACCAAATCCCCGACCAGCTTTTTCAAAGGCATTATCCATAATTTTCCTCAAGCTGAAATAGGTGTAGCTATACGGTACATCATTGAAATCCCCGACAAGAATATTGACATAAGGGCTGTTTTCCATATGTTCCTGCAAAATACCAAGCTGGGAGGCCCGGATTACCTGACCTCTTTTGAGTTTGCTCAGTGTCTCTCTATAATTATCTTTTATTCCTTCAAGATTATCCAGACTTTCGGACGGAATGTTCATGGATTCAAGGTGTGCGTTATATACCCGGATGGTATCTTTATCAATCCGGATATCCGCGAAAATCACCCCGTTATTTCTTCGGGCATCGAAAACCCGCCCTTCATTGATGATAGGATACCTGCTGAATATCGCCATGCCATAGGATCTATGCTGGTTGATTCCTTCGATGGGTTGATAGGAATATTCATAATCCTCTTCTGTTCCCAATAATTTAAGCGCATTGCGCGAAGGTGTAGTGAAATCCTGATAAAATTCCTGAAAACATTTGATATCCGAAGGATTATCTTTCAGCCACTGTGTGATGTTCTGATTTACCAGAATTGGATCTTCACCATCTCTGGTATACATCATCAGGTGGACATTATAGCTCAGGACACTGAGTCCGTCTTCTAAATTTTCGGGTTGACTTCGGATCTGGTATGTTATTCCCATAAACTGCCATCCGATGATGACCGCAATCAAAGGCAGGAGAGCTAGTTTTCTTTTTGCCAATAATAAAATCACAAAAAGAAAAACATTGAATACCCAGAGAAGAGGGATAGATAACGTAAGCAATCCTGCATAAGGAAAAAATTCAGGAGAAATATAAACACTAAAAAATAAAGATAAGGAAACCAAAAAGGTTAATCCTGTTATTAGTCGCATCATGCGTTTCGAATTTTTGACGAAATTATGGTTTAAACGTACTCTTTCCAAATGATGGTATATCAATCTAAAAAAGAAAAGAATTCCTTTTATCATGATATCATTCAAAATCGGAATATTATTATTTGAATATCCGCGATAATACCAGTAAATGTAAAAACCCACCGGATTCTATGTTTGACATTAGATTTCTGGGTATATCCGGCTTCGGTCTTCTAGCAATTTTCTTAGAAAAACAAAGTCTACCGGCAGAATAGCGGATAAACAAATTTTATTGATTCTCAATTATGTACTTTGATGATTCGGGGCTATTATAGAATGTGATTGTTCAACCCATGATTTGAAAATTCAGTACAGAACTGTTGTTTGACTATTTTTGCTTAAGTTTAATAATCATTTTAATAAAATAGGGTTACAACGGGGCATTAATTTTTTTTGAAAAAAATAATTAAATTCGAAGGATAAAAAATCAAACACTTATGAAAAGATCAAATGTATTTGTAGTAGTCGGAATCCTAGCTGTTTCTTTAAGTTTTTATAATTGTGAAGGAGGAAATACCGAATCCGGAGAAGAAACTCAGGAAATGAATATGGAGGAAACCTCCGATGCGGAGGACAGACCCAGCCCCCTCAGGACAGAAGAGGGGACAATTGGTGATAAAAATGTCACTGTTCAATATGGTGCTCCTTCGGTAAAAGACAGGGTTGTATGGGGAGACATCGTCCCTTATAACGAAGTTTGGAGAACAGGCGCCAATGAAGCCACATTTGTTGACTTTCCTGAAGATGTCCAGGTTGAAGGACAGCCTTTATCAGCCGGAAAATATTCATTATTCACAATACCCCAACAAAGCGGAGCATGGACTGTGATCTTCAACTCAGAGTGGAACCTTGAGCATGGGCATTTTCAATATAAAGAAGAAAATGATGTTTTGCGAGTGGAGGCTACACCTGAAAAAGTGAACGATCATCAGGAACAGCTGACGATTGCCATTGAATCTCCCGGCATCGTGGTAAGATGGGAAAAGGTTAGATTGCCGATCGCCATTCAATAAAATACTTACTTCAATCAACCAAAGCCTCTTTCAAACTCTGATTGAGGCTTTGCTTTGAATGATACATGCAGGAAATTTTTCTTCAATACTTCTATATATGGTAGTATTACCATTAAATTCGGAATCCCAAAAGATAATAATCTAACCCATGAGGTATGTTGTCCTTATTTTCACCTTTTTAATCACACTCTTTTTAGCTTTGGCACTTTTGCTCCAATTGGGTTCAGTACCACCACTAGGAATTCTGTTGGACCCAAATCATGGTTTTTGGCAAAATGCTTACAGTGAGGACGAATTGGCTGAATCTGAAATCAACATCAATAACCTGATAGAACCTGTGGTGGTAGACTATGATGAACATCTGATACCCCATGTTTTTGCTCAAAACGATACGGACTTATATCGGGTCCAGGGATATATTACCGCCCAACACAGGTTGTGGCAGATGGAATTCCAGACCATGGCTGCTGCGGGCAGAATATCCGAAATTGTTGGGCCTGTTGCTTTGGAACTTGACCGTATGACAAGAAGAAAAGGTTTGACCTATGGTGCAGAAATGGGTCTGATTTATCTTCAAAACACAGATCCCGAATCCCTTGAATTGATCGAAGCCTTTGCCGATGGAGTGAATCAATACATTGCTGGCCTGTCCACAGCGCGTTTACCGGTAGAATACAAGATTTTAAATTACAGACCGGAAGAATGGTCAGCTTATAAAACCGTATTGCTGCTGAAATACATGACAGACATGTTGATGAATGACAGAGATCTGGAGTTTACAAATTTGAGGAAAGTCATTGGAGATGAAATGCTGGATAAGTTTTTTCCTGAGTTTCCGGAGGAGAATGATCCTGTGATTGAGTTTGATAGAAAATGGGATTTTACACCCTTGGAGATTCCGGTACCGGAAGATATGGATTATCCCGACGATAGTATTCTTGTCCAAATGATGCCACCGTCCGAGCCCGGAATAGGTTCCAATAATTGGGCAGTTTCAGGATCCAAAACCAAAAGCGGAAATCCTATTTTGGCAAATGACCCACACCTAGGTCTTAATTTGCCATCACTGTGGTTTGCAATGCAATTATCTACCCCTGAATACAGAGCAAAAGGAGCAACCTTACCAGGAGCATTGGGAATAATTTCAGGATTCAATGAAAATATAGCATGGGGAGTCACTAATGCAACACGAGATGTCAGAGATTGGTATAAAATTCAGTTCAAAAATAATGAACGAACGGAATATCTGTATAATGATCAGTGGATTCAGAGCACGCTTCGTGTTGAGGAGATCAAAATAAAGGGCCAGGCAACTTTTTTGGATTCGGTGATATATACCCACCATGGGCCTGTGGTATATGATAAAAATTTCAAATCCGACCGACAGAATGTAAATTTTGCACTTAAATGGACGCTTCACATGGAATCCAACGAACAAAAAACATTTCTGGAATTGAACAAGGCCGAAAATCATGAGGAATATTTAGCTGCATTGGATAATTACACAGCTCCTCCCCAAAATTTTGTTTTTGTATCAAAATCCGGAAACATTGCCATGAAGGTTCAGGGAAAATTCCCTTTGAAATGGGAGGGCCAAGGAAAATTTCTGATGGATGGAAATGACCCCGACTTTGAGTGGAAAGGTTTCATTCCCAATGAACACAATGCTTCAACGTTGAACCCAGCCAGAGGATTTGTTTCTTCCACCAACCAGCATCCGGTGGACCCTAGTTATCCATATTATGTATTTGACAACAGTTTTGAAAATTATCGAAACAGGAGATTGAACAGGAGACTCACCGAAATGACAGACATTACCCTCAAGGACATGATGGAACTCCAATTTGATAATTATAACCTTCATGCCGGGGAAGCCTTACCCATAATGCTGAATCTTTTGGCAGTTGACACCACAGCCTCAGCCGTTATTTCGGATGAATATTACCAAGAATTGATTGAATGGGATTATTATACCAATCCTGACCAAAAAGCTCCCGCACTGTTTCAGGTTTGGTGGAACGACCTGCACCAAATGATCTGGTCTTCCTGGGAAGCTGAAGGAATGCCCATCGTTTTACCAAATAATTATGAAACGACAAGGTTTTTAAAAAATGAGCCCAAGCATATTATTTTTGATGATCCTGAAACAAATTCTGTGGAAACTGCCGAGGATTTGGTGAAAGCAAGTTTCGCTGAAATGAAGAATGAGATGGAAGATTGGCAGAAGGAACAGAATGATTATTCATGGGCTAAGTACAAAGGAACTTCCATCCAACACCTCATTCCTACTTTCAAGTCATTCAGCCATTATGATGTATATACAGGAGGCGGAAGAAATATTCTCAATGCCACTTCCGAAAGACATGGTGCCAGCTGGAGATTTGTTGTCGAAATGGGGGACGAAATAACTGCCTTCGGAATTTATCCAGGCGGCCAATCAGGAAATCCGGGAAGTAAATTCTACGATAATTTTATTAAAAAATGGGCAAATGGTGATTATATTGATTTCAATCTGAGAGAACCGCACGCGGAAGATAATCTACTTTACAGCACCACATTCAAAAAATAAATCCATGTTGAAATTTATACTGATTTTTTTGCTTTCATTTCTTTTGATTTATTTTATAGGACCGTTTTTCCATTTTTGGGTGATGATGATCGGAGTGGCATTCATTGCTTTTTTGGTGGGGGGACCATCCGGCACCTCTTTCCTTGCCGGTGCTTTGGCTTTTGGATTGGCATGGCTCATCATTTCCCTGCTGATTTCTATAAACAGTGGATCTGATCTGCCCGACAAGATGGGGGCCCTGTTAGGATTCTCCAATTATAATTTTTTATGGGTGATGACAGCCGTACTCGGATTTGTCATCGGTGGTTTCAGTGCATTGACTGGGAGCCTTTTCCGAAAACTTTTTACCAAAAGAGATCAGGGAATTTATAGAGGCTGATTGCCTATTACGGTTTGACAATATTTCGGGATGAATCTTTTTCGAAGGTGACTCATTCGGAAATTTTTTTAATAATAATCAGGAAAATTAAAATGAATAGTAAGAATTGCCCTTTCTAAATCCAAAAATCATAGATTTTATTTTGCTTTTGAATTTGAGTCGAGTACTTTTGTTGCTCAGTTTGTAGCACGATTTTTATGTTAGATTCGCTTATCACCTCCAAAACAAGGCTGCGCTTATTGATAAAATTCTTTATCAACGAAAACAACCACAGCCATCTTCGCGGATTGGCAGATGAATTTGGAGAATCTACCAATGCCATACGAAAAGAGCTGAATAATCTTTCCGAAGCCGGATTCCTGATCAAAAAGCGGATAAAAATAAAATCGAATATCAGGCCAATACCCATCATCCCTATTATTCCAACATAAAGGAGATCATAAGAAAATATCTGGGGCTGGATAAATTGTTGGACGCAGTATTGGATAGAATGGGTGATGTTTCCAAAGTCATTCTTACGGGAGATTATGCAAGAGGACAGGATAGCGGAACTATTTTGGTAGATATCTTTGGTACCAATCTTAATGCTTCCTATTTGGAACAATTAAGTTTTAAAATTGAAAAAATAATCAACAGAAAGGTAGTTTTCAGCATCAAATCAGGCAATTCAGATCCGAATGGATTGGTTTTGTTTGAAAAGGACTAAAAATTTTCTGAGCAAAACCGGATTTATAATCAGTAGCCTAAGCACATTATTGTGACTGAACGGGCGAAGCTGTAAGTCAGTCCAAATGAAATTCCATCTGTTGAAGAATAGAATTAAAAATTTCTGCGTTAATTCGTAAAATCATCCTTTAAAGAATGGCCGATATAAAATCATCAATGGATCTGAAGTACGTTATTTGTTCAATATTTTTTATGCTTTTGTACCAGACCTCAGTTGGGCAGTCATTAAATGATATCCAGAATATAAAAGTCGATAATCTTTCCGATGCCCAGGTCGAACAGCTTATAAAACGTGCAGAATCTGCCGGAATGAACGAAATGCAGCTGGAAGCCATGGCAC
Source organism: Rhodonellum sp. (assembly GCA_041748555.1). Taxonomy (GTDB): domain Bacteria; phylum Bacteroidota; class Bacteroidia; order Cytophagales; family Cyclobacteriaceae; genus Rhodonellum. The sequence continues at coordinate 9,686 of JBGTDA010000021.1, forward strand.
GTGAAAGAGGAATGCCTGCTTCTGAAGTGGCAAAATTAAGGAGCAGGATTGAAGCTCTGAGGCGGGGGACCTCCCAACAAGCAGGTAGCAGACAGGCTGCAGGAACCCAGGAAAGGCAGGTAGAAGGTTTTGATATTGATGCCGATATCTTTGATTCACTCAGAAAATCCGACCCTTATTTCGATCTTACACCAACCCAAAAGAAGATATTCGGTTATAAACTGTTTCATAATAGGGACCTCACTTTCAGTCCAAACCTAAATATTCCAACTCCGATGTCTTATACAATAGGAGCAGGAGACCAATTGCTGATTGATATCTACGGAGCATCTCAACAATCATATGATGTCCGGGTCAGTCCCGAAGGCAGGATAATGATTCCGAATGTTGGGCCCATCCAAGTTGGAGGTGCATCAATAGCCGCAGCAAGTTCAAGGATTGAATCCGCCATGAGCAGAATTTATGAAGATCTAAAAGGAAGTAATCCGACTACCTTTTTGCAGATCCGTCTCGGAAATATCCGCTCCATTTCTGTGTCTATGGTGGGTGAGCTTACCAAGCCAGGGTCTTATACTTTACCATCTTTTGCATCCGTATTCAATGCACTTTTTGCAGCAGGTGGCCCCAATGAAAACGGTTCATTCAGGTACATTCAGGTATATAGAGATAACAGGCTATTTGCTGAAGTCGACATATATGACTTTTTGGTAAGGGGAAATCAAAAAAGCAATGTGATTTTGAGAGATGATGATGTCGTCATTGTTCCTCCGATTCGTAACAGAATAGAAATCAGTGGTCCTGTTCGTAGGCCCGGATTGTTTGAGATCAAGCCGAATGAAAATGTCCGGGATTTGATACAGTTTGCCGGAGGTTTTTCGAGCCAGGCATATCAAGAAAGGATCACAGTAAAAAGGACTTCTTCTTCCCAGCTGCAGGTGGAAGATGTTGATGCTGCGAATTTTTCTACTTTCAGTCCTAGAGATGGAGATGAATTTGTTGTCGGTGAAATCCTCAACCGATATGAAAACAGGGTTCAGATTTCAGGTGCAGTATTTCGTCCGGGAGAATTTTCTATTCCTGAGGACGGGATGGGAATTAAAGAATTGATTACAAAAGCCGAAGGTCTTCGTGGTGATGCGTTTTTGAACAGAGCGATACTCTACAGAACAAAAGAAGATTTGACGTTGGAAGCCGTTTCGGTGGATCTACAAGGTTTGATGGAAGGCACTGTTCCCGATATAGAACTAAGAAGAGAAGATGTCTTGAGCATTCCAAGCAGATATGACCTGAAGGAAGAATTTTATGTAAAAATCAGCGGGGAAGTGAATTCTACCGGAGCCTTCGCATACGGAGAAAATATGACCGTCGGTGATTTGGTTTTGAAAGCAGGGGGTTTCAAAGAAGCTGCTTCCAATTCCTACATTGAAATCGCAAGGCGGGTCAGGAACGATATCAGTGGAAAAATAGCTGAAATCATCAATCTGGAAATTGATGAAAATCTCAAAATCACTCCGGAAGATGCACAGCTCAAGCTATTGCCTTTTGACCATGTATTTATCAGAAGAAGCCCTGGTTTCCAAAGGGAAAAAATAGCAAAAGTAGAAGGAGAAGTTTTCTATCCGGGAGAATTTGCGCTGAGTAATGCCAACGAACGGATATCTGATCTGATCGAACGTTCCGGAGGATTGAATCAATTTGCCTATCCTGAAGGAGCTACTCTCATAAGGAGAACTGAATACTATAAAGGAAAAACAGAGGAAGAACTGAAAGAAATGAACCTTAAATCGGTTAGGGAGCGGCTGGACCGGGAAGGAATCAGCATCAATGAAGCCGAAGGAATATTATTGGAACGGTTGATCAAAAAAGAAGAAGAGCGGCAATTACAAAGAAGAATAGAGAATGAGAAGTTGAAGGAGCAAAAATTGATGTCGGATTTTCGGGCTGACCGGCTCCAAGAAATTACATTAGGAGACACCTCATTGATAGATATAGAATTAAAAGAGCAGGAACTGGTTGGAATTAACCTTCAATATATTCTTAACAATCCCGGATCTTCACAGGACCTTATTTTGCAGGAAGGGGATGTTATCAGCGTTCCAAAGGAACTTCAGACCGTCAGAATGAGGGGACAGGTTTTATTTCCCACCACTGCCAGATATAATGAACTTCGCGGGTTCAGGTCATATATTTCAAGATCAGGTGGATTTACCGAAAATGCCAGAAGGAGTAAATCGTATGTTGTGTATGCCAATGGCGATGTAAAAAGGACCCGTAATTTTCTGTTCTTTAAATTTTATCCATCCATTGAGCCCGGAGCAGAAATCATTGTTCCCAGAAAGCCTGTCAGAACACCGCTCGGTCCTCAGCAATGGGTAGCCATCGGTTCGGGTTTGGCAACTTTGGGTCTTGTAGTAGTTCAAATAATAAATCTTTCACAATAATTTTAAAAAGGCTTTTCGCAGCCTAATTATCAATGTTTTTTAAATAATGAAACAATCAAAATTTTAAACTATGAAAATAACTGTTGTAGGAACCGGTTATGTAGGACTGGTTTCAGGTGCATGTTTTGCCGATGTAGGAATAGAAGTAGTCTGTGTGGATATCGACCAAAAGAAGATTGATGGACTGAAAAACGGAATCATGCCGATCTATGAACCGGGATTGGAGGAAATGGTAGTAAGAAACTACAAAAGTGGAAGGCTTCAGTTTTCCACACAACTGGGAGAAGCAATTCAAGGATCAGAAGTGGCGTTTGTTGCAGTGGGAACACCTCCAGGTCAGGATGGCTCAGCGGATTTAAAATATGTATTGGCAGTTTCGGAGGAAATCGGAAGATCAATGTCCGATTATATTGTCGTCGCTACCAAAAGTACAGTTCCCGTCACCACCGGGGAAAAAGTCAGGGCAGCGATACAGGGAGCTTTGAAGGAAAGAGGTTCCGGTCTTACTTTTGCTGTGGCATCAAATCCTGAATTTTTGAAAGAAGGTGCCGCAATCGAGGATTTTTTGAGACCGGACAGAATCGTAGTAGGAGTCGATGATGACAGGGCCGAAGAAATTATGAAGAGACTTTATAAGCCTTTTCAGCTCAGCGGTGACAGAATAATCTATATGGACATTCCTTCTGCGGAAATGACAAAGTATGCTGCAAATGCCATGCTCGCTACAAAAATTTCTTTTATGAACGACATTGCAAACCTATGTGAATTGGTAGGGGCAAATGTAAATATGGTCAGGAGGGGAATAGGCTCAGACCCCAGAATCGGCAATAAATTCATATACCCAGGTATCGGTTATGGAGGATCTTGTTTTCCAAAAGATGTAAAAGCCATCATTAAAACCGGGAAACAATACGGATATGATCTTCGGGTTTTGGAAGCTGTAGAGGAAGTCAACGAAGACCAAAAACATGTCCTGGTAAATAAAGTGAAACAGTATTTTGGTGATGATTTAAGTGGAAAAACATTTGCAATGTGGGGATTGAGCTTCAAGCCAAATACCGATGATCTTAGAGAAGCACCTGCTATCGTCATTATTGATGAGCTTATAGCTGCCGGAGCCAAAGTAAAAGCATATGATCCGGTAGCGATGGAAGAAGCAAAAGCCCATTACATTGGAGATAAGATTACTTATGCCACAGATGCATATGATGCATGTGTGGATGCAGACGCACTGCTTTTGGTAACGGAATGGTCCGAATTCAGGATTCCAAGTTGGGATGCGCTCGGCAAACTGCTTCAGCAGAAAATTGTCTTTGACGGAAGAAACATATACGACCATAAATACCTGACCGAATTCGGATTCGAGCATTTTGGTATTGGTGCCGGTTAAATTTCCTGAGTTCAATAAATCCTTTCAGGATACCGTTATCATATCCTGATCCGGTATTTTGAAAGGATAATTCATATTAAAGTGTTTTGCTGATTGAAGAAAATGGGTATAATAAATTGTTCAATAAGTGGAAAAAATGAAAAACACAGATAATCATTCCAGATCGGATATTGACATGAATTATCTGGAACTCCTCACTTTGATTTTGAGGGAGAAAAGAATGATTCTGTATTTTTCCATTCTAGGTTTGACCATTGGATTGTTGATCGCATATACTACCCCAAAGGAATATCTGACCACTACTGTTACCTTATCCGAATCTGAAGAATCCAGCCAAAGCTTTGGTCAAATGGGAGCATTGGCGGGCTTTGCAGGTTTAAACATGCCACAGCTGGGAGGAACACAATCCTCCATTTCTCCCGAGATGTATCCCGAGATTGTAAGCAGTAAAGATTTTTTGCTCAACTTGATGAAGGAGGAGTTTTATTTTGAAACAAAAGGTAATTCCATGTCTCTTCAGAATTATTATGTTGAGGAAAGGCCAGGCAATGTTGTTCAAAAATCCATCAATTTTATACTGGGATTACCGGTATATATTATCAATCTGTTTGAAAGTGATGAACCTCTTACTCCTCAAGCTGAAAGTGGGGAGGTAGTTGCCGAAGAACCCAATTCAAATAAATACAGCAAAGTATCTTCCGCCGAAAATTATACCCTGGGGCAATTAAAAAAAAGGATAACCATCGAAGTCAACAAGAAAGTAATCACTGTTAAGGTTTCTATGCCGGAACCGCTGATTTCTGCTCAGGTGAATGTTTTGGTGCTTGAGGAACTGATTGATTTTGTCACCGAATACCGAACTGCCAAACAAACTGCAAATGTCTCCTTTATCAACGAAAGTGTGGAGGAGGCTGAAGAAAAATTTAAGGAAGCACAGAACAATCTGGCAGTTTTCAGAGATCTGAACCAAGGAATTGTTTCTCAAAGAGCCAAAATAAAAGAAGAGCAACTGCAGTCTGAATTCAATATTGCGTTCAATGTATTCAACACGCTTCGTCAGGAGCTGGAACAATCCAATATTCAGCTGAAAAGACAGCGACCGGTATTTACAACGCTTGAAAAAGCATCTGTCCCATTGGGGAATTCTAAACCGAACAAACCTCTGATAATTGTTTTTTCATTATTTTTGGGTGCGTTTTTTGGATTTATCTTTTTGGTAATGAAAATAGTGATTAACAGCTTGAAATTGGACAATAATTAAATGAGTGGAATTCAGATGGTGGACCTAAAGTCCCAATATCATAAAATTAAAGATCAGGTAGATCTTGCGATCCAGGAGGTAATCGATAATACCGCTTTCATCAATGGGCCACAAGTAAAGGAATTTGCCAATGACTTAGCTGCATTTACAGGAGCAAAACATGTTATTCCCTGTGCCAATGGCACTGATGCATTACAGATTGCCATGATGGCACTTGATTTTAAGCCAGGGGATGAAGTAATTGTTCCCACTTTCACTTATGTGGCTACTGTTGAAGTGATCGCTCTTTTGGGATTGAAACCTGTTTTCATAGATGTTACTCCTGATACTTATGAGCTTGATGTCAACCAACTTCGGGAAAAACTTTCCGAAAGAACTGTAGGGATCGTACCTGTTCACCTGTATGGACAGTGCAGCAATATGGAAGCAATTTTGGCATTTTCTACGGAGCACGGTTTGAAGATTGTAGAGGATACTGCCCAGGCTATAGGAGCAAATTATACTTTTTCAGATGGAAGGAAAGCTCAGGCAGGGACAATGGGGGATATCGGTACAACTTCTTTTTTCCCTTCCAAAAACCTGGGTTGCTTTGGAGACGGTGGGGCGATGTTTACCAATGATGATGATTTGGCGGCCAAACTTCAGATGATTGCCAATCACGGTCAGAAAGAGAAATATTATCACGACAGTATTGGTGTAAATTCAAGATTGGATACGCTTCAAGCTGCTATTTTGAGGGTCAAATTAAAGCACCTCAATAAATATTCAGACGCAAGAAATGAAGTGGCAAATCGCTATGATGAAGCTTTTGCCAACCACTCCAACATCACCATACCTGCTCGGGTTAAGAATTCGACTCATGTTTTCCATCAATATACCATTCAAACCAACGACATAAAGAGGGATGATCTGAAAAAGTTTCTTGCAGAAAAGGGTGTGCCTTCCATGGTCTATTACCCGGTTGCACTTCATCTGCAAACCGCATATCAGGAATTCGGATTCAAAAAAGGTGATTTTCCTGTTGCTGAGGATCTTTGTGAGAAGGTGTTGTCCCTTCCAATCCACACGGAAATGAAAGCCGAGGAACAAGCCTTTATCATTGAAACCATAAAAAGTTACTTTTAAAATGAAAGAATATTTTGCGCACGAAACTGCTGTGATCGATGAAGGCTGTGAGATTGGTGAAGGAACGAAAATCTGGCACTTTTCTCATATCATGTCCGGTTGTAAAATCGGCAAACAATGTAACCTAGGTCAAAATGTAGTGGTTTCCTCTCAAGTTGTGTTGGGAAATAATGTAAAGGTTCAGAACAATGTATCCATTTATACTGGCGTGACCTGTTCCGATGACGTATTTTTGGGACCTTCAATGGTTTTCACAAACGTCATCAATCCAAGGAGTGCGGTCAACCGAAAATCAGAATATGCCGAAACGCATGTTGGGAAGGGAGCGACAATAGGAGCCAATGCAACCATCGTGTGCGGTCACAATATTGGACCCTACGCTTTTGTAGGAGCAGGTGCGGTGATTACAAAAACAGTCCCGGCATATGCCTTGATGGTAGGGAATCCTGCCAAACAAATCGGCTGGATGAGTGAATATGGTATGAAACTGGAATTTGACGAAAGCGGTTTGGCGATTTGTAAGGATAGTAAAGAGCAATATAGATTGGAAAACAATCAGGTGAAAAAAATCTAATATGAAGAATTTTGCATTGATCGGCGCGGCAGGCTATATCGCACCGAGACATATGAAGGCAATAAAAGACACCCAGAACAACCTGCTTACCGCATTCGATAAATTCGATAGTGTAGGTGTAATGGACAGTTATTTTCCGGATGCCGATTTTTTTACGGAATTCGAGCGTTTTGACAGACACGTTGAAAAACTAAAAAGAAGCGACCAGAAAATTAATTATGTGAGTATCTGCTCGCCCAATTATCTGCACGATTCCCATATCAGATTTGGATTACGGGTGGGGGCAGATGTCATCTGCGAAAAACCTTTGGTTCTAAATCCATGGAATATTGATGCACTTAAAACTGTGGAAGAAGAACATGGGCAAAAAGTATATAACATACTTCAACTTAGGGTACATAATTCTATCATTGCATTGAAAAAGAAAATAGAGGCTGGACCAAAGGACAAGATTTATGACATTGATCTGGCCTATATCACCTCTCGTGGCCATTGGTACTATTCCAGTTGGAAAGGTGATTTAAGTAAATCCGGAGGCATTGCTACCAACATCGGTGTTCATTTTTATGATATGTTGACGTGGGTATTTGGAGAGGTGAAACAGAATATTGTGCATGTCCATACCCATGATCGTGCATCGGGTTATTTTGAACTAGAAAATGCCCGGGTTAGATGGTTTTTGAGTATAAACCCTGATACTTTACCTGAAGATGTTAAGGCAAAAGGAGGTAGAACTTACAGATCTTTACAAATGGAAGGTCAGGAAATTGAGTTCAGTGAAGGCTTTACCGAATTACATACAAAAAGTTATCAGCATATTCTTGATGGCAATGGTTTTGGTTTGGAAGAAGCAAGGAGATCCATTCAGATAGTACATGATATCAGGCATATGGAACCTATTGGATTAAAAGGTGATTATCATCCCCTTGCAAATGCTCCCTTTAGCAGCCATCCGTTTTCACTCAAATAATTAAAAAATCCTAAGTGGAAAAATCCGAAAATCCGATATTCCTTTCAAGACCAAATCTACTTGCCGAAGACATAGAGGCTGTGGTGGAAGTGTTGAAATCAGGAAATCTGGTTCAAGGTCAAAAGGTTCTTGAATTTGAACAAAAAATAGCTCGGTACAATGGATGTGATTATGTGACGGCGGTTTCCAATGGAACAGCAAGTCTTCACCTGGCCTTGGTTACGCTGAATATTGGAACTGGAGATGAAGTGATCATTCCTGCCTTTTCTTACATCGCAACGGCTAACGCCATTGAATTGGTTGGAGCAAAACCTGTATTCGTTGATATCGATCTTGAAACTTTCAATATTGACACCGCAAAAATTGAACAGGCGATTACACCGAGAACAAAATGCATCATGCCGGTTCATGAATTCGGTTTATGTGCCGAAATGGATGAAATTCTGGCTTTGGCAGCTGAATATAAACTTTACATTATTGAAGATGCGGCTTGTGCCATAGGAGCAAAGTATAAAGGAAGGTATGCGGGAACATTCGGAGATTTTGGTTCTTATTCATTGCATCCCCGAAAATCAGTCACTTCCGGAGAAGGGGGCATCGTCGTTTCTAAAGCAGCCCATTATGATCAACTTGTTAAAACGTTGAGAAACCATGGTATTGAGTTTAACAGTAATCCTATGGATTTTGTCCTGCCCGGGTTCAATTACAGAATGACAGATTTTCAGGCTGCTTTAGTGTCCAGCCAATTCAACAGATTAGATCAGATTTTAAATACCAAGGATCAGCTTGCAAATTTGTATCTGAAATTGCTTGAAAATCCTTCCATTTCACTTCCGGTTGTTCCTGCAGACTGTACGCATACCTGGCAGACCTTTCATGTTCTTTGTGAGTCAAACTCATACAGAAATGGCCTTATGGCTCATTTGAAAGCTCATAATGTTTTCTGCAATTACGGTGCGCAATGCATTCCCGAAATGACTTTCTACAAAAAAAAGTATCAACTTGATGTAAATGCTGATTTTAAAAATGCCTATAAATCCTACTCATGCGGATTGGCTTTACCTTTGGGTGAACTGCTGACTGCGGCTGAGGTGCAATATATTTGTCAAATAATTAATGATTATAAAGAATGATTGAGAACAAAAATATTTTTATCACCGGAGGAGCCGGTTTTATTGCCAACACATTGATCAGAAGATATGTAGGCAACAACAAGATCACGGTATACGATAATTTTCACCGTGACACCCTGACGGGTAGTGACTTGGCCAGCCATGAAAATATCAAGATTGTAAAAGGTGATGTCTTGGATTTTGATCTCCTTGTAACCAGTATGAAAGGAGCCGATATTGTCGTTCATGCCGCGGGAATTGCCGGGATTGATACCGTCATTAAGGATCCGGTCAGGACCATGAGAGTCAATATGATAGGAACTTCCAATGCCTTGGAGGCAGCGAAAATAAATCAGGTTTCTGATAGGTTCATTGATTTTTCCACTTCAGAGGTTTTTGGATCAATGGCTTTCAGGTCCACTGAAGAGGATGTTACCGTATCGGGTTCGGCCGGTGAGGCAAGATGGACATATGCAGTTTCAAAACTGGCCGGAGAACATCTGGCACACGCCTATTACAATCAATATAAGCTTCCCGTTGTAACCGTCAGACCGTTTAATGTTTATGGACCTGGTCAGACGGGGGAAGGTGCGATTCAGATTTTCATCAAACGTGCATTGAAAAATGAGGATATCAAAATCGATGGTGATGGAAATCAGATCAGAGCCTGGTGTTTCGTGGATGACTTTGTGGAATGTCTTGTTAAATGTATCGAGGATCCCAAAGCGATAGGAAACAGCTTTAACCTCGGCAATGCCAGAGCGGTAATCACTATTCTAGGGCTGGCACAAACAGTTTGCAGAGTCCTTAAGTCAGAATCACAGATTTATTTTGCACCGCCACTATCCGCAGATATTGCAATCCGAATTCCAAGTGTTGAAAAAACCTTTAAGGTGTTGGGATTTAAGGCAAAAGTCGATTTGGAAGAGGGCGTCTTGAAGACGGCAGAATGGATGAAAACCTTAAATTAATATAATTTGGAAAGGAGGAATTTTCTGGAAAATGATGATCAGGAGAAGATTTATGATGCTATCATTGGTCTTCACCAAAACCTTGACGATGCATTTTTGGAAAAACACAACAGGTCACTTCCTTTTGCAGATACCCTTTTGGATAGGTGGGAACGTGCGCGTAAATTGGGTTTTGGTGAAAAAACATCCATCTACGACAGCAGCTTGGTTATTGGTGATGTAAAAGTGGGATCGAATTGTTGGATTGGACCTTTTTCCATAGTTGATGGAAGCGGGGGATTGAAAATCGGAGATTTTTGCACCATTTCAGCCGGTGTTCACATTTACACCCACGATAACGTCAAACAGACTTTGAGTTCCGGGACAATGCCGATCGAAAGATCACCTATAAGTATCGGGAATAATGTTTATCTTGCTCCGAATGTGATAGTTGCAAAAGGAGTAACTATTGGCAATTTTTGTGTGATAGGTGCAAATGCATTTGTGAACAAAGAAATTCCGTCCCATTCCATTGCAATAGGTCAACCTGCAAAGGTTATAGGAAAGGTGGAGGTCAGCGATACAGGCGAAATAGCGTTTATATATAATTAATCTCTATTCACTTACATTTTTGGTAGGAATGTTGATGCACCTTTTTTGTAAATGATTAATTTATTCTTGCTGAAATAAATTGATTCTACATAATTTCTAATTAAATGATGAAGGTATTCATTGGAATGACGGAAATAGCAGGTTATTATCATAATCTAGCTATAGGACTTAAAGAAAATGAAGTCGAAACGTCTGAATTTTACCTGAGTGACCATATTTTTCAATACAATTCCCAATTAGAATCATTACCGTGGATTTTCAGGATTTATCGCAGGTTCAAAGCAAAACGAGAGATCAACAATTCAAACAAGCTTTCAAAATCTTTTTATTTTTTCTTGGGCAGTATAGTATCCTATACTTTTTTGGCATGGGCAATTTTAAAATATGATGTTTTTGTATTTGGATTTGGAACTTCAATTCTAAACAAGAACAAAGATTTAAAAATCCTGAGAAAATTCAATAAAACCGTTGTATCGGTGGTTATTCATGGTTCCGAATCACGACCTCCTTATATAAATGGTGCCAAAAGAATGCCTACCGGGGATTTCCTGCCGGCAGGGGCCTTGATCAAAATGGCTCAGCATATGAAAAATCAAATGAAGGTCATTGAGCAAAATTCTGATTATGTGCTTGCGGCCCCTTTTACCAGTCAGTTTTTGGAAAAAGAATTTATAAATCATTTTCATATTGGATTACCATTTAAGATAAAGAAAGAGCCTTTGAATATGGAGAATTCAAAGGACAATCTTCCCGTTCGGATCTTGCATTCACCTTCAAAACCATTGGCCAAAGGAACCTATGAAATCCGAAAAGCCATCCAATCTTTAAAAAATCAAGGTTACGATGTAGATTTTGTTGAGGTAATAAATCAGCCTAATGCTGTGGTGATTGAAGAGTTGCAACGATGTGATTTTATCATAGATCAGCTTTACAGCGATACCCCTTTGGCAGGTTTTGCAACCGAAGCCGCATTTTATGGAAAACCGGCAATAGTGGGAGGTTATGGTTGGGAGCTGTTAAAGACCCTATTACCTACAGAGATTTTTCCTCCAAGTGAAATTTGTCATCCCGATAAACTTGAAGATGCCATTGTCAAATTGATAGAGGACAAAGACTACAGGATCAGTTTGGGAAAACAAGCCATGAAATATGTCAACCAAAATTGGGAAGCAAAAATTGTTGCTGCCAAGTTCATCAAAATTTTTACACGCCAAATAGATCCTGCTTGGCTGATAGATCCGAATGATGTAAAATATGTTTCGGGGGTAGGAATATCCGAAACCGATGCCAAAAACCTTATCGGTCAGGTCATCCATCAAGGAGGTGTTGATGCCCTTTCTGTTAATGGAAACAGGTCTTTGCAGACAGCACTCACAGAATTTGCCAATGAGGACCAGAAGGTCCTTGTTCCGCAGAATTCCCATTAAAATATGCTTAAAAAGCTACTTGGCGAGTCTGCTGTTTATGGAATATCCGCGATCGTGACAAGGTTTATAGGGATTTTCCTGATTCCCATATACACTCAGGTTTTTGCTCCCGATGATTATGGTATAGTAGCATTGACAATTGCCTCGTTTTCTTTATTGGGTTTGCTTGTGGTTTTTGGGTTGGACAGTGCTTCGGCTTTATATTTTTATGATTTTAAAGAAATCGAAGATCGAAAAAAACCGATAGCGAATTGGTTTTGGACCCAGCTGCTTTTTTCCACCATTGTTTCCGCCATTATTATCCTGGTTTCCAAACCTCTCTCAAACCTACTTTTTGATTCTCCCCAATACTATAGAGTTTTGATCTTGGGTAGCTCTCAATTGGTTTTATATACCTTTACCGCTGTATTGCTCAAATGGTTGCGATATCAAAGAAAAGCCTTCACAACCGTATCGGTAACACTATCCACCTCACTTTTAAATATTGGGCTCAATATATTATTTGTTGTCCATCTCAGGATAGGGATTGAAGGTATTTTTCTTGCCTTATTGATAAGTGCCTTTTGCAGCTTTCTGCTTTGTCTTTATATGATGCGTGGATGGCTTTCCATCAGACATTTTGATTGGGCTCTACACAAGAAAATGGTACGGTATGGGTTGCCGCTTGTCCCTGCTGCAATAGCCTATTGGGTTTCCAACTCCTCAGCCTCTTACTTTCTGAATTTCTCTTTGAATCAAACTGAAGTAGGTTTGTTTCAGGTAGGTGCCAGCCTGGCAACAGGGGTATTGTTGATCACCGGAGCCTTTCAGATGGCTATCGGTCCATTTATTTTCTCACAAAAAGAAAGTCCGGAAATCAAAAACTTAATCAACCGGATCTTTTTGGGTTATATCGCTATCACCACCATCGTTGTCTCCGGGATTTCTGTTTTTGCTTATGAAATATTAGTCATCCTCACCCGAGAAGCATATTATCCCTCAAAATCTGTGGTTCCTGTACTCTCTTTCAATTTTCTTTTGTTGGGGTTAAACTACATTGGGGCATTGGGCTTGAACCTGGCTAAGGACAACAGGCCGTATATGTATGCAGTAATTACAGGTGCAGTAATAAATGTCTGTTTATTCTTTCTCCTGATTCCATTTTTGGGGAAAGACGGTGCCGCATGGGCTATGACATTATCCAATGTTGTCAGCACAATAATCATCTTCTACTCATCTGTAAAAAGATATCCTGTTAAATTTGATTTCACCTATGGCCTGTTGATTTTGGCTTTTGGTTTTATTGTAAGTTTCACAACAAATCCTTGGATTCCCACCCAGTTTTGGATGGGAATTTTTTATAAACTCACAATCATCGTTTTCTTGATCGGATTGATTTCATTTTTGATTCTTCCAAAGCTTAAGGAAAAACCCAAAACATTAAATACGGTTTAGGTACCTAACAATGGAAATCCGGGATTCTGAACAAAAAGCGACTTTCGCCTATTTATCCATTCTTAATAAAGAACTGAGTCCGGGAGTGTACAATAAAATATTGGCTACAGTAAAAGGTGCAGGGAAAAACGGCTTGCAAACAAGTATTTGGTGTGAGCCTTATGGACCGGGATTTTTGAAAAAAATGTCAGATAAAATCATTCATTCCGAAGAAAAAGTGTTGATGATAAGAAGTCTTTGCCAATACAATTTTTTTTTAATCTATGCTTTTTTTGTGGCCAGAATCAAAGGGAAAAGGATAATTCTCGATGTTCCCACTCCAAATCGGGTGGCCATTCATGAAATCGCCAATGGTGATCAAAGTAGATTTTGGAAAATCAAATCACTGATATACCTGATATTTTCAGGACCGGTTCCTTATTGGTTTGTTTCGGAAGTTATCCAATATTCCAATGAAGGTGCCTGGTTTTTGTTAGGAAATAAATCCCGTACGAAAGTTCTCGGAAACGGAATTGATATAGATCAAATTCCTTTTCGGCAGGAAGCTCCCGTTTGGCCAAGCAAGAGGTTAAACCTGATAGGCGTGGCATCTATAAACTATTGGCACGGATTTGACCGGCTGTTCCATGCTTTGGCGGAATATAATTTTCAGGCCAAGAAAGATTATGAGGTTTATTTCACATTGGTGGGAAGTGGAGTGGCTTTACAGGCACTTAAAGAAATGGCCATACAACTGGAAATCCAAACATTCATAGAATTCACAGGGCCACTTTATGGACAGGAATTATATCAAAAATACAACTCAGCGCATTTGGCGATAGGATCTTTGGCACTTTTCAGAAAAAACCTTCAAGTGGCCTCAGAACTCAAGGCCCGTGAATATTGCGCTATTGGAATCCCTTTCTTGGCGACAGGGAAAGATCCTGATTTTCCTGAAAACATTCCTTTTAGAAAGGAATTGAAAAACAGTGATGAGACAAAAAGTCTTGTTGATTTTTTCAACAATTTCAAAGCATTTTATGCCGACCAAAACTTCAGTGAAATCAGAAAATATGCGGAGAATAATCTGGATTATTCAGCCAAGTTTAAAATGATCCTTAAAGGTTTAAACTGATATGCATTCCTTGCAGAACCTTCAAACCGATCTGATTCTTCTGACTCAAAAATTCCCCTTTGAAAGCGGAGAGGAATTTATCGGAAATGAAATTTGGTATTTATCCAAACATTTCAATAAGGTATACCTTATTCCAACGCTTGCAAGAGATTTTTCAAATGCCAGAAAGTTACCATCCAATATTGAAGTTGTTCCTGTAGAAAATCCAACAGGACCTTTTCAAATCAGTATCAATTTCATCAGACATTTTCAAGGATTTTTGAGTTTGTTCGGAAAGGAATCCGGAATTAAGGGAATAGATATTCAAACTTTAAAATACCTCTCTTATCATATCCCTTTGGCGATAAAAGTCAAAAAACGGGTTGCTGCTCTCATTCAAAAAGACCGTTATTATTCCTTTTACTCTTATTGGATGGATACAAATGCATTTGCATTGGCTTTACTGATACGCGAGCATCCGAATTTAAAATTCTATATAAGAAGTCATGGAGGAGATCTTTATGATGAGAGGCATTCTGAGGGATACGTGATGTTCAGAAAGTCTGTTTATGAACAGGCCAGTTTGATTGCCCCCGTTTCCTATCACGGAAAACGATATATTTCCCAACACTGGCCGGCTTTCGCTGACAAAACGAAAACCTTTCATTTGGGAGTAAAACAACAGCTTCTGGGTCCTATCCCTAAAGGCTCAATCTACCGTTTCGTTTCCTGTTCATCGATCATACCCCTTAAGCGCCTCGATAAAATCATGGAAGTAATTAGTCTCATTCCGTTTTTGGTGGAATGGGTGCACTTTGGTGGTTCGCCCAAGGAAACGCTGACACTTAAAAATCAGGTGGAGAAATTATTTCGGAAAAATATTTCATTTGTTCCCAAAGGCTACTCATCAAATTCTGAAATTATGGAATTCTATAGAAAGGAACCTTGTGATGTCTTTATAAATCTGAGCCTTTATGAAGGTGTACCCGTTTCCATAATGGAAGCCATCAGTTTTGGACTGCCCATCATCTCAAACGATGTGGGCGGAGTTAAAGAGATTGTTGGGGAACAGACAGGAATATTGGTTGCGGTGGATGAACAGCCGGAATTCATCGCCAAAAAATTGGTCGCGTTTTTGGAAAGTGGAAAATCCAGATCATTGGAATTCAGGGAAACGGTACACTCCTTCGGGAGCAACAATTTTAATGCAGAAAAAAATTACTATTCGTTTATAGATGAGATTGACCAATATAGCTGTAAGGCGTGAAGCATCCGGACAAAGTTGAAATGAAAAAAATATTCCTGATTTCTTTCTATTTCTCTCCCTGCACGCTGACACCTTCACAAAGAATCACTTACTGGGCTAAAAATTTTCACAAAATCGGATTATATCCTATTGTCATCACCCGCGAATGGAATGAAAACATAGCATCCCATTCGGATACCAAAATCCCGCTCGATAATAAAATCCGCCATGAAATACATGAAAATTATGATGTTTATTATCTGCCTTTTCAACCTGGAATATTAGACAAGGCCTACCTCAAATGGGGTGAAAACTCCATGAGACCTTTGTTTTTATTGGTGAAAATACTGGATGTATTACTTGCGTTTTTTACTTTAAAATTTTCTTCCTACGCTAATTTTTTCCCTTTTCTTAAAGTTCTTCAAAAGCAAAATGAAGTCGATAAGTTGATCATTTCAGGAGAACCGTTTTACTTGTTTAAAGTTGGATATCTTGCTTCAAGAAAGTTAGGGCTGAAATGGGTTGCAGATTATCGGGATGACTGGAGTACCAATGAGATTCAAAGACAGAAAGGAAACAGCTCCCTCCGCAATCTGATTTTGAAGCTTGAATCCCATTATGAAAGAAAGTGGGTAGGAACAGCAACCTATATTACGTCCGTTTCAGAAGTTTATACAAAAAGGCTTTCCATGTTCCTGGGCATTCCGGGGATTACAGTCGCAAACGGTTTTGATGAAGAGCTGTCGGAACTATTCAAGCCACCTTTGTATAAAAAATTCACCATAGTTTACAGCGGGACACTTTATCCATCACAGGATATCGATATCATCCTTGAGGCATTGAGAATTTGTGTTCAGAAGGACCAACCCTTTCAACTGATTTTCTTGGGTTCCGGATTTGATATCAAAGAAAAGAAAAGAATTGAGTCCATGGTGGATAAATCCCTTCAACCCTATGTGGAGGTCACCACAAGGTTGCCACGTCATAAAGCAATCAATGTATTACAGAGGGCACATGTACTGCTAGGCATCTCTTATGGCTCTTTGAAGGGAATTCCAACAAGCAAATTATATGAATATATTGGGCTCAAAAAACCTGTACTGTTGTGTCCCTCTGATCATGATGTAATGGAAGAAATGCTGAAAGACGTGGAATTGGGCTTTTTCTCCGACACCCCTCAGGAGTGCGTCCGGGAGATAGAAACACTGAAAACCCTCTATTCCGGTGAAAAGATAGAGATGTTGAATCAGAAAACCGATTTGAAAATCAAAAGTTATTCAAGGTTTCACCAAATGGCCAAGCTGAAATTTTTAGTAAATGATTGAAAAGGAGATTTCTCAAGGATTGTTTGGAAAGACCGTTGGGTATTTCCTGATCTTTGTTTTCTTTTTGATGGGATGCAATCAGCTGATCAATTTGCCGCTGGACAAGCTCGTCATGTTCATGTTTTTGGTAGGTCTGATTCTGAGAAACATTTACCAGGGAATCAAAATTTCCATAACAATTCTTTTGACGGTCTGCATTTTGACAACCTTTGTGCTGTTAACTTACCTTTTCAATCTTCCCTCTTCATCACCGATTGTTTTTTTCCCCGTTTTGGGGTTATTCTTCGCACTTTTGGTAGCCAAAGAACCTGAGCTGATAGAGATTCTTTATTGGGGACTTTTTATACACCTTGTGATCGGACTTTGCTTTGTGTTCTCCAGTTATATCATCGGGATGAACTCATACGTACACCCCATGTATGACAAGGGTGTTCCTTTTTTGCATGCTGCAAAGGGATTTACTACCACTGTTCAGTCTTTTGGTACATTAGGGATCAGCTGGTTTTTGATTTATTACTTTAAAAAGGACAGGGGAGAAGTAAGAAGAATCGATAAAATAGCTTACTATATTGTCTTATTCGCAATTTTTTGTACGTTCAACCGAAACACACTTCTGATTTTTTTAGTGTTGTTGTTTTTTAAGCATAAGAAAATATTTGTTGCAATCTTCATCGTTTTAGGGGTGTTTTACCTTTACTTTTTTGATTTTATCAATAGCGTTTTATTCAACGTATCAACCCTGGATTCCCGTTCCGATCTTCTTCAGGCTTTTAGGATTGCTTTTTTTGAACAAACCGGATGGATTGGATACCTGATTGGAAATGGGAACAATACGGTTCCACAGGAAATAGCCGTGGGTACAGTTTACAAAACGGGATACATCGAAAACGGAACATCGGTACTTTTGTATACTTATGGTTTTATCGGATATCTGGCTTATTTAGTCGCTGTCACCATTTTATCACTGATGTTTTGGATAAGGGATCAGGTTTTTTATGCCTGTATCACTTTTTATATTTTCATCATCGCACAACAATTTACCCACGAATTTTTTTCCAACACCTTTTATCTGCTGTTCGCAGCACTATTACTGATATTAAACGCAATAGATAAAATTGAAGAAAAAAATAGTATTCTTTCATCTGCTGAATAATTTCACCGGAAGTCCTTTGGTATTGAAAAATGTCATTGAAGTGGCTTTGGAAGAGGGATTTGAGGTGGAGCTATATACCAGCAAAACAAAAGGTTTTCTTACTGAGATTCCGGGAGTTATATATTACAACAATTATTACAATAGATCCAACCATAGGCTTCTAACCCTTTTTTCATTTTTTGGCAGTCAGCTTTTACTCGCTTTCGTTACCCTCTTCAGATATTACAAATCCAATGAAATCTTTTATGTCAACACCATTCTTCCTTTTGGAAGTGTGTTGACAGGAAAGATATTGGAGAAAACAGTCATCAGCCATATTCACGAATATGAGATCAAGCCACTGGCCCTCAGCAATTTTCTTTTTTCTGTTGTAAACAGGTTCTCAAATGAAATAATTGTGGTTTCTGAATTTTTAAAAAATAACCCTTCACTTAAACGCAAAGATGTCAAAGTTATCCCTAACTGTGTCACCGAGGAGTTTGAAGTCAAAGCTATTCCCCGGATTATCCCCAATACCCGTTTTCAGGTTTTGATGCTGGCCTCTCTTAGACCGTATAAGGGGATATGTGAATTCATAGCATTAAGTAAAATTTTGCACCGGTTGGATTTCAGATTGGTAGTAAGTGATACCGAAGAAGACCTGCAGAATTTTTTGGCAGAAACTAAAATCCCCTACAATCTTAGGATTTTTCCTGAACAACAGGATGTCCATCTTTTTTATCAGCAAGCCGATCTGATCCTGAACCTGACAGATAAAAAGAGGTGCATAGAGACTTTTGGCCTTACTGTGCTGGAAGGGATGTATTATGGGTTGCCTGCAATCATTCCGACAGTTGGTGGTATCACCGAACTTATTGAGGAAGGGAAAAACGGTTTTAAAATAGACAGTCAGAATATTGAACAGCTTTCTTCGAAGATTCAGGAAATCTGTGAAAATCAAGGGGTTTATAATTCTCTGCATAAGAATTGCTTATCTAAAAAAGAAAAATTTTCCCGAGCCCGATTCAAACAAAAAATTGTAAAGTTATTGACCATATGATGTATTTATCAAGATTGATTTTTTTATCTCTTTTCACGATTTTCATTTCCGATTCAGTTTTTGCAGCTGATCAATTGAAGGGGAATTTTACTTATCCGGAAAAGTTCGGGGAAGAATTACCTGATCAGTCAGTATTCAAAGTTTGGAAAAACGAAACTCTTCCTTTGATTTTGAAAATCCATTCTTCCAAGGAGGATCCGGTGAACATCGAAATAGAGATGAATAACGCCAAGGTAAGTGTCCTTACTTATCAGCTAGCCTATGTAAGGGGGGATTTTTCTGCGGGAAGTTGTGGAAGTGACAAAATCAACAATGATTTTGCATCCGCGAGATTCCCTGACAGGTCTGTCCCAATCACCAACAATATCATTCAACCTGACAGTGTCATCCATTATGTATTGATCCACCTGACTGTGGATGAGAAAGCAAAAAAGGGAAGCTTTCCTCTCAACGTGAAGCTTCAACAGAACGGGCAATCGACCGACATAAATGCAAAAATAGAAATACAAAACCAAAAACTTCCTGATTTCCAAAACCTGGATTATAAGGTTGATTTTTGGCAATATCCTTTAGTGGTTTCCAATTATCACAATGTCAAACCTTACGGTCAGGAGCATATGCAACAACTGGACGTCATGTTTAAGCAGCTGCAGTACATCAATCAGAAAGTCATCACCACCTCCGTGTTTTGGGATTTGTATAACACCTCAATAAAGCCGTTGGAGGAGATGATGATTCAGGTCAGTAAAAAAACTGATGGAACATATTCATATGATTATTCGAATTTTGAAAAATATGTAAATTGTGGTCTTTCCAACGGTATTGATGAACAGATTTCTGTGCATAATCTGTATCCGTGGAACAACTATTTTTTCTATTATGATGAAGCCAAAAAGAAAGTCGTTTCTGTTCAGACTTTACCTCTGTCTGATGATTATAAAAATTTTTGGTCAAGCTTTCTAAAAGACTTCAACGATTATCTTTCCCAAAAAGGATGGTTGGAAAAAGTAGTGTTTTATATTGATGAAAGGGAGGTAGGACAGTCTCTGGGTGTTGCCAAATTTATTAAAGAAATCAATCCGGATTTTAAAATAGGATATGCAGGTAGATTTTATAAGCAATTATCCCCGTATATTTATGATTATTCTGTCCCTACGAATGTCGTAATGGAAGATGTGAATCTTCAAAGTAGGATGGACACAGGACAAGAGACTACCTTTTATACGTCCTGTTTTGAGAAGCAGCCCAATATGTTGATGATGTCCAATTATGGTGATATTTACTTTCTTACCATGTTGGCTAAAGCGAAGGGTTATGACGGGATGTTGAGATGGGCTTTTAATTTATGGTCATCTCAAATAAAGGAAAATGCGATTTATACTGATGTGCCATCCGGAGACGCTCATTTTGTTTATCCTGATGGACAGGTTTCTTTAAGATATTGGATTATCCGGGATGCTCTGGAAGAAACACTTAAATTTGATGTCAAGAAGAAGGATATTGTTGCTAAACAAGTTTTAAATGCGCATACTCGATATTTTTTATTGAATGTTGAAGCCTCAAGATTGGATATGGTGTCTACAATGAAAAAATACCTGAATGATTAAAAGGAAAGTAGCCATAGTGGGAACTGTTGGGGTCCCTGCTAATTATGGCGGTTTTGAAACACTTGTGGAAAACCTGTTAGATCTGCTTCCGAAATTTTTTGAGGTTACAGTATTCTGCGAATCCAGGTCTTATCCCGAAAAATCAGATACCTACAAAGGAGCCAATCTGATATATCTAAGATTAAGGGCAAATGGTATTCAAAGCATTATATACGATATTGTATCTATTTGGAAATCCTTCAGGACTCATGACCATATATTGTTGCTGGGAGTATCGGGTGCATTGATTCTACCCTTTATCAAACCCTTTTCTAAAGCCCAGATAGTAACCAATATTGATGGTTTGGAATGGAAAAGGGACAAATGGAGTTGGTTTGCAAAGAAATTCCTTAAATTTTCCGAAAGGATTGCTGTGAAATTTTCTCATGAGGTAATTGCTGATAACAAGCATATTCAGACCTATATAAAAAAAGAATACAACCGGGATTCTATCTTTATTGCCTATGGAGCAAATCATGTTTCTCCGGTGGATTCTGATCTGTATCTGAAAAAATTTCCATTTTTGAAGAAACCGTATGTATTTACTGTTTGTAGAATAGAACCCGAAAACAATATTGAGATGCAGCTTCAGGCATTCGTCGATACCGAAATCCCATACCCATATGTGATTGTAGGAAACTGGAATTCAAGTGATTATGGGATGAGTCTGTACCGCAAATATTCAAGAATTAAAAACCTTATCCTTTATAATCCCATATATGATTCGGATGAATTGAATGTATTAAGATCCAATTGTTATTTTTATTTACATGGACACAGTGCAGGAGGGACAAATCCCTCATTGGTTGAAGCCATGTATCTCGGATTGCCTATTGTTGCCTTTGGAGTGAATTACAACCTGGAGACGACGTTTGGAAAAGCTGTTTATTATGAAAGCAATGAAGATTTGAAGAAATTGCTATTGAAACTGGAAACCTTGGACAGGGAAACCATATGCACTGACATGCTCAAATTAGCCAAAAAACATTATTCCTGGAGAGGGATTACAAAAAAATACATCAAAGTTTTTGATAAAATTTGATCCCGGAGACGGAAAGAATAGTTTTCAAATGATAAGGAATGGCTGCTTAATTTTTTTTATTCTGTTTTGCGCTGCTGAAGGAGTTGCATTGGCACAGACGCTTCCCGCCGGTTTCCCTGTTTTGGAGGAGGCACTGAGAAGAAAGCAGCTTTTAGGTGACTATGATTCCAAAGTTTCTTTTCTGCAAAGACCTGTTCCCATATTTGGGGAAAGGGATACCATAAGAGAACCTTTTGGGATTTTTCATATAGGAAACAAGGAACTCTTGAAAATCACAAAACCCCCGAAGAAGTTTTTCGAAATATTGCCTGTCCTGAATACTACCAACTTTAATTCTAAAAGGCCTTACGGATGGGGAGATGGTGCGATGGTGCCGGGAAAAGGGTTTAGTAATATGGTTTCGACAGGTGTCTCAGGCAAATTTTATTTGTTGAAGTTTCAGTTTCGTCCTGAGTGGGTGGTCGGCCAAAATTTGCCTTACCAGGGATTTTCTGATAGGTTTACAGACAACGAGACATTTGCCAGATTCAGGTTTTGGAATTTCGGAGATCATCCCGAATGGTTTTCCGGTACATACAATTCATTTTATACCTTAGGCCAGTCTTTTTTGAGCCTTCAACTCGGGCCTGTGGATGTTGGGGTGTCCAACGAAAATATCTGGTGGGGTCCCGGACAGTTCAATGCTTTGATTTTCAGCAGAAATGCCCGAGGTTTTGAACATGCCTTTCTGAAGACCAACCGGCCTGTAGATATATACATCGGTAATCTTGAAGCTCAACTGATCTTTGGCAGGCTGGAGAGTTCCGGATTGGCTCCCTCCCAGAATCAGAATATGAACCGGCGGTTTTTCAGACCATTCACAGGAGATTGGCGGTATCTCAATGCCTTATCTGTTTCTTTCCGGCCAAAATGGTTGCCGCAATTTTATATTGGCATGAACCGCACCTTCCAACAATTCAGCAAGGATGTAGGATCTTCTTTCCAAGAAATTCTTCCCGTATTCGAGGTATTTCAGAAGGTGAAATTATTTGAAGACAGAAATTCAGTTTCCTATGATGCCAAGGCACAGGATCAGCAGGTTTCTGTTTTTACCCGGTATGTCAATGTCAACGGTAACTTTGAAATCTATTTTGAATTCGGTAAAAGGGACCATAATTTCAATTGGAGAGAATTTACCCTTAATCCGGAGCATGCCAGAGCTTATCTTTTTGGCTTTTCCAAACTGCTTCCAATTAACAAAGAGCCAGGCCGATATTTGCAGGTTAGAGGAGAATCGACCCATCAACAGGAATCCATCAACCGATATACACGCTATCCGGACCTACACATAGGAAATTCTAGCTGGCACACCCATTATCAGGTGAGAGGTTTTACCCATTATGGAGAATCCCTTGGTGTAGGAAGTGGAGTAGGGGCAAATGTCCAGACTTTGGAAGTAGCTGTAGTAGAAAAATTAAACAAGGTGGGTATATTGTTGGAAAGGTTGGAAAACCATCAGGATTATTTCTATCGTGTTTTTGAAGGTCAAAAAGAACGAAGTCCTTGGGTGGATCTGAGTATTGGGTTACTTTTGGACCATCAGTGGAAAAGTTTATTATTTAGTTCGAAAGTACAATTTGTAAATGCACACAATTATCAATGGCAGCTTCAAGCCAACACTTCACCCGAATTTCCCAAACAACAAAAATTATTTTCTATTTTTGCCCAGGCTAATCTGATCTATTTTCTTAACCAAAAATCATTCAGGAAAAAACCGATAATCGAATGGTGATTTTCAAAAGTGAAGACTAATTTTTCTTCCTTTTTATTTCGGTTTTCAATTGCAAATTTTAATCGAAGACACTAAAATAATTTAAAAATTTCATTCTTTAAAATTTAATAAACGTTTTAACTCTCACCCAAATGAAAGGAATAATATTAGCAGGTGGATCAGGCACACGGTTATATCCCATAACAAAAGGAACCTCCAAACAACTTTTGGCGATCTATGACAAACCCATGATTTATTATCCGCTTTCAGTTCTATTGTTGGCAGGGATCAAGGAAATATTGATCATCAGCACACCTTATGATCTGCCTAATTTTGAGAAGTTATTGGGAAACGGCCAGGATATGGGGCTTCAGATCTCATACGCCGAACAGCCAAGTCCCGATGGTCTGGCTCAGGCTTTTATTATAGGAGAAGAATTCATTGGTGAGGATGACGTTTGTCTGGTTCTTGGAGACAATATTTTTTATGGACACGGCTTTACCCAACTTTTAAAGAGATCTGTTAAAATTGTGGAGAAAGAGAAAAAAGCCACAGTTTTTGGATATTATGTACAAGATCCACAACGTTATGGGGTTGTGGAATTCGAAAAAAACGGCAATGTTGTCAGTATTGAAGAAAAACCTAAAGAACCGAAAAGTAACTATGCAGTTATTGGGTTGTATTTTTATCCCAATTCAGTCGTCGAGATAGCAAATCAAATCAAGCCCAGTGAACGTGGGGAATTGGAAATCACAAGTGTGAACCAGGAATATTTGAATCGGGGAGAACTAAAAGTGAAATTGATGGGTCGGGGTTATGCCTGGTTGGATACAGGCACCCACGAATCCATGCTTGAAGCCTCCAATTTCATCCATACCATTGAAAAAAGACAGGGATTAAAAGTTGCTTGTATTGAAGAGATCGCTTTTGAAATGGGATATATTTCAGGGTTTCAATTATTGAAGCTCGCCGAGCCCCTTCAGAAAAATGAATATGGCCAGTATCTGATCAATAAAATTAAAAACCTAAAAGCATGAAAATATTGGTTACGGGTGCCAGGAGCCAGATTGGCCATGAGTTGTTGGTTATATCAAGAAATTATCCCTCCTGGACCTGGAGATTTTTCACCAAGAAAGAAATTGATATCAGGGATGAAAATGATGTTATATCAGTATTGGCAGACTTCAAACCTGACGTAATCATCAATACAGCAGCATATACGAATGTGGAAAAGGCCGACGCAGACCAAGAGGCGGCCCATAAAGTTAATGTGACTGGTCCATTTTTTTTAAGTAAATATGCAAAACAGGCATTGCTTATTCATATCTCGACAGATTTTGTGTTCCGGGGAGACCGAAACGTACCCTATGATGAGGACGACAAAACGGATCCTTTGAACTTTTACGGAATTTCAAAACTGGAAGGGGAAAATGCGGTTATAGAAAATGCCTCCCGCCACATTATAATACGGACTTCATGGTTATATGGAAGGTATCAAAAGAATTTTTTGAAGAACATGCTTAAACTTTCCAAATCTCGTTCCGAACTGAATGTGGTGGACAATCAAGTCGGAACGCCTACCTATTCCGGGGATTTGGCTGAGGCAATAGTAAAAATCATAAAAAACACGGACATTTCCAGTGGCATTTACCACTTCAGCAATGAGGGAGTGGCATCTTGGTATGACTTCGCACAGGCTATTTTTGAATACAGTGAAAAGCCAATAAAGTTGACCCCGGTACCGGCATCAGAATTTCCTAGTGCTGTCGAAAGGCCTTCATATAGTGTGTTAAATAAAGGTAAAGTCAAAAAAGCTCTAAATATCGATATCCCCCATTGGCGGGAAAGCTTGAAAAAGGTTATTGGTCTGTTAGAAAATGGAGATCAATTTTTTAATAATCACTGATTGAGTTAAAGATAGAACACTCATAATCCAGGTTTCACCGAAATATTAAATTCATGAAAAACAGGAATTTTGTCTTCGAGAAAATAAAAACTCCAAATCGGCAAAAATGTAAGATTTTCTTCATTCATTTGTACTCCATAACTGTTGAGTAATTTAAGTACTCATATAGTTAAGCCCATTGGATCTGATTAAAAACAATTTCCCATTAATCTCATCAAGTGTTTCACTCCCTTCCTCATTTATTTAAGCCCCAATATTTCAGTTATACCTTTGAAAATTCTGCGTGGTGAAATGAAAATTTCATTGATTTGGAATCTATTTGTATAAGCCGGTCTACGGTGAAAACAGAATTAAACTAAGTGCTATTTGGGACTGAAAGAGCGAAGCTTTATTTATAAAACAGCATATATACTTTTAAGACAAAAAAATGACACACACATTAAAACCCCTTCAAGAGGCCAAAATAGCCGTTATCGGACTTGGATACGTTGGATTGCCTCTAGCCGTTGAGTTTGCACACAAATATTTTACTGTTGGATATGACATTGATCCAAAAAGAATCGCCGAATTAAAAAACGGAAAAGACAACACTCTGGAAGTAGAGGACGATAAGCTTCAATCGGTTTTGTTTCCGGACTTAAAGAGTCTCATCGAAAACAAAACGGGTCTTCTACCAAGTGATAAAGTTGCGGACATAGAAAGTTGTAACTTTTATATTGTGACTGTTCCTACTCCGACAGATAAACATAATAGACCAATATTAACGCCCATGCTTAAGGCATCGGAAGCCATTGGAAAAATCCTAAAGAAGGGAGATGTAGTCATATATGAATCTACAGTTTACCCGGGTGTTACAGAGGAAGAATGCGTGCCTGTTTTGGAAAATGTTTCAGGATTGAAATTCAATGTTGATTTCTTCGCAGGTTATTCCCCCGAAAGAATCAATCCCGGAGACAAGGAGCATACAGTCGCCAAAATCCTGAAAGTCACCTCAGGCAGCACACCTGAAATAGCGGATTATGTGGATGAATTATACAGGACGGTAATTACAGCGGGAACGCATAAAGCCTCCTCAATTAAGGTTGCAGAAGCTGCAAAAGTAATCGAGAATTCCCAAAGGGATATCAACATCGCTTTTGTCAATGAGCTGTCCAAAATATTCAATTTGCTGGGAATTGACACCAAGGAAGTTTTGGAAGCTGCCGGAACCAAGTGGAATTTTCTGAATTTCAAACCGGGCTTGGTGGGAGGTCACTGCATAGGAGTTGATCCCTTTTATCTGGCTCAAAAGGCCCAGGAAGTAGGATATCATCCTGAAATCATTCTTGCCGGAAGAAGGCTGAACGACAGTATGGGCAAGCATGTGGCAACAGAAGTGATCAAGCACATGATGCGAAAAGATCTGAAGGTAATTGATTCGAAGGTGCTGATATTAGGGTTTACTTTTAAAGAAAATTGCCCGGATGTAAGAAACACCAGGGTAATAGACATATTCAAAGAATTGAGATCTTTTGATATGGATGTGGATATTTATGATCCTTGGGCAAACGTACAGGAAGTAAAGCGTGAATATGCAATAGATATCAAATCAGGGGAGGATGTTCCTGATCTGAAACAATATTCTGCAATAATCCTTGCTGTATCACACAATGAATTTGCAAGATTCGAGATCAGAAAATCTGAGAACCAAGTTGTTTTTGATGTAAAAGGAATTTTGGAAAAAGAATTGGTCGATGCGCGATTATAATGCACATAATATCATACGATTCTAAAAATCTTTATATTTTTCACTACAAAAAGTTTAAATTCAAAATTTATATTTTATTTTGCGTCCAAATCTTATACATCCCGCTTTTGCCCATTCCATATTATGTCTCCTAAACCTTTCATAATTTCCCTTAACAGGATTTTTACGCTGATTCTTTTTTCAGCAAGCTGTATTTCCTGCATTTCCAACAAACAGTTGACCTATATGCAGGAACTTGGGGATACAAATGCCTTGGTATATTCCAGCGAAAGAATACCCTACAGCATGGAGGATTATTTATTGCAAAGCTTTGATATTGTAGAGATAAATATCAAAACTACCAGTCCTGAACTTAATGCTTTATTTAATGTAATCGTTGGTGAAAACTCCAATAATGGAATGATGATGGGACAAAACGGAGGCGATATTTTCTTTATGAATGGGTATACCATTGATGAGTTTGGTATGGTCGAACTTCCCTTGGTAGGTGAAGTCATGTTTCGAGGTTTAACGGTCCATCAGGCAAAGGAACTAATTGCATCCAGTGTAAGTGAATATGTGAATGAGGATGAATATTTTGTTCGGGTGAGGCTAGGTGGCATCAGGTTCAGTGCCCTGGGAGAATTTAATAACCCCGGTAAACAGACCGTGTTACAAAACAGAGTGAGTATTTTTGAAGCCATAGCAGTTGCAGGTGACTTAAATATTTTCGCCAAGAGAAATGAACTTGTCCTGGTAAGACAATACCCTGATGGATCCCAGATCCACAAAATCAATTTAAATGACAGGAGTTTGTTAGGCTCCGATTATTATTTCATTAGGCCTAATGACATTTTATACGCAGAACCTCTTAAGGTTAGAGAAGTTGGTTCAGGAGGTAATTTCATACAATCACTCACCCTGGTGACAACAACCATAACCACTATTGCTTTAGTGTTAACATTAATTAGAAATTAAATACATGCAATCAGAAGAAGAAGAGTTTTTGTCTAAGGATGAAAACTCGTTTGATTATAAAACCTTAATTCCCAAAATCCTTAGGATCTGGCCTTTAATATTACTCTCTGTGATATTGTTTTCAGTCTCAGGCTACCTTTGGACAAAATTTTCCGTACCCATGCATCGGGTTTCGAGTTTGTTTTTCATTAAAGAAAAAGAATCGGCATTAACCATTTTTGAAGCGCCCAGCATAATGGATAACGGTAATATAGGATTACAGAATGAAGTAATAATTCTAAAATCCAAACCTATTGCTGAAGCCACTTTGAGCAAATTGGATTTTGATGTGGAATATTATTTAAAGAACTCTTTTGCCCTTGATCTTAATCTGAGTAATTATTTAAACAATACTTTTGTAAATCAGGAGCTTTATAGGAATACTCCGATTATAGTGGAGGTGGACTGGAAATCACCACAAGTTATCAACGGTCTTTTTACAATAACCTGGAATAATGTCGATGAATTTTCTTTGGCATTTGAGGATGAGAATTATGATAAATTTTTACCCGATGGTACCCAAACTAAACTGGAAATTATTCCAGAGGATGAAGATTTTAGATTTGGGGAATGGATTGAAAATAATCATTTCCGGATAAAAATCTCCAAGACAGGTGCGGAAACAAACGGGAAAATATTGGTTAAACTGAGGGATGTCAGCTCTTTGGTTTGGTGGTATTCCAGTAGTTTGAATATACAACCTGTTGAAAGGGCAGCATCAATCATCAATATCTCTTTGGTAACACCCCATTCAACAAAAGGACAGGTTTACCTTAACACCTTAATGCAGACCTACATTGATTTAGAGCTTTCCCAAAAAAATGAAATTGCAGCAAATACAATTGCCTTTATAGATAGTCAGGTTGCGGGTGTAGCGGATTCGTTAAGGTTCTTTGAAGTACAACTGGAAAATTTCAGGTCTGACAATAAAATTTATGATTTAAGTTCAGAAAGTACCACTGTTTTTGAAAATCTTACGGAATATGAACGTGAACTAAAGCAGGAACAGTTTAAAAGATCCTATTACCAAAATCTTAAGGATTACCTTTTGAGGGAAAATTATAGGGATTTGGTAGTTCCTTCAGGTTTGGGTATTGAAGACCCCATTCTGAATGCCTTAATATCCAACCTTATGGCTTTTCAGGTAGAAAAATCCAGATTGTTGGCTACTCAGACAGAGGCTTCTCCTGCAGTCAAAGAGGTAAATAGAAAAATACAGGATCTTAATGTTTCAATTCGGGAAATTCTTTCCAATGTTGATCAGAATTCTCTTTTGTTGATCCGGAATTTAGAAACGCGGATAGGTGAAATCGAACAATCCTTCAGAAGCCTTCCGCAAACAGAGCAGAATCTGATAAGGATTGAAAGGCAATTTACCCTTAATGAAAATATTTATACGTATTTGATGCAAAAGCGTGCGGAGTCCGCTATAACCAAGGCTTCCAATACGGCGAATAACAAGATTATAGAACCTGCGGCGGGTGCAGGTCAGGTGACTCCAAGGGCCCGACAAAATTATATATTTGCATTTTTGATGGGATTAGGCCTTCCTATTTTGTTGGTGGTTTCCAGAGAGTTTTTGAGAACGAAAATTGAAGACATAAAATTTTTGGAACAAAAACTTAGAGTACCTGTGCTTGCAACGATTCTGCTTAATAAAAAGGACAGCAATTTGGTTGTTTTTGAACAGGGAAAGTCAGGAATTGCGGAAGGATTCAGATCACTTAGAGCCAACATTAAATTTATTCTTCCAAAAGAATCTCAATTGACCTTAATGGTCACTTCTACAATATCCGGAGAAGGAAAAACCTTTTGTTCAATGAATCTGGCTTCTGTTTATTCCTTGACGGGGAAAAAAACCCTATTGGTTGGGTGTGATATGAGAAAGCCTAAAATATTTGAAGATTTTGGGATTACCAATGACAAAGGGCTTTCGACCTTGCTAAGTGGACAGGAAGAGGACTGGAGAAAGGTAGTGAAGCCCACAAAATATGATAACCTTGATATTTTAGTGTCGGGTCCAACTCCTCCAAACCCTGCGGAACTATTGTTTACCGAAACCTTTGGGATTCTCATAAATGATTTGAAACAGAATTACGATATTGTTATTTTGGATACACCACCGGTAGGTTTGGTGAGCGAAACACTTGACCTTCTTGATCATGTTGACCTTACTTTATTCGTGTTTAGGCAAAACTTTAGTCAGAGAACTTTTGTGGAGGCCGTAAATGGATTGAAAACGAAAAAAGGAATTAAAAATGTATATGCAGTATTCAATGGTGTGGACAGAAGTAAAGTGACATACGGATACGGTTACACATACGGTTATGGTTATGGCTATTATGATGATGATAAGAAAAAGGGATAATAAGTTCAATTATCTTCCATGGAATGGCTCCAAATTTTCTTTAACATGAAAATTGTTATTGGAGGAAATTGCAAAATAGCTTGCGATGCCTTGTCATATTTGTACCAAAAAGGAATCAATAAAGAGGATATTCTTGTATGTATCAATAAAAGAGATTCCGGAATGGATGGGTGGCAGCCTTCACTCAAAAAGCTGGCTTCCAGACTGGGAATCAAAGAAGTTTTGCTTCAGGAACTATACGAGATTGAGGATCTTGTTTTTATCTCCTTGGAGTTTGACCAAATTATCAAGACCTCGAAATTTCTTTCTCAAGAACTGTTCAATATCCATTTCTCTTTATTACCCCAATATAAAGGAATGTACACTTCCTGTATTCCTTTGTTGAAAGGGGATATGGAATCAGGGGTTACATTACATCGCATGGATGATGGGATAGATACAGGTGAGATTATCGATCAACAGGCCTTTCCCTTACCCTTGAACTTAAACGGTTTTGGACTTTATAATACCTATTTGAAATATGCTTTCGTCATTTTCAAAAGTAACATTGATTCTATTTTATTAAAAAAAGTTATTTCCACTCCCCAAAATCATTTTTTTTCAACTTATTATTCTAAAAAATCAATAGATTTTTCTTCCATAAAAATAGATTTTTATCAAACAGGTTACCAAGTGCACAATCAAATCAGGGCCTTTGCTTTTAGACCATTCCAGTTGCCTGTTTTAGAGGGACTTTCTATTAGCCACTCTGTTGTTTCTTCAAACAGATCAGTGGGTAAGCCGGGTTTTTATTTGCAGGAAACAGAATTTAAAAGAACTTATTCCACCATTGATTATGATGTGGAAGTGTATTTTGACCAATTGGAACAAATACTTCAGGCTGCAAAAGAAAACCGATTATCCTTTATCAGGGAGAGGTTTGAAGAAGGCTACCTATTCAATGAAAAAAATAAATCCGGTTGGGATGCGCTTATCGTAGCAGCCTATAACAATTCTTTTGAAGTTTTAAAGTTTTTGCTGGATAATGGGATGGATCCGAACAGTACCAATAATAATGGAACCAGTGTGCTGATGTATGCCATGACAGCGACCGTAGAGAATAATGATTTCAAGTCTATGGATTATCTGATTGCCGCTGGGGCAGAGATTAATCATATGGACAATGCTGGTATCTCACTGGTAGAATATTCCAAAAAACACAGGAATGCCACTGTTGTTGATTACCTTAACCAACACCAAACCCTAATTGGAGGCTAAAGACAGGTGCATTTGATATTTGATAAATAATCGGGCAACCCACTCGAATAATAATATTCTCACAAATTTTAGAGTATATAAATGAATCAAAAACAGATAGATGATCTCGATTGGGATTTCCGTATAGAGGCTAATAATGGTCCATTTAGTATTGGTTTTTCCCAAGTGTGGAAGTACAGGGATCTCTTGATGTTGTTTGTGAAAAGGGATATTGTAACGGTTTATAAACAGACCATTTTAGGACCTCTTTGGTTTTTTATCCAACCCATTCTGACCACAATTACATTTATGTTCATTTTTGGCAATCTGGCAGGAATAAGTACTGATGGTGTTCCCCAAATCCTTTTTTACCTGGCAGGAATTACCATATGGAATTATTTCAATGAAACCCTTACACAAACATCCAAAACCTTCACTGAAAACGCACCCATATTCGGTAAGGTTTATTTCCCAAGGTTGGTTTTACCTCTGAGTAAAGTAATCAGTAACCTTTTGAAGTTTGCCATTCAATTTGGACTTTTTTTGGTAACCCTATTGGTGTTTGTCCTTTTAGGAAAGGATGTCGGCCCTAATATTTATATACTATTAACTCCGATATTAATGATAATGATGGGGGGATTGGGTCTGGGTTTCGGTTTGATTTCCAGCGCTTTGACCACTAAATACCGTGACCTTACTTTTTTGATAGCTTTCGGGGTGCAATTGCTGATGTATGCAACTCCTGTGATATATCCCATGAGTTCTATTTCTGAGAAATACCAGATTTATTTATGGATCAATCCGCTCACCAGTATACTGGAATGCTTTAAATATGCCTATTTGGGTTCAGGTGTTTTGAATTGGTTTTGGCTCACCTATAGTATGATATTCACTGTACTCCTGCTGTTATTGGGAGCAGTGACTTTCAATAGAATAGAAAAATCTTTTGTTGATACGGTTTAATTAACTATGCGTCCTGTAATAAATGTAGAGAATGTCTCCAAATTATACAGATTGGGAGAAATAGGCACAGGTACCATAAGCCATGATATCAATAGATGGTGGGCCAAAATGCGGGGAAAGGAAGATCCATTTGCTGAAATCGGAACTGAAAACGATCGTGCTGTAAATGACGGTAGCCAGTATGCCTGGGCCCTTCGAGATATAAATTTTCAAGTTGGGCAAGGTGACGTCTTGGGCATTATTGGCCGTAATGGAGCAGGAAAAAGTACTTTGTTGAAAATACTTTCCCGTGTTACTTTGCCCACAAACGGGCATATCGATGTAAAAGGCCGTGTAGCTTCTTTATTGGAAGTTGG
Organism: Rhodonellum sp.; assembly: GCA_041748555.1. Classification (GTDB taxonomy): domain Bacteria; phylum Bacteroidota; class Bacteroidia; order Cytophagales; family Cyclobacteriaceae; genus Rhodonellum. The sequence goes on from JBGTDA010000021.1 coordinate 42,848, forward strand.
AACCGGATTTCATCCTGAGCTAACGGGAAGGGAAAATATTTTTTTGAATGGGGCCATTCTAGGCATGACAAAATCCGAAATTAAAAGAAAATTTGATGAAATAGTCGATTTTGCAGGGGTTGCAAAATATGTAGATACACCAGTGAAAAGGTACAGCAGTGGCATGTATGTGAGACTTGCTTTTGCTGTGGCAGCCCATTTGGAATCCGAAATCCTGATCATTGACGAAGTGCTGGCGGTTGGGGATGCCGAGTTTCAAAAGAAATGCCTCGGCAAAATGGGGGACGTTAGTAGAAAAGAAGGACGGACTATTCTTTTTGTAAGTCATAACATGGCTTCAGTGAAGAGTCTTTGCACTCATGGGATTGTTCTTCATAATGGTGCATACGCCTTTGAGGGTTCTACGCATGAGGCAGTTAATTTTTATCAGCAAAATTCAAATCTAAATCAATTTGTTAATTTTGATTTGGATTCACCTGATATTATTGGAAATGAAAATATAAAAATCCTGGAGTTTAAAGTTGGGGCTTTCCAAGGGGACTATATCTCAGTATCCTCAGGAATCAGTTTTGAATGCACGTTTTATAATGAAAAAGTTGGGATAAACCTGGATATCACATTTGAATTGGTTAATTCAGAGGAGGTGAAAATTTTCCATCACGGAGCACTTATTTCCAAAAACAGAGACAGCAGGAAAGGTTTGTACACAATTAAAGGTCATCTTCCCCCATATACCCTGAATTCAGGACAGTATAAATTCAACCTGATTTTTGGCGAAAACCAAAGGTACATGCTCTTTGGTGAAGCAGAATTGATCGGTTTCGAAGTTGCCAATGAATCATTGGGATCAAATACAGAGGTCTTGCCCGGTATCCTTCGTCCGAATATTCCTTATGAAATTGATTTTCAAAAATAAATTGACAATTCATTTCTTTTCCTCATTTTAAAAATAAAATCTGATGATAAAGAAATCCCCTTTGGTTACAATTGTTGCGCTTAGCTATAATCATGGGGATTATGTTTTGGAAACTTTGGAAAGTATCAAAAACCAGACTTATCATACCATTCAGCTGATCATCATCGATAATGGATCAAAGGATGATTCTGTAAATAAAATAAACCAATGGATAAAAGGATCCGGTTTGGAAAATGTTTTATTTTTTCCGGAAGAAAAAAATTTAGGCGTATGCCCGGCCTTAAATAAAGCGCTGAATTTGTCCAAAGGAAGATATTATCAATTTGTTTCTTGCGATGATATTTTATTGCATGATAAAATTGAAAAACAAGTTGAGATTTTTGAGGAACTTCCTGAAACCGTTGCATTTATTTATGGAAACTTTCAATACATCAATGAAAAAAGTGAAATTCTTGAAAAGAAAAATCATTTCGCACAACAAGGCTGGAATTATCAGTCAGACCTCCCGATGGGTAGGGTAAAACTGGTGGCAGTTAACAACTATTTTATCTCTGCTCCAACAGTCCTTTACAGGACTGATCGTGTCAAAGAAGTTGGTGGCTATGATGAAAACATTCCTTTTGAGGATTATCAAATGAATTTGCGACTCTTGGCCAATTTTTCCTGCTATGGTTTAATCGATGTCTTATGTCTTTACAGGGTATTATCCAATTCTTTTTATAATTCAACATCTGATGATAAAATTGAAAATAATTACCTGCATACAATGAAATACATATATGGTGAAAACTATTATCAGAATTGGGTAATACTACTTAGATATATACTTTTTAATAACTCAATCAAATTCAAAATAATTAAAAAAATAATTTTTTTATTATTGAATAATGCTGCGGTTTCATTTAAAAAAACATATGGAATCAAGTCTTAGTGTTCATTCTTTTCATTTCTTCGAATCAATGAAAGTTTTCCTATGTGTGGAATAGCTGGTTTTGCCAAAAACACTCAACTGAAGGATTCTAGGCAGGTTATCGACAAACTTGTTGCTTCATTGAATCACAGGGGACCGGATGGATCCGGGTTTTTTGAAAATGAGTCAATTGCGCTTGTCCATACCAGATTATCGATCATAGATTTGAGCGAAAAAGGTAATCAACCATTATTTAATGAGGACAGATCTCTAGTGCTTATATGCAACGGAGAGATATATAATTATCAGGAAATCCGGTCCGGGTTGATCAAAAAAGGTCATACTTTCAGTTCTTCTTCAGATAGTGAGGTGATTCTTCATTTATACGAGGAATTGGAAGGAAATCCAGAAAAGATTCTGAATGGGCTTACAGGAATGTTTGCATTTGCGCTCTGGGATTGTAAAAAAGAAAAACTGATTATTGCCAGGGATAGGGTAGGAATTAAACCAATGTTCTATTCCTTGGCGGAAGGGAAATTCGGGTTTGCTTCGGAGGTGGCCCCATTGGCGAATGCCGGGTTATTTTCCGTTCATCCGGATCCCACCTCACTTTTTGAGTATTTTTTGTTGGGAAGCATACCTGAACCTAATTCTTGGTATTCAGAAATCAAAACACTTCCACCTGCACATTATGGGGTATGGGAAGGAGGGAATTTTGAAATTCGTAAATTTTATAACTTACCCGAAACGCTCAATCACCATTACAAATCAGCATTGGAAGTTGCTGAAGAAGCGGAGGAGTTGTTGAAAGGAATTGTTTCGGAACATTTGATTTCAGATGTACCGGTCGGCACTTTTTTATCTGCAGGAATTGACTCAAGTTTGATCAGCCATTATGCAGGAGAACAACAAAAAGGAATTCATTCCTTTTCGGCAGCCTTTCCCGGTGAACCTGAAGATGAATCCAAAATAGCTGCACAAACCGCTCAAAAAATCGGTGCTTCCCATGATTCCTTTGTCATTGATACAGATTTTTTCCACGATTTTGATCAATATTACGGGAATATGGATCAGCCTTTTGGAATCAGCAGTGCCTTGTCACTTTCACGAATAAGTTCCATCGCAAAAACCAAGGTCAAAGTGGTGTTGAGTGGTGATGGTGCAGATGAACTTATGGGAGGTTACGGCAGACATGTGCCATTTTATAATCCACCTTTATTAAAGGGCCTTCCAAAACCTGTTCGTTCCTTCATTTTCAAAGGCGTCGGTAAAGGTCTAGGTCGTGATTCCCTTGTCAAAGCTGCAGATTATCTAAAGATATCTGACAGTGAAAAATACCTTAACAGATATCAAATTCTACAGGAACAGGAATGTTTGGAACTTATACATCCGGATATCCGAAAGCAAGTGGATATTTCCCGATATAAAAACCGTTTGGAAACCGTTTGGAATGAATATTCCGGTGAGGAAATGCTCAATAAGATGCTTTACCTGGATTTGAAAACCAGTCTGGTGGATGAGATGTTGACGAAAGTGGATCGAATGACCATGAGTCAGGGGCTGGAGGCAAGAGTTCCTTTCTTGGACCACCGGTTTGTTGAATTTTGCTTTTCAATTCCTGAAAAATTCAAACGGAATGAAAAATGGGGTAAACTTCCATTAAGATTGTTGGTTCAAAAGCACTTTGGTGATGACCTTGCATTCAGGGAAAAAACAGGATTCAATTCTCCTTTAAAAAAGATGTTGTCGGAAGATAAACTTACCAAAAATCTCTTTTTTGATAAATTGAATTCCTTGGGAAAGTCCGGAATGATGGATATTGATAAGATCACTCAAAAGTTCGGGAGAAGTAATCCCAGTCATATTGACCCTTCTTTGGCGTTTGGAATTGTTACATTGAGTTATTTTTTGGATAAGAATTGAAAATAATTATTTTAACTCCCAATTATCCCAGAAAAAATGCCACTATGAATGGTATTTTTATCCATCAACAAATCAAAGCCTTACAGGAATTGGGATGTGAATGCCATGTTTTGCTGGATTATAATTGGTTTCCATGGGGCGGCTTGCATAAAACCCATGGTTATTGGCGTTCCGGTTTTGAAGCCTTCCATAATTATTTGGATGAGGTGGAGGGAATTACCATCCATAAAGTACCCTCATTTGTAAAAATGCCCAACAGGCTATTTCCTGAAAATTATTACGAAAGACTGGGGCGTTCATTTTCCAGGTATATTCAGAAGACTCCTTCTCTTAAAAATGCTGATTGGATATATGCCCACTTTTTAACTGATTTTGGATACATCGGTACAAAAGTAAAGGCCTTGACAGGAATCAAATTAGCGGCGATTGCAAGAGGGGATGATATTCATGCTTGGCCCAATGAAAATCCCGGCTTAATCCGCCATATTGAAGCGGTTTTTGACCATGCTGATCTGATTTTTGCCAATAGCCGAAGGCTTGCTGATGATGCCAATGAACTTGTTTCGGAGAAATATCAGAAGGAAGTCCATATTATTTATAATGGTGTTGATTTGGACAAGTTCAGGCCAGCGGAAAGGGAAGAAAAACAGTTACTTCAGAGAAATTTCCATCTTGACCCAACAAAAAAATTCCTGCTTTGTGTGGGAACCCCACTAAAGGAGAAAGGGTGGTTAGTGCTTTTTGATGCGATGGCTGAAATAAAGAATGAATTAGAGCATTGGGAATTGCTGTGTGTGGCAATTAACAGAAATAGTGATGATACCCTTGATTTAAAAAGAGAGGCGGCAGATCGGAGATTGGGAGGCCATGTAATTGTAATGGGACAGCTTTCCCATGATGATTTGGCAAAACTGTATCGGGCTGTTGATGCTTTTGTTCTTCCCAGTTATAATGAAGGAATGGCCAATGCATTGTTGGAAGCTGCAGCTTCAAATCTAAGGATCATTGCGTCCGATGTTGGTGGACATTCCGAAATTTTTACGGATGCTCCCGATTGTTTCCTCGTTCAGCCCGGGGATTTGGATGAGTTAAAATCAGCATTGAAAAAATTGACTACAACAGATCTGAATAAACCAGTGTGGACAAGGGAGATGGTGAAGAAAGTCGGTACTTTTTCGGACAACTCCAAAAAATTACTGGAGCACTTTACTAAAAGTCAAAGCTTTGTTTGAAGGAAGACCACAGTCACAAATCCATTGGAGTATAAGATGATGGTCAGCATTATCATACCGACCTTCAACAGGAAAAACCTATTGACAATTACTTTGGATTCTTTATCTCTTGATTATGGTACAGAAAAGGAAGTCATCGTTGTTGATGACGGTTCAACCGATGGGACCGAGGCAACGGTGAAAGTCAAATACCCAAGTGTACGTTTCTTTAAACAGAATCAACAGGGTGCTCCGGCTGCAAGGAATCTGGGATTAAAAGAAGCAAGCGGAGAATTTGTTATCTTTCTGGATTCAGATGATTTATTGGAAGGAGGGTTTATTGAATCAAAATTAGATGCTTTCGGAGACAAACCCCAAATGGATGCCATTTATGGTTCCTGGGATTTTTTTAAAGGTGATGGTGTATTCAATCCATCTGATATTATTCCAAGATTCTCGGGGTATCCTCTCTACAAAGAGGATCAGGAATTCGAAATCATGAAAAATTTATTGGGAGGTTGGTTTATTCCGGTTTCGGCAGTGATGTGGAAAAAAAGTTTTTTGGAGAGAATAGGGGGATTTAGACCCGACCTCTCAATAAACCAAGATGTAGACCTGATATTTAGAGCGATAGTTAGTGATTTTAAAATCTGTGGAGAAAAGAGCCCAAGAACATTGATTCGCGATCATAACAGTGATAGGGTTGGAGTTGTAAAGAATGATCTAATCAAAATAAACCAAGTATACGAACTTCGTAATTTTTTCATAAATGAATTAAAAGTTGCAGGAAAGTGGAATAAAAAATATGCCAATGCTTTGGCAGAGTATTCCTTTGATATGTGGTCTTTGTACAGAAAGGAACTGCCGGTGGGAGCAAAGAAATTTCTTGATCTCAGCAAGTCTCTCAATCCCAACCTGGAAGTAAAAGGTGGGTTTGTTTATCAAATGTTAGGAAAAGTGATCGGAAGCCACAGAGCAGTAATGATTAAACAAGCAGTAAAATTCTAGAAGATGTGTGGAATATTCGGAGTAATCAAAAAACAATCCATATTGATTCCTTTAAAGGAAGCAACACAGATCATCCGTCATCGCGGACCCAATGATGCCGGTTATCTGCTTTGGGCACCTGGTGATACTCCCAAAATATTTGCAGATGAGGATACTGCCGAGGAAAGTAAAATTTTCCACAGGCTTGAAACTTTAGATGATACCAATTATCAGGTAGCTTTTGGCCATAGGCGGTTATCTATTTTGGATCTGAGTCCGGCAGGACACCAACCCATGATTTATAAGCAGCTCTCTCTTTGCTTTAATGGAGAAATCTACAATTACCTGGAAGTAAGAGCTGAATTGATTAAAATGGGTCGGGTATTCCAGACTCAAAGTGATACAGAAGTGATATTGCAAGCTTGGGATCAGTGGGAAGAGAAATGTCTACATCGTTTCAACGGAATGTTTGCTTTTCTTATTTTGGATTCAAATTCCAAAAAATTATTTGTAGTCAGGGATAGGTTTGGGGTAAAACCACTTTATTATACTAGCTGTGAAGGATATATCGCTTTTGCTTCAGAAGTAAAACAGCTAAGGATTTTGCCTCAATATGCTTTTAATCTAAACGAACAGATTGCTTTTGATTATCTCAGATACGGATATCTTGATCATGAAACTGATACTTTTGAAAAAGGAATTTGCCAGGTAGATCCAGGGCAAATGATTACTGTAGACCTTGTTTCAAATTCATTGTCCCACCGTCAATGGTATGTTTTTGAACCAAAACCGTGGGTCGGTTCCATGCAAAAAGCAGATGAATCATTCCGGGAATTACTGAAAGATGCTGTAAGATTGAGGCTTCGAAGTGATGTCCCGGTAGGAAGTGCCCTCAGCGGGGGATTGGATAGCAGTACACTTGTTTGTTTGATGCGTGAGCTGTTGGACGAAAATGGACAGGAGGATAAAGTACTGGAAACCGTTACGAGTTGCAGTAAGGATAAAAGGTACGACGAAACCGAATTTGCAGAGATCATCAACAGGCAAACAAAATCTAAAAGCCACAAAATATTTCCTTCTTTCGATAAACTTCGGGAAGATCTGGACAGTCTGATCTGGCATATGGACTACCCTTTTGGAAGTACCAGCCAATTCAGCCAATGGTGCGTCTTTGAAGGTGCAGGCAAAGCAGGACTAACCGTTATGATAAACGGTCAGGGCGCAGATGAACAGTTGGCTGGATATGGAGGCAACGATCTCCCATTATATGTGGGGCTTTTTCGTAGCGGAAAGTGGGGACATTTATTGCGGGAAGCCAAAAATTATAAAGAAACTCATGGAAATTACCCTGTAGGATTTTTGTTAGGAGCTTTTCAGAATCCACTACCGGAAAAAATGAAAAATCTGATTCCTGATAGATGGCGACCTGGAAAAGAAGACCATCCCGATTGGATCAATCCAAAGGATTGTAAAGAGCATAACTGGAGTTCAACTTCCCTTCAGGGCAATCTGATGAATCAGATACAAACATCTCCCTTACCCTCATTGTTGCGGTATGAAGACAGGAACAGCATGGCTTTTTCTGTTGAAAGCAGGACTCCCTTTATGGATTACCGGTTGATGGAATTTACAATGGGTTTACCCGAAGAAATGGTCTATAGAAATGGAGAAAGGAAATATATCCTCAGAAAAAGTTTTAGAGGATTGGTCCCTGATGCCATTTTGGACAGGAGGGATAAGATGGGGTTTGTATCGGCGGAGGAAAGGTGGTTAAAGCAAGATGGAAAGGATTGGTTTTTGGAACAGCTGACGAGCAACCAAAATCCACTTGATTTTTTTAATGAAAATAAAGTCATGAAATTCTTTGAGGATACTCAGACCGGTAATATTCCTTTTTCATTTGATTCCTGGAGAATCGTGAATTTCAAATATTGGTATGGAGAAATGATAAAAGAAGAAATTGAATTAAAAAATTAATTTGTTCATCGATTCCACACAGGAAAATAAAGCTTAATGATAATTTTTAAAATATTTGATCACATATATGCTAGAATCATTATCCCGGTAGTTGATAATAACATATGGAGATTGAAAGAAAATGGACACAACATAATAGCTGTTAAATTTGAAACTCACCGAAAAAAAATAAAAGAATATTATCCCGAGATTGATACCGTCCAATTATTGGAAAAAAATCCATCCCATTATGAGTTTCTTTTACATAACTTTACATCTTATATCTTTGAAATAAAAAATGTTTTTTTAGAACCGGAGTATGGTTGGGTTATTTTGAAACCATTTAAAATTTTTAAATTCTCCTTTCCATTGGTTAATGACCCATGGGACATTAAAAAAACAAGACCTTCAACAATCAGATTTCTTTCCCCATTCAGAAAGACAGTTTTTTTGAAAGAAGCCATTAGTATAAGATATGCATGGCAAAATTTTTATCATTTTTTTATTGATACACTGAGTCAGTTATTTTTATTGGAGGAAAACAATGTTCCGAGACATATTCCGGTTATAGTTTCTTATGAATTTCCGGAAATAAAATATGTTCAGGAATTTTTAGATATCAGTTCATTCATATCACGAAAAATAATTGTTCAAACCACAAGTGAATATTTTCATGTAGAAAAACTTATCATTTGTAAAGACACATTTTATTCCGAAAGCATATTTGAAGTTGTGAGATCGATTGATCACATCAGAGAATGTTCAAATAATGAAAAGATATTTATTTTTAGGCCGTTGGATCATGGAAGGGCTATTTTAAATTTTAATGAAATAAAAGAATTGATGATCAAATTCGGATATAAATTGGTTGACTCTTCCAAATTGACTTTGAGGGAACAGATCAGCTTATTTTCCGGTGCATCAGAAGTCGTAGGGATTCATGGAGCGGGATTGACAAATATCATTTTCAGGACCGGTTACCCACTAAAGTTATTGGAAATCTTTCCGGGGAAGGAGCTCACTCCCCAGCATTATAAAAATCTTTCTTCCAAATTGGGGTTTGAATATTCAAATCTCGTGGGAGAGATGAATACAACAGATACTTACAAAAATTTCAATTTATCAGCAACCTTACTCGAAGAGAAAATGCTTTCTTTTTTTGGTTACAAAGATCAATTTGATCAATGATTTTGATTTAAAACTATGAAAAAAGTTCTTTTTATAGCTTACCATAACTCCCAAAATAAAAGTATACAATCCACTGCCTTGGTGAGACGGATTGATCAATATGAAAGCTACTTTTTGGAGAGGGGATATAAGATTGATTATATCACCACGAAAAATGAGTCTTTGGATTTAGTTGTTTGGGATAATAGAACCCTTGAAATACCCTTGGTAAAATATCTTAATAATGAGATTTTAAATAAAATCAACACCTTTTTTGTCATGCTGATTTGGGGAGACCGGATAGGATATAGTTTATATAAAAACCGTAAAGAAATTTTATCTTTTATTGAGGATGATTATAATTTGATAATCTCTTTTTTTACTCCAAGAGGGACTATTTGGTTAGGAGAATATTTGAAGAAAAAGCTTAAAATTACATGGTGGGTTGATTTGCAGGATTCTTTGGTAGATGGACTTAAAAGCCATAACATACCCGTAGGCATCCCTTGGCTGAAGCGGAAACTTGCTTTAGCTGATGAAATAATTCATGTTTCACCTGAATGGTCCCAAGAAGATTCTGAAAGGATCAACAAGAAAATTAAAACTTTTAGACATTGTATTCCTAATATAACAGAGTCCGATCATCCATTCCGGCTTGATAGTTCTCAATCACCCAAAATAAAATTGTTTTATGCGGGGAATATTCATTTTTATGCAATGGAACCGGAACTTATGTCGGAGTCACTTCATCACTTTGAGAATCAAATTGATTTTTATTATGCGGGAGAGAGCAGAACTTCAGATATATTGAGAAAAATGGCCATCCCGACCATTGACCTTGGGTATTTAGATAAAGACCAACTTCAAAAAGCTTATGAAGAAGCAGATATCATCGTGCTTTTTGCTTGGACAAAAAGTGACAGACTTGTAATTCCCTCAAAATTTTATGAAGCCTGCGCCTTTAATAAGCCAATATTGGTAGTGGGAAAGGACAGTGGTGCATTTCATGATTTATATAAGGAATGGGGACATCCAAACGTGGTCAATGACACTGAGGGTAAAGTTTTGGAAACTATTGGATCCTATATAAACGGTAAGAATGAAGGGCTTTTTTGTATAGAAAACTGTACCTCCCCTGTTTCTGACCAAAAGGGATTTTATAAATTTTTGGATAACCTGGTGTCCGAAAAATTATGATTGCCTTTCTCTGCCACCCATATCATAGAGGAGGGGTTACTTCTTGGATGAAGGATGTGTTTTTGGAAGCAATCAGGCAGGAAATAAATTCGGTGTTCCTTACTGTCAATCCCCAAAGTACTTTTATATCAGGAGGTAACAGACCGGATATGGTTTCCTTTATAGGAAAGAATAGCTATGTTTTCTTTGATCAGGTTGGACGGGATTTTGAACTCGGAACATTGGATTACCGTGTTTCAGTTTATCGTAAACTTATCCAAAAACATGTTAATCTTGGTGCTATCGTTATTCCTTCCGATGATGAGGCCTGTTGGAAAGCTTGTTGTCAATTGAGCAATTCATATAAAGTTATAGGAGTCCTGCATAGTGACGATGAAGCTTATTATGATCTTTTTCGGAAATATGCAAAATATCTTTCAGGTGCAGTTTCTGTTTCCAATAGAATTAAAAACCATGTGGCTGACCAGGATGAAAAAATTCCACATGTTGTCATTCCATGTGGCATTCCTCTAAATGAGTTTAAAGTTGGTTTAAAAACCGATAACATTATTTCCTGGATAGGGAGAATTGAAGAAGAACAAAAAAGGGTGACGGATATTCCGAAAATTGCTAAGGAATTGAAGGTCAATTTTGATGATTGGAAAATGCACGTATATGGGGATGGAGGAAAACTTCAGGAACTCAGGTCTCAAACCACCCTGGACAATCTTGATAATCATTTATTTTTTCATGGATGGACTTCCTCAGAAATTCTTAAAGAGAAATTGTCTTTTTCTAAGATTTTACTCCAAACCTCTAATTATGAAGGAATGTCTGTTGCTGTAATGGAAGCATTGGGTTCAGGATGTAAAATAGTCAGTTCAGAGGTAAGTGGGGTGGAGGATTTAGTCAATGATCCTATTGCCAAGGATATTGTTTACATCTACCCTGTGGGCAATAATAAGGAGGCGAAAAGACTTTTGGTTAATGCATTGAAAAATGAAAATCCAAATCAACCCCTTTTAGCCAGGGAATTGGCCGAGAAATATTACAGTATTATATCCTGTCTGAGAGCTTATTGTGAATTTGGAAAGGATCTGGATACCATCAGAATTCCCTATCCAATTTCATTTTCAATGAAATTCAACACAAAAATATCCACATCATTAGCCCTGATGCGGCATTGGAAGTATAAAATAATCAAGAAATAAAATGTGTGGAATTGCAGCTATCCTGACTCAGGATCAAGAAACAAAGCAAAACTTCATTACCCGGTCACATCAGTTGCTCCAACACAGGGGACCTGATTCCAAAGGAAGTTGGAACGATGATTTTGTGGGACTGGTACACCAAAGATTGTCTATTCAGGATCTAAGCGAGGCCGGGCATCAGCCTATGGTTTCAGGAAGTGATCGATTCATTATCATTTTCAATGGAGAAATTTATAATCACCTGGAATTAAGGGCAAAATTCTTTCTCAATAAAAATTGGAACGGCCATTCCGATACTGAAACAATCCTAATGCTGTTTGAAAAAATCGGTGTGGAAATGTTTTCGATTTTGGTGGGCATGTGGGCCATAGCTATTTGGGATAAGCATGAAAAAAAGATGCTTGTATCCAGGGATAGATATGGCCAAAAACCATTGTATTACAAATTTTTCCCTAATGGGGATTTTGGAATTGCCAGTGAAATCAAACCCTTGCTTGTTCCGGGACAAACCAATCAGGCTAATAGTTTGATGGTCGCTGAATACTTAGCGCTCGGAAATTACGGACATTTGGGAGATCAGACATTTTTCGCTGATGTATTTCAACTTCTTCCCGGTAGCTATGCCTGGATTGGAATGGGAGATAAATCCATTGTTTCGAAAAAATATTGGGAAATACCTCTAACACCGATTAAGGATAAAATCAATGTTGGGGAAAGAGAAATATTAAAATTGAGAGACTGTCTTTATGAGGCAGTCAGTTCCCAGACCATATCCGATGTGCCGATTGGTGCAAGTTTGAGCGGAGGTTTGGATTCCAGTCTCGTAGTGGGAATATTAGCTTCCAGAACTACCAAAAATAATCCCATTTCTGTTTTTACAGCCCAAACCCCTGGCTCAAAATGGGATGAAAGTCCTTTTGTAAAAGCTGTTTCTGATAAATGGGGAAACCATATGAATCTTTATGCGAAAGACCTGAATCAGGTAAGAGTATCTGAAAGCTTGGAAAGAACGATTTATGTCCAAGAAGAGCCATTTGGAGACCCTTCAATCATCGCTCATAGTTTTTTAATGGATATGGCAAAGGAAGTGGGAATTAAAGTTGTACTCGGTGGTCAGGGAGCAGATGAAGTTTTTAGAGGATATTCCCACAATATCAAACAATTATTTTCCCATGAACTGAGTCGATTGAATTTCAGCTATGCCCTACCTGAATTAAGAAAATCCAATTATAAGCTTCAGGAAAGCCTAAGGATTGGATTAGGAGCCTATTTCCCGCAGATAGAAAGAAAGATGCGGATGAAATCAAGAGAAAAAAGAAGATTTTTTCTCTCGGATGCCCTCAGGGAGGCTGCAGGTAAATTTGAAATGTCCAGTAGATTGGCGCTGGCCAATAATTGGGAAGAAAGCTTAAAAGAATCGATTTTAGGCGTGCATATCCCCCATTTGGTCCATTACGATGATCGAAACGGTATGGCCAGGTCTATCGAAGGAAGAATGCCGTTTCTGGATCACAGACTCTTAGATCTTGTTTCCACATTTAGCCCCGAGAGTTATTTTGAAAATGGTTTTTCAAAGGATTTGATCCGGAAGGCTGGAAAAGAATTTATCCCGGATACTGTTTTCAAACGAAAAGATAAGCTAGGATTTTTCACGCCTATCCACGAAATGTTACATTCAGAAATTGATTGGGTGAAGGAAAGGATAGGTTCACCTAAATGGGTGGATGGAAAAGTTATTAACAAGGATATTGAATTTTATAGAGGTTCAGGAAATAGTATCGAAATTTCCGAAAGACTCTGGAGAACTGTTTCACTTGCCTGCTGGTCAAACTTATTCAATGTTAATCTATGATTAAAAAATTTAAATTAGAGTGGATTTCCTCAATTGATCCGGAAAACAATAATAAGCTAAACCACTTGTCAGCTAAGATGAGTGATTATTATACCAATAACCTTATTTATTACGATGATATATCGGACAGCGAATATTTATGGAATGATAAAAATTACCTTCCGCATATGCAGATTATTGCCAGTGCCGGAAATGCTGATAAAATTTTAGAAATAGGCTGTGGGGAAAGCTCAATTTTAAAACATCATCCGGAAATTAGCCATAAATATTCAGGTATAGATTTTTCTCCCAAAATCATTGAAAAAAACCAAAAAAGGTTTCCTGGCGCCGGTTTTTCATCCATTGAGGATCCGCTTGCTTATCCTTATCCTGATGCAAGTTTTGATTTGATATTTTCGGTTTTTGTTCTAGAGCACACTGTATTCCCGCAAAAATTTCTGAATGAGTGCATCCGATTGTTAAAAGATGGGGGAGAAATCATTATTTTGGCTCCTAATTATTTGGATAATGGATTTTTGCCTAGCCAACAAGTTTCCGAAGGTTTGTTGAGTGGTAGGGAATTGTTAAAAAAAGGTCGTCTACTTGAGGCTATTCGTGCCGCTTGGTATAATAAAATTCTTATACCGAATGAATGCAAAAAGCTTCGCAGAAATATACCCGGGTTTTATATCAATACCAATCCGATATGTTTTAAAATAAAAGAATTTGAGCCTGACGTGGACGCAGTATATGTTGTTTCGGAAAAGGAAATTGAGGTTTATATGAAGCAGAAAGGTTTCAATAAGGTGGAGAACAGTTCTGATTTAGCTCAATTTACTCAATCTAGAAAATTATGTTTTCATATATTTAAAAAATAAAATGAAATTTGGAATTTTGACGCTAGCATTTTATGGAAATGCTACCATGGAGAGGATGCTGGCTAACACCGGTGGATTTGTGGATAAAATTTACTTAAGTCACAGTCCGGTTCCCTGGAGCAAGTATAACTCCCATGCAAGAGAAATTTTCAGTTCGGATTTTGACACAAACAAAATCTCGGAATTTCCCTACGCCGAAAAAATTCATTTTATAGAAGGTGTATGGGAAAGTGATGAGTCCCAAAGAGAACATGCACTTCAACAGGCGAGAGCTGATGGGATTGATTATCTGATAATCCAAGATGCCGACGAATTCTATATGCCGGAGGATTTTTTGAAGAATCTGGAAGGAATCAGAAATAATCCTAATTACCCTGCATATATCTGTCCGTGGGTCAAGTTTTGGAAAAACACGGGATATGTAATGCAAGCCCGCAAACACAGAGGGATTCCTAAACAGACAGTAACAACCTGTCCGAATTTTGCAGTCAATGTTAATTATCCCGGTATTCACTTTAACCTGAGCAGGTTGGTCAATGAAATGGATAATGCCTTTATGCTGGATGGATTATGTCTCCATCTCTGCTGGGTTCTTACTAATGAAGAGGTTTTAAAGAAAATTTCCACGTGGGGCCATAGCCATCAATTTGATTATAAAAAATGGTATAAACATAAATGGTTGGCTTGGAATAAGGACACCCGATATATTGGGCTTTTCAAACGTTCTGATTATTTGCGGGCTGTCCCATTCTATGGAACCTTGCCAAAAGAATTGGAAGGTTTTGAATTACCAAATCAGGAAACCATGCCGTTGAATTTTCTTGAAAAACTGGATTGTTGGAGATTGGATTGCAAATCCATGGTTGAGGTAAAGCTTTTGGATAATAAAAAAAGATTTTTAAAGAAGTAAGATTTTTCTATATTTTAAATATCCATTTTTCCCTAAATTGATTTTTTTGTATATCCGCACGATTTCACGAACTTGAATTTAGACCTTTCTACAAGTTAAATTTTTTTCAGCTTCGGTCTTCCAATATTTTTCCTAAAAAGGAAGACTAAATGCAACCAAGAGGAAATTTTAAGTTTTAAACAATCCTTCTCATTTCATTCTCCCAAAATTATTCTAACACCTTAAAAAAACAATCTATACCTAAAATTTATTGATGATTTTGAGAATATATAAACCTTAAAATACTGTCCCCAACTATTGGTCGGTAATGGCTGGATTCGTAGTAATTGGTTTTTTCGTCGGTAATGTTATTTTTTCCGGAAAAATCATAAAGATTTTCTCCGAAGAAATTCTCTAAGATTTTTAGGTCTACAGGATTAAATTTGATTTGGTCAAATAAAGGGCTTATGATTACTTTATATTGAGCCTGATGTGCGTCGAGGATATTTCTTATTTCAGTAAGCAGTTTTTCATGGGTGGCATTGATTTGCCTAACCGTGTCAATAAATTGTGTTTCGTTCCTCTGATAAAAAACAGCATCTCTATTTTTATAATAAGCTTCCTCGTTTAGGGCTAATTCCTGATTTTGATCTTCAATTATCATTTTATTGCTGATCCGATCATAGGAAATGTTTCGGTTTTCTAAATATTCCAGCATATAGGGTTTGAATTCCTTTGTGATCTGATAATCATAATAACTCATAAGAAAGCTCGGATTAGAATAAGCTTTAAGAAAAGTTTGATGGAAGATCAATGGATTTTCCTTGGAAACTTCAGGATGTTTTATATATAGATGACCTTCATGATTTGCAGATCGTTGGAAAGACACATCCAAGCATAGGATAATCAATGCATTTTCAATTTTGACTCCCAATTGATCAATTAGTTTTATTTTTTTATTTATTCCATATATAGATTCTCCTGAGGCATCAAAGACATAAGGCGAACTTCCTTCCGGTAAATGTCGGGCCCAGGATTCAGGACTGAATGCCAATGTTCTCGAACTTCCAAAGATGAAAGAATTGTAACTGTATTTTTGATAATTTTGGAGGAACATTTCAGTGGATATATAGTCTCTGTTGGGTAAAACCTTCGGATATGAAAAATCCTCATAATCCCTCAACACTTTAAAGGGATCAAAAACAATATAACCAGCCAATAGTAACCAAATCGGAAGACTTCCAATCAATAAAAATTTAAATACATTTTTTAGGAACGGGTACATGATTAAAACTGGAAATATATAAACTCCTGCTCTTTACCTGAAAAGAGAAAGAGCCCTATTATAAGTGAATAATAAAAGGTTAATCGGACTGTTTTAGGCCATCTAAAACCCAATGTAGCAATTGCATATTCCTGCTCTCTTCCCAGCCATTCCACAAGAGTGAAAATCAGAATCAGTATAAATGTTGTTTTGGGTAAATGCTCGGGCATATAAAACAGCGATCTTGAAAATATTGTCCCCAAGTAATTTGCTGCATGGGTTATATTATCTGCCCTGAAGATTATCCAAGCCACCACCGTTAATCCAAAGGTGTATGTCATATTAATGACTTCACGCAAGTTGGGGATATTTCTTCCTTTTGCTACAATATCCAGGTTTATCCTGTTTTTATTGAATAGTAACAAAGGGAGAAAATAAAGTGCATTCAAGGCTCCCCAGACCATAAAGGTCCAATTGGCACCATGCCAAAAACCACTCACAATAAATATGATGAAAGTGTTTCTAACTTTCATGAGAGTTCCACCATTACTTCCACCCAATGGAATGTAAAGATAATCTCTGAACCAAGTCGAAAGTGAGATGTGCCATCTTCTCCAAAATTCAGCTATATCTCTGGAGAAATAGGGAAATGCAAAATTTCTCATCAAATCAAATCCAAACAACCGGGATGTCCCGATGGCAATATCGGAGTAACCTGAAAAATCTCCGTAAATCTGGAAAGCAAACAATATTCCTCCAATGACCAACGTGCTACCGGAGAAACTTTCAGAATTATTGAAAATAATATTTACCGACTCAGCACAGTTATCGGCAATCACGATTTTTTTAAACAAACCCCACAAAATCTGTCTTAATCCATCTACAGCCTTTTGGTAATCAAAAGTTCTTTTGATGAAAAACTGGGGAAGTAAATTCGAAGCCCTTTCTATAGGTCCGGCTACGAGTTGTGGAAAGAAGCTAACAAAAGCAGTAAATGCAATTAAATCCTTGGTAGGTTCAAGCTTCCTCTTATAAACATCAATCGTGTAACTGAGTGTCTGGAAAGTATAAAAACTTATTCCGACAGGTAAGATGATATTTAATGAAGACCCTGAAATTTCACCTCCGAAAAAGGTAAATGCTGTTGTGAAATTTTCTATGAAAAAATTAAAATACTTAAAGAATCCTAAAAAGCCAAGATTGATCAAAATGCTTACCCAAAGCAGACCTTTTCGTTTTGATTGATTGGATTCTTTAGAAAGCGCAATTCCAATGATATAATCAACTATGGTTGAAAATATTATTAAAAATAAAAATCTCCAATCCCACCAACCGTAAAACATGTAGCTCGCCGCTACGACCAACAAATTTTGCTGCTTTAAATTATTGTTTGTGACAAACCAATATAGAAAGAAGACCAATGGTAAAAATATCGCAAAATCTATGGAATTGAAGAGCATTTACTGGAATATTTTTATGGGTGATTTTCCTCAACCGGAAAGCTGACAAAAATTTTGGTCAAAAGTACAAAATATTTATAATTATTGATTTTTTGATGGGGTAATTTTTCCGATATTAAAGAGAAGAAAATCCTTAAGATGGGCTCCAATCAGTCAATACTCTTATTTTGGAGAATATATGAAATAAAAAGCAAAGAAAATTTTTAGAAAGCGGAATTAAACTTTTTCAAGAGTATAATTATAAAAATCTGAGAAAATCAACATATCTTAAAACAATTCATTTCCTGTTTTCAGAACATTTCGCTTCAGGTTCAGCTATTAAAAATAGTTCAAAGTTTAATTTTTCTTAGATATTAAACTTTGAAATTTCCAAATCAGTAAATAAATTACAAATTGTGTTTACCTTTGGCTACTAAAGATTCCGATTTCGACAAGCTGCCTGAGCTTTATTGAATCTGTCAATTGAAATCCCCCAATTGATAAAATAATCAGATTAAAGATATACCCGCTTTAAGTAAATATTTAAAAATGATTCATCACCTGATATGGTTAATACTTCATGTTGGATTTTATTATCTGATACCGGATTATGGTGCATCAATAAGCCTCTTGTTATATTTGATTTACGAATTAGTAAAAAACTACACAGCCAAAAGGAAGTTTCAGTATATACACTTATATTTTTTGGGATTGGTCATTACGGTGATCGCCAACATTACTATAATCACGGGTTTTAAATCTGCCCAAGGCTATGAAAGTTATATCTATGCCATTCCTGACTTGTTTCCGTTGTCGGCACTCATTTTTGCGATCGGGAATCAATTTTTAGCCATCGGATATTATTGGAAAACAAATTTCCGATTGCCTAATATCTTCTTGAAAACCTTATTGAGCGTAGGCGTTTTGAACACCATATTTTGGATAGGGCTATTCTTTAGTTTCAATAAATTCTGGCTGTTTTTTAGCCTACCCGGCTCCTTCCAGACGATTATAGAATTGTTCCCGATTGTGGGCATCTTTGTTCTGGGTAGATATGCAGGTAAATTTCAAAAGAAATCCCTATATACTAAATCATTGGTATTAACCATTGCGACTGCATTTAACGCATTGCTTTTTTCTTATTTACGACTTGAAATTTTGTTACCCATATTGGTCTTTATCCTCAGTTATTTTCTGGGTGCTGGAAGTTTAAAATCATTGTTCACAGTGAAGTTTATTCCTGTTATTTTATTGATCCTGATCTTTTATAGTTTTTTTGGAATGTTTGGAGCCAAAAGATCAAATATTTCCACTGGACTGGATCGATTGGCCCAACTGGATTTCACAGTAATTGAGGATCAAAATTACAGTTTTAAAGAAGAAGAAACTTTATCAGCATTTGAAAGAAGTTCAAACATTGCCCAAATTTCAGCGGTATGCGGTTTGGTTGAAAAAAACGGACATTATAATGGATTGGCTTCCTCACCTTTGGTGTTAGCCTTGGTTCCGAGGGTTTTTTGGCCCGAAAAACCGGTAATAGCTTTGGGAGTTTGGTATGCAGTGGAAATCGGAGCTGCGGTTGAAGTAGATGGGTGGTATAATAATTCCATCAATATGACCATCCCCGGACAGCTTTTTCTTGATTTCGGATGGATTGGTTTGATAATCGGATCTTTCCTTGTCGGAATGTTTCTGAAATTACTTTGGGATTCGGTTAATTTCTATAAAAGCCAATTCAATCTCTTGGGAACCTTCTTTGCCGTTTATTTACTGTATACTGCTTTTTTGGGAATCGGCGCGGATTTACAGATACTCATTACCTATTTGGCTATATATCTTACAATGCTCATTTTGAGTAAAATCTTCAAGACGAAACATGAAAATTCTGTGCGTAGGCCCTCTTTGGCGAGGAAGTAATGCCGGTGGCCTTTTTAAAGCTTTGGGGAGACAAGGAGCTTTAATTGAAGTGGTGGATGAATTTTACCATATTCCTTTGAGCAGTAAAATATTAAAAGCCAAAATCCTGTCAAAAGCACTGAGGGGAGTTTTCATTGATGATTTCAATTTTGAAATTTTGAATATGACCCGTAAATTCAATCCTGATGCTGTATTGGTATATAAAGGTGCTTTTGTGACACCCAAAACTCTACTTGCTCTCAAAAAAATGAAGATAAGGCTTTACAATTTCTATCCTGATGTAAGTTTCCATACCCATGGGAGTTTATTAAAAGATACCCTGGCTTTATATGATAAGATTTTTACCACAAAGACATTTGGCATAAAGGATTACGGGGATCAGCTTGGGATCAAAGATGCTGTTTTCATACCCCATGGATATGATCCTGATATACACAAACCTATCAGCAGGGAAACAATCCCGGCCGGATTCTTCTGCGATGTGAGTTTTATCGGCACCTATTCTCCCAAAAAAGAAAAACTTTTAGCAGCCATCATAGACAGGTTCCCCGTCATAGATTTGAAAATATGGGGAACCCAATGGGAAAAATCTACCATGCCGCAATTAAAAACATACCTGCAACAGGAGGGAATATTTGGAGACCTTTATGCCGCGGGAATCTGTGCTTCTAAAATCAACCTGGGGATTCTTTCTGAAAAAGTCAAAGGTGCCTCTTCAGGAGATCTGATAACTTCCCGTACGTTCCATATTCCTGCTGCCGGAGGTTTTCTGCTTCATGAAAAAAATGCTGAATCCATTCTTTATTTTGAAGAATCCAGTGAAGCTGCATTTTTTGAAAATACAGAAGACCTTTTGAACAAGATTGATTATTACTTAAAAGAAGATCAGCTCCGAATAGAAATTTCCCAAGCCGGAATGAGACGAGCAAATAAAGATCACAGCCTGGATCAAAGAGCAAAAAAGGTTCTAGAACAAATGCAGTTTACACCTTTAAACTGAGGTTTTCCCATCCAAAAACCTTTAATTATTAAATATAAAAAATTAAATGATTACAGTTTCCCATTTCAATAGGGACCCCAGACCTTCCAACTATACCTTTGAACAACTGTTCGGGGCAATAAGGCTGGAGCTGAATAAAAACCTGAATGTGATCAATCATGATATTCCGGCTGGGATGGGAAGAATTGCATCCATTCGTTGGGCAAAAAAGAATGCAGGGAAAATAAACCACATAACAGGAGACGTACATTTTCTATCCTATGGATTGCCTGCAAAAAACACGATACTCACTGTCCATGATTTGGGGTATTATACTACCACCTTGAAAGGGATAAAAAAGATGATCTATCGGAAATTTTGGTTGCAGGATCCGTTTAAAAAAGTTGATACCATCACTGCCATTTCCCGGGCGACCAAGAATGACATCATGAAACACTTCAATGTTCCTGAGGAAAAGATCATTATAATACCGGATCCTCTCTTGCCAGGTTTTAAAAAAGAAAATCCCAATGTTAATTCCAAGCCGGTCATTATGCAGATCGGTAGTGGTGCCAATAAAAATCTGGAAAGGTTGATTGATGCTGTTTCCGGTATGGATGTAAAATTGCTACTAGTCAATAAATTATTTGACCCGAGGATTAAAGATAAATTATTGGAATCCCGCATTGAATTTGAACAAAGAACTGATCTGACCTTTGAAGAACTGAAAAAGGCCTATAAGGATGCGGACATTCTTTTTTTCGCATCCGAATATGAGGGTTTTGGAATGCCAATCATCGAGGCTCAAGCCACCGGCCGACCTGTAATCACTTCCAATATTAGCTGTATGCCGGACGTTGCAGGTAATGATTCCGCAATTCTAGTCGACCCATTCTCTGTTTCCGAAATAAAATCCGCATTGAACAACTTGATTGAAAATGAATCATTCCGAAGTAGCATCGTACAAAATGGATTTCAAAACATCCGGAAATATTCCCTCGAGAATATTGCGGGGATGTACGAAAAAGTGTATCTGAAATATGCTGATTAATTACCCTCAAATTTTAAGCAAATAATATGGTACTTCTTGATGCTTTGTATATCAACAACAGTGGAGGCAGAATCCTGTTGAATGAAATGATCAGGCAATTGCACCATTCAGGTAAACAGGTTTTCTACCTTCTGGATACCAGAGTTAAGGGAAGTTATGGATTTTTACCTCCGGAAAATGTAAAATATATGGATAACTCCCTGATCAAAAGGCACCTGTTCTATTTGAAACGAGGGGATTATTTCAGTACGGTCCTTTGTTTTGGAAATATTCCTCCCAGCATCCGCCTGAAAGGCAAGGTGTACACGTATTTCCACAATACAATTTACTTCTACACCTCGGACGCATTTTCCCCGCGCGTGAAGTGGATGTCTCGAATAAAGGCTTTGGTCATCAGGACATTTAAAAACAATACGGACAAATGGTGGGTGCAAACGGAAGAGGTGACAAAGCTATTCGGGAAATTTTGGGGCATTCCATCCAATAAAATTGAAGTGCTTCCCTTTTTCCTATCAAAATCAATTACAGATATTGAAGAATCTGAAAGAGAAAAAAACTCCTTTCTGTTTATCAGTGACGGACATCCCAATAAAATGCACCTGCAGCTATTGGATGCCTTGCAGGAAGTTTACTTAACCTATCCGGACATCAAACTTTACCTTACCATCAGCGCCCAATATCCGCTGCTTTTGGCGAAAATAGAAGAATTGAAAAACACAGGACTGGGTGTCGAGAATTTGGGATGGTGTGATGATGAGGAATTGGATAAATTATACAGGAAATCCGGGTTTTTCATCTTCCCTTCCAATCAGGAAAGCTTTGGTTTGGGCTTAATCGAGGCCTCGCAATATGAAATGAAAATCCTTGCCTCGGATCTCCCTTTTACGCATGCTGTGATTTCCCCTTCATTGGTTTTTCGGCCTGAAGACAAAACGGAAATTGCAAAAGCCATAATCCATGCGCTGGAAACGGAACTATCCAAGGCAACGGTATTGATCAGTAGTCAAATCAATCAAATACTTGAAAAACTAAATTGATTTTTCTGTAAGAAAACTTGGAATGTAAATAAATTCTTCCTATTGATTTTAAATTTATAAACATATTCACATGAAAATTTTGACAACTGTCTTTTTAAGAAAAATGATTATGGATTTTTCCGGGTATTATATCTATAAGATTAAAGATTTACCCATTGGAACTGATATATGGATTGACTTAAAAAATAAAATTAAAATTCCATTTGAAACGGTTTTTGATATCGGTGCGAATGTAGGGTCCTTCTCGGACGAAATATTAAAAAATTTTCCGGATTCTAATATTTTTGCGTTTGAGCCTGTAAAATCCACTTATGATAAATTAGTTAAAAATAAAGGGTCTTACAGTAATATGTCTTTCCATAAGCTTGCGCTGGGAAATACTGAAGAAAAAATGTTTATTAATATTTATGACGAAAAGGATTCGGTCTTGAATTCCCTAAATCCTCTGGCCATGAGCAAGGAGAGCGAGAAAAGAGAGGAGATAGAGGTTCAGCGTGGAGATGATTTTTGTAGCCGAAATAATATTAGTCATATAAATCTCCTGAAAATTGACACTGAAGGCTTTGAACTCAATGTATTGTCGGGTTTTACAAACATGCTGAATTCAAAAAGTATTGATTTAATCTATCTGGAAACTGGATTTGATATAAAAAATACGAGGAACACCTATTTTTCAAATATCCTTGATGTTTTAAATAATAAAGGATATCAGTTATTTGGACTGTATGAAGTTAGTAATTGGTCAATTTCCATAGGAGAAAATTATGGAAACGCTCTTTTCATTCATGCTGATATCACAAAAAACTGGGGATTTGTCAAACGATAAAGCTTGCTCGATTAGGTGGAAAAAGCGATCATTCATAAAACTCAGATAAAATAAATAATGGAAATTGGTTACGCATCGAAATTATACGTAGGGATTCCCGGACCAACACCCATCATGGATGAAGTATTGCTCGAGTCGGTCCTTTATCTGGTAGTTAGGCCAAATGGAAATAATGGGCTGGTCTATGAACAAGGGAAAAGCGGGGCGCAAAAAATCCTGAATTATGCGAAGGTTTATCGTCCGGTGGATTTGGTAAGAAAGGTTTTTTCCAGACAGAAAATAGAGAGAATCAGAAACGATAAATGGCTTGTCTGTGGAATTGGAAAGGATGCTAACCATAATTTTTATTGTTTTGTGCATCCTTCTGCCCAGCATTTTCAAAGTCATTTGGCTGTCCCTGCGTGCTGGACGAAGGAGATAAGCCAAATAGAAGATGAAAAGCTTTGGGGTCAACTACCTCTTGAACACAAAAGCATTCCCTTACTTGAGGAAATCGCCGAGTCAATGCCACCGATTTCGGGCACCTCTCAATTTGATGAAAATTGCGATTTGCAACCCGTTTTAAATTTTTTGGAGGAAAACCGATCGGTCATGAAACCGCTTTCCGAAATATTTCGGAATAATGAAGAAATCAATTCCACTGTAAATCAGCCTATCAAAGGCCAGATTGGGGCGGTTTTATTCGGATATGGCAACTATGCCAGGACCATCACTTTACCGTATTTAAAACCCTATGTTCATCTGCATAAGATTCATGAGATTGATAGTTCATTGCTCATTGAGGCGGGAGGATTGCCCAAATCCACCAACCCGAAAGCAGATAAGGAAGACGGGAAATTCCCGGTGTGGCTGATAGCAGGTTTCCACCATACCCATGCCGACCTGGCCATCGAAGCATTAAAAAGCGGATCAGTTCCTGTTATCGAAAAACCCATTGCGACTACCATAGAAGAATTTGAAACATTCAAAAAAACAGCAATAGAGACAGGCTTACCCTTTTTTCAATGCTTTCAAAAGCGCTATCAGGTTTTTAATTCCTTAACTTTTGAAGATCTGAAGGTAAAAAAAGGGGATCCGATTCATTATAAAGCAACAGTTTTTGAAATACCCCTACATAAACAGCATTGGTACAATTGGCCGGTGTCGGGTAGCAGAATCCTTTCTAACGGATGTCATTGGATTGATCAATTTCTGTTTTTAAATAATTACGTGCCGTTTACAGGTTTTGAGACCAAAAGACTCAATGATCAGGAAATTTTGCTCTTGATTGAATTGGTCAATGGGGCAAACGCTGTAATTACACTTTCGGATATCGGGCCCAATCGGATTGGGATGAGAGAATATGTGGAATTGTCGGTGCCCGGCAGAAGAGTTACAATCACCGATTCGATGAAATATGTCAGCGAGTCCGGGGACAAAGTAATCAGGACAAAACACACCGATAAATTACATTATCTCAGGCTGATGTATCAGGAAATAGGTAAAAAAATAAAAATGGGCGAAAAGGGTGATTCCATAGAAAGCCTGCTTTCTACAGAACTGGCCATTAAAATGGAGCAACAGTTCCAATCAAAGATGATAAAAGCCATTGCTTATCAAAGTAAATTATGAGACAGATTATACAATCTTTTAAGACAGGACAAACGATTTTGGAAGAACTTCCGGCACCTATGGTGTCACGGGGATCTTTATTGATCAGAACTTCTCATTCATTGGTTTCCTTGGGTACCGAGAGGATGTTGGTGGAGTTTGGCAAGGCAAACCTGATTCAAAAAGCAAGGCAACAACCCGATAAGGTCAAAATGGTACTGGACAAAATCCAGGCAGAAGGGCTGATTCCAACCTTGGAGACAGTTTTCAGTAAACTGGAGCAGCCTCTTCCGCTTGGATATTGCAATGTTGGTACCGTGGTGGCAGTGGGTGAGGGGGTCAGCGGATTCACTGTTGGAGATCGGGTGGCTTCCAATGGACCTCATGCAGAATATGTGAATGTACCTCAAAACCTTGTCGCCAAAATTCCTGATAATGTGAGTCAGGAAGAGGCGGTTTTTACCGTAATATCTTCAATAGGTCTCCAAGGAATCCGTCTTTGCAACCCGACGTTTGGAGAAACCATCGTGGTCACAGGCTTGGGGTTGATAGGTTTGTTGACTGCCCAAATGCTTGTCGCCAATGGCTGCAGGGTGATCGGAATAGATATCGATGCCGCCAAATGTGCCCTAGCTTCCTCATGGGGTATTGAAACCATCAATCCTGCAAAGGGAGGAAATCCTGTGCAGGATGTGTCGGAAAAAACGGGCGGTATCGGTGCAGACGGGATTATCATCACTGCCTCTGCCAAGACAAACAGTATAATTTCTGATGCTGCCAAGATGAGCAGGAAGAGAGGACGGATCATATTAGTTGGCGTCATAGGCTTGGACCTTTCAAGAGCGGATTTTTATGAAAAAGAACTTTCATTCCAAGTATCCTGCTCATATGGTCCGGGAAGATATGATGAAAATTATGAGCAAAAAGGAATCGATTATCCTTTGTCTTTTGTCAGATGGACAGAAAAGAGAAATTTTGAAGCCATTCTCCAGGCAATCAGTTTGCAAAGACTGAAGGTGAAGGAACTGATCTCGGAAATAATTGAACTGGAGGACTTTCAGAAAGTCTATAGGCAAATAGGAAACAGCAAGTCTATCGCTTCCATCCTAAAATACCCGGCAGGTGGGGATTTGGATCATGATATGACCCAAAATGCTAAACATACCTTTCTTTTGAAAGATAAAAATTTTAAAGGTTCAAAAGGAGTTTTGGGTATAATCGGAGCCGGAAATTTTACAAAAATGACGATGCTTCCGGCCTTGAAAGGAGGAAAAGCTCATTTCAAATATATTGCTTCTTCAGGAGGATTGACAGGAACACAACTGGCCAGAAAATATGGTTTTTCCCACAGCACCACAGATTATAAGGAAATTCTGCAAGATGGTGATGTAGATGCTGTTATTATCACTACGCGGCATAATTCGCATTCGAATTTTGTCATGGAAGCACTGGCAGCCCATAAGCATGTTTTCGTGGAGAAACCGCTTGCCATCAATTCGGAGCAATTGGAAGCGGTAATCAATGGCTATGAAAGCCAAGCCAGCTCAAACTCAAATAGTACCTCTGTGATGGTTGGGTTTAACAGAAGGTTTTCGCCACACATCGCTTCAATCAAACATTCCCTTGGCAATGAGCCTGGACCGATGAGCCTGGTTGCTACCATGAATGCCGGGTTTATTCCAGGTAATGTTTGGGTACATGACATGCAGGTGGGAGGCGGAAGGATTATAGGGGAGGCTTGCCATTACCTGGATCTTTGTGTTTTCTTGACAGGCTCCGAAATCAAATCGGTTTGTATGAATGCATTGGGTCAGTCTCCATTGGAGAACACCGATAATGCAAGTATTTTGGTGAAATTCCACAATGGAAGCAATGCGGTGATCAACTATTTTTCCAACGGTTCCAAAGCCTATAGCAAAGAGCGTTTGGAAGTTTACAGCAAAGAAAGAACATGGATAATGGATAATTTCAGGACCACTGAGGCTTTTGGGGTAAAAGGTTTTAATAACCTAAAGACCAAAATCGACAAAGGGCATAAAAACCAATTTACCCAATATGTTGATTTTCTCCGGAATGGCGGAAAACCATTGATCCCCTGGCTTGAATTAGTAAATGTCTCTAAAGCATCTTTAGCAGCCATAGAAAGCCTGAAATCAGGAAATTGGGTAGACATTAATTCCAATCCTAAAGATGTATTGAATTGAATCTCATTAAAAAACTGAATCTCGGCCTTCAATTTCTTAAAAACATGGGGCCGAGGTATGTGAGTTACAGGATAAAACATGAGATAGAAAAGAAAACAGGAAGCCTTAAATCCAAACATCCGGTCCATCCTCCCATTAAATCCCCAATTTCATTGGCTGATTGGAAAGCTGATCCTCCTGCTTTTTTCTTTTTGAACAGGGAGGAACTCGGACATCAAAAAAAACCGACTGAAAATCTTCAAAAGAGTGCTCAAAATATCCTGTCCGGAAAAATCAGGTTTTTCAGTGATGATTGGATAGACTTAGGGAGAACTTATGATTGGGTGACTAATCCTTCCACAGGTCACCGGTATGATATCAGTCAGCATTGGTCACAGATTCAGGATTTTAATGCCGAACAGGGGGATATTAAATATGTGTGGGAAAAATCCCGTTTCAACTTCCTTTTGACTATTCTAAGATATGATTATCATTTTGATCTGGATAATTCAAATTTTGTCTTTAGCCAGATAGAGGATTGGATTAACCATAATCCGATCAATCAAGGTCCTAATTGGCGGTGTAGCCAGGAAATTTCGTTGCGGTTGATCAATTGGAGCTTCGCCCTTTACTTTTACAAAGATTCTTCTGAACTAACAGAAGAAAGATGGAGGAAAATCCAACACGTCATCTATTGGTCTCTTCACCACGTTTATCAGCACATAGATTTTTCCAGAATCGCTGTCAGGAATAACCATGCTATCACAGAAACACTGATGCTGACAGTGTCTGAACTATTATTCCCCTTTATTCCCGAAACCAAATTATGGTCTCAGAAGGGCAGAGATTGGTTTGAAAAAGAGATACAGTATCAAATTTATGCTGACGGAACATTTTTGCAATTCAGCATGAATTATCATAGGGTAGTGGTCCAATTGCTGAGTTTTGGAATCGGCATCACCCAAATCCATCAAAAACCCTTTTCCAAAGAAGTGTATCAAAAAGCCCATGCCTCCGTAAATTTTCTTTTTCAATGCCAGAATGAGGAAAATGGTTGGCTACCTAACTATGGTGCCAATGATGGGGCACTTTTTTTCCCGTGGTCGGAACAACATTACCGAGATTACAGACCACAATTAAGTTGTCTGCATCAAATCTTAACAAAGGAAAATTTATATCCTGATGGAGAATATGAAGAGGAAAATTGGATCAAAACTCCAAACTACTTGGGAATCAGGAAGCCTTTGGCAAAACTGAAAAAAAGGCAAGGCTTGATTTCATTTGATGTAGGGGGATATTATATGATCAGGGATGGTGACACCCTAACATTTCTTCGGTGCGGCAACCACCTGGATAGGCCACAGCAAGCCGATAATCATCATTTAGATATTTGGAATAAAACCGAAAATGTTATAAAAGATGCAGGTTCATATAAATATAATGCAAATCCGGATTTCATTCGTTACTTTGCGGGAACCTTGGGACATAATACAGTAACTTTGGATCTGAAAGACCAAATGCTGAAAGGATCCAGATTTATCTGGTTTTATTGGACCCAAAGAAACAAAGTGAAATTTCTTGAAACAGAAACCCAATACGTTTTTGAAGGAGAAATTTCTGCTTATACCTATATTAATAAAGGAATTACACACAGAAGAAAGGTTATCAAGGAAAAAGGTCGACCCGACTGGAGTATTGAAGATGAAATAAAATCCGCACCATCCAAATCCCTTATGCATCAACACTGGCATGGATTGGATACCGAAAAATATGATGTTTCTGCTGAAGACATAACAGGGCGGATTGTTCCTTATTCAGAAGATGAATCTTATTACAGTTGTTATTACGGCAAATACGAAAAGCAAAAAATGCTAAAATTTTCCGGCAACACTCATTATCTTAAAACAAGAATACATTTAAGGCAGCAATGAATATCATTTTAATACATCAATATTTTCTGGAAGAAAACGACCCAGGTGGTTCCCGTTTCAATGAAATGGCGCAATCCTGGGTGGAAAGAGGCCATAAAGTGACAGTGATTGCGGGGATGGTCCATTATAATGCATCTGACAAGAATAAGGAATATAAAGGAAAATGGATTATTAAAAAGAAGCAGGGTAATGTGGATGTAATCCGTACACATGTTTCCGAATCCTACAATTCTCATTTTGTTGGAAGATTGTGGGGGTACTTTTCTTTCATGTTTTCTTCCCTTTACGCCGGTTTGTTCCATTCAAAAGATAAATACGATGTTGTTCTTGTCACATCACCACCTTTGTTTGTAGGCTTTTCAGGATATCTGATCAGCAGATTCAAAAAAATACCCCTTATTTTTGAAGTGAGGGATCTTTGGCCTGAGTCAGCAATCGATACAGGAGTTTTAAAAAACAAAATGCTTATTAAATTGGCTTTTTTGTTTGAAGGATTTATATATCGGAAAGCTGCTCTCATCAACGTCTTGACTCCGGCATTTAGGGATAAATTGGTAAAGGAAAAGAATGTTCCTTCCGAAAAAGTAATTATGATTCCCAATGGCGCTGATTTCAGGATGTCGGATGAACTTTTGAACACATTTGATTCCGATGAACTCAGAAGAGAGCTACAATGGGAGAATAAATTCGTAATAACCTATGTAGGTGCTCACGGAGTTGCGAATCACCTTGAACAGCTTTTTGATGCAGCTGAATTGTTGAAAGATACCAATGTACTTTTTGTAATGATTGGCATGGGGATGAGAAAATCTTTTCTGATAGAAGAAAAAGAAAGAAGACAGCTTGATAATGTGATCTTTTTTGATCCCGTTCCAAAAGTGGAAATTTTCAAATACATCCTTGCCTCTGATATGGGCGCAAGTGTCCTGAAGAATGTCGAAACATTCAAAACAATCTACTCCAATAAGACCTTTGACTATATGTCCTGTAAAAAGCCTGTTTTGATGGCGATAGATGGGGTTTCCAGGGATTTGATCGAGGAGTCGAAGGCCGGTTCCTATGTGATACCCGAAAATGCTGAATCTTTTAAAGAGGTTATTCATCTCTATTTAGAGAATCAAAATAGAATAGAGGAGGAAGGAGAGAATGGGTTGAAATTTGTGAAAGAGAATTTTGATAGGGAAAAACTTTCCAAAAAATACCTGCAATTGATTGAAGAAAAGGTTTTTGAATTGAAAGCGGATGTTTTACAATCGATACATTAAAACGATTTTTGATATTATTGTGGCCATAACTATGTTTCTGGTTCTTTCTCCTGTATTTCTAACGGTACTTTTGATTCTGACCCACAATAATTCAGGATCCCCTTTCTTTTTTCAGAAGAGACCCGGTCGTCATGGTAAAATTTTTTATGTGATAAAGTTTAAAACCATGAATGATGCCCGGGACCAAAACGGTAACCTTCTTCCGGACGGTGAAAGATTGACACGTGTTGGCAAATTCATCCGGAAAACCTCCATAGACGAGATCCCGCAATTAATCAACGTGATCAAGTGTGACATGAGTCTGATAGGTCCAAGACCTTTGTTGGTTGAATATTTGGATCTTTATTCAAAGGATCAGGCAAGACGCCATGAAGTAATGCCTGGAATTACCGGATGGGCACAGGTAAATGGCCGGAATCTTGTCAATTGGAAAGAGAGGTTTAAAATGGATGTTTGGTATGTGGAAAATATGAGTTTTGCATTGGATATGAAAATTTTATTTCTCACGGTGTTCAAGGTTTTTAAAAGCGAAGGGATTTCTGCCGGATCTCATGCAACAATGGAGAAATTCAAAGGCAACTACTAATTTCATTAAAAATCGACCCAAATGAAGTGGATTTTAAAGATCAAGCGTGTTCAATATATTACAAATGTAGTTTTAAGACTAAATGTTCCATTAATTGTATTTTTGGCCTCTCTGGCTAGGAAATAAAAAAATATTTGATAATTGAATATCAGATACTCAGGATTCACCCACCTTCATCAAAACATTTGATTTGGAAAAAATAAATAAGTCCCCAAAAATTTGGCTTTCTTCCCCTCATATGGGCGGCAAGGAGTCTGTATATGTTCAAGAGGCTTTTGATGCAAATTGGATAGCACCGATTGGTCCCCATTTGACAAAATTTGAAAACAGCCTTAGTGAAATCTCCAATGGGTTTTCGGTTGCGGCTCTCTCTTCCGGTACTGCAGCTTTGCACCTTGCGCTTGTGATGTTGGATTTACAGCCGGGGGATTATGTGATTTGTCAATCATTGACTTTTGCAGCATCCGCAAATCCTATCCGATATCAGGGAGCAATTCCGGTTTTTGTAGATAGTGAAGCCGATACTTGGAACATGTGCCCGGATGCTTTGGAAGAAGCAATAAAAGCCTGTTTAGATGGATCAATTGTGGAAAGTTTTTCCTCAAAAGTCAAATCAGATGCCAAAAGAGGCATGAAGCCTAAGGCTATTATCCCTGTTCACCTTTACGGAATGCCTGCCCAAATGGACCGCATTATGGAGATCGCCGATAGATTTGATATTCCGGTAGTGGAGGACGCCGCAGAAGCTTTGGGATCCAATCTGGATGGACAGCCCTGTGGAACATTCGGTAAACTCGGTGTTTATTCATTTAACGGCAATAAAATCATTACCACAAGTGGTGGTGGAGCTTTGGTTGCATCTGATAACGAATGGGTGGAAAAGGCCAGGTATCTTGCCACTCAGGCCAGGACTCCGGCCGCCCATTACCAACATGTGGATATCGGTTACAATTATCGATTGAGCAATGTTTCTGCAGCCATAGGGATGGGACAATTAGAGGTTCTTAGGGAAAGAGTTTCTCAAAGGAGAGCAAATTATAGTTTTTACTTTAAAGCGCTCGGTGAAATTTCGGGTATCAGTATGCTTCATGAACCAAAAGGGTATTATGCCAACAGATGGCTTTCCACCATTAGCGTGGATCCGTCTCGAACAAACGGAATAACAAGGGAGATTATTCGGCTTGCACTTGAGGAGGAGAATATTGAAAGCAGGCCGATCTGGAAACCGATGCACCTGCAGCCGGTATTTGAAGGATATCCTTATTTTGGAAGCTCAAGGATTTCCGAAAAAATATTCGACAATGGTCTATGCCTTCCCAGTGGATCCAATCTTCCGGAATCCGACTTGGTCAGGACGGTAGAGATCATCAAACATTTATTGGATTAATTAACATCCGCCAATATACAAGAATCAAAGGGATTGGATCAAAAGCAGGATACAATTCTTCTAATCAGACTTTTTTTGCTTTGGTCTTCTAGCCGTTTCTCTTTGAAACACGAAAAATACTTACACAAAAGCAGATATCCATTTTGATTAACCGGCAAACAGGTTGATTGTTTCCACTACTTTTTGAACTTCCTTTTTTGTTAGTACAGGACTGATCGGCAAACTGAGCACTTCATCATGGATTTTTTC
Organism: Rhodonellum sp.; assembly: GCA_041748555.1. GTDB lineage: Bacteria > Bacteroidota > Bacteroidia > Cytophagales > Cyclobacteriaceae > Rhodonellum. The sequence goes on from JBGTDA010000021.1 coordinate 75,607, forward strand.
TGTAATGGGGAGACTCAGGAAATTCAGCTCTTGGTAGGCTTGCTGCTTGTGGGGAGGAATGGGATAGTGAATGAGTGTCTGTATTCCATTGTCAGTGAGGTACTGTTGCAGGGCTGCTCTTTTGGCAGTTCTGATGACAAACAGATGCCAGACATGTGATTCAGTCGTGGCAGCTGATCCTTCGATAAAAGGTAGAATGATGTCAGGATGCTTGATCTTTTCCAAATAATAGGCAGCAACTTCCCTTCTTTTGTGATTTTCCTCATCCATTCGGACAAGCTTCGTTCTCAAAACCGCGGCCTGTATTTCATCCAGTCTGGAATTCAGCCCTTTATAGGTATTGATATATTTTTTGTTGGAGCCATAGTTGGACAGGGCTCTAACTACTTTTGCAAGGTCATCATCATTTGTTGTCACCGCTCCTCCATCACCCAATGCTCCGAGATTTTTTCCGGGGTAAAAGCTATGTCCTGCACCATCTCCCAGGTTTCCGGTCTTTTTAGATTCAGAATAAGCTCCGATGGCCTGTGCATTATCCTCAATCAACTTTAATCTGTATTTGTCAGCCAAATCCTGAATAGCGGAACTCATGGCATTTTGTCCATAAAGATGCACTATCATAATGGCCTTGGTACGATTGGTTATCTTTTCCTCGATGAGGTTTGGATCAATATTGTAAGAAAAAATATTAGGTTCCACCAATACTGCTTTCAACTTGTTATCCGTGATTGCCAGCAGGGAAGCGATATAGGTATTGGCCGGAACGATGATTTCATCTCCTTCCACCATAATTCCCATTTCCAGATAAGCTTTGAGTATCAACCTTAAAGCATCAAGGCCATTTGCTACTCCGATACAATGCTTTGCACCTGTATAAGCTGCATATTCCGATTCGAAAGCACTCAATTCATTCCCTAACAGATACCATCCTGCATCTAGTACACGCTTTATCGACAGGGACAATTCAGGTTCAAAGCTGTCATTAACAGCTTTGAGATCTAAAAAACTTATGGTTTGATTTAAAGACATATAATTTCAGGGATTAAGCTTAACTGATTTTTTTACTGAAAGGACCTGCGGGATATAGGCATTTTGATTAGATAGCATGCTTAATTTAAGCCGAGTTTTCACTTTAACCCTTCAATTTTTTGAATTCCTCATAATCCCTGATGTAATCATCTTCGGAATACTTCAGGGAAGCTAGGACCAAGCAAACGGATCCGGATGAAAACTCAAACAATTCCCGCCAGATACCGGGAACGACCAATAGACCGTAATCAGGCCTGTTCAGACGGACTATCTTTTTATTATGACCATCATTGAGAATCACTTCAAAACTACCCGACGCGGCTACTATCAGTTGAAACAGACCATGGTGAGCATGTCCTCCTCTTTCTTCTCCGCCCGGAATGTCATACAGATAATACACTCGTTTTATGTCAAATGGAACAGAATTTTCCCCTTCCACCACGGTGATGTTTCCTGCCCTGTTGTGGATTTTATTCAGGGGAATAATGGGGCAATCATATACGCTGAACTGTTTCATAATCCTTTGTATTTCAAAAACTCCCCATATTCTCTGATATAGTCATCAGCTGAAAATTTTGTGGAACTCAAAACGATTGCAAGTGAATTGGTAGAGAAATTCTCCAACTGCCTCCAGATTCCCGGTGGGATATACAAGCCGTAGTAGGACCGGTTGAGAGAAATGGTTTTTTGCTGCTTTCCGTCATCCACCACTACATCAAAACTTCCTGATATGGCAACAATAAGTTCCTGTTGTACTTTGAAAGAGTGGCTGCCTCTTACCTGACCGCCCGGAACATCATATATCCAATAGGTACGGTGGATTTTGAAAGGAACATGTATTTCTTCCTCTATAAAGGATAGATTTCCTCTGGGGTCTTCAAATTTGGGAAGATCCAGAATTTCAACCTGATGAATGTCAGTGTGTTTCCCCATGGATAGGTAATATTCAATACTTTGGGATGATTTGATGATTTTTATTGGCTTCAGGTTTTGAATCAATGTTCAAAACTAGGATTTTTCAGGAATGAACCAACTAGTTTACAAAAGTAAAAAAATATAATGTGGTTTATTTTCTTTTGTAATCCCATCATTCACCATTGAATTCAGTTCCATGATATTAGAATAATAGTTTTGAAATACATTATACATATCATGAAAATCATAAAGATAAAGACGAAAATCGTTTTGGAAAATTCGTCAAAAAAAGTAGACTTTTAGTATCAAAAAACAGGGTTTCAGCTGCCTTTTACATATATCTGAATAATTTTTTGCATTGTTTGTTAAAAAGGAAATTAGACCTATTTTTAAGGAATTGTTCCTCACCCAACGATGAATTTCAATTTCCTATTCCTATATATTATTCTCTTTTTTGCTTTTCAGAATACGCATGCCATTGCGCAAACAAATTCTACTACAACTTTACCCGGTGCAAGAACTTGGAGCGATATCATAGGAGAATTTAATTGTACACTTCCTATCGATTATCTCAATAATCCATTTACAATCAGAAGGGCTGCCTGGACGGCTCTTGATGAAGTGGTGACTTTTGGAACACCGGTAGTCGGTGATTTTATTCCCGGAAATGGAAAAACCGAGGTTCTTATCTTGAAGAAAACAGAAAGTAATAAGATTAACCCCGGGGTAGGGGGAACCACACCTGAGTGGAATTGGATTACAGGTAATCCCCCGAGACAATATGTCACCAGAAATATTATTGTTTACACATATGGTGGTGAAGGAGCGGGAGGATTAGTAAAAGAAATGGAGATTCCAACGCCGGATTTAAATTTTGAAGGCCCTAGTCCATTTTTGATTGCAAAGGTTCCGGGCTACACTAATCCCTTGGTGATTGTTGCTACATCTTCTACATTGGCAAATGCGCCAACAGATGCTGAATATGATGATCGGCTTCCATTAACAAGTCGTTTAGTAGCCTATGATTTTCTCAGCACAACTTTTAAGGATTATAGGTGGATATCATCTGACAAATATGGGGCAAATGTTCCTGATAGTCCGATTCCGGGAGTAAAATATAGATCAGGTTCATCTCCGGGGATTGCCAATTTTGATTTAACGGGAAAAAATCAATACCCGGGTGTTTATGTTTTCAATGAGATTTTTTCTTTGGACCCTGCAAAAAACGCAAACAACAAAGTCTTCAACGGAGGAAATCTCGGTCAGGGAATAAGTGTAATTACTCCTGGTGGTACAAGTACTTTCGGAGGCTCCCAATCAGTAACTGTTGCTGCTGATGTGATTCCCGGTAACAATACTTTGGAGCTTGTCTGTGGAAATACGGTTTATGAAATAGATCAAAATTACAAATTGGTCAGAGCAATTCAACTTAAAGCAAACATCAATGGACTTCCCGCACCTGATGGTTTTACATCTATAGCCAATATTGATCTAACCAATAACCGATTGGATATTGTGGTAACAACCTCAAGAGGAGATGGTCCGGATTCAAGATTGGTCTATGTCTGGACCATAGAAGGTGGAAACGCAAAACTAATTGCTTCCCGGAATTTAGTGGATGCAAATGAAGTTCCTTTAGCATTTCACTCGGCAACAATAAACACAGGACTGGCATTTATCGGAGATATTGATGGCAATGGCCGATCGGAAATAGGGGTGACATCACCACTTAGATTGTCAATGTTGTCGTATGATGGCACAACTACTCTTAAGCATAAATGGCCCCCACTGATTACCAACGATGAATCCGGCCATACCTTGATTACCATGTTTGATTTTAATCAGGATGGTAGTCAGGAATTGGTTTATCGGGATGAGAATTTATTAAGAATAATTGGCGGGGATGGTAAAAATATAGTTACTATACCTGTCAGGGCTTCTACAGCGGGAGACGGACCTGTTATCGCCGATTTAAGTGGTGATGGTGAAGCGGATATCATCGTTACCGATTCTCAAGACATTATTTATGATTGGGGAAATAGATACCCAAGAACCCCGGATGCAAAATTGGTTGTATTCAAATCAAATGGATTTCCTTGGGCACCTGCAAGAGGTGTTTGGAATCAGTATGCCTACTTCAGTTTTAATGTCAATGATGACCTCACCATCCCGGTTCCACAACAGAACCATGGTTTGGAGCATGGTGCATTTTTTCCTACTTATGATTCGGAGGGGTGTTTGATTGCCGATAGACGACCATTCAATAGTTTCCTTGTTCAGAGAACACTGTATACAGAAGGCGGGTGTTTCTCCTCAGGTATCCCAATCATGGATGCCAAAGTTGAATTGCTCTCCGCAAAATTTTTATGTTTGGATGCCGGTAAAAACCGGATTGAGGTTGAGTTTACCGTTTCAAACGAAGGAGATGCAGAACTGCCTTCTGGGGTCAAAATAAAATTTTCATTGGGCACAACGGTAATCGATAATGTTACTGTTGGAGAAAATGTCCCTGCAGGTGCAAGTATAACAAAAACAATAACTATAAATAGCAGTAAAGGAGACTCTCCACCTTTATTGGATTTATCAGCTATTATAAATCCTGCAATAAATGGGGTTTATGATTTCCCTGAATGTAATTACGACGGACCTGTTACAATTCCCGTTATCCCGCGTCCTGTATTTGTGGTGGATAAACCGGACCCGATTTGCGAAGGGAGCCCAACCGGGATTTTTATCCAAGTTACCAACAGCACCGCCGGTTCCGTGGATGACGCTGTGGTCAAATGGTATAAAGATGCCGCTAATGGTACCTTGATAACCAATGGTTTAACCGTAAACGGTACAACTTACACCATTGACTCTGACTTTAGTCTTCAGATTGATAACCTGCCTGCCGCTGCGACGCCTTATAAATTTTATTTGGTGGATGAATGTTCCAATTTACCTGCCCGGGAGGTTTTGGTGATAGTTGATCCAAGTCCCAACATTGCTTTCGAGGTGGAGGATGTCAGCTGTTTTGGTAATGATACCGGTTTTATTTCCAATATTACCGGAGACAGGAATTATATCTCTTATAGCTTGGATGACGGAGCTACCTTTATCACGAGCGCCCAGCTAAAGGCACAAACTTTTTCTGCGGGAAACTATTCCGTGACCGTCAGAGCATCAATAAATCCCCCGGCGGCATGTATTGCCGATTTTGATTTTACCATAGGCGAACCGGATCCTTTTGAATTCTCGAATCCCAGCCAGACAGAACCTTTGTGCGAGCCTGGCAATGGGGCCATTTTCTGGAATATCCTAGGTGGAAATCCAAGTGCAGCCTTCCCTTTTTATACCTATAATCTGACAAGAAACGGTACAGCAATAACGGGCTTTACCGTGATCGACGAAAACGGTAAAAATGCAATCAAAGGAGTGGATGGAGGTGATTATGTTCTTCTTGCCACTGATTCGAAAGGCTGTACCGTCTCCCAATCGTTCACATTGGTCCCCCAACAAGATCCGGGTTTCTTTATTGAGGATGCCGCAGCCATCTGTTTTGGAGAAGATGCTGTTTTCGATGTTGACATGACTAATCCGGGAGTTGGAATGGCCATCCCAACTTACGAATGGGGAAAGGTCGTAGGAGGAGTCTTTACTCCGATTATCGAAGGAGAGAATATAGATGGGGGTGTGGCCGGTATTGAAAATAACGGACAAAGGCTAAAAATTACTGGTCTTCCGGCCAATGCAGCAGAATACAATTATCAGGTGAGGATCTCAGGAGAAAACACCTGTGATCAGGTACCCTTGGATACCAAAATCAAGGTGAACCCTTTACCCCAACTGGAAGATCCCGTAGTAGAATCCGTTTCCTGTTTTAATGGGACAGACGGAAGGATAGTAATTGCAAAATCACTTGGAGCAGGAAGTGATAATTATAGCTATTTTCTGGCAGAATTGAACCTAACCAAAACCAATGGTATTTTTGAAAACCTTTCGGCAGGAACCTATACCATCACGGTTACCAATACCACAACAGCCTGTGAGCTCCCCCTTGATCCCATTACAATTACCCAGCCTGAGCCCTTGACATTATCCGGTCAGATCCTTGCGCAGCCAAGTTGCGAGGAGGATACAGGTTCCTATTCCATTGATTTGCAAGGTGGGACAGCACCTTATACTTTTGTCCTTACCTTGGGCAGTACAGTATTGGAAACTCTCTCAGACTTTTCAGGAAGCAATTATGGCAAAGGCGATCTTGCTCCAGGTTCTTATTCTTTTACTATAACAGATGCCAATAGCTGTTCGATAACAGATGCTTTTACGCTAGTCAACGATCCCAAACAAGCCATTGGCCTGGTGGTGAATGATGTGGAAATATGTGAGGGAGAAATTGCTACCATTCAACCCACCATCGATACCGCGGGCAATCCCCGCACAGTGAGTTGGTTCTATGATGCGCAAGGATTGAATCAGATAGCAGCAGGTGCAGATCCTTCAGATGCCGGGGTTTCTTATCAGTTGGATGGAGAAAATCTAATTGTGTCCGGCTTAAAAACCGATAAAGACAGAACTTATTATCTGGAGGTAATTGGGAATCTTTACTGCCCCGTTATGGAAGCCGTAAATGTTGTGATTTCTCCCCCATTAAATGTCAACATAGATGTTCCTGAAGGTATATGCTTTGGGGAAGGGGTTACGGTAACTGTTGATGCTTCCGGTGGTGATGGGGTTTTTGAATACAGTTTGAATAATGGGAATTACCAAAGCAGCAATGTTTTTCAAAACACAGCGGTAGGTACTCATACCGTTTCAGTAAAATCTGCCAATGGCTGCAGTTATCAGGAAACCTTTGTAGTGGAGGGTCCAACTGCTCCTATAAGTCTTGGGGATGATGTCGTCATTATCGGAACTACCTGTAATGAAGACAATGGCATTATCCAAAATGTAAATGTTTTAGGGGGTTGGGGTAGTTTTAATGTGGAATGGAGAAAAGACAACCCTACTAGCGGTACTTTGGTCGGAACACAACTTCCGGAAGTAAATAACCTTTCTTCGGGTACCTTTTTCCTTATTGTCACAGATGAGAAAGGATGTGAGGCGATTTTTGAATTTGTAGTCCAGGAACAACCCTTCCCGGATTTAGTAATACCCGATCAAATTGTCTGTGAAGGACCTGACATTATCCTAACACCTACACAAACTGTATCGGGAGCTTCAACCACGGATTTGATTTGGTACAAAGATGCAGCGGGGACGGCTTTGATACAGAATGGACCTGATCCTTCTGTAGCACAAATTAATTATACAATCGATGAAGAAAGCATTCTGTTAATTGAAGGGCTTCCTGCCGGTGAGTATACCTATTACCTAAAAATAAGCTGTAATGGTGAAATTAGGCCGGTGAACGTCACAGTAAATGCATCTCCCAATCCGGTTTTAGAGAAAACCGATCTTTCATGCTTTGGTATTCCTACGGGAAAAATAATCGTGACAGCTAATGGTAATCCTGATTTCAGGTACAGCATCAATGGTGCAGCACCGGTAACGCAATCCGCAGTGGAAGCAATGGACCTTTCTGCCGGAACTTATGAGATTGAGGTAAGCCAAATTGGAACTACATGTTTGTATACAGAAACCATCACGCTTAGCCAACCTGAGGAATTTATTTTTGAAGGTTTGGAAAAAAGGGATCCTACCTGCGGAAGCGACGATGGCATGATCAAATTTTCTGTATTCGGGGGAGTGAAAGATTATGTAATTACGATCAACAATCAGGCTATTGATACATTCAACTTTACAGAAAGCAACGGAGTTTATACCGTAGAAGATCTTGCCTTGGGTGAATATGATATTGTTATCAATGATGCAAATGCCTGTCAGATTGAAGAATTAGCGGCTTTTGCATTGGTGGATGAAAATATCATTTCAGTTCAATCCAAAAATTTGGAAGAAAATGTTTGTGAAGGTGAGGTAGCTGTTTTAACTCCGGATCTGACAGTTTCCGGAACAGTTAATCCTACCAAACGCTGGTTTAAGGATGCGGGATTGACTGAAGAAATAACAGGCAACTACGACCCGGCAGGAACAGGTGTAATGTATGAAATCGATCCTGCTACCGGTCAGCTGACAGTTTACAACCTGCCATTGGGTTCGGTAACTTATTACCTTGAGGTTTCAGATCCGCTGATCTGCACGGTGAGTTCCAAGGCAGATGTCACTGTTACACCATTTCCCCAACCTGTATTTGATAAAGTCGATGTATTATGTTTTGGGGAGCAGACAGGAAAAATAACAGTAACAGCAGGGGAGGACACTAAACTTCGCTATAGTATCAACGGCGGGACATTTTTGACCCAATCAGAACTGGAAGCATTGGATTTGTTGGCCGGTGATTACATCATTGATTACAAACATGAAGATACAGCTTGTGAGGGTTCTCAAACTTTAGAGATTGTAGAACCTGATGCGCTTGTTTTTGAAGCATTAAACCTAACCAATCCTGCCTGCGGGATTGAAGATGGCTCAATTGTCTTTAAGATTTCCGGAGGAGTACCCGCATACAATATTGCTATCAACAATCTTCCGCTTTCCGATTATGACTTCACTGAGAACAATGGTGAATATACCGTGTCAAATCTGCCTTTGGGAGTTTACGATATTGCTGTTACCGACGAAAACGGTTGCCGGCTGAACGAACTTTCAGCTTTCTCTCTGGTGGATGACAGTGAAAATGCGGTGCAATCCAAAAATCTTGCAGTTACTGTTTGCGAAGGAGAAATAGCAGTCCTTCTACCGGATCTCACCATTACGGGATCCGTTAATCCTAACTTGAAATGGTTCAGTGATGCGACTCTGCTCAATGGAATAACAGACAACTATGACCCGGCAGGAACAGGTGTAATGTATGAAATCGATCCTGCTACCGGTCAGCTGACAGTTTACAACCTGCCTTTAGGTTCGGTAACTTATTACCTTGAGGTTTCAGATCCGCTGATCTGCACGGTGAGTTCCAAGGCAGATCTCTCAATATTTGGAGTCCCTTCACCTGAATTTGTTACATTTGATAATTTATGCTATGGTGAAGAATCAGGAAAGATAGAACTGACTTCCGCAACTGATCCATTATTCCGATTCAGTATCAACGGTGAAGACAGGATAACCCTTGATCAACTGGAGGCTAGAAATTTTGCTGCCGGACAGTATGTTGTGGAAACTTTCTTTGAAAATTCCGATTGCGGAAACCTACAGACTTTGGAAATTAAAGAACCCGAACCTTTCTTGCTAGAAGTTTTATCAACCAATGATCCCGTTTGTGGTAGCAGTAATGGATCATTAAGCTTTGAGGTGAATGGCGGAACTGAATCCTACATCATTTTAATTAACAATAATCCCATAGATAGCTATAATCCTATAGTGTCCGGCAACAGTTACCAAATTGATGATCTGGTGCCTGGGATATATACCATTATAATTCAGGATGCAAAAGGCTGTATTATCGAGGATTCTGTAGCGCTGGAAAACCGCAACCTGCTTCCCATATCGGCAGAAGACCTGCAGGAAGAGATCTGTGAAGGCAGCCCTATCACCTTCCGGCCCGTCATTGTAAATCCAACACAGGTTTTTCCCAAGCAAACGTGGTATTCCAACAGTGAATTGACCGCTGAATTGGTTTCGGATTACGATCCCACAGGAACAGGCGTGATGTATGAAATCAATCCTTCATCAGGGAATCTTACAGTTTATAATCTGGCCGCCGGAAATTACACCTATTATCTTGTCTTGACAGACAGTGAAATATGTGATATAGTCACCGAAGCAACCGTTGTAATTTCGGAAGTAGCTTCAACGGAGTTTGAGGTAGATGATATTCTTTGTCATGGAGATGAATCAGGCAAAATCAGAATCCTCTCGGCAGGATCGCCAGATCTCAGATACATCCTTAACGGCGGAAATCAGTTGACTAAACCCGAACTGGAGACCTTAAGCTTTGTTGCAGGAATCTATACCATCGAAACCATTGATGTAAATGCAGGGTGTCCCGATATTCAGATTTTGGAAATCAAACAACCTGAAGCATTGATTTTGGAAGAGGTTTCTTTTACAAATCCAAGCTGTGATGAAGATAATGGGGACCTTGTTATTAGGATTACCGGTGGTGTAGAAAGTTATGACATATTGATAAACGGAGCACCCATTGCTGATTATTCCTACGCTGAAGAAGACGGCAGATATGTCATCAATCAATTGAGCCCAGGCATCTACAATATTATGGTTACAGATGCCAATGGATGTATTCTTGATGGCCCGGCAGCTTTTGAATTGGTTAATTTCGATGCAAGTTCAATAACAGCATACGATATGGAAGCGGTCGTTTGCGAGGGAAACCCTTTATCTTTCGTTCCTGATTTTGATGCGGGAACGGTTAATCCAATTAAACGCTGGTTCAAAAATACTGCTCAGACTCAGGAAATCACAAGCAATTATGATCCTACAAAAAGCGGTGTAATGTATCAGATAGATCCTGCAACAGGAGAACTAAGTGTATATAATCTACCGTATGGACAGCATACTTTTTATTTGCAGCTTAGCGATCCACTCATCTGTACTTTTGTTGCCAAAGCAGAAGGAATTGTAAATCAGGGAATTGATGCTACTATATCTGCAACTCCTGAAATTTGTTTCGGAGGAGCTGACGGATCTGTTTCAATCACAGATGTCACCGGCGGAAGTGGAGATTATGAATTCAGTCTGGATAACGCCACTTGGCAAAGTAATCCATCATTTGAAAATCTGGTTGCAGGAACATACAATGTGTATATCAGAGACGTTGGAAGTGAAGTTCCCTGTGTGCTTATTACATCAAATATTCAGGTTGAAGGCCCTGCTTCTGCAATTGCGATAAACGATGATGTGATTATAATAAATGCTTCCTGTGATCTCCCCAACGGCAGCATCAGTAATATTCAACTATCAGGAGGTTGGGGCAATTATACGATCGAATGGAGAGCAGATTCACCCACAGGTACACTTATAACAGGAGATCAAAATGGTGCTTCAAACCTGTCTCCGGGTAAATATTTTCTTCTTGTAAGAGATGAAGAAGGTTGTGAGGAGGTATTTGAATTTGAAATCACCGAGCAGGATAAACCTAATTTTGAACCCGTATTACCTAATGATATCTGTGCTCAGGAAAACATTACACTATCTGTAATCAATAATATCAATGGTTCCTCATCCACGGATTTCAGTTGGTATAAGAATCCTAATCAAACTGATCCGATCTCGGTAGGTCCTGATGCCCTATTGTATGGAGTGAGTTATGAAACCCGGGAAGAATTAAACTCCATCCACCTGGATATTGTCGGATTGCCGGCCGGAAATTATACCTACTATTTTGTTGCTGAATGTACCGGTCAGGAAATCTCCATTAGTTTTGAGGTCTTTGCAATCCCTGATCCTGATTATTTTGTTTTGGATATTTCCTGCTTTGCTGCAGGAGATGGAAAAATTGCCGTGTCAAATGACGGAGGTTCTGCGCTGACCTACAGTATTGATGGAGGTAATTTTATCTCACAATCCGAACTCGAAGCATTGGAATTTAATCCGGGTGAATATGCGCTAGTGGCCCAAAATAGTAGCGGTTGTTTAGGCCCAATAAAAACTGTTAAAATTTTCAGTCCTGAGCTTTTGGAGATGGAAATTATCAACACTAAAAATTCTGCTTGTGGATCTGATGATGGACGGATTGAAATTGCTATTAAAGGAGGAACTCCGGCGTATTCCTTGGTTCTGATAAAGGATGGGGTTACTGTTGGAACAATACAAACCGGTGGGCCATCTTATACATTCACAAATTTAGCATCAGGAAATTTCCGGATCCAATTAATAGACGATAATGATTGTTTTGCAGAATTGGAAGAGCCTGTAACAATCGCAGATGGACCTACCGAAATTATTATTCAACAAAACCATGAAATCTGCGAAGGTGAAACGGTTGAATTAAAACCGATAATAAATCCTTTAGCGAACAATCCTGTATTCACTTGGTATTGGGATCAACCAAATGATAATAATGAAATTTCCAATAATCAAGTAATTGGAAATGCATTGTATGAAATCAACAGTAATGGGGAACTAACTGTTTCAGGCCTTGATACAGGTACTGCATACACGATATGGGTTGCTGTGAGTGGTGCCGGTATTTGCGAAGGAGACCTAAAGGAAATTACCATACAGGTCAGTCCCACACCGGTGTTCAAGGTGGATGTTTCACCGGAAAACTGTTTCGGTGAAGGCGGAGGAATCCGTTTGTTACCGGAGGGTACTCAAGGGGGCATATTATACAGTATAAATAATGGAATTTTCCAGGCCTATACGGATAATGAGATCACAGGTCTTTTACCCGGACACTATACTATAAAGGCTAAAAATGAAGCTGAATGTGTTTATGACCTACCGGAAACAATTGAAATTTCCGGCCCTGCCGAGGCACTGACTTTATCTGAAATTGTTGTCAATGATGCCTCTTGTAGCGCAAGCGACGGCTCTATTACCGGACTGATATCGGGAGGAACACCGGAATATTCCATTTCACTGCTTGATCCCAATGGCAATGTTATATTTGGACCACTCCTTTCTCAGAATGGTAACATCAATCTGGATAATTTAGCACCCGGAACATATTCCATCAGGGTTGAAGACAGTAAGGGTTGTTTCGTCATGGATCAGGGCATAGTGGTGAATGAGACTTCCTCTACAATTCTGGCTAATGACCAAATCATCTGTGAAGGCGAAATAGCGGTAATTCAAGCGACCCTTGATCCTACTGGAAATTCTCCGGCTTTCAATTGGTATTATGATCAGGATCTGGTTAATCCTGTTCAGGAAACAAATGTCCCTGATCAATTAGGTGCCACCTATACAATTTCTTCAAATGGAGAAATGAGGATTGCAGGTTTAAAAGGCAGACCTCTACCTTATAGCTATTTTATCATGGTTGATGGACAAGGTGTTTGTCCTCCGGAAGTAAAAGAAGTTAAGGTTACGGTTCACCCTCTTCCGACATTAAGGGTTTCCAATCCATCCATAGTCTGTGACCCTACCCAAACCGTCAACTTGACGGAGTTTATAGAAGGTTTTAATCCTTCGGTTTTTGATTACCGAGTAGTAAATCCAAAAGGCAATGTATTGAGACTGGAAGATTTGTACGGCGTTTCCGGAACGGGAAGTTATACGGTGCAGAGTAGCTACAAAGGTTCACAATGTTGGACTCCCATAGACCGAATCGCGATTATTATTTCAGATATACAGCTGATCGCCAATTTTCAATATATCATTAATATTGACGGTGTAGGCTACACCGATACGGATGTTCAAATTGAGGATATGGTAAATTTTGAGGATAAGACACAAGGAAAGACCATCATCTGGAACTGGGATTTCGGAGATGGAAACTTCAGTTCAGAAAGAAACCCTGTACATCAATATTTTGAACCCGGAACATATGTGGTGAAACTGACAACTGTTGATAGATTTGGCTGTACCGCAGTTATCGAAAAGATAATCCGGATTTATGATGATTATCTGATTATTATCCCAAATGCATTTACTCCTGATGGTGTGATCAATAAACATTTCAAACCCAAATTCAGGGGAATTGCGGCCATGAAATTTTATATCTTCAATACTTGGGGAGACCTGATTTTCGAAACAGATAATATGGAAAGTCTTGGATGGGATGGCACTTTAAAAGGGATCAATGTACCCAATGGAAATTATGTTTATAAAGGGCATTTCCGTACCCGGACAGGTATAGAAGTTACCCGCACAGGTGTATTTACCTTAATAAGGTAAAAGTGTGACTAAAAATAAGCAGTAATTTTGATTGGATATTTCAATCTATCTAAAAATCCTTTCCGGCAATCTGATTTTTTCAATTGATCAGAAATCCTATCGGAGCCTTCTTTTCAGAGCATTCAATCCCTATTGGAATAAGTTGAATGTTGAAAATTATAAAATTTGGGGAAAAGGTCGGGAACCAATCCATTTAGATCCGTCAGGCATATCCTTATGGACAACACTTCCGGCCCCAACTGTACACCATTTTCCTATTTTGATTCCGGGAATAATTACCGATCCTGCTCCTATAAATGAGCCTTCATCAATATGAACATTCCCGCATAATGTAACATTGGGGGCCAGATGCACAAAATCTCCGATAGTACATTCGTGATCTACCGACACTTTCGTATTTAAAATAACATGATTTCCGATCCGGCTTTCTACTTTTACGATTGTATTTTCCATGAAAACTATTCCGCAGCCCATTTGGGAGTACAAAGAGACGAGGGAGGAAGGATGGATGATGTTGGCATATTCCTGATTTTCTAAAAACCTGGACACCATTTTTTTCCGGATCATATTATCACCTATGGCGATATGAACCGAATCACCAAACTGATATTTATCGGGAATCGGCGAAACAACCGGTATACCTAAAATATCCTTGATATTGGAGTTGTCATCAAATACTCCTTTGATTTTCTTTTTATTCAAAAAAAGGTCAATTACTGCTTTGGCATGTCCCGAGGCCCCGATGATATACATATTGAAAATTTAGGATTGATAATTAAGTTCAACTTCCGATTTAAAATGAAGCTTCCGGAATGACAAGGTATTCGAATGAATTTTCAAATATCACCTTTATTCCAGGAGGAAACATCAGATAAGGAATTGAATAAAAAAGTTTTTTATTGGTTTGGCCACATTCACATTTTTCAATTAAAGTAATTGGAGTTTTTTATTAAAAAAAAGTGGGGGTAAAAAATTGGTAAGTATAAAATCCCCACAAAGTTTCAAGCACCTGATAAAAAGTAAGAGTAAAAAATTGCTTAATCACCCGAGTCAAATGTACAACATTAAGATTTAAAAAAAATACCCTGAAGAGGGTATTTTTTCAATATTTCCAATTTTTTTTATTAGGTAAATTTTAAATATACCAATATAAATTGTAATTTTTTAAGAATATATAGGTTATTGAGGCAAAACTGATCTTTTAACTCTTAAAAATAAGAGTCATTTAAATGTGGTTAAAGAACAAAAAGTGCCGTATGAACTTTTATTGAATTGACATTTTCCATTTCCCACGGCCTATCCAATAAAAATTATTTTACTCAGTGTTTTATAACTTCTAATTAATCCCCACGTTGATTTTTATATTCAGTTCAAATCATTCACTTAGCCAAAGAACGGTACTTCTCACTTCCTTTATTGACGAAAACAGTAACATTCCAAAAAATTATTTCATAAATTCGCAAAATCTTTGGCTTTAATTCTATTTATGTTTGACAAAAATATGAAGAGACGCATCCCGGTCCTGATTACGGGACTTTTTCTGTTTTTAACAGTTTCATGCGTCCAGAACAGAAAAATCATCTATCTCCAAAACCTTGAAGGCACGCCTACCATTGCAGAAGATGAATTGATACCCTACGAACTTCCCGAGTACAAGCTGCAATTCAACGACATAATTGACGTTCAGGTGCAGACGGCCGAGGATATGATCATTAACGGATTCAATTCAAGACAGGCTGCCGGAGGCAATATGGTTGGGCAGGTAGCCCAAGGCGGTGGTGACATCTATTATATGACCGGTTACTCTGTAGATAAAAGCGGAAATATACGTCTTCCCATTGTCGGGGAGATCAATGTCATGAACAAGACGATTGAGGAAACCCGGATGATAGTGGAAGAAAGACTGAGAGACTATGTGACCACTGAGCTCTATGTAAAAGTAAAGTTGGGTGGAATCAGATTTTCAACATTGGGGGAGTTCAGAAGTCCAGGAAAATACGTAGTCCTTCAGGATAGAATGACCATTTTTGAAGCCATCGCCCAATCCGGGGATCTCACTACTGTCGCAAAAAGAGATGAAATTATGTTGATCAGACAATATCCTGAAGGATCAAAATTACACAGGCTCAACCTCACCGACCGGAACATCATTCATTCTCCCTATTACTTCATCCAGCCTAATGATCAGATTTATGCTGAACCTATGAAAATCAGAGAAATAGGTGCAGGTGAGAATGCATCCCAATCCCTTGCCCTGATTATTTCCTCCATCACTGCAGTTGCTTTGGTGCTCAATATCGTTACCCGTTAGCATATGAATACCCCCAATTCCAATCCGAATCCCACACCATTTCACCCGGGAAATGAAGATGAAATAGACTTAAAAGTACTCCTCTTCAATTACCTCAAATATTGGCCCCTCATTCTGGGCTGTATGCTGTTGGGCCTGTTGATTGCATTTTTGTTCAACAGATACACCACACCTATATATCAGGTGGAAGCTTCGGTCGTAGTTGATGATGATAAACCCGCACTCGGAACAGATCTTTTTGAATCCGCAGGTTTGTTGCAAGGGAAAAATAACATTGAAAATGAAATCGGGATTTTAAAGTCCTACACACTCGCAGAGGAAGCTATATCCGAGGTAAACCTGAATGTGTCCTACTTTAAGGAAGGTTTTATGACGGTAACCCAATTGTATGGAAATGTCCCCATTTTTATTTCGGTGGATTGGTCTTCTCCACAGCTGGTAGGAGGGATGTTCAAAATAGAAGTGCTGGATCAAAGCAAGTTTCGTTTGACCATAGATGAAGAAAATTTCCAGATTTATAATCCAGCTGATCCTTTCTATAAATCCACTTTGCGCCAAATGCCAAATCTGAAAGAAACTTACGCTTTCGGGGAAGTTATTCAAGGAGACAATTTTAGTTTCAAGATTGACAATACCTATTCACTGCCGGGTGAAGAAATCCTTTTTCACCTGAGGGACATTCCTTCACTTGCACTGAGCTACAGAAACCAGATCAATGTAACGCCAATTAACAAACAGGCATCCATCCTGAACATTACTCTTGAGACTCCTGTCCGCCGACTGGGGGAAGATTATATTAACAAACTGATGGAGATGTACCTGGAAAGAGAGCTGAAAGAAAAAAACAGGGCATCCGAAAGTACCATCCACTTTATTGAAGAACAGCTTTCGGGAATTACGGATTCATTGGCATTTTTTGAAAACAGATTACAGAAGTACCGTTCCGAAAACAGAACATTCAACCTCAGTGAAGAAGGTTCTTTGATTTTTGAAAGATTACAGGAATTGGAAAGAGAAAGATCCCAAGCCGAGATCACCCTTCAATACTATCAGACCTTGCGTGACTATCTCCAAAACGATCAACTGAATGATCTGGTGGCTCCTTCGATTATCGGTGTAACAGATCCTTTACTTAATGCCTTGGTGGTGAATCTCAGTGAGCTTCAGGCTGAGCGGGTAAGACTGTCTGCCAATTTCTCCGAACAGACTCCAGCAGTAAGGGAAATACGAAGCAAGATCCAGTCCACCAAAAATGCGCTTCAGGAAAATGTCAATTCAGCGATTGGCAACACCAACAACCTGCTTTCGGAACTGAACAACAGAGTGAATAATATCGAAAGGGAGATCAATACTTTGCCTGAAACAGAAAGACAGCTATTGGGTATTCAGCGTCAGTTTACCATCAATGAAAACATATACATTTACCTGCTTGAAAAAAGAGCGGAAGCAGAAATCACAAAGGCATCCAATATGCCAAAAAACAGCATTTTGGATTATGCCAAGGCAGGACAAGGACCTGTAGCACCTAAGAAAACCCTGAACCTGCTGATAGGAATGATCTTGGGATTGATTCTTCCTATAGGATTTATCACTGTAAAAGATTTTCTGAATACCAAAATCGAGGATCCAAAAGAGCTGGAAAGCCAGATCAAAGTTCCTCTGATCGGAATGATAGGCCGAAGTCCCAATGAAGATGGCAAACCTGTCCTTGACAATCCACGCTCTTCGGTGACAGAATCCTTCAGAAGTCTTAGGGCAGACATGACATATTTAAGTCCACAAAAAGATCATCTGACCCTGCTGTTTACTTCCAGTATTTCGGGAGAAGGAAAAACCTTCTGTGCCATCAACATGGCTTCCGTCTATTCTCTTCTTGGGAAAAAGACACTTTTGATAGGTCTCGATCTGAGAAAACCCAAGATTGCCGAGGATTTTGGTCTCACTAATGACCAAGGGATGAGTACATGCCTGAGCACCGATCTGCATTGGACCAAGGTGGTGAAATCCTCGGGATACGACAATCTGGATGTAATCCTTTCCGGTCCTGTTCCTCCCAATCCTGCCGAATTGCTTTTGCAGGATAGGTTCGGCCGGATCATGGCAGAAATCAAGCAAACCTATGATGTGATAATTCTGGATTGCCCCCCTGTCGGTTTGGTTTCCGAAACCAAAGAACTTTTCACTTATGCAGATGTGAGCTTTTATGTGTTCCGTCAGGAATTATCCCAAAAAGGCCATATGCAGATTCTTAACAATCTCGTAGAAAAAGGTGGAGTAAGTAAAATATATGGCTTGCTGAATGACGTCCATATTGACAGGGGTTATGGCTATGGGTATGGTTACGGCTATGGGTATGGTTACGGCAGTTCCTATGGTTACCATGAAGAAGTACAGCTTCCTTGGTGGAAAAGAGCCTTGAAAAGGAAATTTTAACCGCCTTTTTTAGAAATAAAAAATAAAACCTCCGGAAAATACATTCTTTCGGAGATTTTTTTGATTTATAAAAATCCGAAAGTATTTCGGTAAATGTGAAAACTTAATAGGATTGAAGATAAGGATTTATAATTCATGGGGAAGGCTGAAGTTCAACCCCCTCAGGGTTGAAAAGGAATTTTAAATTTCAATTTTTACCCGCATTTTCATGCGGCGTTAATCACATTTAGCCCCTTGCCGGGTTTTGATTACATTTTCATTTTCCTTTCAAAAACTGATCTTCATTCCGGAATTCCAAAGTCAACTTGTTAATATTCCTGTAAGGAAGGAGTTTGAGTACATTCCTGAAAGGAAGAAATTCAATTCGTTTCCATCCCTGAAGGGATGGAATTTGGTTTATTACATACCTAAAGGGTAGGTATTTGGCAAGGTTACATTCCTGAAAGGAATGAATTTGATTAGCCCCCATAAAATGGGGGATAATATAAAATGAACATCCAGCCAAAACCCCGATGGGGTTTAATTTGACTCGAGGGTTCTACTGAGACTCATTGTTTGGCATAATAAATACGCATTTGTCGGCAAAAAAAATTGATAATATGTATTTAAATGTGTGATGATTTAGTTTATTTTGGCCTAAAAAACTTGGAATTAAACTTAAGTAACCTAAATCTATTTTCCTTTTATTAAAAACAGCACACAAAAAAGAGTAATTAAATTTAACACATTATTATATTTACACTTCAAAATATCCCAAAAAATACGCTTAGCCCAATTTAGCCCATTCAGGAATATTTTCATTTATTCAGAAATGTCTTCTTCAGAATAATCAGCAGGTTAAACAGGTTAGCCTTTTGTGTATAGGGCTTTGATATCTTTGATTAATATATTAAAATTTAAGTTTTTAACAAATGGGACTGAAAGGGCGAAGCTGTGCCAGGATCGCTTCGTTTTAATTTTATCTTTGTTCGCCATAACCTCCAACAATTCCTCAACAAATCTTTAATATGTCCATAATAAATGTAATTCTTTCGGGTGGCGTGGGAAGCAGGCTATGGCCGCTTTCCAGAAAAAGCCAACCCAAACAGTACCTTCCGATCTTCAACGATCAATCTCTTTTTCAGAAAACCGTTTTAAGAAACCAGAATCTTTGCGACGCTTTGTTGATAGTGGGAAGCATCGACAATTATAAGCTTTCCCGCGAAAACTTAAAAAATCTCGGAGTTCAGGACTATGCTGAAATCATAGAAGCCTGTCCCCGAAATACCGCAGCAGCCATCGCTTTTGCGGCATTTCATGCCAATCCCGATGATATTCTTTTCGTCACTCCCTCGGATCAGCTGATCATTGAAGGTTCTGAATATGCCGAAAAAGTACGAAGAAGCATTGAGCTTGCCCGTGAAGGTAATATTGTGACTTTTGGCTTGATGCCTACAAGACCTGAAACAGGTTTCGGATATATCGAATGCAAAGAAGAGGATGTCCTCGGATTCCGTGAAAAACCCGATCTTGACACAGCAATACAATTCCTTGAAAAAGGGAATTTCCTATGGAACTCCGGAATGTTCTGCTTCAAGGCCGGAGTTTTCCTTGAAGAGCTCAAAGCTTTGGAACCTCTTGTTTATGAGAAATCCAAAGATACCTTCCTCAACAGGAAAGACGGCCAACTTGATAAGGAGCAATCCTTGGAAATCCCATCTATTTCTGTCGATTATGCAGTAATGGAAAGAACATCCAAAATCAAGGTTGTGCCTTCCGGATTCGGTTGGTCTGACATGGGGTCATTTGAATCCATTTTCGATTACCTGATCGCACAGGGGCATTTTGTTGATGAGGCCGGCAATATGGTGATAGGTCAAAAAGTTCACACCGAATTTGTAGGCCTTCAAAACACCCTGCTGATCCACACTTCAGATGCCATTCTTGTCCTCCAAAAAGACAAAGCCCAGGACGTCAGGAAAGTCTACGAACGCCTCGAAAAAGAAAATTCTGAATTGGTGGAGTAGGAAAATGTCGGATGACGGGTGACGGATGACCGATGTTAAAAAACCGAAGACTGTAGTTGACGTCATTGCGAGGAGTGCTTTGAAAATCAGTAATTCGGGAAGATCTCATGCACGACGTCTCCCATCTCACGTCTCACGTCTTTTCCCCCTTCACCCCAATAAGAACATACAAAAATCAATGATCTTCCAGCAATTTGCATCATCCTTGCACTTAGTGAGATCAATATTTTAACTTTATGAAAAAAGAAACCAAAATTTATATTGCCGGCCATCGTGGTATGGTCGGGTCAGCCATTTTTCAGAATTTGAAGATAAAGGGATATTTAAACCTAATCGGAAAAACCAGCAAGGAACTCGATCTTCGTAACCAACTGGCAGTAAAGGATTTTTTCGCAATTGAAAAACCTGAGGTCGTTATCGATTCGGCAGCAGTAGTGGGAGGGATCATGGCTAACAATGACTATCCCTATCAATTCCTGATGGAAAACATGCTGATCCAGAACAACCTTATTGATAACGCCTACAAGGCCGATGTGGAAAAATTCATTTTTCTTGGAAGCTCCTGCATTTATCCCAAAATGTCCCCACAGCCAATAAAGGAAGAATACCTGCTTACAGGGCTCCTCGAACCTACCAACGCAGCTTACGCCGTAGCAAAGATCACAGGTGTGAAGGCCTGCGATGCAATAAGAAAACAGTATGGGAAAGACTACATCAGTTTTATGCCGACCAACCTTTACGGTCCCAAGGATAATTTTGACCTTGAAACTTCCCATGTACTCCCTGCCATGCTTCGAAAATTTCATGAAGCGAAGGAAAACGGTCACGCTCCCGTAACGCTTTGGGGTTCAGGCACGCCCATGAGAGAATTCCTGCACGTGGATGACCTGGCTGAAGCAGTGGTATTCGGTTTGGAAAATGAATTCCACGACAACCTATACAACATCGGAACGGGCAAGGACATGACAATCAAGTCCCTCGCAGAGCTAATCCAAAAATCCGTCGGTCACCAAGGCGAAATCATCTGGGACAGCACCAAACCAGACGGCACCCCCCGCAAACTCCTCGACGTCTCCAAAATGACCAACGCCGGCTGGAAAGCCCGCATCAACTTTGAAGACGGCATCCGGCAGACGTACGAATGGTTTCTGGAAAATGTGGAGTCGGTTAAGGAGGTGAAAATGTAGATTGCTTCGCGTAGATGCCTGCGGCGTAGATTGCCTGCGGCGGGTAGATTGCCTTCGGCGTAGAGGGGTTTATCATCCGAAATTCAGAATATAATCCCATCTACGCGCCATCGGCGAATCTACCTTCTACCCTCTACGAAAAGTAGATTGCTTCGCGTAGATGCCTGCGGCGGGTAGATTACCTTCCGCGTAGATGGGTTTGTAATCCAAGATTTAGAGTACATTCCAAATCTACGCGTCACCAGGCGCATCTACCTTCTACCCTCTACCAAATAGTAGATTGCTTCGCGTAGATGCCTGCGGCGGGTAGATTACCTTCGGCGTAGATGGGTTTGTAATCCAAGATTTAGAGTATAATCCAAATCTACGCGCCACCAGGCGCATCTACTTTCTACCCTCTACCAAATAGTAGATTGCTTCGCGTAGATGCCTGCGGCGGGTAGATTGCCTTCGGCGTATATTGGATTGACATCCACCGTTAGATTATAATCCCATCTACGCGCCACCGGCGCATCTACTTTCTACCATCTACCAAAGCGTATAATCCAAATCTACGCCCTCCATGGCGCATCTACCTTCTACCCTCTACCAAAATCTTCCCGCCACAGGCGCCCAAACTCTCAGATTATGGCTCTACCTTATCGCACTTATTCATTTGAAAAATTGGAAGCCTGGCAGTTGGCTAGGGAGATAAAGTTGGAGATATATATTATTGTTAGGAACTTCCCGAAAGAGGAGCTTTTTGGATTGGCAAGTCAGTATAGAAGGTCGATAGACAGTGTGTCTACAAATTTATCAGAAGGTTCGGGAAGAGCAAGTAATGTTGACAAAGCACACTTTACAAACATTTCCTATTCCAGCTGCCTGGAATCCATCAATCATACCATCAGTGCCATGGACTTAAATTACATCAATGAACAGGAATATATAAACCTCAGGGTAAAACTCGACAACCTGATAGCCAAGCTTTCCGGACTCTACAAATACCAACTAAACGCAGAACAACCATTAAAATCAAAATTTGTAAAAAAGTAGATTCGGAGTAGATTGCCTTCGGCGTAGAGGGGATTGTAATCACAATTGAAATTACAATCCAAATCTACGCGCCACCAGGCGCATCTCCTCTCTACCCTCTACCAAAAGTATAATCCAAATCTACGCACCACCAGGCGCATCTACTCCCTACCCTCTACCATAACGTAATCTAAGCGCTACAGGCGCATCTAAACTCAATATCACAATGGCAAACGAAACACAAAAAACAGCACTCATCACCGGCATCACCGGGCAGGATGGCGCCTACTTGGCGGAATTGCTTTTGAGCAAGGGCTACAAAGTCCATGGCATCAAACGCAGGTCATCCCTGATCAACACCGACCGTATCGATCACCTCTACCAGGATCCGCATGTGAAAGACCCGCAGCTGGTTCTCCACTATGGTGACATGACCGATTCGATGAACCTCACCCGGATCATCCAGGAAACCCAGCCTGACGAAATCTACAACCTGGCTGCAATGAGCCACGTTCAGGTATCTTTTGAGACTCCCGAATATACCGGCAATGCGGATGGTCTTGGAACACTTAGAATCCTGGAAGCGGTACGCCTTTTGGGCATGGAAAAGAAAACCCGAATTTATCAGGCTTCCACCTCCGAGCTTTATGGCTTGGTGCAGGAAGTTCCCCAGTCGGAAACGACGCCTTTCTATCCTCGTTCCCCTTATGCCGTCGCCAAATTATACGGATACTGGATCACGGTAAATTACCGCGAGGCTTATGATATGTTTGCCTGCAACGGCATATTGTTCAACCATGAGTCGCCGCTTCGTGGAGAAACCTTCGTAACCCGAAAAATCACCCGTGCCATCTCCAAGATCGCTTTGGGTCTGCAGAAGGAATTTTATATGGGTAACCTTGACGCCAAAAGAGATTGGGGACATGCAAAGGATTATGTGGAAGCCATGTGGAGAATCCTGCAGCAGGATGTTGCTGAAGACTACGTGATCGCCACCGGCATCACCACCAAAGTCCGGGACTTTATCAACATGTCCTTCGCCCACATCGGCTTCACGCTCCGTTGGGAAGGCGAAGGCGTCAACGAAATCGGCATCCTGGATAGCTTAGATGAAGAAAGATATACAAAAGCACTCGGTTTATCCGAAGCTCAGGGAGTCTACGCCGAAGGCAATCTACACGCAGTATCTACGCCGAAGGTATCTACCTTAATCGGTCAAACCCTCGTCAAAGTCGACCCCCGCTATTTCCGTCCCACCGAAGTGGACCTGCTGATCGGTGACCCTACCAAATCAAAAACCAAGCTGGGCTGGGTACCCAAATATGACCTGCCCATGTTGGTAGAAGACATGATGGCATCAGACATCAACCTGTTCCAAAAAGACATTGACCTGGTTCAGGCCGGCCATACCGTGTTGAATCAGTCCGAATAATTGTATTCAGCAGTTCATCAATTCATCACCCCGGACAGTTGAATTGGGAATATTGTCGAATCATGTAACTGTCGAATCGTTGAATTGGAAACCTTTGCGAACTTGCAGTGAGAATATAAATCAACCGCAAAGAAGACGCAGAGGACGCAAAGAAAATTTTAACGGAATCAGTGGGACCATAAGCTCTTGGCGAACCTTTGCGGTAAAATTTGTCAGTAAAATAAGCGGAACTAGGTCAGTTTTAAAGTCTTCATCGAACAAACAACCTACCACCAGTACTTCAGTTCTACAGATCGTCGGTTTCAACAATCCAAAGTTCGACAATTCGACATTTTCTATCATTATGTTTATAATTTTACAGTATATTACCTCATATTATAAACGTATTTATAGAAATGAAAATCAAATTACCACCGAATATTCGGATTCGTACTCATTATTTAGACAAGGTGCGGCCGTTTATTGGCAAAAATATTATTAAGGTATTGACCGGGCAACGCCGTGTCGGTAAAAGCTATTTGCTTTTTCAGATTATCCGGTCCATACAAAAAGAAAATCCCGACGCATCCTTTCTTTACATCAATAAAGAAGATTTGTCGTTTTCCTTTATCACAACCGCGGAGAACTTAAATGATTATGTACTCACTCATAAATCAAAATCTGACAAAACCTTTGTCTTCATAGACGAAATCCAGGATATTGAGAATTTTGAAGGGGCACTCCGTTCTTTATTGCTGCATGAGGATCTTGATATTTATTGTACGGGAAGCAATGCCAATTTGCTTTCGGGAGATATTGCCGGATTCTTGAGCGGAAGGTATATAGAGTTGCAGGTTTTTAGCCTTTCCTATGAAGAGTTTGTCGCCTTTCATAACCTTACCGAAAGCAACGGGAGTTTGGATAAATATCTTAAATACGGAGGATTGCCTTATTTGATACATTTACCGCTTGAAGATGCGGTGGTGTTCGAATACCTGAAAAACATTTATAACACCATAGTCTATCGGGACATCATCCACAGGTATGCTATTCGAAATGTCCCCTTCTTGGAGCAATTGGTGCTCTTCTTGGCAGCCCATACAGGCAGTATCTTCTCAGCCAAAAAAATAAGCGATTTCCTCAAATCGCAGCGCATCAATATGGCACCGAATCAAGTCCAAACTTATATACAGCACCTGGTGAATGCTTTTTTGGTACATAAAGTGCCTCGTTATGACCTTATCGGAAAACGGCTGTTTGAAATAGGGGAGAAATATTATTTTGAGAATTTGGGTATACGTAACGGGCTTTGGGGTTATCGGCTGGAGGACCGAGGAAAAATAATGGAAAATGCAGTATACAATCATCTGGTTTTCAAAGGTTACAAAGTCCGGGTAGGGGTGTTGGGGAGCAATGAAGTTGACTTTGTTGCCGAAAAAGAAGGTGAGAAAAAATATATTCAGGTTGCCTTGACCATCAATGATCCAAATACAATGGAACGTGAATTCAGTAATCTAAAAAAGATCGACGACAATTACCCCAAGACCGTCATCACCATGGATGCCTTTTCGGGAAATACAGTGGAAGGTATTGAGGCGATTGATCTACGGAGTTTTCTTAAATTGTCGAACTGACAAACTGGTGAACAGTTATATTGTCGAACTGACGAACTGTTTTTCGTCCAATCGATAAATAGACTGTCTGAGTTACGAACCAACCCTTTTCCAGTTCAACAATTCGGCAGTTCGACGATACGACAATTTATCCCAGTTCCATAATTCAACATTCTCCTATTCCAGATCAAGTACTATCGCAATATTTTCTTTCAGTTGCGCAATCAATTCATCAGGTAGAACTCCGATCTTTTTTGTCAGTCGATTATTGTCAATAGCCCTGATTTGGTCAATCATAATGTCGCAGGCCTGATGGAGGTTTGCCGTCCCCTTCTTTAGGTGAACTCTCAATATTTCAGCATCCTTTGTGACATTTGTTGTAATTGGGCAAACAATTGTCGAAGGGTGAGGTATCTTGTTGAGCAAGTTCGTTTGAATTGCAATTACAGGTCTTGTTTTTCCGGGCTCAGTCCCCAACCGGGGATTCAAATCCGCAATCCAGATTTCGAATTGATTAATCTGCATAATCAATCTCCTCAAAATCTTTTAACACCGATATTGAATCGGCTTTGACAAGCTCAGACTCCTCTTTTAGTCTTTCTTCAAGTATCAATCTCCGCTGAAGCTTATTATAATAATCAATGGCCTCGTTAATGTAGCGGTTGCGTGGTTTGTCAATCCTAGAAAGAATCTTTTCAGTCTCTCCGAATATGGAATCGTCTATTTTTAAAGATACTGTCTTCATAAAAACATTTTACTACAAGGTATATATTAATAGTATATCAATCAAGGGTATCTTTTTATTGTCGAACTGTTTTATTGTCGAATTGTGGACCTGACGAACTGGTGAATTGTTGTCGAACTGGTTTATTGTCGAACTGACGAACTGTTTTTATTCCAATCGATAAATAGACGGTCTGAGATACAAACCAACCCTTTTCCAGTTCAACAATTCGACGATTCGACAATTCGGCAAATTACCCCTGTTCGACGATTCGACATTACCCCCTTTTGGGAAACAATGAAGTTGACTTTATTGCCGAAAAAGAAGGAGAGAAAAAGTACATCCAGGTTGCCTTGACCATCAATGATCCAAATACAATGGAACGTGAATTCGGTAATCTAAAAAAGATCGATGACAATTATCCCAAGACCGTCATTACCATGGATGCCTTTTCGGGAAACACAGTGGAAGGTATTCAGACCATTGATCTCCGTAGTTTTCTGCTTTCGTAAATCCCTCATTGCAAGAGTCCGACAATTCGTCAGTTCAACAAATCCAGATCAACAATTAAATAATTCGACATTCATTATAACTATCTGTTGACTTTAGTCAACAGATTTAATATATTTGTTACTATCAAATGAAACATCCTTCCAAAGAAATTCAAGCAGCTATTATGTATGCCGTGAAAAAAGGATGGAAGGTAATTGAAACAGGGAAATCTTCCCATGCTTTCTGTAGGCTTTATTGCACGGAAAACACAAGGGAGGGTTGTAAATTGTCGGTATGGAGTACACCCAGAAATGAAGGAGCCCATGCAAGACAAATCAGAAAGGTAGTAGATAGCTGTCCCCACATCAACTAGTCATTATTAGTGTAGCGATGGAAAAAAAATTATATGAATTTACACTGGTGTTGAAAGGGGTTGAAGAACTTTCTGAGGACCTGGAAAATAATCTATTTGAATCGGGCTGCGATGATGCAATTTTATATTTCAGGGACAGGATTGCTTATCTTAACTTTCATAGGGAAGCCATTTCTTTGGAAGAAGCTATTTTTACCGCTATCAGGGAAGTCGAATCTATTTCTGACCCTGAAGTAAAGGTGGCCGGTGTTGAACCTGGGGATTTTGTGACCGGGGCCGAAATTGCAAGGCGGCTAAAACGGTCAAAAGAATCTGTCAGACTTTTGATTTCAGGGGAAAGGGGAAGTGGGAATTTCCCTGTTCCCGTAGCAGGGGTAACCTCAAGTACCAAAATCTGGAGATGGTCCGAGGTTTCAAAGTGGTTTCATGAAACAAAGGGCGAAGAAAATAAGGAGGAAGTAAAAGCAGCCTACACCATCAGGGAGTTTAACGAATCCTTGGCAGTCAGAGAATCCCCCGAAAGTTATGGCAGAGTTGGGGAATTGATGAAGAATTTGAGTTTGGGAAAGAAGTGATAGAAGTTTTTATGTCGAACTGATGAACTGTTTTATTGTCGAATCGTGTAACTGTCGAATCGTTGAATTGAAAACCTTTG
>JBGTDA010000022.1:0-30593 GCA_041748555.1 Rhodonellum sp.
CTCCATAACCTTGGGTAGAATTCGGATCGTTTCGGGTAAGTGCTCCAGGTGTAATAACCTGATTTTCGTAACCTCTCAATCCGACGATTTCCTGACCTAGGGCAAAGTTATTGAATGTCATTCCATCTCCTCCCATTACAAATCTTTCCAAAGGAATAACACCTATCCGATCTCCATAAGATCCCAGAAAGCCCATATGTGTCCTTGCACTGATTACCCACTTGGAAGATCCGAAGATAGGGGTGTAGAAGGTGGCATCAAACATCCATTTATGATATTCAAGCCATTTGAATCTTTCCTGGTCCGGAGATTCCCTGTTGATGTTTTTGTTCAGCGAGGCGTAGGGGGGTGTAAATGAAGTTGCCAGTGTAATGGTCGAACCCATTCTCGGATAGATGGGACTGTCCACATTGTTCCTTGAAATGGTGGTATTAAAGGCCAGGCTATTGGCTCTACCTGTTCCATAACTTAAACCAAATCTGCGTCCAAATTCATTGAAGTTATATATCTGGAACTGCAGGCTATTGCTGATCTGGAAGTAATCATCCGGCCAGGTTACTCTTTTGGCAAGACCAATCGTTGCGCCTGTCACTTGGAAAGAACCGATTTCATTGGTAGGATCAGGCCCAGTAAAATCCAGTTGGCGCTGAACGGAATGATTGAAACTGACACTCAATGCATTCGGCTTTTTACCGCCAAACCAAGGTTCGGTCAGGGACATGCTGTAATTCTGGAATGAACGCCCGTTTGCCTGAACTCTCAAGGATAGTTTTTGTCCATCACCTACAGGAAGCGGTCGCCATTTATCGAAATTACCGATATTTTTAATGGAGAAGTTGTTGAACACCAAACCTACTGTTCCAACAAAACCGAAGAAACCTCCCCAACCACCTGACAATTCTATCTGATCATTTGGTCTTTCTTCCAGGATGAAGGTAATGTCAACTGTGGCATCTTCAAAATTAGGACGCATATCGGGCTCAATTTTTTCAGGATCAAAATATCCCAACTGGGATAATTCTCTGATGGTCCTTACTAAAAGGCTCCGGTTGAATTTCTGTCCAGGTAAAATCCTGATTTCACGCATCACCACGTGATCGGAGGTCCTTTCGTTTCCCTGAATGGAAACGGAGTTAACAGTAACCTGTGGGCCTTCAAAAACCCGCATTTCTATATCGATCGAATCTCCCTGGACATTCACCTCTACCGGATCAATGCTGAAAAACAAATAGCCATCATCCTGATAAAGTGAGCTGACATCATCTCCTTTTTGCGGATCATAATTCAACCTCTTGTCCAGCTTTTCTTTGTTATATACATCACCCTTTTCAATCCCCAACTTTGCCAGAAGCACAGCATCCGGATGAATATAATTGCCGGCAAAGGTTATGTTCCTATAAAAGTATTTGTCCCCTTCTTCAATTTCAAGGTCAATGTTGATTTTATTTTCTGAAAACCGATATACTGAATCATCCAACACCACAGCATCCCTAAAGCCTCTCGAGTTATAAAATGCCACCACACTTTCTTTGTCTTCTCTAAAATCCTTAGGTACAAATTTTGAAGAATTGAAGAAATTGAGTTTGAAGTTTTTATGGATATAATCTTTTACCTGCTCATCAGTAACCGGATTTCTGTTGACGATTACCTCCTTCGCAGTTTCAGGAGTTACATTGGTTAGCCTGGAATACAGGTCTCTAAAAATATGGACCCTTGGATGCTCTTTGGTTCCTTTAAGTCTACCTTTTACTTTTCTATCGGAAATATTCTCATTACCTGCGATGTTGATCTGATTGATTTTTACTTTGGATTTGGGATCAATGTCAAAGCGGATCTTCACGCTGTTGGGCAGTGTGGTATCCCGCTCCTGTATCACTTTCACCTCGGCGTTCAAAAATCCTTTATCTACAAAATATTGCACAATGTTTCGTTGTGATGTATTCAGGACATCATCACGGACCACTCGGCCCTGAACTTTGATTTTATCTTTCAGTTCTCCTTCCTGTGTCTTGTTTACTCCGGCAAATTCCACCCTACTGAATCTAGGTCTTTCTGTAAGATCCAACAGCAAATAGATATCATCACCTTCGATCTTGGTAACCAATATTTTAACATCTCCGATAATTCCCTGAGACCAGAGTTTTTTCAATGCATTGGAAATAGCATCACCCGGTACACTGATGGTATCATCCACTTTTAATCCGGACAAAGAAAGGATAGCCACTTCATCCAAAGTAGCTAAACCAACTGCTTTAATTTCTGCTATCCTATACTTTTGAGGTTTCGCATAGTTCAATTCCAATATATCCACCGGTTTTTCCGTGGAATATCGGCTCTGTCCCAAACGTATCTGGGCCTGCAATGAACCTGCTATCAGAAACAAGAATAGGATAATAAAATTTCTTTTCATCATTATGATTTAATCTGTGCACCTGTTTTACCAAATCTTCTTTCCCTTTTCTGAAAGTCAAGGATGGCTTGGTACAAGTGTTCTTTTCTAAAGTCCGGCCAAAGCACCTCGGTAAAATGAAGTTCAGTGTAAGCCAATTGCCAAAGGAGAAAATTACTTATTCTAATTTCTCCACTGGTCCTGATCAGTAATTCCGGATCAGGAAAATCCTTTGTATTTAAATGTGCAGAAATCAGATCCTGCGTAATTTCCTCTACTTTAATTTGTCCTTCGACGATTTTTTTGGCAATGTCCCGGAATGCATGCTGAAGTTCCCACCTTCCACTATAACTTAATGCTAATATTACTGTTAAACCGGTGTTTTCTCCTGTAAGTTTTTTTGCGTCACCCAATTTATCCCGGCAGCTTTTTGGTAAACTTTCAGTATCACCGATGGAAGTCAGGCGGATGTTGTTTTTCATCATGGTCGGCACTTCATCCGCAATGGTATTCACCAATAGCTCCATAAGGGCTTGGATTTCTTCCTTCGGGCGGGACCAGTTTTCGGTGGAAAACGCATACAAGGTGAGGTATCCAACCCCCAATTCCGCTGAAGCCTCTATAGTTTCCCTTACCGCAGCTATGGCGTTTTTATGTCCAAAAATCCTCATTGCCCCTTTTTTTTGGGCCCAACGACCATTCCCGTCCATGATAATAGCAATATGTTTTGGGATGTTTAAGCTGTCTATTCGTTCCTTCATTCCGTTCAAATCCGAATGCAATCTTTTTTTTGGAGGTACAAAAATGCTATTTCTTTTTCAATAATCTTCCCTAATGCTCAATTAATTAATAGGTAAAGCAATTGATGGAATTGATGGAATAGCTTAATGTTAAACCTAAAAAATAATACCAGTCTTTATCACTGTAGTTACCATAATTGATTCCAAAGGGGATGGCGGGATCGTTCGGATCGGCAAATCGGTTGATAGCCGGGTTATCGCTTTTAATCTTATCCATAAAATCAGTAAAAGTAGCCCTGAGTCCTAATTCAAAGGCAAGATTCCATCGATCGTTCAGCTTGTATTTAATACCGATACCAAATGGAATCACAGGTGTTCCTGCGCCATAACTTCCTGCCGCCGGATCTCCCTGAAAGGTCTGTCCCTCGCCATCAAAGTAGGTATATCCCAAACCCAGAAACCCATAGGGTGAATATCTGAAATGTGATTGGGGATGGGTAAAATCGAGGAAGTGATATTCCATAACCGCCGATACTTCAAATACAGATCCATTGAAGAATGCGTTACGGTATGCTGACACCCCGTCAATCGGGCTCACACTATCCGCTGCATTGAGTCTTGCGAAGGATAACCCTGCTCTCAATGACCATACATTGTCAAAATTTCGTCTGCCAAACAACGTTCCTTGAATGCCAATCTGTGTCGGATCCAGCTTTCTGATGATATCTCCTGAGTAGGTTGCCCCACCCAATCCGAAACCGAGTTCATATTTCTGGGCGTATAATTCTCCGTTAGAAAGCATCCACATAAGGAGCGTACTGCAGAAAGAAATGATAA
This sequence comes from Rhodonellum sp., assembly GCA_041748555.1. Lineage (GTDB taxonomy): Bacteria > Bacteroidota > Bacteroidia > Cytophagales > Cyclobacteriaceae > Rhodonellum. The sequence goes on from JBGTDA010000022.1 coordinate 3,967, forward strand.
TCCGACTATTGACTTTTTTCAAGACGATGCAAGTTATGAAGTAGTAAACGATATAAAAACCCCGATTGGTATTAACAGGGTTAAATTTTGTTAAGACGATGCCCTCGTCGGACACATTGATTATGCATATAAATAAAATGGAACAAGAAATTTATAATCCATATTTTTTTAATTCCTTAGGTCAAATCCCCAGTTCAGCTTCTGCCTTAAAGTATCAAAGAAATGATAATTCTCGAATTTTACCAACCTGGCCGAAAAATCAGCTCTTTTGACCTTCAACTGTACCGAGGCGTCAATGGGAGTTGATCTTGAGTCCAAAGATATCAGAAATTTTTCGCTTCTTCCTTCAATATGAAAAGTCATTTCACTGTCATCCGATACTATGATCGGCCTTACGTTGAGATTGTGTGGACTCACGGGAGTGATGACAAAATTCCTCGCATCAGGGGAAATAAGCGGGCCTCCACAACTCAATGAATAGCCTGTAGAACCTGTAGGAGTAGCCGCAATCAACCCGTCAGCCCAGTAGCTGTTCAGATATTGGCCGTCTATATAGGTATGGACAGTAATCATGGAGGAGGTGTCTCTTTTATGGATGGTGAATTCATTCAAGCCAAAGTTCAATCCATTGAAAAGGGGCATGTCAGACAATACAGTCAATAAAGCTCTCTTTTCCAACGTATATTGTCCATCCAAAAGTAGATTGATGGCAACATCTATATCACTGTTGGCTATGGTAGCCAAAAAGCCCAGCCTTCCCGTATTGATTCCTACAATCGGCACTTCATAGTTGCCAACCAAACAGACTGAGTCCAAAAGCGTTCCGTCTCCACCAACCGAAATGACAAAATCCATCTCCTTCAAATGAAATTTTGATTCCAGAAGTTGAAAATCCTTTACTCTGACATGCTTTTTGAGGGATTTAAGAAATGGTTCTGTAAAAAAAATGCGGGAGCCCCGCGATTTCAAAATATTGATCAATTGCTCAACATGAGGAATAAATTCTTTTTGAAAACCTATTCCATGTAAGGTTATGTTCATCCAATAAAATTTAAATATTCAAAAACCGAAACAAATTATCGATTCTGTCCTGCTCGCCACTTACACTGGTTTCTTCCTGATAATGATCTATCAGCCGGTATCCAAAGCGTTCCAAAGTGGCTTTGATGTGTCTTAGCTCTGTTTTATCCAATTTAAGTGTTAATTTGATTTTACTGTCTTCGAGCGGATCACCGGAGATAAAGCTGCTGAGAATTTTGGCATTTTCCCCTTCAATGATTCGGGAGATTTCAAACATACTGTAATCAGTCATGAACATGGAAAGTACGATAACAGATCCTTGTGCCTGAATGGACACACTGTCTGTAAAGGCATTGATGGCGTCTTCCAGGGTCACTACTCCCATATAAATATTATCTCTATCCAAAACCGCAACCATGGTTGTTTTGTGTTCGGAAGCAACTCTCATAACATCGTAAATATGTTTGTCGCGATAAACAAAGCAGCTCAAAGAAGCAGGAGTCATTTCTCCGATCTTCATTTCAGGACTGTTGATTGTATAAATCAAACCGTCTGTAATCAATCCTTTGAATTGTCCCTTATCAACGACCGGAAGTACATTGGTCCTGATTTCTTCCATCCAGGACAATGCCATCCTGACCTTGTCCGTCAACTTCAAGGGTGGGATTAGGTTATTGATAAATTCATATGCCTGCATGCTTAAATATATTAAATAGAAACTGAATAATAAAACGAAAAATCAAATAGGCAGGTTCAATAGGTCCGGAATGCCGCTTCCCGATACGGCTAAATAGCTAATTTGACCAATACGGCCAATCAATTCATCAGCTGTGAGATTTTTAAGAAAAAATGCTTGCCAATAATTCGATCATTGGTATACTATCGAATGCAAATTGGATTTAAATGGATGCATCATTGAGACTGAATTTTTTTCTACCATCGGTTAAAATTGCAACACCAGTTACCCAATTCCTGATTATTTCCCTTCCATATTGAGTTAGATAAGCCTCAGGATGAAATTGTATCCCCACTATCGGCAAAGCGGTATGGGCAATTGCCATAATCTCACCCTTATCGGTTTTTAGCAAAACTTCAAGGCAGCCAGGAAGATTTTTCAGTTCCAGAGAATGGTAACGGGTTACTTCAAAAGTATCCGGAAGTCCATCCAATATGCCATGGCTGCCAACCCTGAAAACGCTGTAAACTTTCCCATGAACAGGCATCTTTCCTTTCACCAGATCAGCACCAAAAAATTCTCCTATAGCTTGATGGCCCAGACAAACTCCCAGGACCGGAATCTTGTCATGATAATAGGCCAGTATTTCCTTCAGATTTCCAGACTGATTCGGTCTAGCGGGTCCGGGTGAAATGATCAATCCCTGATATTCATCAGCAACAAGATCGTTCAGGTGAACATCATTTCTGACAATCCTCAGATTTGCTCCCGTGCGGCGAAAATAATCAGCAAGGATATGGGAAAAGGAATCAAAATTATCAATCAGAAGTAGCATGGGAAGCCTTTTCAACGAGTTCTTGAATTTTTGAAACTGCTTCTTTGATTATCGGTGTATATTCATCCAAATAATTTATAGCAATAGGCGCCAAGGGCTCGATGTAAAGGTAGATTGTGGATTCATTGATCCAAGTTTTTGAAATAGAATATTCAAAAGAATTTGATACCCAAAGGAGAAGGCTCAGCAACACCCCTGTTTTGAGAATTCCTAAAACTGCACCTGCAACATTATCCAAAGAACCTAAGATGGTAAAGTCCAAAGTTTTCTTTACCAAAAAAGCCAAACCTCTGATGATCAGAACAACCCCGGTAAAAATGATCAAAAAGGCTATAAAGGGTAACATAAAGGTTAAATTGTCCACTTTGGTTGCCAAAATTTCCGCTCCCCAATCCATCAACTGAAAAGCCATAACAATGGCAACAAAAAAAGCAACAATAGAAAGAATACCAATAAACAATCCCTGCCTATACCCGGAAAATGCTCCGATAGCCAGGATGACCAATATAATGATATCTAAGGTGCTCAAAGTATTATCCCAACAATGCTTTTACTTTTTGTGAAATAAGCTTTCCGTCGGCCTTTCCCGCCATTGATTTAGTGGCTACTCCCATTACTTTACCCATATCTTTTGGACCTTCTGCACCGACAGAAGCGATAATTTGTTTCAATACAGCCTCCACTTCTTGCTCTGTGAGCTGCTTGGGCAGAAACTCATTGATAATCTCCAGTTCTGCCATTTCAACAGCATATAGGTCTTCCCGATTTTGTTGCTGATAGATTTCGGCAGAATCTTTCCGTTGCTTTGAGGCTTTTGTTAACAATTTCAGTTCGTCTTCTTCAGAAATGGACTCGGATGCTCCTCCTTTGGTTTCTTCCAGAAGAATCAAAGATTTGATGGCACGCAATGCCCGAAGACGATCTTTGTCCCTGGCAAGCATTGCTTTTTTAATTTCACCTTCTACACTCAGCTTTAAACTCATTACTTTGTTGTTTGTGTTAAACGTGTAAATTTGTCTCAAAATTAGACTTTAATTTAGGAAAATGACCAAACTGAGTGTAAATATTAACAAGATTGCAACACTGAGAAATGCCCGCGGAGGCAACAATCCCGATGTAGTTAAAGTTGCTTTGGATGCAGAAAGATTCGGTGCAGAAGGCATCACAGTCCATCCGCGTCCCGATGAAAGACACATCAGGTTTCAGGATGTTTTGGACCTAAGCAAAGTTGTCACGACTGAATTCAATATTGAAGGTTATCCGGATAAGCGGTTTATGGAGATTATCCGACTTATCAAACCTGCCCAGGCCACCTTGGTACCGGATCCTCCCCACGTTTTGACTTCCAACAATGGCTGGGATACCATTTCAAATCAGGACTTGCTGAAAGACATTGTAGCAGAATTACATGAAATGGGCACTAGAGTATCGATTTTTATCAATCCTGAAACCAAATATTTTGAACCTGCCAAAAAAACAGGTACTGACAGGGTAGAACTTTACACAGAACCATATGCGGAAGGATTTCACAGGGACAGAAATGCGGCAGTAAAACCCTATGTGGAAGTGGCAGCAATTGCCAAGGAATTAGGTTTGGGACTGAATGCGGGCCATGATCTGGATCTGCATAATCTTAAATTCCTAAAAGAAAGTATCCCCTATCTGGATGAGGTTTCCATCGGTCATGCGCTTATCTGCGATGCATTATATTATGGGCTTGAAAACTCCATTCAGATGTATAGAAGACAACTGGAATGAAATAGGGAAAGGAAGACAGGAGACAGGAGACGGAAGTGGAAAATTTGGAGTCGGAAGTTTACGGCTTTGGAAGGGTTGCTTTAATATTTAGGTTTTAAGTAAATCACATGAACGACGTGGCAAACTCCTCATTTTATTGAAGTCAATAATTGATAAAGGTAACCGATCAGCAAGCACTGAGGACCACCTTGTGAAATCCTCTTTATTAAAAAATTAATAACTGTAAACAGCTTTGATTATAAACAAGTCAGATCGATATAGTCATTTCATAAAAAGCCAGGCAAAGCATCTGGGTTTTGATTTTTGTGGTATTGCCAAGGCTGGTTTTTTGGAGGAAGAAGCACCGAGACTGGAAAACTGGCTCAACCAAAACTACCAAGGCAAAATGGGCTATCTGGAAAACCATTTTGATAAAAGACTTGATCCGACAAAACTAGTGGACGGTGCAAAAACGGTGGTGAGTTTGATCTACAATTATTTTCCCAAAGAAAAACTTCCGGAAGAAAAGGACGATTTGAAAATTGCGAAATATGCCTATGGCATGGATTATCATTTTGTGATCAAGGATAAACTGAAAATCCTGCTGGAAAACCTGAAAACTGAAATAGGAGATTTTTCGGGAAGGGCATTTGTGGACTCCGCCCCTGTGATGGAAAGGCAATGGGCACAAAAGGCAGGATTGGGTTGGACAGGCAAAAACAGCCTACTGCTAAACCGCCAAATGGGAAGTTTCTTTTTTTTGGCAGAGTTGATCATTGATCTGGAAGTGACAACAGATCCGCCTATGGTCAAAGACTATTGTGGGACCTGCACCAAATGTATAGATGCTTGTCCCACAGATGCCATCGTACAACCCGGTGTGGTGGATGGGTCAAAGTGTATTTCCTATTTTACAATTGAGCTGAAAGAGCAGATTCCCGAAGAAGTAAAAGGGAAGTTTGAAAACTGGATTTTTGGCTGCGACATCTGTCAGGATGTGTGCCCATGGAACAGTTTTTCCAAACCACATAACGAACCGCAGTTTCAACCCCACCCGGATCTGCCGGGGATGGGCACAAAAGATTGGGAAGAAATCACTGATGAAACCTTTGCCAAAGTCTTCCAAAAATCCGCAGTGAAGCGGACTAAGCTCGATGGCTTAAAGCGGAATATTAAGTTTATTTCGGGTTCCTAGTTATATCGGAACCTTAAGCTAATCATGATCAAGCTTATAGATAATTGGCTTTATTCCGGAAACAGAATGATGGGGAAAAGCTAACAAAAGACCCTCAGGAGTTAAAATTGGAAAGACCTGTGAATAGGGTGATTGAAAAACAGTCTGCAGATTCTGTACGTGATTGCTGCTCAGATTAATTCTCACAATATTGTCGGTATCCTTTATCAGGTAAAGCTCACCTTTAACTATGACCATGGTTGAACCCGAGTTATTTATACTGTCCACAATAACAGATGGCGTCTCTCCTATCCTGAATAGGTGTATCGATTGAGAATTTCCTGTAAAATAAATATTTTCTCCATCGATCGCATAAACGGTACTTTCCCTAAAACCGGAAGGAACCGTAATCTGACTCTCCTGCCAGACTTTCGTTATAGGATCAAATACAAAGAAATTGTCATAATTATAAGAGACTACATATATTTTATCCTGAATCGAAAAGGATTTTGACACCATGGTTTTTTCTTTCGGAAAATCAGGAAGCTTCTCCCATTGATTGGTCAACAGGTCCAATCTGTTAAAATCGCTCAGATATTCAAAAGGATTACTTGGATTTACAAAGCCCAGACCATAATACAAATACCTGTCCTGACTAATAGTTCTCAACAGAGAGGATCTATTGTTTATTATTCCTTCAAATTCTTTAAGCTTCCTCTTTTGGTCAGTCTGTATATTATAAAGATGAAGGTCTCTTAATCTACCTTCAAAGAACAGAATGTTTTCTCCCGCCTGCAATTTTGTATAAAATTCCAGTCCCTGAATATTGGCATTTTCCTTAATGACCTTCCAGCTGTTCAACACTTCAAAGGATTCCGGAAAAACACTTATGTGACTTTCCACAAAGCTAATCGGATACTTTCCCGGAGGTAAATTGGGAATAAGGCCCTGATATCCTCCTTCCGGCATTTTTCCCAATTTTAAATCACTTGATGGATACCGGTTATAATTAAAGTAAAGTTTTTCCGCATCCCGTTCAGGTTCATTTTCGAAAAGGACATGAAAGGCTTCTCCTACATATCCGCGAAGCGGGCTAATGTCTTTTATAGTTTGAAAACCGAAAGTAAAATGATCTTTTATCTCCGAGGTCAATCCTGAAGTAGTGACCCTAAGGGCAAATTTGCTGTCATCAATAATCAATTTTGATCCATACAATCTTTGAAGGAGTACTTTTATTTCCTGATCGGTGCTGCTTAGAACTGAAATTTGAAAATATTCCTCCAATCCCGGGATCTCCACAAGATTGTTTTCTTTGATATTGCTGAAATATTGACCCTTGATTGTAAATTCCATGGTTCCTATAATCTTAGATGTTGAAACCGATTTTATTTCGGCAGCCATTCCCCCTTGACTTGTGAATGTCACAGGTTCTCCAAATACAGTTTTACCCCCTGACTTCACAAAAGGACTAGCTACAAATGTATTACCCTTCGGGATATCTTGAGTGATTTTGAAAGAGACCTTTTCCTTACCCAAAGCACCCTCCTTTTCTAAAAACACATAAGATTTATATCCATCTACATGTCCACCGAATTTGGCAATTATAAATTTCACACCATACGCACTGATTGCTGCGGATCCCAGTTCGCTGACCCGGAAGTCCAAAGTTACTCCTGTTTCATCTATGGAGCTGACGCTTATTGTTTCTACAAAAGGATAATCTCTGACTGTAAAAAATTCTTCTTCCTGACAGGAAGAAAATAGAATCAACAGAACCAATACGTATATCCACCTCATAAATCAAAATTTATAGCCTAAAAACAATTGATTCTGAGTAATTTTTGAATCCGATTTTCCAGAAATGTGCAGCCCCTTCATACCGAGAACCAATCCTTTGTGTTTTTTAAAATATCTTTCCATACCAAATCCATAGGTAATCCCAAAATGATTGTTTGGGAATTCAAAATCTGATTTTGAGGATTGAATTTCATCCTTTTCGATGATGGCTTCATATATGGTAGCCTGTTGAGCTAAACCGAAAGAAGCCACAGCTCCCAAATCTCCGTACAACCTAAGCTTATTTGGAGAAATATCCAGATAATACCGGATGGAAACAGGAAGTTGGATGGAGGAAAATCTAACAAATACGTCTGATTCATATCGATTTCCAAAAGCCTGAAATGTATCAAAGGTCAGGGATTGATATTGAATCAGCTGTGGGGAGAAATTCAGGGAAATATTCCTGTGGTAGTTGATAAAGTATTCAGTGTTAATCCCAACCATTATGGCTTTTGGCCGGATAACCAAGGAATGGTTGATATCGGGGTAGTTGATAAGGTGGTCAATAAATCCAAAGCCTACATACGGAGTGAAGACAATAGGCTTTGTGAAAGTTCTCGGCTTGGTTAAAATCCATGCGTTTTGTAAAAGGTCATTGAGCTGATCTTCCTTTAGGTCAGTCAAGTCTACCAAGGGATCCACATTGGGGTTTTCCAATACCTCCTTCAGCTTTTCTTTATAATCTTCCTTTAATGGAAAAAGCGAATCATCTTTCCCGATGTAAAAATATCCCGATTCATCATGAAGTCTAAACAAGGGAAACCGCTGGCTTTCGGCTGACACCCGTTCGAGGAATTTATATTGAGGCTTTGCAGCTGTCCCAAGGTTTTTCCTAAAAAACATTCTGCCATTAAATCTGAATTCAGAAACTTGCAGGACGGTATATTTTTGCTTTTTGGAATTATCATTGGGAGTAAAAAAAATGACCGTATTGGATTCGGAAGGCATATTCTCCAAGGAACCAGGTGTGACCTTTTCTTCAACAACAATAAAATCAAAGATCTTTGATTGAGCAAAACTTCCACTGGTAGAAATAATCGAAAGTGTAAAAAAAAATATTGTAAACTGAATGGCTTTCAGGATAAAAGTACTCTTTTCAAACATTGATCGATTGTTCAAGCAAAATAATTTAGGAGGTGATTTCTGATGCCTTAAAAGTAAAAATTTCTCTGATATATTGTTAAAAAAATTTAAAAGTTCGATAAAAAAAACAAAAAAAAGACCCCAGAGTCGGGGCCCGGTTGATGCTAACCTGCAAGCTTTATAAAATACTTGTTTAGAACCGGTTCGTAGGCTTTAGAAAATGTCCGGTAACACCAATCTTTAAATTCCTGAATTTCATTTGGTAACAGAAGATTCAGGCCCTTTCTCAACTCTTTCTCGAAGAGTCTTCTGTCAAAACTCACTTTTACTAAAACCGTCTTAACATATTCTAGCATGGCTCAAAATTTAGTTGTTTGCGATTAAAGAACTCCCGCAACATGCGATAATATATATCGTTTGTTGCGTTTAAAATATAAAGCTAATTTGCGGCCAGTAACATTAAAGACCACATGATTAAAACGACATTAACGCTGATTCTTGTATTGGCTTGTGTATTTATTTTATCACCGATTATCGCTCAAGAGGTAAACGTGGAACTTGGCCCGGATGAGGTAGCACTTAACGAAACGTTTAACATAAAAGTAACGATTTCAGATGAAAAAATAAAGACTTACGATCAATTTCCTGAAATTCCCGGTTTTCAAAAACAGGGAATCAGCCAATCTTCCTCCATGAACGTAATCAACGGTCAAATGAGCAGCACCAACAGCATCATCCAGTATTATAAACCCGGCCGCAAGGGTAAATTTTCACTGGGAAGCTTTACGGTCAAGATCAACGGAGAAGATTACCCCTCTCCCGGCAAAACAATAAATGTAGTGGATCCCAGGGCCGCCCAACGGCCTTCTAGCATATTTGACTCCTTTGACGATCCCTTTGGCAGATCCAGTGAGGAACCTGAATTTATAGAGATCGAGGATGATGCTTTTTTTGCCTCTTCCACAGATAAAGAGGAAGTATTTGTTGGGGAAGGATTTAATGTAAGTCTGGCTTTTTATATGTCCGAAGCCAATCAGGCACCGTTTCAGTTTCATGAACCCGGCCGACAACTGGATCAGATTCTCAAAAAAATCAAACCTTCGAATGCTTGGGAAGAAAACTTCAACATCAGCAACATTCAACCTGAGAGAGTAAACTTCAACGGCAAAAACTGGATCAAGTACAAGGTCTTCGAAGCCACATTCTTTCCTTTTTCGGAAGGGGAAATAACCATTCCTTCCATAGGTTGGGAAATGATCAAATATAGAGTTGCCAAAAATCCCAGCTTCTTTGGAAGCAACCGGCTGGAGGATTATAAGACCTTTTATTCCTCTGCCAAAAAGGTCAATGTCAAACCACTTCCTCCCCATCCTCTGAAAAACGAAGTAAGTGTAGGTCAGTTTCAGCTAAGAGAAAATTTTACTGAATTGGAAGTTCAGACAGGGGAAGGTTTTACCTATAATTTTGGCATCAACGGTCAGGGGAACATCAATTCCATATCTCCGCCAAAAACAAAGCAGATCCAAAAGCTCAACACTTATGAGCCCAACGTCCGCCAGCAAATCAACCGCGGCCAGAGCAATATCACGGGGATTAAGGAATATACTTATTACCTCACCTTAAATGAACCCGGAGAGGTACAATTGGCCGATCATTTTGAATGGATTTATTTCAATCCTGCTACTGCAAAATATGATACTTTAAAGCCAAATGCGACAGTTTTGGTAACCGGGGAATCAAAAGTGAATCAGGCAATTTCAAACCAGCGTTTGGGAGGAATATATGATTTAATCGAAGTAGAAAGCAATAAACTTTCAAACCAAAGATATAAGTATTATTTTTCGATCCTTATCAACTTGTTGCTAGCAGGATCACTCGTGTTGCTAGCCATCCTGATCATGAAAAAGAGGTAATGGGAAATTCGTTCGGAAAAATATTTAAGATCAGCACCTTTGGGGAGTCACACGGGAAAGGGTTGGGAGTAGTGATAGAAGGCTGCCCTGCCGGTCTGGAAATTGACGAGGATTTCATTAAATCAGAAATGCAAAGAAGGAAACCGGGCCAATCCAAAATCACCACGCAAAGAAAAGAGGAAGATGAATTCAGGATTCTTTCAGGTGTATTTGAAGGAAAAAGTACCGGAACTCCAATCGGTATCGTCATCATGAATACCGACCAGAAGAGTAAAGATTATGGTCATATTGCTGACAAATTCAGACCTTCTCATGCCGATTATACCTATTTTGAAAAATACGGAATCCGTGATCACAGAGGTGGGGGAAGAAGCAGCGCAAGAGAAACCGCTGCTCGGGTAGCGGGTGGTGCTGTCGCCAAGATGCTGATAACACATTACGGAATCCGCATCCAGGCTTATGTCAGTCAGGTAGGGGATCTCAAGCTAGATAAAAATTACCGCGAACTTGATTTGACCCAAACGGAAAACAACATCATCAGGTGTCCGGACTCCGAAATGGCTGAAAAAATGATTTCATTTATTGATGAAGTCCGCAAAGAAAGGGATACTGTGGGCGGTGTGGTTACCTGTGTTTTACAGCATGTTCCTCCGGGATTGGGAGAACCGGTTTTTGACCGCCTTCATGCAGAACTCGGTAAAGCTATGCTCAGCATCAATGCAGTGAAAGGTTTTGAATACGGAAGTGGTTTTGAAGGTGTAAAAATGCGGGGTTCGGATCATAATGACGCTTTCTATCAGGATGGAGACAGGGTCAGGACAAAGACCAATCACTCAGGAGGTATTCAGGGCGGTATTTCCAATGGAGAAGATATTTATTTTAATGTGGCTTTTAAACCTGTGGCAACGATCATGCAAGATCAGGAATCCGTTAACGAGGCGGGAGAAGCTGTTATCGTGTCAGGGAAAGGAAGACATGATCCATGTGTTGTTCCCAGAGCAGTTCCGATAGTGGAAGCGATGGCCGCTTTGGTGTTGGCAGATTATTTATTGATAAGCAGGACAAATAAGTTATAAAGTTTAAATTCCAATAATATGTTAAAGAAAATCCCCTTGCATACGCAGATTATTATTGGACTGGTTCTGGGGCTGATTTTTGGATTGGTCATTATCAAAATGGGTATATCTCCGGATTTCACGATAGATTATATCAAACCCATAGGCACCATTTTTATCAATGCTCTTAAAATGATTGCCGTACCCTTGGTTTTGGCATCACTTATTGTGGGTGTTGCCAATTTAGGAGATATTTCCAAACTCAGCCGAATAGGTGGCAAAACAATTATAACATACCTGATTACGACAATTTTAGCTGTTAGTATTGGTTTGGCTTTGGTCAATATCTTTAAACCGGGTAAAGCGCTTCCTGCAGATACAAGGGAAAATTTGATGGCCATGTATGATGATGCAGCGGGAGACAAGACTTCGGAGGCAGAAAAATTACAGAATCAGAGCCCACTCCAACCTTTGGTAGATATGGTGCCTGAAAATTTCTTCCTTGCCACTACCGATAACGCTAGCATGCTTCAGGTTGTTTTCTTCGCCCTGATAGCCGGAATTGCTTTGCTACAGGTTCCCAAGAAAAAGGGAGCACCGGTCATCGCTTTTTTTGACGGGTTCAATGATGTGATTATTCAGATTGTGGGATACATTATGAAAATTGCTCCCTATGGGGTGTTTGCCCTGATGGCTTCCTTGATTGTGGAAATAGCCGGAGACAATCCGGATTCTGCGGTTGTCCTTTTGCTTGCCCTGCTCAAGTATAGTTTGGTCGTCTTGGGAGGATTGTTCTTTATGATTTTGGTGGTCTATCCTTTGATTTTAAAAGCATTTACCAAAATCAGATACCAGGATTTTTTTAGGGCCATTCGACCGGCTCAACTTTTGGCATTCACCACCAGTTCCAGTTCTGCAACACTTCCCGTGACCATGAAGCAGGTGGAACAGGAAATCGGCGTTTCCGAAGAAGTCAGCAGCTTTGTACTCCCCCTCGGCGCGACCATAAACATGGACGGAACAAGCCTTTACCAGGGAGTTGCAGCTGTTTTCATTGCCCAGGCTCTGGGAATGGAACTGACGATCACGCAGCAACTGATGATTGTATTGACCGCTACACTGGCCTCCATAGGATCGGCAGGCGTGCCGGGTGCGGGATTGATTATGTTGATAATTGTGCTGGAATCAATTGGGGTACCGGCAGCAGGTATTGCGCTGATTATTGCTCCTGACAGGATTTTGGATATGTTCAGGACCGTGGTCAACGTGACGGGTGATGCTACCGTTTGCTGTATAGTTGCCAGCACGGAGGGGGAATTGCCGGATGGCCTGATCCGTCAGTCCAATCCTTTGACAGCTAATGTGGAGGAGGAAGTAATTGAAAAGGGGATATAGCCATATTAAATGGGGTCTTTAAAATCAATTTCGAAAGTTGAAATTTCTAACTTGATTTGGAAATATCAATTTGGTTTCCACTTTATTCATGTGGTAGTTAAGGTAAATTATGCCAGTCCTCTGGCTTCTAGCCGAAAATCTCCGCCCACATATTTTGGCTAAAGCCGGGTGGATTTTCAATGGTATTTTTTGTGGAAGAAATAAGTGATTTTCTCCATTTGATAAAAGTTGTTGTCGTTTTGTTAAATCAATTTTTACATATTTAGATACAATTTGTTATTTTCGTTTTACAGTTATTTTTTAAGATTGCAAAACAACAACAAAATGGAAAGCTCCTACTTCAATCCCAACCCAAAGTCCAAAATGTTCTTATCGGAAAAGATCAATTGGGATGATATTGAATACGGAGCAGGCAGGATTATTTCCCTGTTGCTGTTTGGATTTTTATATTGATCTAACAAGTGCTTTTAATCCTGCAATGATTAATTCTGTTTTTTCCTCTCTTTGTACTTTCCCCAAAAATATGCTGGAAAAATCAATGCCTTCAATTTCCAATCGTTTTTTTCCTGTATGGTTAAATCCTCATTCTGATGGACGGCGCCATACATCTTCCCTGCCATCAGGGCGTGTGCAAAAAGCAAAAGAAACAGGGCAGCGTATATAATCAGTTCGGTCATATATTATTGTATTTGTAGAACCAAAGCTGCCCAATTGTCTTTTGTTTTCTGATTTAATAGGATAAAGCCGGAGCTTTCCGCAGATTTTTTTATATCCGCAACATCATGGCTGTAAAAACCACTGAGAAGCATGTGCCCACTATTTTTTAAATGTGAGGCATAAATTGACATCTCATCTAAAAGGACATTCTTGTTGATGTTGGCCAAGACAATGTCAAAATTTCCCTGCGGTTTTATTTCTCGGATGGTACCCAAAGACATTCGAACATTGTTGAGTCCGTTGAGATCAAAATTTTCATTCCCATTCTGAACGCACCAATCTTCAATATCACAGGCTTCAATATGTGCGGCACCCAGCTGATGTGCCATGACAGCCAAAATTCCCGTACCCGAACCGATATCGATTACCCTTTTATTTTGATGATCCAGTTCTAACTGGTGGGAAAGCATCAGGTATGTTGTCGCATGGTGTCCGGTCCCAAAAGACATTTTGGGGTTGATAATGATTTCATGTTTAACCTCAGGTTTGGGTTCATGAAAAGATGCCCTTACATAAACTTCGGTTCCAATGGAAATGGGATCGTAGTGCTTTTCCCATTCTTCATTCCAGTTAACTTTGGGCATGATTCCCTCAACAACCACAATTTCGGCAGCTTCAGAATATTGATCTATTACCTCCTGATAAGCTTCTCTGCTGAATTGATCTTCGGAAATGTAGGCATTGACTCCTTCATCTGTTTCCAGAAAGGACTCGAAACCTACCTCTGCAAGTTCTGCGATCAGGATTTCCCGATACGCTTCCAGGCAGGAAATTTTAAATTCTAAATATTGCATTTAGAAGGACTTGATAATGTCGAGAAAGTCTCTGGATTTCAAAGATGCCCCACCGATCAGGCCGCCGTCCACATCAGGTTTGGAGAATATTTCTTTGGCATTACCGGGATTACAGCTGCCGCCATACAAAATTGAACTCTCTGTTGCCACTTCATCCCCATATTTTGACGCAAGATGCGACCTGATGGCAGCGTGCATTTCCTGAGCCTGATCCGAGCTGGCTGTTTTACCTGTTCCAATAGCCCATATAGGTTCATAAGCAATTACGATTTTAGAAAAATCTTCTTCGCTGAATTCAAAAAGGCTTTCGGTCAGCTGGTTTTTCACATATTCCTCCTGTGTTCCCGCTTCCCGGATTTCCAGAGATTCTCCACAACAAAAGATTGGGGTAAGACCGTTTTCCAAGGCCTGCTTTATTTTGTCGGTCAGAAGTTGGTTACTTTCTTTAAAATATTCTCTCCGCTCACTGTGGCCGATGATCACGAAGTCCACGCTAAAAGATGCAAGTATAGCAGCAGAGGTTTCACCTGTATAGGCACCTGAAGATTTATCAGAGCAATTTTGTGACCCAAGATATAAATTGGCAGTATTGCCTATTAATTTTTTTACAGGATAAATATGAACAAACGGTGGGTTCAGGACTACTGTAACATCTTTGATATTTTCATCTTTGAACATGTTGACAATCTCAGAAGTAAGTTTTTGTCCTTCGTCAAGAGTCAGGTTCATTTTCCAGTTTCCAGCTACAATATTTTTACGCATGATTGATCAGGATTAGGTTAAATAGATTTGAAAAAATAACCATTAAAGTTACTTTGGCTTAAAATTACATAAAAATGTCCTACCCACGAAAAGAATATGGATCTGATCAACCTAAAAAGTACTGGAGCGAAGAGGAGGCTAAAATAAAAATCGCTGCATATTGTGCCTATCAGGAAAGATGCCAAAAGGAAGTGCGGGACAAACTTCATGAGCGGGGAATGTATGGTGACAAAGCGGAAGAGCTTATTGCAGATCTGATCGGTGAGGGGTTTCTGAATGAAGAAAGGTTTGCGCAGGCTTTTGTACGTGGCAAATTCAGGTTGAAGAAATGGGGGAAAAACAAAATTCTACAAGATTTAAAATTCAAGAACATTTCTCCGAACTGTATCAAATCCGGATTTAAAGAAATTCATGAAGAAGAGTATTTTGAGACGTTAAAGCATCTTTCTGTTAAAAAGTGGGATAGTATTTTTGAAAAAGACAATTTTAAGAAAAGGCATAAAGTTTTTCAATACCTGATCGGAAGGGGATATGAAAGTGATCTGGTTCAAGAAGCAATTTCCTTGATTCCGGATTCCAAATGAATTCAGATGTGCATCAGATGAGCATTTTCAATCTTTTGGGATCATCTCCGACATGATTTTTGCCGAAAGTAGGCAAAGCGGGATTCCGCCTCCCGGATGCACACTGCCGCCACAAAAATAAAGATTTTTGATATTGGAAGAAAAATTGGCATGTCTGAGAAAAGCTGCATATTTGTTGTTGGAGCTGTTTCCGTAAAGTGCTCCGTTTGCACTTGATGTTCTGCTTTCTATCGTCCGCGGCTCCAGGATTTCTTCCACCTTGATCAGGGGCTCAATGTCAGTTTTTAGCACACTGTTTATTTTTCGGATAATATTTTCTCTCGCTTCTTTTATCAGCCCGTCCCAATCCTGGCCTCGATTATTGGGCACATTGATCATGGTAAACCAATTCATACATCCATCAGGGGCATCATCAGACTTATATACAGAGGTGATGTTGATATACACTGTAGGATCGTGGTAGATGGATATTTGATGGAAAATATGGTCAAATTCGGCTTTGTAATCCTCACTGAAAAGAATGTTGTGTAGATCCAGTTCAGGGAACACCTTTTTGATTCCCCAGTAAAATATCAATGCTGAGCTGGATTTGGGTTGCTCTAAAAGCTTTAGCGGTTGCTTTTGGTTTTTGAGGATGGATTTATAAGCATTGACCATATCCATGTTGTTTATCACCAGCTCGCTACGATATTTTTTTCCTGCCATAGATACTCCAATGGCCTTTTCTTTCTCTACAAGGATTTCATCAACCTTTGCGTCAAAATTGAATTCAACACCAAGATCCTTTGCCAAATTGTAAAGGCTCATGGTGATGTTGTGCATTCCTTTTTTGGGGAAATATGCACCGATATTAAATTCCAGATGAGGAATAATGTTAAGAGTGGCGGGTGTTTGATAGGGATTTGAGCCATTATAAGTGGCATAGCGATTAAAGAGCTGCACCAGTTTTGGATGATCAAAACGTTTTTCATTGGCTTGATTCATGGTACTGAAAATTCCGAGTTTTCCCATTCTCAAATAGGACTTTATTGCTTGGGGATTGGTCCAGGTTTTCAGCTGATGGAGAGACCTATGCATGAAAAGCGGTGAAAGGTGCTGATATATATATGATGAGTGTCCTAAAGCTTGATGAATATGTTCCGCAGGTTCTCCTAAAATGTTTTCCACTTCCTCAGCAAACTTTTTGATATCTGCATGAGCCTTGATCTGCTTGCCATCTTCCCAAAAGTAATGACAGGTCACCGGCAATTTTAAATACTCAAAATGAGTTTTGGGATCTTTACCGGAAATGTGGAAGAGCTCATCCACCTGTTCAGGTAAAGTAAAAAGCGACGGTCCCGCATCAAAGCGATAGCCTTCGATTATTCTTTCCGAAAGTTTTCCACCGGGATAAGAATTGGCTTCAAAAACCACCACTTTATAACCCTTGTTTGCCAAACGAATGGAGGCAGCTATACCGGCAATACCGGATCCGATGACAATGGCGGTCTTATTCATATTAGGACATAACTAGCTCTTGAAGGCAAGGTTTTAATAAAATCGAAATTGGGAATGTAAGTGGTTATTATTTTCAAAATTTAGTTGGAATAGCAAATAAATATTTAGGTTGTTGTGTCTCATTTTTAATTCTTCTAATTTTAACAATATTAATATATTCTTTTTATATTTATAATTATGAAGCTTTAAACTAAAAAAACACAATTCTATAAATTTTTTAAATAACATTATATTTCGGGAGGACAACTTCATGTCAAAAGGAATTTAGGATGTTTTTATCCTATAAATTCAATAGGTCAACGGTCTCTGCGGCTGATTTTTTATGGAGAAAATCGGCAGGCTTGAGTAATATCGATTACAGCTTTACCTGTGTTGCATTTTTATTTAAAATATCATTTTATGAAAAGAAAGAAATCTATTTTCCGAAACCTATTGCTTATTTCTTTAACCTCTGTTCTGCTTTTTTCCTGTGGTTATTTAGAAATGGCTCTCCCGGATTTTAAAGGAAATAATCCCGAAAAAATCAAAATCAACCAGACAAGAAATTATCCTTATTATGATGATTTTATTGATTTTACTGCTGACTGCGGAAGGAAATATTATGCTCGTTTAAGTGCCGCTAAAGACGGAAAAGGATTTTATGCAGGGGAAGTTTTTATTTATAATGATGAGGAATTTCTACATGTTGAAATCGAGATGCAACCTGAATGGTTTCTCAGGAACAGTTTTTTGTACGTTGGTGAAAAATCCGAAACCAAAAAAATAAAGAATCCGGAACGTGGAAATTTTCCTGAAGCAACTATTTATCATGCAGAAATAGATGTACCTCTAGATCACTATCACTTCTACATAGACACAAAGAAAATAAAGAATTGGGGAGAATTTGATGTGGCTCTATTTGCTGACATGGTTGAGGTTCAAAATGAATATGGCAATCCAATTTTAGATAATGATGGCTTGGCCACCGTAACCCGCACCCAATCTTCTTGGGCAAATAACTATTATAGTTCAAATTTTCATTTTAATCCCTTAATCAATTCCGCTACCTATTTTAGGCATACCTTTTGGGATTGTGATAATAGTTGCGTAGGGACATGGATTAAAACCTTTGAGCTGGTCAACAACACCCCTGGAAAAACAACTTTTGATTTTGATGAGTTTGACCTGATGGAAGGTAAAAATATTGTAGCGAAAGTAAAGTTCAGAAAAGAGAAATACACCAATGAAAAGGGGGATGAGGAGAAACAATTGATTGCTGAATTTGAATTGGTATGTTCTGATTATATTTTTATTAAATCTGCTTTTATTGAATCAGAATATGATGATCTTGGGGATTATTGGTTTGATCCTGTATTTTGGATGTGGACAAATGATCCCAGTGGAGGTTCTTTTGGTGCGGATTATTTTGATGATGGTAAGCTCTATATAGGAGTATACGCAGAAATTGTTGGTCCTTGCAGGCTGGAATGACAATGTAAATAAAATTAAGATGTATATTCGCTATTCTGCCAATAGCAGTTGTTTGTTTAGGAAAAGGGTTGGAAGACCGATGGAGGAAGCCCTAATCTTGCAATTAACAAAAAATCCGTTGGTTTTAAACATTTATTGATATCATTGCGTATAATCATAAAAATTAAAAACAGCCCGATAGAAAATTTTACCGGGCTGTATTATTATTTTTCTAAAAATATTTTTTTACATCTTTTCAAATATCCTTCTAAAACTACAGGCCTCGCTCAATCTTCCATGCAATTCCGAAATAGTCACCCTTTCCTGCTCCATGGAATCCCTATGCCGGATGGTGACGGTATTGTCCTCCAAGGTCTGGTGATCAACGGCAATACAAAACGGTGTTCCAATCAGATCCTGACGGGCGTATCTTTTGCCGATGGAAGCAGCTTCCTCATAGATGATGTTAAAATCAAATTTCAGCAAGTTTACAATCTCCTTCGCCACTTCGGGTAATCCGTCTTTTTTGATCAAAGGCAGAACCGCGGCTTTTACGGGGGCAAGTGCTGGATGGAATTTCAGATAAGTCCTTTGTTTTCCTTCCACTTCCTCGTCCACGAAGGCGTTACAAAGCGTCATCAGGAACAATCTATCTGCACCAATCGACGTCTCGATTACGTAAGGGATATAGTTCTGGTTGATTTCCGGATCAAAATACTGCTGCTTTTTTCTGGAAAATTCCTGGTGTTGCTTCAGGTCAAAATCCGTCCTTGAGTGGATTCCTTCAACTTCTTTAAAGCCGAAAGGAAATTCATACTCAATGTCCATGGCAGCATTGGCATAATGGGCAAGCTTTTCATGGTCATGTGTTCTGATTTTTTCCTCAGGAATTCCCAATGCTTTATGCCATTTGACACGAGCCTCAGCCCAGGTTTTATACCATTCCAGCTCGGTACCGGGACGAATAAAAAACTGCATTTCCATTTGTTCGAATTCCCGCATTCTGAAAATAAACTGGCGGGCAACAATCTCGTTTCTGAAAGCTTTTCCGATCTGGGCTATTCCAAAAGGAATTTTCATCCTTGCTGTTTTTTGTACATTCAGAAAATTGACAAATATCCCCTGTGCCGTTTCGGGACGGAGGTAAATGGTGGAAGTGTCTTCTGCCACAGAACCTACCTGTGTAGAAAACATCAGGTTAAACTGTCTGACTTCCGTCCAGTTGGACGTACCTGATACCGGACAAACCAATCCTTCATTGATGATCAGTTCACGGACACCTGCCAAATCCTCGGCTTCAAGCAATTTTCCCATTGCTGACAACAATGCCTTGGAACTCTCAAGTTCTCCTGATTTTTCATAAGCCGCTGCTTTGTCCTCGATCAGCACATCGGCACGATACCGCTTTTTACTGTCTTTGTTATCAATCATGGGATCATTGAAACTATCCACGTGACCGGAGGCTTTCCAGGTGGTCGGATGCATAAAAATAGCGGCATCAATGCCCACAATGTTTTCATTGAGACGCGTCATGGATTCCCACCAAAGGCGCTTTAGGTTATTCTTCAATTCCACCCCGTAAGCTCCATAATCGTAAACGGCCTGAAGGCCATCATATATTTCGGAGGAGGGGTAAACAAATCCATACTCTTTGGCATGGGCGATGATATCTTTCAGTTGCGTATTTTCCGCAGTAATGTCATTTTTTGCCATGGACGCAAAATTAAAGAAAGTTATTCACATCATGCCAAGAAACAGCGGTCAATTCAAAATGGAATGAGCAAACTTATTTTTAATTAATTCGTTTCACAATCTCATATCCCATATTTTCTAGCTTTTTTAATACCCCAACCTGGACAAGCCAGAACCAAACAGGAATAATTTTGTAACTTTCCCTTATGGAATTATTGACCACGACCCACCAAAAGCACATTGCCGGGACCCTGAGCTGTCTGGACAGGATAATAATCACAGGCACACTCCCACAGGTATGCTATTCCCAAGGGATGACCTCCTATCTTTATTCCAAGGGGGTACGGGTTTTCGACTATCCCAAGTTCGCCGAACCTTTTAAGGAAGAACTAAGGACCAATGCCGAGAAAACAGCAAAAGACAACGGGGTGGAAATAGAGTTTGTCGCAAAATCCCATATCCGCAAAGAGGACCTGGTGAAAAAAGTACTTGACAAAAGAGGCACACACCCGGGGCTTGTCCATGTGGTTTCTGCCATGGAGGCCTGCGGAAGCTATAAACCCTGGCACGACAAGAAGTCGGGCAAGACATTTCTGAAGGGATCCCAAAGCAAATGCCTCCATTATTACTTCTATTTCATAGACGAGTACCTGGGTTATGGCTATATCAGGGTACCCACCTGGTGCCCGTTCAAGCTACGGGTCTATATCAACGGGCACAACATCCTGGCCAATGAGCTCGGCAAACAGGGCATAGGGTTTTCCATGCTGGACAATGCCTTCGACCACATCGAGGATTTCGGCAGGGCACAGGAAATATGTGACAACATGGACATACAGAAAATCCACAGCAGGCTTGATGAACTTGCAAGGATTTATTGCCCCGTGTTTTCATCGTTCAACCAGGTATACCATTGGAGCATCATGCAGGCAGAATATGCCACCGATATTGTCTTCAGGGAGCAGCAATACCTCCAACCGCTCTATTCAGAACTTACCGCCACGGCCGTACACACGGTAAAGCCGGACAACATTGCCACCTTCCTCGGCCACAAAGTAGACCCAAGGTACCGGGGGGAGATGGGCAACAACTATAACATCCGCATCGAGGGCAGCCGCATCAAGCACACAATGGCAAAAGCTCAATCAAAATGTACGACAAGTTCTCCAAGATACTCCGTATAGAGACCACGACCAACGATGTTGGTTTTTTCAAACACTACCGGGAGGTGGAACACCGTGATGGCAGCAGATCAATGGAATTTGCGCCTTTGAAAAAGAACATTTACAGCCTGACCCTGTTGGCCCTGCTGTTCAAAGCATCAAATAAACGTTATCTGGAGTTTATCTCGGCTTTCGACAACAAAGAAGCGGGACACAAAAGACTGGACAGCATAACAAGACCGAAACAGGAGAACAACAGGAACTACAAAGGATTCAACCTGTTCTGCGGGCAGGATCTGTCTTTGCTGCTTACCGTGCTCAGGGGGGAAAACAACATCTCCGGATTCAGGAACAGAGACATAAGAATGAGGCTTTCCGATTTCAGCACAGGAAAAATATCAAGGCTCATTAAACGGTTGAAAGTTTTCGGCCTGATAAAAAAAGCGGGCAAAACCTATAAATATTACATGACCAAACTGGGTAAGGAACTTATCGTCACTGCCGAAAAACTGAAAAAAACAGTATTGGTGCCATCTCTCAATTATTGAACTCTTGCCAAAAAAAACAAGAATATTATTGATAAGAGCCTAAAAATTCTTTTATGAAAAAACTCATGCTCTTGCTTTCCTTTGCTATTCTTTGCAGCCAAACCACTTTCGCCCAACTCCGGAAAGGAAATTTCCAATTGGGTGGTGCAGTTAATTTCACCAGCAATAAGACCCATAATTTTCAGGGAGACCAAAATTACGACCACTATTCATCGCAAGACTTCTCCGCAAACCCAAATTTTGGATTGTTTATCACAGATAATTGGGTGGTTGGATTAAGTTTCAATTTCTATAAGGGAGGAACTGAAGTTCGCTATAACAACCCAATTTTAAGAACCAATGACTATAAAAATCGAATTTGGGGAACGGGTTTATTTGCCAGAAGATATTTTCCCCTTCATGAGCAAATAGCTTTTTTTGGCGAATTCAAATCCACTGTCGATTGGAGAACAGATGAAAATTCAATAGAGGGTCAGCAAACGAATTCCCTAACCTATAGGGTTTTTAACAACACTCTTTTTGCAGGATTGTCATTTTTTCCCACCAAATGGATTTCGATGGAAGCATCAGTCAGTCCCGTCAGATTTGGTCTATCCAGAAGAACAGACAAACCAATTCCAGGTGTGAATGAAAAAAGAAACAGCACCTTCTTCAATGCAGGTATCAATACTTCTGCAATTTTCTTGGGTTTCAACTTCTTTTTAAACCGAAAATGAAAAAGCCAATCTTGTACATCTTCATATTGCTCTTGGCTTTTCCGATAAGCGGCATCGCCCAGATGGATAAAGACTCTTGGTTGCTTCGCGGAAAATTTGGGCTGGATTATCAAAGAAATAAAACAGACCTTAATAGCACCCTTCCCAATTACCCGGATCAATTCGGCATTACTGAATCGGTCCCTTCCCTGGTGTTATCCCCAGGGATTGGGTATTTTGTTTCCCCAAATCTCTTTGTGGGTATTGATGGACTGTATGGAAGAAGTCGGGGAAAATATTATAATCCCTTATCGGAAACGACCAAATCCATCACCAACACATTCGGTGTTGGCTTGTTTGCGAGAAAATTTATTCCCATAAATGATAAAACCTCCTTTTTCGTGGAAGCTAATGGAGGAAGGCATTGGATTAAGTCTTTTGGGAAAAATGAGAATGGTGAAAAATTCTTCCATAATCAGTCGGGTTCTGTTGATATCAACGGTGTACTCGGCGTTCAGTATTTGGTGACAAAAAATATTGGGCTGGATTTTTACACCAACTTCTTCCGGTACTCTTCCGAAAAAACAATTGATCCTGTCAAGGATGAACCCATATACAAGAACCGGGACACGTCTTTCAACTTGGGTTCCGGGATAGGTGTCGGCCTGAACCTGTTTTTTTGAGAAACAACACCCTCCAAATTCGTCGAAGTGATTTGGAGGGTAGTTTTTTACCTGAAAGTATATTTCAAACCCAATCCTGCTCGAAAATAATTTCTGCCTCTTTCACCCTGTTGTCTCCCTCTTTCTGACATAAATATGGGACTGGCCTCCAGAAAAAAAACAAAATTTCTGGTTTCTGAAAACGGCTTGATCAACACACCCAATGGGACTCCCAAATAAATTCCGTCTCTGTTGCCTCGGTTTCCCAGATGAAATCCACTGTAAAAATTCACCTCGTCCCTTTGAATAAAATTGTAGCCAAATGTCCCTTCAATCCCGATAGTGCTGCCGGTAGAAACACGCGCTTCGCCGAATATTTTATTGTCAGGATCTGTTCCGATCGCAGCAAACGTTTCGGAGCTTAACCTGTAAACACCTGCACTTATCTGGGCATGGGATTGAAAATGGAAGATAAGGAAAAACAGTGCTGAGAAGTAAAAGGTTTTTTTCATGATATTAGATGATTAGTTATGACCGGGCTTTACAAAGAACAGGCCACCCCTTCTACCTTACCAACCAAATTCTTCCCGATAAATCCTTCTCCCTTCTTGGTTGCTCATAAATGAAGCTTCAATTATTTTTAAGACTGTAATCGCTTCCCCTATATTTACCTGCAAAGGAGATTGATGCAGAATGGCATCAGCTACATTTGGATAAAATTTACGATAATCTCCTCGGACAGTTGGATAAGGTCGGGTTTCATTTTCCAGAAACAGCTTTCCCCAGGCTTCAGTAGGCTCAATTCCCCAGTCCGTACCTTCCGGCGTTAAACCTGCTTTCATGGCTTTTTCCTGCACATCAAGACCGTATTTTGAATACGAACCTTTTTCACCCAAAACCAGGAACTTGGGTAATATTGCGTTCATCAAAACACTTGCTGTCAAACGAACCTTCAGTCCATTATACCTCAGGGTTATTTCAAAAAAATCATCGGATATGGCTCCTTTTCTTTGCTTCAGAATTTCTGCATAAATCCACTCAGGTTTGCCAAAAAGCATTACTGCCTGATCTATGAGGTGTGTTCCAAGATCATACGTAATGCCATTTCCCGGCACATCCTTTTCTCTCCAGTTATCAGCCAAATCCGGTCTGAATCTATCAAAATGAGATTCGAAATGAACGATCTTTCCCAAAACATCCTCTTCCAAAAGCTGGCGGATGGTCTGAATATCCCCATCCCATCTTCGGTTTTGAAATACGGAAAGCACAAGATTTTTTTCTTTTGCCAATCTATCCAGCTCCTCGGCCTCCCGGGCATATATAGTGACAGGTTTATCCACTACCACATGTTTCCCATATTTCAAGGCTAACTTTGCCTGATCAAAATGATATTCGTTTGGAGTGACGATGACAATCAGATCTGCCGCATCGGCTTTTAGCAATGCTTCCAGACTTGTGAAAATTTGCAGTTCGGAATATTTTTCTTTTGATTTCTCTTTGTGTCGTTCTACCACTGCCACCAGTTCAAGTTCCGGGCAAACGGTGATCAATGGGGCATGAATTTTTTCGGAAACCGAACCGTACCCAACGAGGGCAGTTTTTATTTTATTCATCATAAAAGTTTGATTTTGATTCCACTACCAATTTTGATGCTTAATAGGGGATTTTATAACAAGTATATATAACCAATCTTACCTGAAGGTGGAGATGAAAGTTTTCAAAATGAGCGGATCTTCAAATTCTTTGGATCAAAGTTTCATATCAATGGCTTTCTTTACCAACTCAATGACTGATCCGACACCAAGTTTTTGATGGATTTTTTTCCTATGGGTTTCAATCGTCAATGGGCTCAGGTGCAGTTCATCAGCAATTTCACGGTTGATCATTCCCTCTTTTATCATTCTGAGAATCTGTATTTCTCTTTTGGACAATTTGAATTTTTCTTTGTAGTTATCTACATAATGCTCCTCGTTGCTTTGACTCAGAACTTTTTGAAAACTCATCACATGGGTATCCGCCATCACTTCTCTGATCGTATATTTTAGCTCATCAAAATCAGCATCCTTGAGCATATAAGCATGAGCTCCCAATTGTTTGCATTGTTTGAAAAGTTTTTCATCATCATACATGGAAAGGACAATAATCTTAACTTTTATATTTTTGTTCTTCAGTTCCTGAAGCACCTCCAATCCGTCCATATTAGGCATGTTCATATCTGTAAGGGCAATATCCGCCCCCTTTTCTTCCAAAAAAGAGATCAGCTCTAGGCCATTTTCAAAAACTCCGGAAACATTAAAATCTTCCACCTCTTCCAAAAGTCCGGCGATCCCTGATGCAAACATTTTATGATCGTCTGCCAGTACTATATTTATCGTTTTTTCCATGTGCAGTCAAAAGGTAGCTTATCCATTTGAAATAGGCAATAAAAGTTTTATTTCTGTTCCCTTTCCCAACTCGGATTTGATATCAACAGAACCACCTATCGTTGCCATTCTTTTATTCAGATTAAAAAGGCCTAAACCTGTTGACTTACTTGATGTGTCAAATCCCTCACCATCATCTCTGATCCGGATCATAAAGTTTTTCTGTCCTGTAGTCAATGAAATTTCTATTTTGCCCGGCTGGGCATGTTTCATGGCATTGTTGAGACATTCCTGTACCACTCTGATCAGCACCAGCTTGGATTCTTTTTTTAAGGCAACTTCCTCACCTGCCTTTAGAAAACTTACCTTGCATAATCCCGTCTGTTCAACCTTTTTTAATTCACTCTGAATAAAATTTTCGAGGGTTATCCCCTCGACCCAATCCAAATTCAGGGTTTTGGATAATGTCCGAACTTCTTTGATCGTCTGCGAAATCAGGTGGCGGCTTTCCTGGATTTTTTCAGGTTTTGAGCTGCTCAGGTTAATTTTAGTAAGGGAAAGCAGCTGACCGATATTATCATGCAACTCACGGCCGACATGTGCCAGCGTTTCTTCCCGGATTTCCTTTTCTACATCGAGGATTGTTTTCTCATATGCCGCATGCAGGTTTTCGACTTTTTGCTGGTTTTGTATCTGACGGCTACGGTGATAGATGACCATGATCACAATAAAGGACACCATCAAAAGCATCAGAAAAAATCCCAATAAAATGATGACAAAAAGGTCGGTACCATCTTTTTCCATTTTCTGATTTGTCCAGTGGATTTGTTCTTTAAGTTACCGGATTCATTATTGAATATTCACGTTAGATAAAAACCAAAGACAAAAATAAGTAAAGAGGGAGTGATTAAATAGAAATTCTTTAACCAAAGGAAATGGTTTATAAACCGATAGTCCAATTAGGTCGATTATCC
>JBGTDA010000023.1:0-26438 GCA_041748555.1 Rhodonellum sp.
AATCAGAAGAATCAGATCTTGATTGGGATGATGTAGTCTTCGAAATTGACCTACTTAAATCACAGGAAATAAATCTTGACTATATCCTCGAATTAATATTTGAGCATAATAAAAAGACCAAGAATAAGGCTACCTTAATAGAAGAAGTTCGTAGGCTTATTCGTGCCAGTATTGGAAGTCGTGCCAAAGAGAGCTTAGTAGTTGATTTCATTAATGAGACAGACCTAGATGACATTCAGGAAAAGGCGAGTATTATAGATTCATTCTTCGCTTATGCACAAGGCAAGCAGAAAAAAGAGGCTACAGCATTAATTGCAGATGAAAATTTGAATGAGGAAGAAGCAAGGAGATATATATCCGCTTCCTTAAAACGTGAATATGCCAGTGAAAATGGAACCGAGCTTAATTCCCTTTTGCCAAAAATGAGTCCATTAAACCCGCAGTATTTGGCAAAAAAGCAAACTATTTTTCAAAAGATTGCTTCGTTTGTGGAGAAGTTTAAGGGTGTGGGTGGTCAGATATGAAATGATTAAAGGAATAAGATTTATAGTCCATCTGTTACCTATTTCGGTGATAATGGTAAAGATCGAAACACAACAATGTGTATACTGAATATAGCCTTACCAGTCTGAAAAATCATCAGTAAGGCTTCCGCTTCTTTCAAATGCCAAAAAATCAATCTTATTTTTTCAAAAACTACCCTCTCCTCAAATCGCCTTACTGAAGCTGAACTTTTCGGCTTCCCGTGCTTTCATCCGTTGATCAAAAACCATACAGATGTTCCTAAGAAAGGGCATCCCGCTTTCCGGGATTTTCAGGCCATAAACATCAAAATCGATCAACCCTTCTTCCTAAAATGTCAACAGTTGCTGTAGGGAATCTTTGTCCATATCGGCAAAAAATTCAAAGTCCCACCGAGTTTTCTGATTACAGATCAGGTCCAGAATCAGTTTCTTGACCCTGAGATCATCTTCTGACAGGACAGCCAGCTGCACAAAGAATCAAAATTCAAGAATGTTTTGGAAAGGATCCAAAGCCACAAACAAAAAGACTTATATCAACTTCTGCCATCAAACTGGGAAGAATACCGGCCTAAATAATAGTTCTTGTTTTTCAATTTGGGTTGGTTGGAGGGATACGTTGAATCCCTTTGTGGTGCATTTTGACAAACCGCACCGATAAAACAATTTTCTCTTTTCAAATCCCAAAAATTAATTATATTTGTATCTAAATGGATACACTTTTAAATGATAATTACCGAAAAAACATCTGAATTTGATAAGTGGATTAGAAAGCTAAAAGATATTCGGGCAAAATCTAAAATACTTTTTCGGATTCAAAAACTTGAAACGGATGAACATTTCGGAGATTGTGAACCTGTGGGTGACGGAATTAGCGAAATGAGAATTAATTATGCTAAAGGCTACCGAGTATATTTTAAAGAAAAAGAAAACAAAATCGTAATTCTTTTAATTGGAGGAGATAAATCAACTCAACAAAAGGAAATCGAGAAAGCGAAAAAAATCTGGAACAGAATAAAAAATAAGTGATATGGATACAACAAAATTTGACATAGCGGACTATTTGGACAGCGAAGAAATGATTGCTGAATATCTGAATACTGTTCTCGAAGATGGAGACAGTTCTGATTTGATATTAGCAATCGGACATATTGCAAAGTCAATCGGAATGACTAAAATTGCGGAGAAAACCGGAATGAGTAGATCAAGTCTTTACAAAGCATTATCCGACGGAGCAAAACCACAATTCGGAACAATAATGAAGGTGCTGAAAGCTATTGGCGGACAAATCAACGTGAAACCAATGTCAGTCTAAAAAAAACGGCACCTCAACACTGGCTATAGTTCACTGCTTGGTAGTTTTCCTTTGGAAAAACCACGCAGACGTTGATGGTTGGTGTCTATTTACTAAATTTATTGCTTAACCAATGCAGCAAACCATAGCAAAGAAACGTCGGGCCTAATAAAAAAAATGAAAATTCCGGCAATCCTAGTAACAATTGACAGACGAATTTTAGTCCACTATCAAGTTGATTCCCTCTCGGGATTTAATGGATTTCTAAAGTTCTTCCAAGTCGAAAAAATCAGCGGTAAGGCTTCAGTTGCTTTCAAAAAGCCAAAAAAGCAATTGGATTTTTTCAAAAATTGCCCTCTTCTCAAATCGCCTTTCTGAAGCTAAACTTTTCGGCTTCCCGTGCTTTCATCCGTTGATCAAAAACCATACAGATGTTCCTAAGAAAGGGCATCCCGCTTTTCAGGATTTTCAAGCCATAAACATCAAAAACGATCAACCCTTCTTCCCGGAAAGTCAATAGTTGCTGTAGGGAATCTTTGTCCATAAGGGTAAAAAATTCAAAGTCCCACCGGGTTTCCTGGTTGCAGATCAGGTCCAGAATCAGTTTTTTGTTTTTGATATCCTCCTCCGTTAGCACATGTCCTTTGGTGATAGGGAAGAGGTTTTCTTTTATCTGATTTTTGTATAATTCGATGACTTTGGAGTTTTGCCCATAGGCATAATAAATGTCGCTGATGGAGCTGTTCCCCAATCCCAACAAAATCCTGGAGGGAGAGGTGGTGTATCCCATAAAATTGCGGTGGAGGGTTTTGTCCAGTTTGGCCTGATAGAGCGGGTCGTCGGTTAGGGCAAAGTGATCCATCCCGATTTCGAAGTACCCCATATCCGACAGTAACCCCTTTCCATATTCGTAGAGTCCTCTTTTCTCATGTTCGTTAGGCAACAGATGGGCAAAACTTTTTTGAGCAGGAAATACGGAAGGGAGATGGGCATAGCTGTAGAATGCGATTCTATCGGGTCTGAGCGCATGGACTTTCCGGAAGGTATCGGTCAGCGTTTCCTCGGTTTGATAGGGCAATCCGTAGATCAGGTCATAATTTATGGAGGTATAACCTATCTCTCGGGCGATTTCGGTGGCAGCGACAACTTTTTCCAGAGGCTGGATGCAATGGATGGTTTTTTGGATTTCCGGATCGAAATCCTGAATGCCGTAGCTCACCCTCCTGAATCCAAGATCAAAAAGTGTCTGCAAATGTTCCCTGGTAGTGTTGTTTGGATGTCCCTCAAAACTGAATTCCGAATCCTCCATCACCTCGGCACTTTCCATTATGAAATACAGTAAGGTATTGAGCGAATCAGGTGAGAAAAAAGTCGGTGTACCTCCTCCCAAATGAATGCCTGCCAATTTGGGTTTTTTAGGGAGTAAGCGGAGGTAATTTATCCACTCTTTTATGACCGCCTGGATATAGGGAATTTCCACCGAGTGGTTTTTGGTGATCCTCTTGTTGCATCCGCAGTACGTACATAGGCTTTCGCAAAAGGGCAGATGGATATACAAAGTGATTCCTTCCTGATCCCCAAAGTCCGCATAGGCTTTTTGGACCAATTTGGTCCACTGATTCTCCTGGAGTTCATTGTTCCACAAAGGAACGGTGGGGTAGGAAGTGTATCGAGGTGCAGGTACGTTGTATTTTTGGATCAGGTCTGTCATCGTATCTTTTGTTGGAATTACAAAATTCCTGAATTTTTGACGGCTATTTTATGACCTTCACTTTGAAATAACCTGATAAATGTCAGGAAATACCGAGCCCAAAAAAAAGATAAACCTCCTGAATAAATGTAAGTGCAGGACAGTTAATCTCGAAGATTTTAATATTTTGGCTACATTCTAAAATTTGAATCCTTCTTTACTTATCAAAAACTTTACTGATATACCGTATGAAATCCACCGATCACAATCCCTCCCGAAGAGATTTTATAGCCAAATCAGGTGCATTAACCGCAGGATCCGTTTTCCTGTCCGGCATAGCTGAAGCTCTGACCTTATTTAATAATCCTGCCGAAAAAATGAAAATCGCCTTGGTGGGCACAGGCGTCAGAGGTGTAAGTATGTTTGGAAAGTCGGTGAAGGAGGAATACCAGGATCAGGTGGATTTCGTGGGATTATGCGATATCAATAGCGGGAGATTAGCATATGCCAAAGAATATATTGGTGTGGACTGCCCGCTTTTTACGGATTTTGATAAAATGCTGAAGGAATCAAAACCCGATGTGGTGATCGTCACTACTGTGGACAGTACACATCATGAATTTATCGTGAAGGGACTTGAATTCGGTGCCAATGTCATCACCGAAAAACCAATGACAACTGATGAGGTTAAGTGTCAGGCCATCCTTGACGCAGAACGCAAATCAGGCAAAAACGTCATCGTAACCTTCAATTACCGATATTCTCCCCACAGGCAAAAAATGTATGAAATGTTAAGGGAAGGCGCAATCGGGGATTTGACTTCGGTTGATTTTCACTGGTACCTGAACACCTCACACGGGGCGGATTATTTCAGGAGATGGCATGGAAATAAGGAAAATGGAGGAACCCTGCTTGTACATAAATCCACCCATCATTTCGATTTGCTCAACTGGTGGATCAATTCGGATCCTGAGGAGGTTTTTGCCTATGGTAAATTGGAGTTTTATGGAAAGAACGGTCCTTTCCGCCACACCCATTGTCGTCCTTGCCCACACAAAAGCAAATGTAAATTTTATTGGGATATTACCAAAAGCGAACATCTGGTGAATCTATATGTCGAAAACGAAGAACATGATGGATATCTTCGTGATGGCTGTGTATTTAGGGAAGACATTGATATTTACGACAAGATGGCGGTGCAGATCCGCTATATGAACGACGTGCAGGTCAGTTACTCCCTAACCACCTATTCTCCCTACGAAGGCTACCGAATTGCCTTTAACGGTACGGAAGGCCGATTGGAGGCCTGGATCAAAGAAAGCCAGCCGTGGGAAGAAGCGGAACAAGATGAAATCCGCCTGACCAAAAATTTCGGAGAATCCGAAATCATCACTATTCCCCATGGTGATGGTGGACACGGTGGTGGAGACACCCGGCTCAAAGACAAAATTTTCAAAGATCCAAGCATTGAGGATACTTATAGGCAATCCGCCGGAACAAGAGATGGAGCGATGTCCGTGCTGATCGGTGTAGCTGCCAGAAACAGCATCGAGCAGGGCAAACCGATCAAGATCAAGGATCTGACGGATATTGAGTTGAAGAAGACGGGAAGAGGGGCTTAGGTTGGTGTTACCATTTTAGATGTAAGATGTAAGATTTAAGACTTAAGATATAAGCCTGCCTGACGATAGTCAGACGGGAGACGTAACAATTGACGTCATCTCGACGCAAGGAGAGATCCCATAAGGTTCGATTAGACGGGATACGGGAGACATAAGGGGAAATCGCTAACATTGGCGGAGGATCACTTTAGATTTAAGATTTAAGACAATTTAGATACTGCTCGGAATATTGATCTTGACTATGAGGTTAAAGCTCAAATAGATGAAAGTGGTTTTTTCTTGATTGTGCGTATATTTAAAACCTATGGATACTTTAAGCAACATAAAACAAGTATTGCAAGCTCACAAGCATATCCTGAATGACAAATATGGGGTGAGTGCATTGGCTATTTTTGGATCATTTGCCCGGGAAGAACAGACAGAAAACAGTGATATTGATATTTTGGTTGATTTTCAAAAACCAATAGGTATAGAATTTATTGATCTTGCTGATGAACTTGAATTAATTTTGGGAAGAAAAGTGGATCTGGTTTCAAGAAAAGGGGTTAAAAAAGATTACTTCAAGTTCATAGAAAAAGAACTGGAATATGTCTAAAAGGGAACCCAAACTTTTAATCTCGGATATTTTGGACGCAATTAAAAAGATAGAACTGTACACTAATGATTGCACACTTGACCAATTTCTTGATGACAGTAAAACAAAAGATGCTGTCATTCGGAACTTCGAGATTATAGGTGAGGCTGCCAATAGAATACCAGATAAAGTTAAAATACAGCATCCTTAAGTTAATTGGCAAAGGTTAAGGGGATTTCGCAACAGAATCATCCATGATTATATAGGTATTGATTATGGAATAGTGTGGAATGTCATTCAAAAGGATTTAGGAAATCTGAAGACTGAAATGGAAGCAATTGTTTAAAAACCAGACAGTTTAGAAGTATAATCAGGTATATCAAGTTGGAGGAAATTCAAGCACATCTCCCCCCTTAAATCCTCCCATCAAAATCCTCCCGCCCTTTTTCCGCCTTAAGGGGAAATTTAATCACTGCATTCTCCCGTTTGGAGCGGTAAATTGCTGTAAATAATTCCACGGTTTTTCGTCCCTGTTCCCCTGTAACAAGTGGATCTCTGCCTTCTGCAAGTGCTTCCAAAAAATCTTCAATTTGTTTTTCTATATAATAAACCGTTGGATCGATGGAGTTGAAAATCCCGGTGTCGGTCTTTATGAATTTCTGAAGCTGCTTTTCTTCACCGGAAACAGTCCAAAGGTCATTGACCGGGGGTTCTGTAATGCTGGACATGCCGGCGATAAACATGGAACCACCTTCCGTCTGCACTCCAACAGATGCTCCGTTGCTTCCATGAATCTGGACTTTGCCATAAACACCGGGTTTTTGGGAATTGCTGACGACGATATTGCCCAAGCCGCCGTTCTTAAATTTCACGATCGCAAGCGCGGTATCCTCCACCTCTATAAAGGGATGGTTAAGGTTGGCCCAAGTACCATAGACTTCATCAATATCACCCATTAGCCAGAGCAACAGGTCCAGTTGATGTGGGGCTTGATTGACTAAAACACCACCACCTTCAAATTCCCAGGATCCACGCCAAGGATCTGAAAGATAGTATTTCTCATCCCGCCATCCCAGCATATTGATTGTGCCCAAAATAGGCTTACCTATTTTTCCATCCTGAATTGCCTTCTTCAGCCGTATCACAGGCTCATAAAATCTCCTTTGGCTGATGACTGCAAGTTTTTTATCATGAATTTTCGCTGCCCGGATCATGGCATCACAATCTTCCAAAGAGGCAGCGAGTGGTTTTTCTACTATCACATGTGCTCCTGCTTCAATTG
Organism: Rhodonellum sp.; assembly: GCA_041748555.1. Lineage (GTDB taxonomy): Bacteria > Bacteroidota > Bacteroidia > Cytophagales > Cyclobacteriaceae > Rhodonellum. Next base: position 6,984 of record JBGTDA010000023.1, read on the forward strand.
CGGCTATGGTAGGTTCCCAATGGTTGGGATGTGGTGTGCAGATGATCACCAAATCCAAGCCTTCCCGCTTGATCATGTCGGAGATATCATCATAAGCCTTCACTCCATAAGGTTCGGCAAATTCAGCCGCTTTTGTGATATTTCTGCTGAATACAGACACAAACTTAGATTGTGCTAAATTCTGAAGCGCCTGAGCATGTAAATGGGCCACTTTTCCGCAGCCGATTATTCCTGTTTTGTACATAAAAACTTAAGGTTGAAGTACCACTTTATTCAATCCCGGTTCCTTGTCGTACAACCTTTTGAACCAGGAAGCGCCTTCACTCAATGGAGCTTTGGCACTCAACAGTGAATCCACATCAATGAGCCCCTGCTCCATCATTTCCAGCACCTTTGCATATTCACCGGCAATCGAACAACTTCCCTGAAGCCGGATTTCTCTGGTGACGACAGCCTGCAAAGGAAAATCAACCTGCTGTGCAAGGTTCCCGACAAGCGTGACGGTTCCCCCTTTTCTGACATTATCAATAGCCATTTTAACTGTTGTTGCAACACCAACTGCTTCGAAGGCCACATCTGCCCCTCGGTTATTTGTCATTGCCAAAATAGCCTCTTTGATTCCATCCTCCCGGGCATTGAAAGTATGATCGGCTCCGAATTTTCGGGCTAGCTCCAGCTTTTGATCATCCAAATCGATTGCAATGATTTTTCCTGCATTGGAAAGCTTCAGCACCTGAATCAGAAAAAGTCCGATCATTCCCGAACCTACCACCAATACTGTATCCCGCATACTGATAGGCGTCAGATCAATGGCATGTGTTGCGACGGCCACAGGTTCTACCATGGCTGCCTGTTCGAAAGAAACCGAATCGGGCAATCGGTAAAGAATGTGTTCGGGAACCACGACATATTCCGCGAAAGCTCCATGACGTCTGTATTCCTGCGGAGATACACCCAATACCTTTCTGTTGTCACTCAGGTTGTATTTTCCTCTCAGGGTGAACCAGTCATTTAATTCATATACGGTAGAGTCAAAAGTAACCCTGTCACCTTTTGCAAATGATTTTACCTCACTGCCTGTTTCAACAATTACCCCCGAAGCTTCATGTCCCATAATCAGAGGCGGAATTCTCCTACCGGAGCTGCCGTCCATTCCATGCACGTCGCTGCCACATATTCCGCAGGCTTTCACACGGACAAGGACTTCATTTGCCTTGAATTCCGGTTCGGGCATATCCTTAAAAATTAAATTGTTGTAAGATTCCAATACGAGTGCTTTCATGTCTTTTGCAATTTCGGTTATAAACAAAAATACATTTGTTTTTATCGATATGAAAATTGAATCGGGATGTTTACCGGAGTAGGTGAAAAAAATGACGTTATTCTTAAAGAAAGGAAAGAGCAAAGAGATATTAACCTCAATAAACCTTTTCATCTGAAGGTAGTGCCGGCAACTCAAAACTACCAAATTCTAGTTTAAAGGTGAATGCCGATTGGTTAACTGAATTTATCTCCTCAGCAGCAGGTGTGTTGAAGGCAAAGACTTTTTCAAGTTTTGGATGAGAATTAAGTTTGGCCAAGTTGGATAAGGAAATTTCTGAATGGGTCAGGTTCAGCTGGACCAAATTACTGCATTGATTGAGTTTATCTAAATTGGAACCCATGATCGCAGTTCCTTTGAGGTTGAGGATAACCAGGTTTTCAAGGTTAGGGATGCTGTCCAGTAAATCATCACTGACTTCGGTATCTCCCACGTCCAAATGGGCTATGTAGGAATAGACGGGTTCCAGAATCTGTATGTCGACATTATTAAATGAAGGTAAGTTGATACAGCTAACTCTGAGAAGTGAAGATCCCAGGCTCAAGGGTTCAATAAAAATTCCGTGTGTTCTTATTTCTGCCAAAATATGTTCAGGAATGGTATCCAGATTTACCTCAGGGTAAATGCTGGTTTCGGTTCTAATGAAATAAGGTGCAATAAGTTCTTCTGTTATCCCGGCCTGGCCAAGGGTCGCTTCGAAAGATGATCCGGAAACCAACCAGGCCTTGAGTAATTCAACTTCTTCTTTTTTGGGTTGCTTCTTATCTTTTGGGGGCATATGGTCCTCATGATCCAGTGGGAGCGTGATCATGTGAAACAAAGCACTTTCTTCCGCGGGATTGCCTTGAATTACCGGGCCGTTTTTGCCACCGGCAAGTAAGGTTTCTTTTGAGGTCAAAACCAAACCTCCCTTGATGTTTTTAGGGTTATGGCAGCTCCGGCAGTTGTTTTGAAGAATGGGGTGAATGACTGTCTCATATAAGGCTACCTCCCTCCATTGGCTTTCATCAATGGCAATTGGGGTTGCTTCTACCTCATTATACCAGCCAAAAGTTCTTTGTATTTCCTCTGGAAGCACTTCAGTCAGATAGGTTTCTCCATGCGTCAGACTGCCGCCGAGATGCCCGGTGACCAATACCGATAATAACAAACAGCAGGATAATACTTTAATTGTTGAATTATTTAAGGTTTGTTTTTTTCGGATCTGACAATAAAGAAGGCCGCAGATAATTGCAGTCAGTAAACCCAAAAGTAAATGGTTCCTGACTGTTGAAAAGGCATAACCTTCGGAAATGTAAAGCAGAAAACCACTCAAACAAGCTAAAATGGCTGTTACCGTGCTCCACAATAGAGCAATTTCTAGAGTAGGATAAAATATCGTCTTATCTTTTTTTGGATAAAAAAGCAGCAATAAAGCGAATAAAATAAAGCCGATAGGAAGATGTACAATCAGGGGATGAAACCTGCCAATTAATGGAATAATAAAATCAATCATAAGTTCAACCCCCTTATTAATTTTCTGCCACCAAGAAAATCCAGGTTTACATTAATGAAATCTTTGAAGTTTGTGGTTTGCGGAAATCCATTACTAACCGAATTATAAATTGTGTAAGACTTCATGTAAATTTCTTATTTAAGCCAATATTTCTTTGATGATTTCTCCTTCCACATCGGTAAGCCTAAAAGGCCGTCCCTGAAAATCATAGGTGAATTTTTCATGGTCAAAACCAAGCAGATGGAGTATGGTCGCATGAATATCGTGGACAGAAACCCTTCCTTCGATTCCCGAAAAACCAAAATCATCCGTCAAACCATGGGATATTCCTTTCTTGATTCCGCCTCCGGCCATCCACATGGTAAAAGCATCCACATGATGGTCACGGCCTTTGAAACCCATTCTTTTGCCTTCCCGGTTTTCCTGCATGGGTGTTCTTCCGAATTCGCCACCCCAGACGACCAAAGTTTCATCCAATAATCCCCTTTGCTTCAGGTCAAGCAGCAAGGCGGATATCGGGCGATCTATTTCCCGGCATTTATTTCTGAACCCCAAATCCAGGGCATTGTCATGGTCGGTACCATGACTGTCCCATCCCCAATCATACAGCTGTACAAAACGGACGCCCTTTTCAACCAATTTCCTGGCCAGCAAGCAGTTGTTGGCAAAAGATTCCTGTCCAGGTTGCGTTCCATACAGCGTATGGACCGGCTCCGGTTCATCGTTGATATTCATTACCTCAGGCACCTCAATCTGCATTTTGTAGGCCATCTCGTACTGGTTGATTCTGGCCAATATTTCAGGGTCACCATAACTTTCAAATTCCTCTGCATTGATTTTGTTGATAGTGGAGATCACCGATTTTTTGAGATTTCTCGATATTCCCTTTGGATCTTCCAGGTAAAGGACAGGATCTCCCTTTGACCTGCATTGGACCCCTTGATATACGGAAGGCAAAAATCCACCTCCCCAGACACTTTTGCCGGCATCGGGCGTTTTGCCTCCTGACGTTAGAACTACAAAACCAGGCAAATTTTGGTTTTCCGTACCCAATCCATAAGTGACCCAACTTCCCAAACTTGGTCTTCCGAGCCGTGGACTTCCGGTTTGCATAAAGAGTTGTGCCGGACCATGATTAAATTGGTCTGTATGAACCGCTTTCAAAAAAGCCACTTCATCCGTCAACTTGGAAAAATGGGGTAGAAAGTCAGAAACCCAGGCACCGGATTCTCCATGCTGGGAAAATTTGGATTGAGGACCCAGCAGGTTAGGTGTTCCGCGGATAAAAGCAAATTTTCTTCCTTCCAATAATGACTCCGGACAGGGTTTGTTATCATATTTGATTAAATCCGGTTTATAGTCGAAGAGCTCCAGTTGGGAGGGAGAACCTGCCATGTGGAGGTAGATAACAGATTTTACTTTCGGAAGAAAGGGAGGGGGCAAAGGGGACAAAGGATTTAGGTCCCTTTCTGATAATTTCATTTCCAATGCACTGCCTGATGTGCCACTTTGTTCACAGGAAAAAAGTAGGGGAGCCAAAGCAAGCCCTCCGAATTTAGTAACACAATCCAACATGAAGTGTCTTCGGGTCTGTTTTTCAAGCCTTTGCAGTTCAAGATCCCTCAGGAGATTTTGTAGGTTCTTCATATCAAGGTTTGGTTAGAAATTCGTCTAAGTTCATAAGTGCATTTGCCACCAAAACATAGGCACCAAACTCCGGGCTCCTATCTTTTTCATCTTTGGATATCAATTCTTCCAAAGCTTCGGGATCATTTTTATAGTTGCTCAAAGCAATTTCGTAAAGATCCAATAGGCTTTGCTTTTTGGTAGGGGTGATAGGGATCAGGATACATTGCTCATATCCAAAGGCGATAGCATTTGAAGGATCATTTTTAGCCATTTTCTTCATCTTTTTACCCAAAAATAAAGCAGCTTCCATATACACAGGATCATTTAAAGTGACTAGAGCCTGCAGTGGAGTATTGGTGACAATTCTTTTGCTGATGCACACTTCGCGGCTTCCTGCATCAAAGGTCATCATGGAGGGGTAGGGGCTGGTCCTTTTCAAAAAGGTATAAATTGCCCGCCTGTATTGGTCTTCCCCTTCACTCAAAGTCCATTTTTCGCCATTGTACACGCTTTGCCAGATGCCCTCCGGTTGAAAAGGCATGACAGCAGGGCCATACATTTTGGGACTTAAAAGACCGGCTACGGCCAAGGCCTGATCCCTTATCTGTTCGCCGCTCAGTCGGATTCTGGGCCCACGGGCATACCATTTATTGTCAGGATCTTTTTGATACAGAGAGGGGCTGATTTGGGACTTTTGCTTATAGGTGTCCGAAAGTACTATGGCCTTAATTAGCTTTTTGACACTCCAATCAAATTCATGCATCAGCTGCCATGACAGGTAATCCAATAATTCAGGGTGGGATGGAGGATCAGACTGAGTACCCATATCCTCAATGGAGTTGACCAATCCCCTGCCAAAAAGCTGATCCCAAATCCGGTTTACGGCTGTTCTGGAAGTCAATGGATTTTCAGGATCGGTTAACCAATAGGCAAGACCTAGACGGTTTTGGGGCCAGTCAGGGTTCCATGTATTCAAGGATTCCGGTGTGTTGGCTTGCACTTCTTCTCCATTCAGCAACCAGTTTCCCCTCTCAAAAACATGGGTTTCTCTGCGCATGTATGGAGGGTTTTCGATCATGATCGGGAGGGAAAGCGGTTTGCTGTTGAGCAATGCCTGGAATTGGTTTTGGATTTCTAGATAACCATCTTGGTTTTCTCCCGGCAGCGTGTTTACAAAAGCAAGCCACTCGATGGTACTGGTAGCTTGTTGCTTTCGGGCTTTCGGGTTTTCAGCTGTGATATAGAGGTTAATATTTCCGGTGACTTTTTTGAAGGGGATACTTTGGGTAAGTCTTCCCTCGGTTTTATTGATGGTAAATTGACTTAATATTTCTCCATTTGGATTCCCATTTCTGATCGTCAGTTCAGTGCCATCCAAATCGGCCCAATAATGAAGCAGAAGTTGGTCGGAACCTTGGGTATCGACGTTTTTGATATAGCAGGATCCATTGTGCCATAATCCCAGCCATTTGGTGTCAATGAGTTCGCCATTGACGAAATCTTCTGCAAGGTGTGCCTGGTATTTGGGTTCTTGAAATGCTAAAAAATCATTGATTTTTCTCACCTCATTCGTACTGCCGTTTTTCGCGACCCAATCCTTGATGGTGTTGATTTGAACTTTCTGCTCAGGTTCATAAAATCTCAGTTTAGGTTCTTCATCATGCGTGTCTTCATCCCTTGTATTGTTAAAAAAAGCAGCTGCCTGAAAAAATTCCTCATGCTTGAAAGGATCATAGGGATGGCTGTGGCACTGAACACATGCCATGGTGGTGCTTTGCCAAACTTCAAATGTGGTGCCTACCCGGTCCAAAACAGCCGCAACTCTAAATTCCTCATCTTCCGTTCCGCCTTCATCGTTGTTCATGGTATTCCGGTGGAAGGCGGTGGCTATCAATTGGCTCTCTGAGGGGTTGGGCAATAAATCTCCTGCCAGCTGCTCGACGGTGAACTGATCGAAAGCCATGTCCTGATTGAAGGCCTTGATTACCCAATCCCGATAAGGCCACATGGTCCGGGAGACGTCTCTTTCATAACCTTTTGTATCTGCATATCGGGCTAGATCCAGCCACCAGGAAGCCCATTTTTCACCATACGCAGGGGAATCTAAAAGTTGATCCACCAAGGCTTCATAGGACAATGCCCCCGATTCCCATTGTTTTTTCAAGTTTTCCGATGGGGGCAGGCCGGTAATGTCCATTGAAACCCTTCTGAGTAATTTCAAAGGCTCCTCCTGTTCAGAAAAACCAAGCTCATTTTTTTCCAGTTTTTGCTGGATAAAATAATCAACACCTAAATAATTTTTTTCATTCTTTGTTCCGTTTCCCGCTTTCAGGTTTGCAAGTGGGACTTCCGGTTTTTGAACCGGGTAATAAGCCCAGTGTTTCCCCCATTTTGCGCCCTGCTTGATCCATTTATGCAGGGTTTTGATTTCGGTTTCCGTCAGTGCCGCCCTGCCATAGGGCATCCGGAGTTCAGGATCAGTTTCGTGAAGTCTTTGGATGAGGGGACTGTTTTTTGGGTCTCCGGGAATGATTGCGGGAAACCCTGATTTGGTAGGAGCGAATGCTTCATCCTCAAAAAGCACACTGAATTCGCCGTTCTTTTTTACCCCGCCATGGCAGGAAATACAATTGTTGTTTAAAATGGGTTTGACCTCGGTGCTGAAATCAACTTGGTCTTTCCTATTTATATATACAGATAAGAAAATCCCAATTGCTAAAGCAAAAGTTATAAAAACAAGGAATCTTTGTTTGGCCATTGTTGGATATAATTGGTATCCCAAATTACTAATTCCAAACAACAAGTCATAATTTGAAATATAAAGCAAAAATCAGGGACCAAATAACAAGATTTGAATCTTAAGATGCGTTTTTATTTTGTTACTTTTATTTCCAAACTCCCTTCAACTCAGTTCCGGCATATTCATCCACCAAAGCTACTGCCCCGTGAATGGCCGTTTCGTCGAGGTGGGAAATAAGGATTTTTAGGTTTTTGGCTACTGAGGGATACTGAAAAGTTGCAATGTTTTTCTTCATACTTTCCTCAAAAAAAGGATATGCTTTTCTGATCGATCCCCCCAGAACTATTGCCTGCGGGGCAAGTGTGTACAATATACTTTTGATCAATTCCCCAAGATGATGACCGAATTCAGCGAAAGCCTGTAAAGCTTCCGGATCTCCCTCCTGGGCTTTTTTGGCTAGGGTCTTGGTTTTTTTGTGGTATTTCTTGAGAAAAAATTTACCGCTGCAATAATATTCGAAATTCTGATCCAGATAGGGAACCGAACACCATTCTCCAGCGGCACAGTTAAATCCACAATAAAGATGTCCGTTTACAATAATTCCGGTACCCAAACCTGTGCCCAGGGTAATCCCAATAACATGCTGATAGATTCTGGCCTCGCCGAATTTGTATTCGCCCAAAGCAAAACAATTGGCATCATTGTTAATGAATACGGGTTTTCCGAATCGGTTCTGGAGAAATTCACGGAGATGGACTTTTCGGAAGGAGGGAATGTTTGCCAGATTCAAAACAATACCGTTTTCGGTATCGATTAGCCCCGGGATGCCTATTCCAATGGCGCTAAAATCATGATGTGTGTAACTTTCGATGATTTCAGCGATGGCTTCCAAAATAAATTCCTGACTTTCCTGGGAAGGGGTGGGTGTAGTACGGATATCCAGTAGCTCAGAACCAACCAAAATACCTGCTTTGAGACTGGTACCTCCTATGTCCATTCCTAAAATGGCTCTTTCGCTTTTAATCATCTCAATAACTCGGGTTTAGGTTTGCTTTTAATAAATGGAAAAAGAAGAATGAATCCATTCATTCCCCTTTTTCCAAAGGTTAGGTTTGAGCTGTTATTTAAATCATTCCCTCGATTGATTTCTCGAGTTCGCGGGCGTGAGCCAAAAACTCCTCAACATTCATGTCCTTAAAGAAAATAAGGCCGTGGCTTGCACGCACAGTTGCTGATTCATGAAGATAAAAGTAATTTTTTCCCAACAATAACTGAATATCATTTAATTGGCTCACCCAAATTCTTTTGGCAACGGTACTGAATTTTCCGTTATGCGAATAACTTGGAAAAGAAGCATTTACCTGACTGAGATAGCAGTTGGCAAATGAATCCTCCATAACGGACATATCTCCCAGAGATACCGGGATTATCACATTTGCCTCGTGGGGTTCAAACTTGAACCAGACATTTCTATAGCCGATTATTCTCAGTTTGCTTAAATCTTTTTCCTTGCCCCACTGCCTCACGGCTTCCGCTGTCGCCTGCAGTACTTTGTAGTGGGTATCCGGGCCCGAACCTTCAGGATCCAGGGTGAGGCTGATTTTGGTGGGATTGATGGATTTGAACATCTCCATTATCGGTTCCACGTCTCTTTTCTTATCCGGCTGCTCGGTAAAGATGTCCCCTGTATAAAAACCCAATCGAAGGTGATGGACATTTTTTACCTGAACACCGAAATGGGCCCACACCAGTTCTTCTTCAAATTCCCGGATCATGCCTTTCAGTTTCTGGATTTTTGATGGGTTTTTTTCTCCATCATAGGAATTTTTCAGAATACTGATGATCTCATTGATTGTGTCCCGGAGTTCAATCTTATTTTTAACCTTATATATCGACACAACAGCCCTGACCACTCGGTGGCAGAGTCCCCGAAGTCTTTGTTCGGGGTTTTCTGAAGCGACATTAGTCAGAAACTGATATACATCCTTATCTGTCTTCAATCTGAAACCCACATCAAAAAAGTCCTCATACCTTACCATCTGGACCTGGCCCTGTTCCAACAATCTCTTGGTATGTATGAGTGTGTCAATTACAAATGAATTGGTGACTGCTGTAAAACCCGATGTCAAAACTGAAAAATGGGCCTCATTGCTGTTTTCTTCCAGCTGATTGGTAACATGGGGCAATATTCCCAATGAAATATCATCGTGATGAGGTCCTGTGTGCAGGAGGACTTCATTTTTTTCTTTTGTGGTACCTCTTTTGATTTTTTCTAAAGTAAAATCAATAACCTGTGTGACTGTATTTTCAGATAGATCAGGAATAAGCGAAGTGTACCGGTTACTTTTCAAATCATCCATTGTCAACCTGTGTCCATACTTTTTCAGTTTTTTGCAGAGGTCAATTATGGATCTTTCCGTTTTTTCCCAGGTCCATTCACCCTTTTGATAATAATTGTCTACGGAATCTGTCAGTTTAACTGCAGCACCTTTAGTGAGATAAAACCGCCCGTTTTTCAGTTTCTGAAGCACTGTCCCTGGATATACATTGTTTAAAGGAGTTTCCAGGGAATCTTTTACAATTTGGGCTTTGGCTTCGCCTGCCGCTATGATAATTCCGACTGCTTCGGGATTATATACAATGGTTTCAAGACCAATTGTTATGACCAGCCTGTTGGCGGAGACTTCAATGCCTCCAAGATCACCTGCAGCCACGGCTTGGGTTTCAAAGTTGGTTTCGGTAAGTCTGGTGGTGGAGAAAAGATGGGAGCCCCGGGTATTAAAAGCAATATGGCCATCGGGGCCTATTCCACCAAGAAAAAATCCGATACCACCCTTGTCTCTTATCCGCTGCTCATATTCACCGCACCATTGATCAATCATGTAAATGGATTGTTGCTGGAGTTTTTCAAGTGGCGTTTTGGGTTCTCTGAAGCGTAAGGAAAGATCCACTTTCAGATCAGGAAAGACTTCTCTAAAGTGCAATCCTTCAGCAAGTGGAATCTCATCAGAATTGATCAGGATGGCGTTTTCTTTGCTCAAGCCGAATCCTTCCAGATAAAATTTATTTACATAATGGTAAAAACTGTTGTTCTGTTGGGAAGATATAGGGTAGAACTCATCGATCTGAACAAATGTAAGGTCTTTAAAAACCGGTTTTTTGAGGGAAGCCATACCGTATTGTTCCCTGATTTCTTTCCCCTTTTTAGAATCCCAGTTTTCCAAAAGATACTGGGTCCATTTGATGAAAAACTCCGGGGTTTTGCCGGTCGGTAAACTGATTACGCCTTCGGGATTTTCGGAAACCCATTCTAAAAATCGACAGGCGGTAATCAAGCCTAATTTTGGAAAATTATCTACTGTAAGATAAGGAATCAGCGTACTGATTTTTTGAATTCCAGATTCCTTAAGAAAAGCATTTTCTACATCAGAAAGTGGATATTGACTTAGCATATATAGTTATTTAGAGGGTTTGACGCTTTTTTGATCAATATAATCCTTACAGTAGGACCGTCCTTAAGATTCCTGTCCAAATGTCTTTTCAATAATTCCATTCTTAAAGTTATGATTTGGAAAGAAACATCCAGTGGAACCGAGAAATAATGTTGATACAAAATAAAAAAACTTTCACTATAAATCATAGACTTTAATAAAAAAATTAAAAAAGATAATTTTGATTGTCAAAATATGTTTTTTGTAAATTCAATTTTTACCTTCACTTGAAAATCCATAATAACCTTGAAAATCTCAACAAGGGTCACCATTTGAACTTTCGTGAGTTCTTGAAGACTGATGTGATTTTCAGGCGTTTTGTTTTCTTTGATGATCTGAAGGGACTGTTTTTCCAGTCTTAAAGCCATGAGGTAATAATATGCCTCTCCCAATTCATGGGCTTCTTTTGGGTTGAAGACGCCTTTATTTTTTAAAGCCGAGATGCGGATGCCGGTATTTGTTTCAAATATTCTGTTTTTTAAAGCAAAAATCCTGACCAGATCCACTATAGGAGTCATGGTTTTTTTGATGTTAAAATGTTTTTCCCCATCAATTTTAAAAGTCCTGATATTTTTCAAAAAAGTAAGCGGAGGTTCATATTGAAGTGCATTGGTGCCCATATTGCTGTAAAACCTTTCAATAGGGTTTTGAAGTTGTTGGTCCATAAATGATTTAAGTTCTTCCAAAAGGGAGAAATCACCATAAATTCCCCTGCAATCAAAAAAGGTGGAATAATTCAGAACTGTCTCTTGGGTGGATTCAGTAATCCAGCCTTCATAGTTTTTTTTCCAATGCGAAAGAGAATGGGTCCACTTGGGGTTTTTGGCCATAAAACCTCCTTCGCAAAAGCTGAAACCAATGTTATTCAATGCTGAAGATACCCGTTCGGCAAAATCCAGGAAATAAGTCCTCACCAGCTCCCGTTGCTCATTGGCTTTGTCCTCGTAAATAATAGCATTATCCTGATCGGTTTTGAGGGTCTGTTCCTGCCTCCCTTCACTCCCCAATACAAAAAAGACGAACTTTGCAGGAGCAGGTCCGATCTCGGCAATTGTATTCTCAATAACTCTTAAAGCGATCGTATCTGCAATGGTTGTGATAATCTGATTGATGATGTCGGCTTTCAATCCTCTGGAAACCAGGTCGTGCACAATCTCCGGTACCTGCAGCCACTTTTCTTTCAGTTCCTCATCATCAATTGCCTGCTTTACCGATTGGATAAATATAAAGGGGCTTTGGGATTGTTCCGACAAAATTTTGGTCCTGCTGATCCAACCCACAAATTCCGATTCATCTTTTACCAAAAGATATCTGGTTTTTGTTCGGAACATGAGCAATATGGCTTCATATAAAAATGACTTGCTCTGAATGTGGACGATATCAGTATCCATAATCTCTCCAACAGGGGTGTCCAGAAAAAGTTTCTTGGCCAGCACCTTGTCCCTTAAAGTAATATCGGTTACAAAACCACTGATTCTTTGTGCGGATTCTCCTATAAAAAGACAGGAGGTTTTTTCTATGGCCATCACCTGCGCAGCTTCAAAAACAGGAATATCCGGTGAACAGATCCGAAGGTTTCTGTAGTGGAGGTCTCCTACTTTTTTGGAGTAAAAATGATCTACACTGATTGCGTTGGAATTTATCATTGATTGGGTCTTCTAATGGTGAAAATAATTAAATTTATTAACTTCGGCTATGATAATTATTGTAACCGGAGTTTCGGGTAGTGGCAAGACCACAGTGGGCTCACTTTTAGCTAAAAAGCTCAGATTACCTTTTTTTGATGCGGATGATTTTCATCCAAAAGAAAATGTAGAGAAAATGCATCAGGGTATTCCTCTCAATGACCACGACAGGGGACCATGGCTTAATAATCTTGCAGAAAAAATCCAGGAATGGGAAGCCCGGGGAGGCGGAGTGGTGGCCTGCTCGGCTTTAAAGGAGCGGTATAGGGAAGTACTTTTGGTGGTGGCTCATATTCATTGGATTCATCTGAAAGGGGAGCAGCAACTTATTTTTGAGCGATTAAAAAACCGACAAAATCACTATATGAATCCGGATTTGCTCAGTTCCCAACTTGAAACCTGGGAGGATCCTGCCTATGGATTTCATATTGATGTGAAAGGAAAGCCCGCAGAAATTGTTGAAATGATATTGGAGTATATAAAAACCAATCCCGTGAAAGCATCAATTGGAATAATTGGAATGGGAGTGATGGGTAAAAGCCTTGCTCTGAATATGGCTGAAAATGGAATTCCGACAGCTGTTCACAACAGGCATGTTCCCGTGAAAGAGGAGCGGATCGCCACTACATTTGCTCAGGATCATCCCGAGTTCCCGATGTTATACGGTTATGATGCTTTAGAAGAATTTATCCGGCAACTGGAAACTCCACGGAAGATTTTGTTGATGATCCCGGCCGGGAAGGCAATCGATATGCAGATAGAAATCCTTTTGCCCTTGTTGGAAAAAGGTGATTTGATCATAGATGGAGGGAATTCATTTTTTGAAGAGTCATCCGGAAGGAGTAAATATCTGAAAGAAAAAGGACTGCTCTTTTTACCGATGGGAGTTTCCGGTGGTGAAGAAGGAGCAAGAAAAGGACCTTCGATTATGCCGGGAGGCGATCCTGAGGGATACAAAATGGCAGCCCCGGTTTTGGAAAAAATCGCCGCCAAAGACAAAGACGGCCTACCCTGTATCACCTATGTGGGGCCCGAAGGTTCCGGACATTTTATCAAAATGGTCCACAACAGCATTGAATATGCCGAAATGCAGGTGCTTGCGGAAATCGTTCATTTATTGAGGTTTGGATTAAGGCTGAATCCTATGGATGTTTCCAATACCCTTCAGGATTGGGGAAGGGGTGATCTGAAAAGTTATTTGCTGGAAATCACTGCCAATATCCTACAGGTGAAGGAAGGTCAGGGATATCTGATTGACCATATTCTGGATGCAGCCGGACAGAAAGGTACAGGTTCCTGGTCCCTTAGCACCGCATTGAAATACCAGGTGCCCTATAGTCCATTGGCTGAGGCTGTCACAGCAAGAAACCTTTCAGGCAACAAAAAGGAAAGAACAGAGCTTTCCAAATTGTTTGGCCATAAATTCCAGGCATTTGCAGAGGATAAGGTGTTGTTGATGGAAAGATTGAAAAATGCATATGCCCTCACCCGGATCATAAACCATGAAGTAGGATTCTCCCTGATGGCGGCTGTTTCCAAACAGGAAAACTGGGATCTGAATTTCAGTGAGATTGCCCGTATCTGGACCAATGGTTGCATCATCCGGTCTACACTAATGGAAGACCTTGTTCAGCACTTTAAACAGGGAGATTCATTGTTCACCAATAAAAAAATGATCACCAAAATCAAGGGATTACAAGCTGATCTTGTGAGTTCGATAGGTTTGGGACTCCAGCATAATTTTGCCTTGCCGGTCATGTCTGCTGCAGCAAACTATCTTTTGGGAAGGATAATCGAAGATTCCTCAGCCAATCTATTACAGGCACAGCGGGATTATTTCGGTGCCCATACCTATCAAAGAAAAGGTGATGAATCCGGAAAATTCTACCATTCCAATTGGATTGCGAATTCTAAAAAGATCAAGTGATTGCTATTCTTATTATTCTATCAACTGCTAAATCATCCTTCTATGAAGATTTTCATTCTTACCGGATTGCTGTTAGGCTTTTCGCTTATTGTCTCCGATAATCTCTTGGCGCAGGAATATGCCCTCACCAGCATTAATATTGTTGATCTGGATAAGAACCAAGTGCTCACCGACCATCTTATTCATGTGAAAGACGGGAAAATAGCAGCAATCGTCCCGGAGGTCAGCGGTATCCCGACAACAAAAGGCATCACTGTAATCGATGGTATGGGTGCATTTGTAGTTCCCGGATTGGCGGAGATGCATTCCCATATTCCCACAACCGACAACGGGGATTTTTCCTATATCCAGGATGTCATGTGGCTTTATCTAGCCAACGGCGTACTGAATGTCCGGGGAATGATCGGACATCCTTCCCACCTGGAACTGAAAAAGAAAATCGATACAGGGGAGATAAAAGGTCCTAGAATATTTGCCGCAGGGCCATCGCTGAACGGCACTTCTGTTAAAAATCCGGAGCAGGGAGCCAAGATGGTAATTGATCAGGAAGCAGCGGGATATGATCACCTGAAGCTTCATCCCGGACTTGATATGCCCCGTTTTTTGTCAATTGCCAATACAGCCAAGGAGGTTGGGATCAAATATGGAGGGCATGTTTCGTTGGATGTAGGTCTGGAGAACGCACTCGAAAACGGCTATCATTCTGTAGAGCATATGGACGGTTATATTGAGGCGTTGATCGCTGACAAATCCCAACTTGATCCACAGATTGCAGGGCCCTTCAGCATGCTTTTGGTTGAGAAAGCGGATATTGAGAAAATTCCCGAACTGGTCCAAATGACCTTGGAAGCGGAGGCTTGGATAGCACCCACATTGACGCTTTTTGAAAGGTTTTTTGGTTTTATCCCTGCAGATGAATTCAGAAAAATGTCTGAAATGAAATACATGCCCGGGCTTCAGGTGCAGCAGTGGGTAAATCAAAAGAAATTGTTGGAAAATCAGGGAGTTCTGAATGAAGAAAACGTGCAGCCATATCTTGAATTCAGAAAAAACCTGCTCAGAACTTTACATGAAGCCGGGGTGCCGATTTTGATGAGCTCTGATTCACCTCAGGTATTCAATGTACCGGGATTTTCTATCCATCATGAAATATCCAGCATGGAAGATGCAGGAATCAGTCCTTCTGAAATCCTGAAATCAGGTGCTGTAAACGCAGCCCGATATTTTGATAAAACAGAAGAATTCGGATTGATAAAAGAAGGGCTTTCGGCTGATTTTATTTTAGTAAACGGGAATCCCCTTGATGATTTGGAGCATTTAAAAAATCCGCAGGGTGTGATGATTAGAGGAGAATGGATACCGCAGGCCACCTTGCAGGCTGAGCTGGAAAGAATTGAAGCCAAAAATGAGCGGAAATAAAAAAAGCCCCTTTTAAAGGGCTTTTGCGGGAATAACCTAATCAAATATCCTTAAACTTTTTTGACGTTTATAGCATTGAGGCCTTTTTGGCCATCCTTCACATCATAGGTTACTTTGTCATTCTGTACTACTTTGTCCACCAGGCCTGTGGCATGAACAAAGACATCGCTTTGAGATTGGTCGTCAACGATAAAACCAAATCCTTTGGCATCATTGTAAAATTTAACTGTTCCGGTAAGCATAATGAATATGTTATGTTTTTGTGGTTAAAGTTGTTTAAATGTAAATATTATCTTCAAAAAATCAAATAAAAATTTTGCTAAATTGGATATATGAAAAAGCTTGTAATAATCCGTCATGCCAAATCCGATTGGAGTGATCCTTATTTGGATGATCAATCACGGCCGCTTGCCGAAAGGGGATTGCGGGACGCACCCAAAATGGCGCAGCGGTTAAAAAAGAAAGAAATCTTTCCGGATACAATGCTCGCTTCTGATGCAGAAAGAGCAAAAGCCACGGCTTTGATCACGGCGGAAAATCTGAAATTCCCCAAAGAGGATATCCGATTGACACGTAACCTGTATCATGCTTCATCCAACGCAATTCTTGCTGAAATCAGAAAAACCTCCGATCAGGTCATTACGCTTTTTATTTTTGGCCATAATCCGGGATTCAATGACCTGATTGCTGCTTTGGGAGGAAAAATAGACAACCTGCCTACATGTGGACAGTTTGGATTTACTTTTGAAACTGATACATGGAAAGAAATTGGCGCAGGTAATGCTAAAGTTTGGTTTTTTGATTATCCGAAGGCGAAGTGAAGGGGTCGGGTAGTGGAGGTTGGGAATCGTTTAGAAGAAAATGCACAGTTGAGTTTTGGTTGGGAAAACAGATTGCCAATAGGCTTTCATTGAAAATTGGGCTGTTACCCAGTGGAACCATATATTTTAAATTAGTTACAGGGAGAAATATCATGGTGAGAATTGAGACTTTTTCTACGCCCATGAAAAGTTTGCCATTTAGAAGTTTCATTGATGATGTCAGAGACCGGTCCTCGCTCTTCCGAATTAAAATAATTCCGATATTTTTGGCTTTATCATAAGCATCTTTTGAAACAGATTTTTTTAATAAAAAAAAGCACTGATCAATATATTGGTGTCTATTACAATAAAATCAGTCCTAATTAAGAAGTTCTTGAAGTCTTTGTTCGGAAAGACCATTTTTTGAAGCCTCATCCAGGGCTTTATCCAATAGGTTATTAAACCTTTTTCTATTCTTAGAGAAAAGATCTTTTCAATTCCGGTTCTCAGGAATTCTTCAATTTTATTTTTCATTTGAGCTGACGTACTCCTCCATTTTTTAGCCAATTCTTCCGATACCTCTATTGTTATTCTTTCCATATGTTTTGCCGATTTCCTATTTAATATACAAAAAAATGAGATTGAGGTTGCGTATTCTCAATTTTCCATAAAAATTAACTCCCTATCTGCGGACCGACCTGGAATCACTGCTTTAAAAAATCCTAGTGCCACTGGAAAGCTTTTGTAATCCATACCTTCATATTTTTGTCAGAACTCAAAAATATTCCCGGGGTAATTAATGCAGGAGGGGGCAATATGGAAGCCGGGCGTTCCTTAGTGGTACCGATGCTGTTTCCTGGGAAGGAAAAAGCCCTGATGACCACACTTTTTTTTCCAATAAATGGATAAGCTATAACCTGATCGAAACACTGGGCATGGAGATGGTACTTGGCCGCTCTTTTTCGGAAGATTTCGGCTCCCACAATCAGATCATATTCAACGAATCGGCTATTGAAATGATGGGGATTGTGGATCCGATAGGAAAAAGTATTGTAATTAATGGAGAGGAAAGACAAATTGTCGGTGTAATCAAAGACTTTCACTTTGAATCGCTTTACGAAGAGGTAAAACCCTGTGCGGTCCTGTTGGCGCCCATGGAATATGCACCGAAAGTTTCGGTTAAAATACAGGCTGGAACAGAGAAGGCTACCATTGACAAAATCCAGGAAATCTACCAGAACCGTATGCCCGGACTTGTTTTTGATTTTAAATTTATGGATGAAGATTATCAGGCGCAATATGCAGCAGAGCAAAGAGTTTCTGTTTTATCCGGATACTTTTCCGGCTTCACTATATTAATTTCCTGCCTGGGGCTATTCGGCCTGGCCGCTTTACAGCCGAAAGAAGGGTTAAGGAAATCGGCATCCGAAAAGTACTGGGAGCCAGCGAATGGAAGATCATGAAACTGCTGTCGGGAGATTTCGCCAAAATGGTATTGATCGCCATTGTTGTTGCTTTGCCGCTGAGTTATTACCTCACCAAAAACTGGCTGGACGGCTTTGCCTATAAGATTGATCTGGAATGGTGGTATTTTATCGGGGCGGGCTTGTTGACGATGATCGTTGCTTTGTTGACCGTAAGTTTCCAGTCGGTGAAGGCTGCGTTGATGAATCCTGTTGAGTCATTGCGTTCGGAGTGAAAATTGGCGAAATCCCACAGTGCGAGGTGGAGAGTTTGATGAGTGAGTAGCTGATGGAGTGATCTGGTGATCAGTGAGGGGGTGATTTGGTGGTGGAGAAAGAAAAGAAGGCAGTGATTAGGCATTTCTTCGCCTGCCTGACGTAAGACTTTGCGGCCATGGCGTGAAACCTTTGATCATTAAAATAAAGGAATAAAAAATGTCAACGAAATTCAGGACGTGACAATCAAATCAACGCTGTACCGACCAGTCTCCGGATAAACAAGAATAAAATCAAAAGTACCTCTTATTCCAGAATCCTTATGCGTGTAGGTTCAAGAATTAAAAAAGAACTATGGTTTAAATGCTTTATAATAGTGGGTACATTTTTTTGAAAATATGTTTTTAAATCATTTAAGCGCATGTTACCTAATTTAACCAAAACAAGCTTATAAGGTTTTCTGGATGTAATATATGAATAATAAAAATCAGTATCTTTGGTGATTAAAACCGACTCCTCCATTATTGAGAGTAAATTGATATCCCTATCAGGAGTTAAATTACCATGTTCTAATTCCTTGGTATGAACAACTTCATGACCGATGAAAAACACATTCAAGGACGCCGGTAAATCTGCATCAAGAATAAACTTCATGCCGCAGGCACTTCAATGTCTTTCAAATTCATGGAAGCTGAAGCATAGGCTATACAAGCCAGGACATCTTCGCGCGTTAAATCGGGAAATTCCCCTAGTATGTCTTCGACAGAATCGCCACCGGCAAGATACTCAAGAATTGCCGTTACTGAATATCTGGTACCCCTAATAGTTGGCTTGCCATGACCTATCTCCGGATTTAATGTGATACGCAACAATGGGTTTTCCATTTTATCTTTCTTTTGGCACGACAAAGATATAACATTATGTTCCCTTTTGAAAAATATAATTCCTGTTTTGCACAATGCTGGACGGCTTCGCCTATAAAATCGACCTGGAATGGTGGTATTTTATTGGGGCTGGTTTACTGACCATGTTGATCGCTTTGCTGACGGTGGGCTTCCAGTCTATCAAGGCGGCGTTGATGAATCCGGTGGAGAGTTTGAGGAGTGAGTAGGGGGCGGGAGACCTGCCAGGTGGGGTGTAAAATTTACTTCTTTTTTATTTTCTTTTTTCACCCCAAATTTGTAAGTTTAATTCCATATTAATCCTGACATGATATGGAAGATCTTAAGGTTTGGAAAAAAAGGGCCATCGCCCGGCGGCTTGAAAATA
>JBGTDA010000024.1:0-37088 GCA_041748555.1 Rhodonellum sp.
GGGAAGCGGGTAGGACGAAGTGGGAAGTACGAAGTACGAAGTGGGAAGTAGTAAAAACGAAATTATTCGTCATTGTGAGGAGCACTAAATGAAGCACATTTTGAAATAAACCCATTATTGCGACGTGACAATCTGAAAGGGAAGTGGGAAGGACGAAGTGGGAAGTTGGAAGTTGGAAGTTTTAAATTGACGATGCGTATTAGCCATTCTAAACTAGAAACGGGAATTATAATCAATATCCCCGATATATTTCTGACCTATTCTCTCGCAAGTCCGACAATACCCCCTAACTTGTATAAAATTTAAAAAAAATATGAAATTTCAAATAAAAATCAATTCATTTAAATCATTGGAAGAGGTTTCGGATTACTGGTCGCCAGCTGATTACATCCAACTTCTAGATCTTTTCGGTTTTCCTGATGCCGAAAGTGCGAGCGAAGATTCTTTGAAAGAATTATTGATGATGGCCATTACTGATTCTGAACCCAATGAAGCTGCAGCCATTGTATTGGAATATAAATTAAGTAATGATTTGAACAAGGGTCAGATAGAACAGATATCAAACGACATGCTGCTAGATAAAATAGCAGAGGAATATCCGGAGATCAACCTTCACGGTACCCTCTTTCACATCAATCAACTCTTGTATAAAGCCTTTAATGGCAAATTTCCCAACACCAAAGCCAGTCAATTTGAGTGTACAATTACTCCAATTGAAAAAAACGGGAATATTGAATTGACAAAAGAAGTGACGCTTAAATTGTTGAATGATGGGCTTTCCGATAGCAATCTGATCAAAAGATTGTTTGGTGATAAGATGACAGGGAATACTCCTTTTCCTGAAGCGGAAGATATAATATGGGACTTGGAAAAAAAAGATGGGCAGAATTTTAAAGTTCTGACTTCAGAATATTGGATAAGCCAGGATGATTTAATAGCTGAGGAGTTTGAAGGTAATTATAAAGAGCCTGAAGAAACTGACGAAGATTAAACTGTTTAACAGATAATCGAAAAGACTTTAAACATCCCCCTGAAATTAGTATGGTTCCTGATTATGATTACTCAACTAATCCTTATTGGATAAAATGTTCCAGTAATTCTTGAAAAATAACAGTTTCAGGGGGATTATGTTTTCCTCGGTGTATATCTGTTTGGTCATCGGGTGAGTAGAGGATGTAGTTCTTGTAAGATTTTTTTTCCACATTGAAGGTTATAAATTTTAAAAAAAAACAATCCCCTCTTATATATGGGATATGTTTAAAAAAGATTTGTTTTCCTTCAGTTGGTCAGGTTCAAATCCTTTATAGTGGTATTTAAATGCTTTCAGGAAAACAATATTCCCACTTCTACTACTCTGGATGGTTTTTTTTAAAACCGTTTCTGAGACAAAATAGTGAATAGGATCGTCGGCAACAATTTGGTATCGTTCTTCTATTTTGTCAGTTATGCATTATTCAGTTTTCAAAATAATTTTAAATTCCGTTCCTTTATCAAGTTCGCTTGTAACGGTTATATTGCCACCTATTGCTTCTACTTGGGTTTTTACCATGAACAGACCCAGTCCTTTACCTTCGACATGCGAGTGGAACCGATTGTAGATTTTAAATACCTTATCGCCACTGTTCATGGAGTCAAATCCTAATCCATTATCCTTAAATGTGAGAATGATCTTTTCATTGGCTTTTTTGCTGGTAATTTCAATTAGGGGTTTATCTTCTTGTTTTCGGTATTTTATACTGTTGGATATTAAATTGTAAAAAATGCTTTGCATATACAATTTCAGGGAAAAAATCTCATCGACTTCGGAAAAATCTGTTTTGATCGAAACATCATATTTCTCCATTGTATTTGATATGCTTTTTATGATCTCATTTACCGATTCAGAAAAAATAACAGTTTCTTTTTTATCGTTAATTTCATATTTCACCTGAATTATTGAGTTAATGTCCCTGATGACTGAATCAAGGCCTAACGCACACGATGAAAGTCCCCGCAGCGTAAAATTTCGTTCTTCCGGAGTTATATTTTCATCCTGCAAAATTTCAGTGAGCCCCATGATGTTTGCTATTGGTGCACGCAAATTGTGGGATATGATAGATGTAAATTGCTCCAGGTCGCGATTTCGCTGAAGCAAAGCGTTGGTAATGTTTAAGCGTTCCAATTCACCCTTTTTGCGTTCAGAAATGTTAATATGCATGACAACAGCACCGGCGAGAAGATTGCTTTTAATTGGTTTCACTTCTGCTTTAAACCATCGATTTTCAGTTGGCGAATTGCACGGATATTCCATAGTAAAATAGTCCCTGCTGCCTCCTAATATTTCCTTCAAACCCTGGGACATTTGTTTACCTTCTTCCTCATCACTTCCTGAAGAATTTTCGGATATTTCAATATAGTTTTTGTTAAGGTGCTGATAGGAATCGTGCAATCCGTTAGTTTTGCCAAAATGTATCCATTCATCATTTACTTTTACTATGTTTCCCGCATTGTTCAGTAAAGCGATGCTTGCCGGCAATGTGTTCAAAATAGCGGATTGCACTTTGGAAACTGCCTCCAATTCGGCAAAGTTTTTTTGTAATTCTAATTCTGCTTCCTTTTGTCTGTCTGCCTTTTCAAAAAGGTCAAGCGCAAAGGAAATATCGCCGGCTACTTCAAGTGCCAGTTCAATATCTTCATCATCAAAGAAATTTTGTTCGGTTGCATAGAGATTGAACGTACCGAAAAGACTACCCGATTTCATTATCGGCAATATGATACAGGATCCAATCTTTAGCCTTTCCGCATGTGGTATCCAGCTTTCCAATTCCAGTGAATGCCCAATATCATTGCAAAGAAAATATTTACCCGTGCGGAATTGGTACTCATCCGTAGTATTGGTGAGATAAGGTACATCTGAAAATAATTCGATGTCTTGTTTAGAAATGCCGCTGGAATCTAAAAGGGTTGTTGTATTTTGTGATGAGTCAAAGCTGCCAATCCACGCCATTTTGTATCTCCCGAACTCAAGTGCAATACTGCATGATTTGCGAAAAAGGGTTTCCGCATCCTTTACATGTACAATCGTTTGATTTACCTGACTGAGGAAAGCATACTGTGCCGATCGCTTAATGACTTTTTTTTCCAACTCTGCGTTGAGTTTTCGAACATCAGCTTCAGCTTTTTGAAGTTCGCTGATAGCAATGGATAATTCTTCCGCCCTTTTCTCTTTTTCAGAATTTTGAAAAGCAAGTTCTTGATTTGCAATAAGTAACTCCTTCGCCCTTTTCTCTTTTTCACAATTTTGAAAGGCAAGTTCTTGGTTTGCAATAAGTAACTCTTCTGCCCTTTTCTCTTTTTCTTCGTTTTGAAATTTGAGTTCAAGGTTCGCAACAGCAAGTTCTGCTGCTCGTTTTCCCCTTTCTTCTATATGAAAAGCAATTTCATTGTAAGCAAGTTTTAACTCTGTCGCCCGCCTTTCTTTCTCTTCTTTTAGAAAAACAATTTCTTGGTTGACAATAAAAAAATTCTCCAATTTTTTTTGTTCATCCATGTTAGGTAGTGAATTTATTTCATTTATGAATAAGGGTTGTCCAATCCTATGAATAAATGATTTTAATTTCTTCGTAAGCATTTGATTTGGTGTTCTTTGAAAGGGTACACAAAGCTTAGGTGCAAAGGGAACCAACAATAATAGTAAACATATTCGACAATAAATTTTATATTTTAAATTGTTGAAAAGGGAAGGTATTTGCCAATAAGGATTCCTCTAATCCGTAATGGATTTTCCGAGGGCTCCACCCATGGGCCTTCAATGCGTCCGTAAAAAATTTTAAAAAGTATAATATGCTTCAAAATACAATGAAATTTTAAATTTGTAAGCTGCTGTTTTGTTTTTCAGGATGTTATTTCCGTCTCCTATGCCGCCGCTGTCTGTGTCCCCACCGACATCTTTTCCCAGCATTTTAATTATGCTATATAATTCCTTATAAGTGTCAAATACTTTTTCACTTCTTCCAAATGCTCTGATTTTGATGTCAGGTCTGAGAAATTTTTTGCACCCAATGCGTGAACTTTTGCCCTTACATTGGCCCTGAGGCATTTGAAGTATCGGTAAATGTTTTTATCCTCCTCTTTCGGCATCACATTAAAATGTAAATTATATTCATCCAAAAAACAGTCTGATAATTCATTTTTATCATATGCCTCCAGATCCATCTCCAAAAAAGCTATTTCATACAAAACATCGACCTGCCTGAATTCATCATTGAACTCGATACAATCGAAAAGAATGGGAGTGTCGTAAAGGAAAATATTCCCGCTGTGAAGGTCACCATGCAAATCCCGCTTAAATCCTGCTTCTATTCTTTCCTGAAGACGTTTGGCATATAAATCAAGGAAATTATTACTCCATGATATGGCATCATTTATCACCTTTCCCGACTGTTCTCCTAGTTCTGCCATCACATAATCCTCGATTCCTTCCATATCGTTAAACAGGTCTTTAGATTCCTCTATATTAAAGGGATCATAAAGTTTTTCCGCATTTTGATGAAAATCAGTCACCACCTTTGCAAGTGAACGGATATCCTTTTGCGTTACTTTGTCCTCCTTCAAAAGTCTATCCATTTGTTTTTCACTGTCCATCCTTTTCATTTGAACAGCATATTCTAAAACTTCAGCCCCTTCACCTCCCATATGCCATTTTCCATTGGTTTGGCAAATGGGAAGCACCGCCAAGTAGATGTCGGTATACCTGCTGTTCAACTCTAGTTCTTTCTCACAGAATTTTTTTCGGCTTGCCAATGAAGTATAATTCAGGAAGGAAAGTTTTATCGGTTTCTTCAACTTAAAAGCATATTCATCGCTAAGAATAACCCAGGAAATATGGGTTTCTTCCACCTTTCTTTTAAGGGGTTTTCCCTGATATAAACCCTCTTTGGCTAGTAACTCAACTTCTTCCTTCTTCATGGTCATTTAAATAATGAATTGCTTTTTTCAGCATTTCTGAAATATTGTTTTGGGTAGATTGTAGCTTGAGATGCGGTCCGTTATGGGGTTCAAACTTTTCTCGGATCAATTCATAAACTCCATAATCAGCCTCACTGTATTTTCTGGGCTTGGACAAACGCTCTTTTGTGATATTTTCATCTGCCTCAATCAGGTAAAAACAAATGGGGACAGATTGTTTAGCTGCCAGATCAATGATTCTTTTCCGCATCTTTCTGAGGTAAAAAGTCGCATCAAGAACCACCTTCTTCCCATTCTGAAGTTCGATGTCGGCACGTTTTTCCATTTCCTTATAGATAGTCAATTTATCCTCCTCAGCATATTTCCCTTCAGCGTTTTTTTCTTTCCTGACCCTGTCGCTGTTTATGTACTGAGCATCTAGTTTTAGGGCCAGTTTCTCCCCAAAAAAACTTTTACCTGAACCCGATAAACCCATGACAATGATCAACATAAAATATATCTTTAAAAGATCAAAAATTGTTTCTGCAAGACTATCATCAAAGAAATGCATATCCGGTTTCAAAAATCAAAAGATCCTCATCTCCTTAATTTCCTGACTAAACTATTATCCAATCAAACGGTGGAAACGGTTTATTCGCTAAAAATCATCTCAAGAATCACGTCGAATCCTGGTATAATTCTAAAATAATTAACGAGTTTAAAATTGAGAATGGTTTTTGCGATAATTTGTTCAAAGTACCTGATTACCCGGCATTTTTAATTGTGGCAGTTTTGTATTTATATCGAAATTGATCTTTTAAAATAAAATTGCTTCGAAATTATTTCTCCTTATATTCTCTACGATACAACATCAAATTTATTTCTTTATATGGAATCCAAAAGTGTAAATACGGCAGCCAACCTGATCATTATCTTTGCAGTCATTACAATAGTTTATATCCTCCAGTCCCTGATAGTTCCTTTGCTTTTTGCAGTGATTTTCTCCATCATGCTTTTCCCCATCGCCAACATTTTGGAAAAATGGAGGTTTCCTAGGGCCGCGGGGGCCATAATTTGTATCATCATCTTGATTCTCTTAATATCCGGCATCATTTCGCTACTGGTAAATCAGGTGATCGTTATTGGGAAAACCGGAGAAGATTTTTCATCCAACTTTGTGAAGGTATATGATACGATTTCGCAATGGATAGAAAATACCTTTGGAATTGAAAGAGGTCAATTTACCCAAAATATCAGGGAACAGGGTCGGCAGGCACTTTCAAATGCCAGTTCCTACGTGGTTGCTGCTTTTGGGTCTGCAGGGGGAACCTTAGCTAATGTGGTCCTGATCCCGATTTATATCTTTTTCATGCTTTACTACAGGGATTTTTTCAAGGACTTCTTTATTCGTTTAAATCATGAAGACTCCCCTAGCAAGACCTTGGAAATCATTCACGATATCTATGATGTCATTCAGAGCTATTTGCTCGGAATGGTGACTGTTATGGGTATAGTTGCCATTTTAAATACTGCAGGTCTTTTGATTTTGGGGATTCAATACGCCTGGTTTTTCGGAATATTTGCTGCGCTTCTTATTTTAATCCCATACATCGGTATTGCGATTGGATCTGTAGTCCCGGCACTCTTTGCACTGGCCACGATGGACAGTTATTGGTATGCTTTGGGAATTGTCATCTGGTTTCAAGTGGTCCAGTTTCTGGAAGGTAATTTTATCACTCCCAATATTGTTGGTGGAAAAGTCAATTTAAATCCTTTGTTTGCAATTATTTCTTTATTGTTGGGAGGAATGCTGTTTGGGCTTGCAGGATTGATTCTTGCTATCCCGATCATGGCAGTTTTGAAAATTCTTTTGGGACTCAACAAAAATTCTCAACCCTACAGTTTTTTAATCGGCGAACCTACAAAGGAGCACCTTCATAAAGAAACCTTTACCGACTGGTTGTCAAAACATTACCATAAAGGAATTAAAAAATAGATTAGCAAAAAAATTACAACCGGGGTTCCAGCCAAACCAACCCAAAAGCCAGCAAAATCAAAACAAGCCAAATCCAGGACTGGATTTGGCTTGTTTGTGGAACATCATTTTGAACATCCGCATTTTTGGCCCTTTCGGATTTAAGAAAATGGCTCACTACTGAAATTTGATGAATATCTGGCCATTCCTCAGGTGAATAGCTGTAGATTTCCAATGTATCGCTGAGAGCCAACCAGCCTGTATCTTGGGGAATCCAATCCAAATTCGCCATTCTATCATTGACAATATTGCTTTGGAGCTTCAGGCTGTCTTCATTGATTTTGATAAAAGAAGGCGGCTGATCAAATGTGGAAACAGACAGTAAAGACTCTGCTTTTGCAAAAACAGTCTGATTAAGCTCATAAGTCACAGGCTCAACAGGACTAAAGGGTGCTAAAACAGTCTCCCATACTTGTTGATATGTGAGACTGTCCCCCCCAATGACCAAAGAAAATGTGGGTTCCAACAAACTGACACCGATTCTGTTGTTTCCGACCATTTGAATGGCAAAAACATTGTCCAAAAACAATCCTTGATTACTCGCAGGCCGGAATTCGAAGGGTGCAGCAGTCACACCAATTCCGATAACTCTAGGTTCTACCCCAAGCTGATTGACTGAGAAATCTGTTCCAAGTTGTTGATTGATTCTTGGAAGTTCTTTTAATGGCTCTGAAAGATTTATAACCAAAACAGCCGCTTCCCCTTCTTTTATTTCTTCCATCAATTCCCGGTTATCCAACTGCGAAGGATCACTGATCCAGACCTTTGGTTCATCTTGACCTACCTCAGACCCCAGATCAACCCGTACACCTCTGGAAATTTGGCTGCTCACTTTCGCATCATCTCCCCTTTTTACCAAATACTCGCTGAGAAATCTCCCCTCGGGATTTGGATAACCAAACAGCAGGCTATATTGAACAGGTGCAGCAGGCATGACAAAAAAGTTGACTTTTCCCATTTCATTTTCATTGACAACAAGAGTCATTTGATTTCTTCCCAAAATTTCAGTTCTAAAACGTAAATAAAAATCCTGCTCCCCTTGTACCAGGCTATCTTTCGACACCACCTCCCCTTGTGTTATAAGTTGTACCACAAAAGGTCCCTCTCCTGATAAGCTTCCTGAAACAGTTTGCGCTTCTCCAAGATGAAGCAAATCCTCCCATTGAATATAAGTCAAACCTTCTGAAATGTCCTCTTTTATCCATTGAATCTTGGATCCTGATAGGACGGAAAGTTCCTCTAAAGTATAATCCTGACCATATAGAAAAATGTGTAAGGCATCACCTCGGTATTCCTCAATTGCAATTGCCTCTGTTACATTGAGACTGTCTTTAAGATCCGATAGTTTCAACTCATTTGTTCCTGCCGGAAAAATCAAAACGGAATCTTCCGAATTTTCAATTGTCCAGGTGGGCTGTAATAGTAAACCTATCAAAACAATTGTCAAAAAAGTAATGAGTCCGAATCTAGTGGATTTTCTCCCTTTACTTAAACCGGCTTTGAAAATAACCATAGATTGAAAAATCCATAAAGCAATGATTAATAATACTATAACAGCAATCAGATTCCAATTTAGACCAGGTTCAAAAATCATCATTTCAAATTTTTCCAAAAAGCTTTCGCCAAGTCTTTATTATTTGTTTTTGTTAGGTTGTACTGCCTTTCGCCCTGTGTAATCTGCACAAGTTTTTGGTACAACTGTCGGCTTTCCTTCTGATCAAGCTCCCCGCTTCCAAGTTTCTGGATCCATAATAGTGTCCTCCAATCCTGCATTCCTGAGCTCTCCATTCTTTCCACCCATAGACTTCCAAATGCTTGGATAGTTTCTTTTTCGGATTCATCAAGCTCCGCTATATTCAAAAAACCCAAAAGTTTGGAGGCCAATAAGGCAAGCTGATTTTCACTGGCAGCAATCTCTCTTTGCCGAAGCTGATCGATATCATCGAGTTCTCCTGTCAATCGTTTTTCGGCTTCTTTGATCGGTGGAGAATCAAAACCTGTCCGCTTCACATAAACCCTTGATTTCTGCTGAACGGATTTGAGATATTCAAGTGCTTGCTTCTGATAGGGCAATGCCTTTTCAGGTTCAAATAATCTCAGGTGAAGCTCCGATTGCCACATCTGTTCCAAGGCCATCTTCAGCATGCTCCTTGTTGATTGCTCATAAAAAGTATTGGCATCTTCCGAATCATGATTGTGAAGGTAGCTCTCCAGCAAAGATGCCAATTCATTGTCTCCGCCCGATTCGCCTCCGTGATCATGGTCATGCTGATGCTCCTCCGGTACCTGAAGGGACGTTTCTTCATTTTCATGGTGTTCTTGTTCCCCCTCATGGTCATGATCATGCCTGAACCCTTCCAAAAGATCCTGGCCTTCCTCCGTATTGAAGGAGCCTCCAGGGGCGTTGTTTTCATATTCTTCACCCAAATATTGTCCATAGCGCATCCGAAGCAGCTTTTGCTCATGACCAAGCTCATTCGAGTTTTCGTTATAGGTATTTTCAGCCAACTTCTTTTTCTCCGAAATAAGCTTTTCGGTATCAATAATAATCTGACGCTGACTTCGAAAATAATCCGGCAATACATGAATCGCCATTCCTTCAAGTTGACTTTCATTCAATCCGGTTGTGTCTACATATTGAATGAAATAGGTATCGGATTGGGAAATGTTAGCTTCCGGTATTTTATTATCAATGGCCAACCAATAATAATACAGCTCATCACCCGGTCTAAAGTCCATTGCGGCAAGATCAAGTTGATGTTTGATGTTGGCATTTTTATAATCAGTTGGTGACAGCGCAATACGGTTTTCTCTGAATTTGACATTCTCTCCGGAACCCCTGGCCAAGGTCGCCACCAAGAAGGTTTGCCTGACCAGATAATCATCCGAGACTTTTGCTTCCAAGGTATGGTTCAGAGGATCTTTCACAAAATGATATTTGTACAAATCTTTTTCTTCAGGCACAATTACAGGACTTTTGTCCAATATCGCTTCCAGAGTATGGTACTCACTTTCGAAAATGATAGAATCCTTCTCGTAAGCTTTTATAGCATATATCCCTGAACCTGCCAATCGGTCTGAAAGTACATAACCATCCCCATCCTTTTCAAACAAAATTTCATTTCCTGCTCCAGAGGCAAGGACAACTTTAAGAGAATCTTGTCTTGAAAAATTTAAACTCCATCTTACAGTGGAACCTTCCAATGCTTTGATATTCAATTGACTTTGTTCAACTCTTTTTTCTCCTGTATATGCAGGAGGAATGATCGTCACTTTTGATTCTTCCAAGCTGACAGGGATTCTTTCGTGATTTTCATAGGTAATATCAATTTTCGAATCAACAGCAGTAACAGGTTTTCCAGCATCGTTTTTCGACAAGAGACTCATCCCGAAAATGCCTCCACTGATCAATAAAAAAACCACAAAAGGTAAAAGACTTTGTAAAAAAATCCGTGGCGGTTGCACATTTCTAATTTGCTGTTCAATTCTTTGAAGTTGTAGTACTTCTGCGATATTTCGCTCCCTCTTGTCCAACAACTCAAGGCTGTATTCTAATACTCTTAGTCGCCTATGAAGTATTTTTTTGGCCCTGACACGTTGATTTGTAAAGACCCCTAGGCCTGCCAAAATGAAAGTAAAGGAAACAAGAACGAAAATCAAGACCCAAATGGTAGCCAATCCAAATCCCAAACCTATAAATGCTGCCCCCAAACCTACAAGCGCAGCCTTCAGGACAGCATTTAACCGAAGCTGGAGTATGGTATTGAAAATCAACTGTTCTAAATTCTTCATAATTGCTTTCTCACGGAAAGGATCCGTTCTGCTATCAGCGTTAACACAAACATCACCCATAAAATTTCCAATGTGTTGGCTTCCTGGTCTTCAGGTTGAGCCTGTCCAATAAGAAATTTTTGGTATATCTGTTCCTCGCTGAGTTTTACAGGCATTGGTTCAAGGCCTAAATTCAAAACCAAATTTTCCAGTATCTGCTCCGGAAGCCGGGCTTTGTCGGTGAAGTTATCTACTTGTTCCGGCTGGCTTCGGTTTAGCAGTTTGATATTGGTATATTGTGGGAAATGATTGTGGGTGAAAACAAAATACAGCTTCTCGGGATCAGGTTGATCTGATACTTTTTTGTCGAATATCAATTTTGCATCTCCTGCATTTTGAACGGATTGAAAACTCAATAAGTAAACTTCCTCTATTGCTGTCAATGCCGCCTCAATTTCAGCCAGCTGATCAGCAACTACACTGTCCACATAATAAGGAATGGGACTTTTATCCCAAACAAATTCTGCGGTGGCATCTCCACTGACTTCGACTATATTCAACTGATTTTTATAGTTGACAGTCAGATATTTATCATCTTCTATTTTAATCTTTTTTGAGGATGGGTTCAGTGAAATAAAGTTACTTAAATGAAGGATGGGTTTTACCTGGCTGAAGTACATTTTATTGTTGAAAGCCTTACTGCTGTTCACCAGATAAAGATGGATTTCGGCATCTTTTGATGCCATTTCATCCAAAGCTTTTTGAAGTTGTAGTTCATCATTCTTTGAATCCGAATTCGCATCTTCCAATGAATAAATTGGCGACAGATCCTCATCCATCCAATAAACGGCCTCACCTTTTTCTATTGCCTGCTGTATTTCAAATCTAAATTCAGCCACCAATTCCTCAGAAGGCTGAACAAGATGGAGAGCCTGATTCTCTGGCTCGGAAGCTAAGCTTTTCAACAATACATTACTCAATATAAATACAACAATCATGATCAGTAATACTCTCAAAATCAACAACAACCATTGCTCCAGTTTAATTGTTTTTTGAGGCTTGTTTTCTTTGACTTCCAACCATTGCATTGCTGCCCACGAAACTGTTCTTCCCCTCCTACCATTCCATAGGTGGATCAGGATCGGGATGGAAATCCCCAATAATCCCAAAAGCATTATGGGTTGTAGAAACTCCATTTATGTCATTGGTTTTTTGTTCAGGTATCTGTTGATCAGCTGGGCTACAGGTTCATCCAATGTAGCCTCCATATATGTCACCTGGGAAAGACGGAAGGATTTCTCGAGCCTATCCAAATAAGCCTTTATACCTTCATTATATTTTTGCTTTATCTTAGTCGCTTCCGCATCAATGGTTTTACCTGTTTCCAGATCTTCGAATTTGATATTGCCTTTAAGATCTAAATGGATTTCCTGTTTTCCCAAAATCCTGAACAGGACAATATCTTTTCTGGGATGGTGCATTTCATGTACAACAGATTCCCATTCTGAATCCTTCTGCAAAAAATCCGAAACCAGCACCACCAGCTCTTTCTGTTTGGTTTTCATCTTAGGAAACTGTTCCTTTTGGATATGCCAGGTTCCGCTGGCCTTTGCTTTTTCCAGTTCGAAAAGAATATTATGAAAGCTCTTACCTCCCGGAGCCACGACCTGCTCCACTTTATTGCCATGAAGAAAATATAACGATAAGGTATCCCCCTGTTGGAAACCCATATAGGCTAATGATGCCAAAAGTGTCTTTGCATAGGCTAGCCTATAAATTCCTTCTTCCCCATAGTTCATAGAACCGGAAAGATCCAGCATCAGCCGGATATGCAGATTACTTTCGATTTGGGATTCTTTGATCTGGTATTTTTCAGATCTGGCAAATAATTTCCAGTCAATTCTCTTCAGATCATCTCCCGGTTCGTAATGCCGGTATTGCTCAAATTCAGCCCCCTGCCCCGCTCTTTTGCCAAGATGGGATCCCTGTCGAAGCTGCTCACTGATGATCTTCGCAGCAAGAAACAGGTTGTTGAGTTTGATGATTTCAAGATGTTGCTTATTCATTCAGTGGAAAAGCCTGTAGAATTGATTTGATTATGCTGTCCACCTGAATCCTCTCTGCTTCTGCCCGAAAATGCAGCGAAAGCCGGTGCCTCAATACAGGATAAGCCAGAATTCTGATGTCTTCCGGAATCACCGAAAATCGGTTGAACATTAAGGCTCTTGCTTTGGCACAAAGGATCAGGGCCTGTCCTGCCCGAGGGCCTGCACCCCACTCCACATAATCCTTGACCATCTGCACCGAAGTGTTTTCGGGACGGGTAGCACGGACTATTAGATTTATTTGTTTTAAAATCCCCGAATCAAGATGTACCTGTCGGGTAAGTTCCTGTAATTTGATGATCTCATTGCCTGAAAATATAGCTTTCAAACCGATTTGGTAGCTTCCAGTGGTTTTTTCCAGAACTTCCAGTTCTTCGGCTTCATCAGGATATCCCATCTTAATATAGAGCAGAAATCTATCCATCTGCGCTTCCGGCAATGGATAAGTCCCGGATTGTTCGATGGGGTTTTGGGTGGCAATGATCAAAAAAGGAACAGGCAAAGGATGGTATTCGCCAGCATAGGTTACGGATTTTTCCTGCATGGCTTCCAAAAGGGCCGCCTGGGTTTTGGGAGGAGTTCTGTTGATTTCATCCGCCAAAACAAGATTGGAAAAAATAGGACCTTTATTGAACTGGAAAAATCTTTTTCCGGTGCTGTGGTCCTCTTCCAAAACCTCGGTACCCAATATATCCCCCGGCATCAGGTCAGGAGTAAATTGGATTCTTTTAAACTGCAGCTCCATGGTTTGTGCGAGGGTTTTTACAAGCAGCGTTTTTGCCAGACCAGGCACTCCTTCCAAAAGACAGTGTCCTCCGGCTAGGAGTGTGATGATCACTTCCTCCACAGCCTCTTCCTGACCTATAATAGCTTTCCTGATTTCCGTCTTGAGCGCCGGTAATTTATTTACCAGTTCAGTATAGTTTTCTAAAGTTGTATTTTTCAAAATTGAACTCAGGTTAAAGCATACACAATAATATTGACACCGAACTTGGTGTTGTCTTCCTTTAGAAAACGCTTGTTTCTAGAATCATAATCCCATTCACACCCATAATCCTTATTGCTGTACAGCACACCGATGCGGCCGTTAAAGGTGATGGCTTTTAGATAATCGTGTACCAGATCATCCCCCCAACCGTTCAATTCGAAAGAAGTGGTGGGTGGCCCGTCCTCAAATTTGAAGAAGCAGGAATAAATCTCGTGATTATTGGGTATTTTTTTTAGTGCCTCCTTTCCAAAGGTCTTTTCCATCTCTGCCTCAAAAGACCTGGCAAAAAGGCCGTCAATGTCATGGTTGCAGTCGTCAGCGAAAACAAAACCACCGTTCTCGACATAGGTTTTAAAGGTTTTCCTTTCCTGATCCGAAAAAGAAACAAGCTTGTGGCCACTGATGTAGGCAAAAGGGGACTTGTAAATTTCTGTACTGCTCAGCTCAACTACCTTTTCCTGTTCCGAAATCGGGATAGTGGTGTACTCAACCAGGGAGTTCAGGATATTGGTCGGCATACGCTGATCTGTATCCCAATTGCCTGAATTGTATTTGATTCTGGTAAAGACAAACTGCTGCATTGATGTAATTAAATGGATTCTGACTTAAAATACTTTTCTTCCTTATAACCCATCAATATTCTTTATCATTCAAATCTTGATTTTAAAAATCCATGCCATAACTTATTCTTGGATCGAATCAGTCATGACATGAATAGTTTATATAAACCAAGGTAGATCCGAAACGATACCAGTAAATATAAAAGCCAACAGATACTTTGTTTGACATTATCTTACTGGGTACATCGGTCATCCGTCATCGGACATCCTGATTTTTCTTGATAGAACAAAATTCTTAAAACAAGAAAGGTTCCTGACAGAAAATCGGATATACATATTTCAATTAAACTGCATCAGATAAACTGGTGAAGGTAAAGTCCCTGATTTTCATCGGTGGAATCATATTACCGCCCACTCGCTGTGGTTTGCCTAAAGCCTCAATGTTGTTTAACATGATCACAGGGCTCTCGTTGAAGCGGAAGTTTTTAACAGGAAACTTGATCTGACCGTCTTCAATGAAGAAGGTACCGTCTCTTGTCAATCCTGTATAGAGGAGAGTTTGTGGATCAACCGCTCTGATGTACCAGAATCGGGTTACCAAAACGCCCCTTTGGGTACTTTTGATCATATCCGCCAAGGATTGGTCACCACCTTCGAAGATAATCCCCTGGGGTCTTCCCACAGGTTCCACACCTTGCTTTTCCGCCCAGTATCTTGAATAAAACATGTTTTTGACTGCACCGTTTTCCACCCAAGTGGTTTTTTCCACCGGGATCCCTTCATTGGTCCAGGGAGCAACAGGAATATCAGGGTGCAGCGGATCAGAATAAATATTAATCCGTTCATCAAAGAGTTTTTCTCCCAACCGGGTTCCTCCTCCTTTTTTGCTGAGGAAGCTTCTTCCTTCATCCGCATTTCTTGCGTCCAGATTACCTGTCATCAACCTGAGCAGGTCATTGGCAGCTGTGGGTTCGAGTATGACGGTATATTTCCCGGGTTCGATTGCCTGTGCATTTACGGAGGCCAGTGCTTTTTGCATCGCAACTTCGGTTACACTTCGGGTATTCAGAAGTGAAATGTCATTGTAATCTCTTTCGGCATATCCTGAGCCCGTACCGTCAGCAGTTCTGACAGTTATCGAGAAATCAACCGATGTACTTTGATTGTATCCAAACATACCCTTGCTGTTCCCCATGGCTGTAAAGCCTGTGAAATCTTCCAGGTATCCGGCCGCGGTCAGATTTTTTTCACTGCTGGGATTTATGCTGTCAGCAGCTGCTTTTGCCCGATATCCCGGATCTATTTTGTCTGTTGCCGGGGCAAATGTATTAGTATCTAAATAATCCTGAGGACCCAACATGGGCATGTACTCTGGATTTTCGGGAGCCAATCTTGCGATTTCCTCCGCTCGGTCAACAGCTTTTTTGAGGGAGGTATCATCCAGCTCATTGATTGAGGTGGAGCCTGATTTTTTCCCATTTACAGAAGTTATTGAAAGATTGATTGTATTGGACTCGCCGCTGGTGTTGACTGTACTTCGGGCATAGCGGATGTTTCCTGTCCTACCTCCCGAAAGACTGACTTCCGTTTC
The DNA here is from genome assembly GCA_041748555.1 of Rhodonellum sp. Taxonomy (GTDB): domain Bacteria; phylum Bacteroidota; class Bacteroidia; order Cytophagales; family Cyclobacteriaceae; genus Rhodonellum. The sequence goes on from JBGTDA010000024.1 coordinate 15,977, forward strand.
ATCGGCTGATGTATAGGAAAGGACCTTATCTATAATTGATTTTGCTTCTTCTCTTGTTAATATAGCCATTAGAATTGATGTTAGGGTTTAAATCTGTCTTCCTGTATTGATTACGTTAACACCGTTGAATCTTGTGGTGGAGCTTCCGTGCGAGACAGCTGATGATTGTGAAGGCTGACCTTTTCCATCAAAGAAGGTTCCGAACAGTTTATAATCATCTTTATCACAGATCTGCGTGCAGGAGTTCCAGAACTCCTGGGTGTTGGACTGGTAGGCCACATCTTCCATCATACCGGCGATTTCACCGTTTTTGATTTCATAGAAAAGCTGGCCTCCAAACTGGAAATTATAACGCTGCTGATCAATGGAATAAGATCCTCTACCTACAATGTAGATGCCCTTTTCAACATCTTTGATCATTTCCTGAACGTTCAGTTTTTCGGTACCCGGTTTCAGGGAGACATTGGGCATTCTCTGGAATTGTACAGATTCCCAGCTGTCGGCATAGCAACAGCCGTGAGACTCATCTTCATCAATGATTTGGACCTGATCCCGTATTGCCTGATAATTAACCAAAACCCCGTCTTTGATCAGATCCCATTCTTTACATTTTACACCTTCATCATCATAGGCGGTCTGACCCAAAGAAAACGGCTGGGTTTTATCCGCCACAATATTTACTTTGTCGCTTCCGTATTTAAAATCCCCTGATCTCAACTTGTCCAGGGTAGCAAAGCTGGTTCCGGCGTAATTGGCTTCATAGCCCAATACCCGATCCAGTTCAAGAGGATGACCGACCGATTCGTGAATGGTCAGTCCCAGGTGATCGGGATCCAATACCAGGTCGTATTTTCCCGGAGTGACAGATGTGGCGGTAAGTTTTTCATTGGCATGTTTGGCTGCAGCTACTGCGTCCTCGACCATGTCGTAAGAGTTGCGGTAACTGATCAATCCTGCAGGGCTTTGTATTTTTTCTGATTCGATTCCATCCATATATTCATAGCCCATGCCCATCGGGGCGCTGAGTGCCTGCCGGCTTCGGAATCTGCCTTCTGCCTTATCGATGGCTGTCACGTTGAACGTCGGCCAGATCCGGTGGATATCCTGATCGATATACGAACCATCTGATGAGGCAAAGTATTTTTGCTCATTCACCATGAACAGGTTGGAATTGACGAAAGCAGCGCCGTTTTCCATCGCTGCTGCATTCACGCTGAGCAGCAAGTCAATTTTTTCTTTTACCGGAATTTCAAAAGCATTTTTCCGGATGGGTGTAGCCCAGGCCACTTCCCCATAACCCGGCACCGGTGCCAGGACAACAGGTTCTGTTTGTAAAATTGCATTTGCTTGGGCAATGGCCACTGCAGTCTCAGCACAGGCCTTGATGCCATCCGGTGTCACATCGTTGGTCGCAGAGAATCCCCAGGTACCGTCCGCAATGACCCGGATACCCACTCCGAAAGATTCTGAGTTGGTTATATTCTGCACATTCTTCTCACGGGTAAACAAAAACTGGTTCAGGTATCTGCCGATGCGGACATCGGTATAGCTTGCCCCCTTTGCTTTTGCTGCATTCAGTGCGATATCAGCAAGTGCTTTTTTCTCCGCATTGGCCAGACCCGGGTTCATCAACTGCTCTGCTGAGACGGGGCTTCCCATCATCAAAAAACCCGACGTCAACATGGCGCCAACCCCCAAGCCGGATAGGTTTATAAAATCTCTTCTTTTCAATTTGCCTCCTTGTTTATGATAATGATATGAAAATTCATTTTTTTTATTGATTCACAAGTTCTAAAAATAGGTGGAAAGGACAAAGAATGCAAGATTCATTACAAGGTTGGTTGAGGCAGTATGGCAGTTGGCAATATTATGGCAGTTGGCAATATTAGGGTTGGCAGTGAACTCCAGTAGTTTTTCAGAATCAATAAGAATCTATATTGATGAAATCATTGATAATCAATTGGTGGAAATAAAATTAAAGGGTATAATAAATAAATCAGTCCGATATAAACTGGGATAAAAATGCCTGAAAAAGTAGGTTGTGAAGGGAAATTGCCAAATGGGTGGAAGTGAGTAAAGATGGAAAAAATAGCTCCGGTTGGAACGGGAGCGGCCCTTCCTCCAGAACCCTGAGCAAATCACGCGGAAGATTTTGGATTGGATCCATTTGACAAAGAATGGCGGTTTGGGTAAGTTTACCAATTGTTTAAGATTGCGGAAAATAATTGAGAAATGAATGAGGTGTTAGCGGCTTAAATTTTTAACTTTGATTGAACATAAAACCGGAGACGATTTTCGAGAATAAACTGACAGTGGGTGATGGTATATATACTGTGCCTGACATAGCCCGAATACTTAGGATGCCCTATTCTAAAGTCAACCGTTGGCTAAATAAATATTGGGATGACCTTTTAGGAAAGCAATTTGATGGCCGATATTCTTGGAGGATTGATAGTACCCGTGCGGTAGGCTTTCATACATTAGTGGAATTTTATGTAATGATGCAATTTGCTGAGGCTGGTGTAAAGCCTTCTGCCGTACTAAAAGCGCATATAGAACTTGGGGAAAATTTCAATACCATTTTCCCTTTTGCCAATAAAAAGATCATTGATAACATTCATACAGACGGAAAAAAAATCTACTTAAAAAGTGATGGTGTCAGTATTACTTTAGATGGAAGCAAACAACTCAACCTCGATTTCATTAAGATTTTTATCAAAAAGCTAGAGTTTGATGAGGAGCTGTTAGCTTCCAAACTTTGGCCGGTAGGCAAAGACAAACCCATTGTCTGTGACCCTCACCACAAATTCGGACAACCCATAATTGCTGGCACCAACATTCAAACTGAAGTTCTTTATAGATTATTTAAGGCGAATGAACCTGTAGACTTTATAGCGGGCTTGTATGAATTACCCAAGGACCAAGTTCAGGCAGCCATTGATTTCCATAAATCAATAGCTGCTTAATGAGGTATTATAAGGTTTATATTGATGAAAATCTACCTGCACAGCTTGCAAAAGGACTAAATATCATCCAAGAACCTCAAAACATTAAAGACAGGATGAACATTGAGGTGATTTCCATCAAAGATAAATTCGGAATAGGGACAAAAGATGAAGATTGGATTCCGGAAGTAGGCAAAGATGGGGGATTTGTAATCACTCAGGATTATAGGATTCAAACCCAAAAACATCAGCGGGAACTTTATAAACAACATGGTGTTGGAATATTATTTATTAATCCTCCGAGCAGAACCGGTTTTTCCTATTGGGATATGGTTAAAAAAATCATCACCGAATGGGAAGATGTTAAGAAGATCATTCGAAAAGAAAAGAGTCCTTTTGCCTTTAGGTGTACCGCTAGAACTCGATTTGAAAAATTTGAGTAAATTATTTTCAATCCTCAAAAACCTTTTTAGATAATGGCAAGGATAAATCCCTGTCGGATCCGGATAACCTTTCTGGACGGGATCCTATCGCCGAGGAAATTGTGGAGAATCCAGAGGCCGGGTTGATGAACTTCCGGCAAATCCTGGCTTCATGAAGCCTATCACAGGAGACACGAATTTAAGGAGCAAAAATAATAAATTGGTATTTGCCAACCCTTCATCTCATGAAAACATTCGCAGATAAAATCATCGCCTTCAACAAATCCCTTGATTATAAAGGAGAATTGCCAGATGGGATCAGGATCATGAACCCGTTTCGGGAGGATGAAAAAATTCTGCCGCTCTCTTCGGCTTTCTACAAAAAATACTACGATGACCATCAAAAGCGGCATCTGATTTTAGGGATCAATCCGGGAAGGTTTGGGGCAGGACTAACGGGAATTCCTTTTACTGACCCCAAAAGGCTGGTGGCGAACTGTGAAATCGATTATGACGGACCATCTGCCCATGAACCCTCTTCGGTTTTTATCTACGATATGATCAGGGAGTTTGGAGGGCAAATGGATTTTTACAGAAAATTTTATATCCATTCCGTTTTTCCTTTGGGTTTTACCTTGAGCAACAGGGGAAGGGAGATCAATTACAACTATTACGACAGCAAGGAACTGTTCCTTTCGGTTTATGACTATATCATCGAAAACATCAAAAAGCAGATTCAAATCGGCATCCATCAGGACATATGTTTTTGTTTTGGCACCGGAAAAAACAAAAAATTCCTGACTGACATCAATCAAAAATATAAGTTCTTCGGCAAAATCATAGCCCTGGAACATCCGCGGTATATCATGCAATATAAGTCTAAGTCTAAATCGCAGTATATCGACAGTTACATTCGGGCCTTTAAGGAATGGGGAGAGGAAAATCAAATATAATCATCAAATATTCATGTTTTCATCACTTCTCCTCCATCCAAAAGGTTATCTTTATAAAATTGTCATCACAACCGCGGTTCATTCACTGTGTTCCTTTCTGTTTTGGTACAGGTAAAACCAGATAATAATCAAATCAAATTTTCAGATGTTAATTTTTAAACCAACTCTCAAACAATCATGACACAAGTAAAAGCCTTTGCTGCCAAAACAGCAGATCAGCCGTTAGGCCCTTATCAACTGGAAAGAAGAGAACCGGGAGCTGCTGATATAGAAATCGAGATTTTGTATTGTGGTGTATGCCACTCCGATATCCATTCTGCCCGAAACGAATGGGGCGGAACCATGTATCCGATAGTTCCGGGACATGAAATAGTCGGTAAAGTAACCCGTGTGGGTTCAGAAGTAACCAGTCATCAGGTTGGAGATACCGTCGGTGTGGGCTGCTTTGTGGATTCCTGCGGTCATTGTGCCAACTGCGAAGAAGATTTGGAGCAATACTGTGAAAACGGCCATTCCCAAACCTACAATTCCTATTTGCAGGATAAAAAAACCATTACCTACGGGGGATATTCCACACACATCGTGGTGACCGAAAAATTTGTATTGAAGATCTCAGATAAGCTGCCTTTAGAAGCTGTTGCCCCGCTTCTCTGTGCAGGAATCACAACTTACTCTCCTCTTAAACACTGGAATGTAAAAAGAGGAGACAAGGTAGCCGTGGTCGGATTGGGTGGACTGGGTCATATGGCCGTAAAAATCGCTTCTGCAATGGGCGCTGAAGTGACCATGCTGAGCCGCTCTCCCGAGAAACAAAAAGATGCCGACAGACTTGGTGCTGATCATTTTGAATTGACAACCCGGGAGGATAATATGAAAAAGATGGCCGGTACATTCAGTCTTATCATAGATACGGTTTCCGGCCAGCACAGCTACGACGAATATCTTGCTTTATTGAAAACCAATGGAGTCATGGTGCTATTGGGCGTTCCGCCGGAGCAGGAAACCGTACATGCAGGCTCCCTGATTTTTGGCAGAAGAAGTTTGGTGGGTTCACTGGTGGGCGGGATCAAAGAAACCCAGGAAATGCTGGATTTCTGTGCTGAGCACAATATCGTATCGGATGTGGAAGTCATTGATATCGATCAGATCAACGAAGCTTATGAGCGTACCATCAACGGTGATGTCCATTATCGTTTTGTGATCGACATGGCTTCTCTGAAGAATTAAAGCAGGGTATTTCTAAACGTATTATCAACTAAAAAAAAAGGGAACATTTTTGATGAGATGTCCCTTTTTTGATGTTGTTGTTAAAAACGTTTTATCCCATTTCCCAACCAGGTCTCACACTTTCACGGATGTATTGATCAGCTTCCGGCAATCCTTTGGCTTTCATCTGCTCATAATCCCATTCAATCAACTTACCGCCCATTCTCAGGGAAAGCACTCCCAAAAGTGTCAGTTCCGTCAATCTTGCTCCATATTCAAAATTGGAGCTGCAAGGTTTTCCGGATTTGATGGAATCAATCCAATCCTGATAATGACCGTTTGATCTTGCAATGATTTGTGTGGGAGCTTTGACTTTCTCACGGAAATCCTCAGGGAAAATCTGTGGGGCTCTGTTTCCTCCATCATTGATGATCAATCCTTTGTCTCCTACAAACATGGATCCCCTTCTTGGATAAGCGTAACCTTCCGGAAGCATGGTGTGTACTTCAGGCATCAATCCTCCGGAATACCATGTTAATTTCAATGCTTTTTGATCTCCTTTTTCCGAAAAATCATAATATCCGATTTCTCCGTACGGAGCAATTTCACTGTTGCTCTCACCTGCAGGTAAGACCTGAACAGTATCAGGAGCCTTGAGATCGAAAGCCCAGGTGGCTGCGTCCAAATCATGGCAACCAAAATCACCTAAAGCCCCACAACCGAATCTCCAGAAATCCCTCCAGGTAACAGGAACATAGTGATCATGAAACTCGACTTTTTCCCTCGGACCGAGCCATTGGTCCCAATCAAATCCAACTGGCATCGTCGTCTTACCCTCAGGCAATCCAACCAATCCAGGCAGCCAGCGGCCGGCGGGCACCCATGCATATGCCTCTTTTACATTCCCGATGACTCCTGCTCTCAGGTGCTCAACAGTTTCCCGGATGCCATCGGTGCTATGTCCGGGATTTCCCATTTGGGTAGCAAGGCCACTTTGCTTGGCTACTTTGGCTACTTCTCTGGCTTCCCAGATATTGTGTGTCAGTGGTTTTTCGCAATACACATGCTTACCGGCCTTGAGGGCCATGAGCGTAATATAGGCATGTGTATGGTCGGGCGTGGAGCAGATAATCCCATCAAGACCCTTTTCTTTTTCCATCATCTCCCTGAAATCAATATATTCAGCAACTTTGGAGTTGATGTTTTGTTCCGCATAATAATCCTCGATCAATTCAATGACAGGACCTCGCCCTGCTTCAGACCGGTAATAAAAGTCAGCCAGATTCCAATAATTGGATGGATCAGAAAGGGAGGTTATTCTTACATCCGGTAATACCATAAAATCTTCGACATTTTGTCGTCCCTTCCCTCCTGCTCCAATGATTCCTATGCTTACCTGGTCACTTGGTGCTGTAAAATCTTTACCCCCCAAAACATGCCTGGGTACAATCATAAAACCTGCTGCTGATAATGCAGCTCCTTTTACAAAATCTCTTCTGGAAACTCCTTTTCCCGGATTATTCTTATTTTTCATGGTTTGGGTGGGTAACTGTCAATTACTATAGGTTAGAAAACTTAAATTAAGAACTTTAAGAACTTCGAGGGGAATTTATGTTTTTAAAGGTAATATTCATTTACAAACGTCGTCCGGCCCCTAACTTGAAAAGAAGAAAATGAGCTGGAATAGAAAAAACAAAGTTGGAAAGTCCGGTATCAATCCAGGAAGACTGTTTGGTTTGTTTCAGCTGATCTTCTTGCCGCATCCAGTATTTCCACTACTATCATATTGTTGCTGAGTGAATAGGGACTATATTCCTCAACAGTGATCTTTCCGGTAATGACATCTGCAAAATAGGAAAACGGATCTGTGTAAACGCCCAACGGCTCGGCTTCGATTTCTTTCCTTTCTTCTTTTGGATTGTCCCAGGTTTTCCATCGCAGCATGGATTTGTTTTCGCTGATAATATAGCCGGTTTGGCCATACACTTCCATATCTTTTCTATCAAAAGGCCAGTTCCAGGAGGCTTGGATGATTGCCTGCGCATCTCCATAATCAAGAATGATAGTTGCCTCATCATCAACTTTCTGATATACTTCCGGCTTTAAATTTTGGGTAACAGCCGTCACGGATATAGGTTTTCTTCCCTTCATCAGATAGGTCATGATGTTGGCACCATAGCAACCAAAATCAATCAATGCTCCACCTCCGTTCTGAACGGGATCTGTCAACCAATCCAGAAATTCTTTCCCAACTCCGATTTCCTTTGGTCCTTTGTGTCCGTGATGAAAAACCGCTTTGGTGATATTCCCAAAAGAAATTGTATCCTGTGCCATTTGATAGGTTTGTTCTGTGGTGGGATACCAGGATGTTTCATAATTGGTCAGCAGGTGAATCTGATGCTTTTCAGCCAAATCCATCATTTTTAAGGCATGTTCATAATTGGCAGAGAGAGGCTTTTCCACCATAATGTGTATTCCTCTGGGAGCCACAAGTTCCACAGCCTGAAGGTGATCGTAAACAGAACCGAAGGCCAGCACAGCGTCGGGTTTAACATTATCCAGCATTTTGGACGCATCACTATAAAAGATGGATTTATCTAACCCAAACTTTTTTGTAAAATGGACCACCAGCTCTTCGTTTGGCTCAAAGATTCCCACAAGCTCAATGTCTTTTTTATCTCCTCGGGTAAAAACCCAGGAAGAATGGCCATGGCTCAGACCCATCATTGCCATTCTTACAGGTTTAGTATCCTGGATCTGTCCAAAACTTACGTGTAGTGTGGAAAAAAAGCATATAATAAACCCTATTATTTCAGAAACTTTCATGATCAATTCAAAAATATTTGTACCAAATATTCGGAATAAGTATGAGAATAACAATCAAATTTTAAAATGATTTGGCCACAAAATTCATGTTTATCAATCTATGTAAAAGTATTTTGATATATTAAAAAATTCCACCTATTTTTAATAATTATAATGAAAAATGCAAATTTATAGATTAGAAAAAAACTGAATCCCTAGTTATTGAAAGAGGGAAAGTTACAACTTTTCTTGCAGTGATTTTCGGAAATCCAATAAGATTCATATTCCTTTGGTATCAATTTTGTTTTAGCTTCATTCAAAACTCATTCTTTAAATTAAAACCCATATCTATTTTTGAGGCATTAAAATGCATGGCTCAATTTATTTTTGATTAAGATTATCATTTTGTCGGTTAACTAAGAAAAAACGTAATGACATTGAACTTTAAATATGATATCCATTTAGCCTGCCGAAAAATAATTCAATTGGAATTAGAAAATATGAATATAGATTTTTCTTTCTTGGGCGGAGGGGAAGTAGATGTCAAAAAAGAGCTGACTTCTGCCCAAGCCTCTAAGTTAAAAAGCAATTTAAAGGAATATGGAATTTATATTCTCGACAATCAAAAAGATTTGTTGATCCAGAAAATAAAGGATGTAATCATGGAAATGATCTATCTGGAAGAGCACCTTCCCAATTCCAAGACCTCGGCATATCTTTCTGAAAAACTGAACCTGAGTTACGGTCATATAACCAATCTGTTTTCAGAGGTGACGCTTACAACCATCGAAAGCTATATTATTTTGCAGAAAATAGAAAGAGCCAAGGATTTGATCATAAGTGGAGATTTTACTTTAACTGAAATTGCTTACAAGTTAAACTATAGCAGTGTGGCCCACCTATCCAATCAATTTAAGAAAACTACAGGACTCACACCTTCTGCATTCCAGAGAATTCTCTCAAAGAGAAAACAAGTCAATCAGGTCGGTCATGACAACGCATAATAAAAACCAATTATGAATATAAATCCGATCCGAATCCTTTTAGCCGATGACGATGAAGACGATCGACTATTTTTTAAAGAAGCCCTTGATGGACTGAAGCTTTTGACTTCAGTCACTTTGGTGGAGAACGGAATCGAGTTGATGGAAAATTTATTGGATCCAAAATCAAAATTGCCCCATGTGGTTTTTCTTGATTTGAACATGCCGCTAAAGTCCGGGATGGAATGTCTTTCAGAGATAAGGAACAATGATAGACTCAGATATCTTTCCGTTGCCATTTATTCCACCTCTTCTTCTGATTCAGATATTGAAGAAACGTTTGTCAAGGGGGCGAATATTTATATTAAAAAACCGACGGATCTCGAATCTCTCAAGCTTATTCTGAATAAAGTAATCTGTACAAACCGGCAATACTTTCATTCCAGCCTAAACAAAGAGAATTTCATGCTGAGCATTTAACCATGAAGATTTGATTATTTAATTGAATAATTCCCCACCTTAATTTCTTTTCCATTGAAGTAATTGAATTTCGATCAAACGGTTTCGATCTCCCACAAGCTCTAAAGTGGTGTCAATAGATATAAAATCATTTTTTATTCTATCATTGTTTCAAAAGACCTTTTTTGGTGATATTTTTTATTAAAACCTTACAATATTTTTAAACAATAGTGTAACAAATCTTAATGGTACCCCCCTTAAATTTGTAATTAATATCAATCAGTATTGGATAATAAATAAAATTACCGATACAAATAAACTTAATGTTAATTCAAGTTTAAAACAAACCAACAAAGTCATGAAAAAACTAATGTATTTAAGTGCCGCAAGTTTATTCCTAACCTTCACATCCTGCGAACAGAGAGGCACAAGTGAAGGTTACGATTCAGATAATACTGAATTGAACACAGAGGACAACGCTGCTGCGGGTGGTCTCTTCGCAACATCTTATGAGGATCTGATGGAGGATAAAAATGAGTTACAAGAAGATGTGATGGAGATGAAAAGAGACAGGACAACCAGAGCAGGTGAAATGACAACAGAATATGACAGTTTAGTAACTTCAGTAGAGCAAAAACTTCAGGAAATGGAGGCCAAAGCTGCTGAGTTTAGAAATGCTACAGAGGATCAAAAAGAAAGATTGAAAGACCAATTCGACCTTTTAAAAACAGAAGCTTCTGAAAGAATCGACTACATCAATAATACCTACAAATCAGAAAATTAATTTGGTCTATTTGCTTTTTAAAATTCCTTTTAGGATCTTCCTAGAAGGAATTTTTTTATTCCATTTATTCAACATTTTAAACTCAAATAATTTTAATATGAGAGGATTACTGTATTTAATTGCCGTGATAGTGATAATCGGATGGATAATTGGTTTTTTTGCCTATAGCGTCGGTGCTATCATCCATTTGCTCTTGGTGATTGCCGGTATTTCCATTTTGTTGGCCGTGATCAGAAGATCATAGCCATTATATTTATTTACAATCATTTATTTAGGTGCTGAAAGAAAGATGGATCCATCTTTACTTTCAGCACCTTTTTATTTGGATCTTTTTTATCGGGGATACTTACAACAATGATTTTTACCATCTTTTATTGCGGCCAACTTTGAAAATCAAATTAATGATGACTCAAAGGATTTAAAGTTGAACCTGTTCATGTCTTCCCCTGATCAACCTGACCTTCCAGTAACCCATTTTAAAATAGGTAAAAGCAACTATTGCCGCAATCAGGTTGGAAATGGGAAAGGCCCACCAAATCCCCAAATAGCCCAATGTTGTCTTGTAAGCTAATATATATGCCAATGGAAATCTGATAATCCACAGACTTAGGATAGAGATGAACATCGAAGCTTTCGTAAAACCCGCACCGTTGAAAACACCGTTCATAATCTGCTGAACACCCAGCAATCCAAAACTTGGGGCCATTATTTTGATGAACAATGCACCATCCCGTATAACCCGAGGATCGTTTGGTACAAAAAAAGCTGTCAGCTGCTCTGCAAAAACAAACAGTAAAATGCCAATGCCGGTCAACCCAAAAAAGCCTATCTGATTGCTGAGATTAGCGACCTCTTGCGCTCTTTTGATCTTTCTAGCTCCGATATTCTGCCCAACCAGCGCTGTATTTGCCATGGCAAAACCCAAAGCAGGAATAATAACAAAGCTCAATATCCTGGCACCAATCCCATAGGCAGCCACAATATCACTCCCAAAACTGGTGACAATGATGACCATCATCGTCATGCCCAAAGCTCTTGTCGATTGCTCAACACTGGAAGGAATGCCGAGTCTAAAAATCCTTTTCAAAAATGAAGGATCAAACCGCATCTCAGATAACTTGATCCTGATTCCGCTTTTGCCCTTAAAAAGTATATATAAACCTGCTGCTGCCGAAAGACCCTGCGTCACCACACTTGCGACAGCAGCCCCCGCCACGCCATATCCTGGAATGATACCATAACCATAGATAAACAATGGATCAAGCACTAAATTTAAAAATACCGTGAACAAAACGATGTAAAGCGGCAACATCACATTGCCGATTCCACGCATCAAGGACTGGAAAGTGAAAAATATAAACAGGAAAACAAATCCTAAAGAGGAAACCTTAAAATAATCTACCGAATCTTCCAAAATTTCAGGACCTGCACCGATTATTTTCATCAGAGGACCGGCAGTAAAATATCCAATCACGGAAAGGACAATAGAAATCAGAAATATAAGGAAAACGGTTTGCGAAGCACTGAAATCCATGGATTCCTGGTCCTCAGCACCTTTATATTGGGCAGTGATGACGGTGCCTGCCAATGTCAATCCTGCTCCGATTGAGAGAATCAGAAACAACAACGGAAACCCAAGGCTGACGGCAGCTACAGCATTGGCTCCCAATCTACCTAACCAAAAAGTATCGATCAACTGGTAAGCTGTCTGAAGAATATTGGCCATAATGATAGGCACAGCAAGACTTGCCAGAGAATTAAAAATGCTTTTTTCGGTAAGTCTGATAGGTTTTTTTACAGACATTCAAATTAAAATATAAAATAACAATTCGATTTAAATCAAAAATAAATTCCGGTTCAAAATAATGTTTTCAAAAATTTCAGGGATAAATGAAAATCAGGAAAACGCGGGTTATACAATAATTGGCCGGACAAAAATTTTGACAGTTTATAATGAACTGCCGGGATTTGGATTTAGTTTCAGAAAAATCCTCAATATGGTAAACTCCCTGAAAAACCTTTTATTGGATTTTGTGAAATGGAAATAATCACCTGCCGGAATATCGGTCAATGGCTTACTTTACTTCTGTTCAGCATTTTTGACAAAACAAATCCTACCAAAAAAATCACGGACGTACCCATCATAATTGTCAGATTTGCGTGGAAGGGGCTTTTGAATCCCACGATCCAATCTTCGGTAAATAAAACCGGAGATAGACTCATCCATACAATTACAATCACCCCACAGACTACCCCTATCGCAGCTTCCATATTCCCGGTCCTCCGCAACAAAAAGCCCAAAAGAAACAATCCCAACATGCCACCGCTGAAGATGGAAGAAAGTGCCCACCAAGCATCCAGAGCGGAGGTCACACCATTCAAGGCAAGTCCAACGAGAATACTGATCCCTCCCATTAGAAAAGAAGCAACATACAATACACGCATTGCTGATTTTTCGGATGGATCAGGATTGACATATTGCTTGTAATGGTCAGTCAGGATTACAGAAGCGGAACCGTTGATACTGGTGGAGACGGTACTCATTCCCGCAGCAAAAATTGATGCGATCAAAAGTCCTGTAAAACCTTTTGGTAGGCCCGCTACTATAAAATATGGAAACACCTTGTCTGCATTTTCCATCCCCCGAAGTTCCACAGGCAGTAATCCAGGCATGGCCTGGTAGTAGGAATACAAGGCAGTTCCAATTAAAAAAAACAGCAGTGAAACAGGCACATACAGCAAACTTCCCAACCACGTCGAGGCGATTGCCTCTTTTTCGGTTTTGGCACTCATATACCGCTGTACGTAGCTTTGATCAATTCCAAAATTTTGCATGTTGATAAACAGACCATAAATAAGGATCAGCCAAAAGGTGGAATCCACAAAATTGAAATCAAAGCTGCCGAGGCTGAATTTATTGGCTTCTGAAGCAATTGTAAATACTTGTCCCGGACCTTCTGGCATGGAAAAAAAGATTATAACCAAACAGGCTAACGCCCCTATAATCAGAATGATACCTTGAATGGCATCTGTCCATACAACAGCTTCCAGACCTCCCATCATGGCATACACGATAACGCTGATACCGGTAACAACAATAATTATAGGAATACTCCAGCCGTACAGGGCATTCATCGGCAATGCGAGCAGATACATGATAGCACCCATCCTGGCCAGCTGGGTTAAAAGATAACAGCTGGATGCATATGTTCTCGCCCAAGCCCCAAATCGTTTTTCCAGATAATAATATGCCGAAGGGCTATCCATTTTACGGTAAAGCGGCACAAAGAATTTGACCGCAAGCCAAGCCGCCAAAGGAATTGAAAGACTGAATACAAAACCGTTCCAATTGGATAGATAAGCATTTCCGGGTAAAGCCAAAAAACTGATGCTGCTAACAAAAGTGGCGAAAATAGACATTCCTATTGCCCAGGAAGGTAACCTCCCTCCTCCTACCATATATTCTTCTGATGACCGCTTTCTGAAATAAAAAGAAACGCCAAAAAGCATAATGGCCAACATGTAAACCAGAAAGAGGGTTAAATCAACAATGGGTAAATTCATTTTTCTACATTCAAAAAATTCGGCTACTCTTGGTTTTCAATATTACATAAAAGCAGAAACTGGATGCTTTAATCTGTTATGTTTTTAAGATTTTCCTTAATGATGTCATTCTCATTTTGTCCGAAACCTGATAAAGGCAATGCCATAAAACCATTGCAGATTTCCAAATGCGCCAGCGCAGCTTTTAGTCCCTGCAGATACTTATAATCGGATTTCCCAACATTATATATTTTCTCCGAAACCTCCATCACCTTTTCCTGAAGCTTCAATACCAGATCAATATCCCGGGCGACTGCTGCATTGTAAAGATCAACATATAGTTTTGGAAACATATTTGCACCGCCATTGACCCCACCGTTTCCTCCCATCAAAACAGTGGCGGCCATCATCTCTTCCGGGCCAACAAGTATGGTAAATGATTTATGGTTTTTCATGATATTAAGCAGCTTATTGAAATAAACGCCGCTTCCGGAGCTGTCTTTGATTCCTATTATTCCCGGATGACCGGAAAGTTTTAGTGCCGTCTCAGGTTCAATATTGATTTTGGTATGAGCCGGCATGTTGTACAATATAAGCGGCAACTGGACCCTGTCTGCCAATTCAGTATAATAGTCAACCAATTCCTCCTGACCCACTGAGAAATAAAACGGTGGTGCGGCCACCACCGCGTCGGCTCCGGCATCTTTTGCAGTTATTGCCAGTGCTATACTTTCCTCCATCGAGGAATCTGATATCCCAACCAACACCGGAACTCTCCCATCTGTTTTTGCACAGGTCAGCTCGATGAGCTCCCTTCGCAATCCATAGGAAAGACTGGTGGATTCTCCCGTAGTACCCAGAATAAACAACCCGTGCACCCCGCCATCGATCACATGTTCGATCAATCGGTCCAATCCCTTGCGATCCAAAGTTGAATTATCCAATAATGGGGTGACCATTGGAGGTATGATTCCCTTGAGGGGCTGTGGACATGGTTTGTTCTTTTTCATGGTTGCTTTCTGAAAAAAAAATTAAAAATCGATTTCATTCTTAAGCTGTTAATTCAAGTCCTTCACACATCTGAATCCGGTATGATTTAATCCGGAATCCTCGCTGGACTTCATTCTTCGGGAAACTCTATATCCACTGCAATATGAATCATTGCACAAAAACGACCCTCCTCTCATGACTCTTTTGGGTATGAGCGGCTCCTGAGGATCAAATGCGGATTCGGGTCCGCTCACCCCTTTGGTTTCCATCATTTCATACGCCTTAGCATGATACCAATCTTCACACCATTCCCATACATTACCTGCCATATCATATAACCCAAATCCGTTTGGTGCGAAGCTCATAACAGGGGCAGTACCGGTAAAACCATCCTCTGCTCTGTCTTCATATGGAAACATACCCTGCCAAAAATTCGCCTTTTGGAAGGCATTCTTTGCGGGTTCGTTTCCCCATGGATATATCGGGTCATCCAAACCTCCACGGGCCGCCCATTCCCATTCTGCTTCGGTAGGCAGTCTTTTTCCTGCCCAGGTTGCATAGGCATTGGCATCTTCATATGAAACATGCACTACAGGATGATCCATTTTATTTTCGATTTCGCTTTGGGAACCCATGGGATTTTTCCAGTTGGCCCCGATCACCCAGTGCCACCAACGTCCGGGATTATCCATGGGAACAGGTCCTTCCGTGGGATGAAAAACCATCGAACCGGGTTTTAACACCTCCTCATCAGGCTTGGGGGTCCCTTCAGGCAGCTGCTTTTTGATTTCTTCCCAATCTATCGGCCTTTCGGCAACGGTTACATATCCTGTCTCATCCACAAAGGCTTTAAATTCTGCATTGGTGACTTCATGGATATCCATCCAAAACGCTCCTATTTCAATTTGTTTTCTTGGAAATTCATCCGCATCAGCATGATCGGAATTTCCTCCAATCTGATAACTTCCTGAAGGAATCATGACCATACCATCCTTCACATCAAAATCATTTTTGACAGGAATCTCTTGCTCAATTTGATGCTCCTGCTCAATTTGATTTTCGGTACGGCATCCCATTACAAGGATAACCATTGAGATTAAAACGATTTTAGTTTTGAAAACTAATTGGTATTTATTTTTATGCAACATTAAAATAAAGTGAAAATTTGAAATGGAGTTTAGGGAAATATTCTTGATCAGTATTTTAAGCTCTTCAAATAATTGATTGAATTGGGTACCTGTTTGTGGTAGTCGGGGCTTTCGTCTTCTATATAATAATGTTTTATTCCTGCTTCCCCGGCGGCTTTCAGGATTTTGGGAATATCAAGTTGACCCGTGCCCAATGCTACATCGTTTTCAACGGGAGTTCCACCTGACATATTTCCTTCCACACCTTTTTTCAGGTCTTTGAGATGCATCAACTTCATGCGGTCGGGATATTTTTTGATCAGCTCTGCAGGATCAACACCCGGGAAGTATGTCCATAAAATGTCGATTTCTATGTTTACATATTCCGGATCGGTTTCATCCATCATATAATCAAAAAGTGTCCCTTGCCCGTAAGGATGGAATTCATAGCCATGATTGTGATAGCAGAAAGTTAGGTCGAATTCATCTTTCAGGATCTTTCCTGCTTTATTAAAATCCTCAACCGCTTTTTTGGCATCTTCAATGTCAAATGGAGCCTCATGAGGAATCCAGGCCACCCGGACAAATTTTGCTCCCAGGGTTTTGGCATTGTTTCCCACCTCCCCGGTTTTGTTGATCAGATCCGCATAGCCCACGCCAAATGAAGAACAGAACATATCCCGCTCATCAAGAAGATTGCGCAGCTCGGTCGGAGTTTTACCAAACAGATTGGAAAATTCCATATCCGTAATACCCAAAGACTGGATGGTATCCAGAGTTGCCGCAACATCCTTTTGGAAACTGTTTCGATAAGTATAGGAAACCATTCCGGGCGTTTCGGGGAAAAGTGGTTTTTCATTTTGCGCAAAGATGGTTTCTGTACCAAGAAGGAACATCATCAATAATCCAAGCAAGTTTTTCAAAATTCTCATATTCCGGGTTTGTTAAATAAATTTTGAACCACCGGGTCATCACCGGTATTTCTTTAAGTCAAAGATTGAAGATACTCATGAAAACTGATTCAAATCAGAATATTTATCAATAAATGTCGGAAATTGGAATAGCGGCATTGGCAATTTCGGATTGGCTTACAGGCACATTTACCTGATAAAGCTTTTCGTGGAACCTTTTGAGTGTTTCGGGCAACATTTTAATGACTTTTCTATCATAGGTCATCAGACCGTTGACCTCACCTTCCACATCAGTGGTCTGAGTATAAACTGCTGCTGACAAACCTTTCTTGATTAGATTTTCCAATGAAACCATCAAAGACTCGTACCGATTTGTCAAATCTTCTTTGTTTTTGAAGCTTTGATAACCCCAATTGTCTTTTTGCTGCCAGGTGTGTCCTTCCAGAGGGAGACCCAATCCACCGAATTCCCCTAAAACTATGATCTGATCTTTTCCATAAAGGTCCGGATCAGGCATCACGGCATCAGGATAATTATGCAAATCCAGAATATCTCCTGTAATTCTGTTCCCTTCCATTTCAAAGTTTCCTCCACTGGCACTGTTCACCAACCTGGTTGGATCGTATTCCTGTGTCCATTCCGTGATTTCTCTGGTCTTGAACTGTCCCCAAGCCTCATTGAAGGGAACCCAAACAACAATAGAAGGGAAATTGTAATTGGCATCCATGATTTCTTTCCATTCTGTCCTATAGATGGACTCCGAATCGGCGGATCTATCGCGCTCGGTTCCTTTTCCGATTACACCGGGTCGGGATTCCCAGTTGTTTCCATGATCACCGTTTGGCATATCCTGCCAAACCAATATCCCTAATCGGTCTGTGTGGTAATACCATCGGGCGGGCTCCACTTTTACATGCTTTCGGATCATATTGAAACCCATTTCCTTTGTCTTGATAATATCAAAAACCAGCGCTTCGTCCGTTGGCGCGGTGTACAGTCCATCCGGCCACCAGCCTTGATCAAGAGGTCCATATTGAAACAGGAATTCATCGTTGAGCAACATGCGCTGGATTCCGTTTTCATCCGGAGCCATGCTTATTTTTCTTATGCCTGCATAGCCTTTGACCTGATCCACGGTTTTGTTACCCTCATTCAATGAAATTTCAAGATCATACAGAAAGGGGTTTTGTGGCGTCCAATGTGTGGGATCAGGAATAGCTAGGGACGCCTGTTCGCCCGGATTTACGATTTGTTCGGCGATGACATTTTCACCATCCAGGGCCCGTACCACAACTTTTTGATTTGGTTTTGCCGACGCTATTTTTGCCTCAACATGGATTATCCCCCGATCAAAATCCGGAGTGTTCTTCAGCTCCTCAATATGTGCGGTTGGAACAGGTTCCAGCCAAACTGTCTGCCAGATACCGGTCACCGGGGTATACCAGATGCTGTTGGGATTGTTGATCTGCTTTCCCCTGGGTTGAGGTCCGTCATCGGAGGGATCCCAAACCCGGACGCTCAGCTCCTGGCTTTTTCCGTTTTGAAGAAATGAGTTGATCTCAAAAGAAAAAGGATCATAACCACCACGATGGATACCTGCGCTTTTCCCATTGACGAATACTTCTGCTTCCCAATCTACTGCACCGAAGTGCAACAGTATTTTTCCCCTCCTCATGGCAGGAGAAACTTCGAAGCTCCTTTTATACCAAAGTTCCCGGTCTTTTCCCACCACTTTGTTTACTCCGGAAAGAGCGGATTCCACAGCAAAAGGAACTGTGATTTTCCCATCAGGAGTTGGGGGCATGGGTTCTGATTTGGAAACGATCGCATAATCCCATTGACCGTTGAGATTTACCCAGGTTTCCCTGGTCATCTGGGGTCGGGGATATTCTTGATGGGGTGACTCCTTATTGACATTCTCCGCCCATGGGCTGGAGATGACGGGTGCAGTAAGGGGTTGATTTTGAGCAATAGTTTGATAAATTGACATTTGTATGATGAATTGGGTGATTAAGATGATTCGGGTTTTCATTGTCATATTGTTAAGGTTGGAGAAAAATTTAGATTTTGGTGATGATGGAAAAGCGATGACCTATGGCAAGCAAAGATGGGTATGGACAAAATAATGAACCCGACTGGGACTCAGGTTTTAAGTTTGACTGAAATTTCATATTCAGGTTTTTGTATACATTTTTGGATTCAATATTGACGAACAGGTGAGCAGAACTACTCCGGGCAATCGGTAATTTACAGGATGCCATTTGAATTTCAACCGCATTCATGATTTAATGCAATTTAATATTATTCGCATATAAAACTGAATAAAATTATTTCATTTCCATTTTGCACCCGAACCATTGTAACACCAAATGAGGACTTTGGCGGAATTTTGGAGAAGTTAGAAAAATCAACCTTTTATAAAAAATTTGCTATCATAAAAATTTTTAAATTTTCGGTAGGAATTATTTTGCTCAACACCTCAAGAGAACCTTCTCTTTAATTCCGGGTGATGGGGAAAAGAATCAGCATTAAAATCTGAGGAATAAATAAAAAAAACCGGAGTTTTTTGAACTCCGGTTTTATCAATTTATTCCTTTGCAGCAGTCCGCTCAGGAACTGTCCACAGATATATAGTGGCTCCATCAACGGTTTCGGTTTTTTCTGCTTCCCAATCTCCCATATGGAAAGAATGTGAAACAATCCTGGTCCCGGGTTTTAGCTGTTCCATTAGAATAGGCTTAAGTTTGAGATTAAGTGAATTCAACAGGTATAATGTCACAACTGAAGCCTCACTTACATCTGATTCGAATAGATTGGCAAGTTCAAATTCAACCTTGTCATTCACGTCGGCTTCGGTGGCATTTTCTTTTGCCTCTTTGATTCTTTGAGGGTCAATATCAATACCTTTTCCTCTTGCACCATAATCTTTCGCAGCAGTAATGACAATCCGGCCATCACCACACCCTAGATCATATACGACATCCGATTCTTTGACATCGGCTAGCTTCAGCATAGCATCCACCACCGGTTGTCGGGTGGGAACATACACCACGTCCTGCGCAACTGCAAGGTTGGTTGACCAAGCCGCAATCACTATTGCAGCAAATAAAGTGTTGATTGTTTTCATCTTTTTTTTGTTTGTTAAGTGGTTAAAGTAATATTTAATTGGTTTTTATTTATTTAAATTCAGCTAAACCGTTGGCAGGAACCCGCCATAAATAGAGCTTATGTTCTTTTCCGTTTTCGCCTGTTACAGTTTTTGTTTGCTCCGGTTCCCAATCTCCCATGGTATACTTATGGGAAATTATCCTGGTTCCGGGTTTCATTTGAAGAATTTTGGGCCGTAGTTTCAGATTTACCTCGGGAAAGAGGTACATGATCACTACAGTCGCTTCACTGAAATCAAATTCAAAGATGTCTTCTTCAAAAAACTCCACCTTATCGGTAACTTCCGCAACCAAGGCATTCTCCTTTGCTTCCTTGATTCTGGCCGGGTTCAGCTCAACACCTACAGCCCGGATCCCAAACTGACGGGCGGCTGCAATAGGAATCCTGCCATCTCCCGAACCCAAATCATATAGAATATCGTCACCGTCCACTTCAGCCAATCTGAACATTTCCTCAACTATTGCATCAGGTGTGGGTACGTAGGGCACATCCAAAACAAATGGTGTATTGTTTTGTGCCTGAACAGTTGTGACCCAACAGCCTAGGATAATAATTGTACCAAATAAAATAGTGGACTTTCTCATATTAATCCTCTTTTGATAATGCTCCTTCTTTTTGGAGTCAGCGTTTAAGTTGACCGTTACTGCTTTTTGATCTTGGATTGACAATATTTGGATTTATCATCAATAGCAAAATACCTGCCACCAATACACCTATTCCAACCAAAGCACCCCAACCGGTATAGGCGATACTTGAATAAAGCAAATAGGCGCTCGTAATACAGAATATCAGTGGCAGCACCGGATATAACGGAAC
>JBGTDA010000025.1:0-47950 GCA_041748555.1 Rhodonellum sp.
CAAGATTCGTATTTTTGGGCATGATGTTGAGAGGTTTGGACACTTCAAACATCATAAACTTTAGCGGGGTATCAAAACCTCGCTATTGTATTTTTTCAATATTGAGTAAACTTAGAGAATTTTATCTCGGATGACAGTAAATATTTATTACTTTATCCATGGGTAAAATTTAACCTATCGATTACAATTTACTTTAAACTAATTCAGAAAGAAAGAATAAAGCTTTTTATAGGCTGCCTGATTTATTAAATTGATTTTTAAATGGCCCTAAGTTTTTCATAATGATATGGTGAGCATCATCATCCCAGTGCTAAATGAAGAAAAAGCGATTCCGGCTTTAATGGAGAACCTATGTTCGCAGGAAGAAAGCTGTGAGGTCATAATGGTAGATGGAGGATCTACAGACCAATCAGTGGAAATCTGCAGCAAATATAAAGATCTGACTGTAATCACTTCAGAAAATGGCAGGGCAAACCAGATGAACATGGGGGCAGGGATAGCCAAAGGGAACGTTTTACTTTTCCTGCATGCAGATACGCTTTTGCCAAAGGGAGGGATAAAATCCATTGAAGCAGCGATGGGGGAAGAAGATACTGTTGGGGGTAGCTTTTATATGAAGTTTGATATGGAAAATTTTGCTTTCAGATTCTTTTCGGCCTTCACCAGAATTAACAGTGCTTATTTGACTTATGGGGATCAGGCCATCTTTATCAGAAAATCAGTATTTGAGGAAATAGGTGCCTATAAACAATTGCCAATTCTTGAAGATTTTGAGATACAAAAGCGGTTGAGGAAGAACGGCAAATTCGTCAAACTACCCTTAGCGGTTATCACTTCGGCAAGAAGGTTCTTACATAACGGTATTTTTAAGCAACAGCTATTGAATATAGCCATGGTGTGTGCCTATGAGCTAGGATGTTCACCGGCCAAAATTAAGACGTTTTATAAAGATACTATCCACTAGATGGCACAGGTAATAGAAATAGGGAGTGCTACATGGTGGGCATGGATTACCCCTACATTTGGGACGGTACTGCTTCTGCTATTTATTGGTATCCGAGCAAATAATCAACAAAAGCTGTATTTGAGATGGCTAACGGCAGGGATCTTACTCCTATCTGCTGTTTTGATCCATCCTTATCTTTATTTTACAGGAAAGTGGAGTGTTCAGACTTCCCTGCCGTTTCATTTGTGTACAATTGCCCAATGGTTGGCTATTTTTGCATTGCTAAAGCCCAGACAGTTGCTGTTTGACATTCTGGTGTTTTGGGGGATAGCCGGTGGGTTAAATGCCATCCTCACACCACAGCCACTGCATGGTGGAGAATTTCCTGTGTTTTTGGAATATTTTATAGAGCATGGGGGGATTATATTTGTGCCCCTGTTTCTTGTTACTGCCTATCAGATGCGGCCATCTTATCATTCATGGATCAGGGTGTTTATTTTTACGCAGCTGGTATTGGCAGTTATGGCAGTTTTTAACTACTATACCGGTTCAAATTATTTCTTCACCGCCCAAAAGCCAATAGCCGACAGCCCATTTATTTTGGGAAATTGGCCATATTATATCCTTGGATTCCAAATGATAGGGCTGTTGCAGTTTTATGCCATATATTATTTCCTGAATAAATTCAGGCCAGAAAAGGAGGACATTGAAGATAATGTGGGGGTTTTAGCGAAAAATGATCAATAGAACTTACGCAACAGTTTTTTAATCTTGGGTCCTATTTCTTTCCTTACCATTTCTGTGATGATGGATTTATTGACTCTTGAGGCTACAGGATAGGCAGGTAATTTATCAAATAAGGCTTTTGTACCCATTCCGGCACTGTTGGCCAAAACCAGCTCCTGTATGATTTCTCCGGCATGGGGAGCTATCATACTGCCACCGAGAATTTTCCTGTCTCCTCCGGGAATAATCGTTTTTTTCACAAAGAGAATAAGTTTACCATATCGGTAATCACCAATGACTGCCCTGTCATCCTCATTAAAATCCAGTTCCAGTCTTTCGAATTTTTCACCCTTTACTTCCAGATTTTTGGCCTGCCTTCCAAATGTGGCCACTTCAGGATCGGTAAAGGTAACCCATGAGAAATGCTCATAACTGATCTTGGATTTAAAGGGATTGAGGAAATTTTTTATTATGGTAGTGGCCTGATGTTCAGCACCATGGGAAAAATTCATCTGATCGGCAGCATCTCCTGCTACATATACATGCTTATTGGTGGTCTGAAGATATTCATTTATCACCAGGTCCCCATTTTCATTTACTTTTATACCTGCTTTGCCTAAGTCGAGGTCATTGAAATTTACTTCCCTTCCCACTCCCATCAGCACTAAATCAAAATCCAAAGATCTTTTTCCCTGGTCTTTTTGCAGGATGATCGTATTGGAACCCGAGAATTCCAGAATTTCTGAATTAAGGAAAAATTCTATGCCTTCACCTTTCAGCCTTTCAAAAAGTACTTGGCTGATCTCGGGGTCTTCTTTAGATAAAATCCTGTCCCCGGTTTCTATTACGGATACTTTTGTTCCCAGCCTGCTGAAGGCTTGGGAAAACTCACAGCCTATAGGGCCCCCTCCTATGATCACCATCTTTTTTGGAAGTTCCTTTATATCAAAAATGGTCTCGTTGGTATATACTGTCACATTTTTTATTCCTTTAATAGGTATGATTTTAGGCTTTGATCCTGTGGCTATGACGATTTTTTTGGCTGAAATTTTTTTATCGTTGATCCCTATAGTGTTTTCACTCAAAAACCTGGCAGTACCCAGTTCCACGTCCAGGCCCAAGTCAGTGAAATATGTTGCATTTTCATGTTCTTTGATGGTGTTCTGCACATTTTGGATATAATCCTTCACCTTCTGGAAATCGACCACTCCTGATACTTCAAGGCCGAATTCCTGCGACCCCTTTGCTTCGTGTATGGTTTTGGCAATGTGAATGAGCGCTTTACTGGGAACACAGCCATCGTTTAGGCATTCTCCACCGATCCTTTTGTCGCTTTTATCTATCAGCAACACATCAAATCCTAATTCATGCATACCCAGGCTCACACTTAATCCAGCAGAACCGGCGCCAATCACGATGATGTCGTATGCTTTCATTATCATAGTGTAAGTTAAGGTAAAATATAAATCATAATAATGCACAAGTATTTTATATTTTTTGAACGTAGGTGTTTAGTGGACTGAAATAGCGCAAAGCTATTATTCTGGGATTTTCGGGCTTTCGATAAATCTAAATAATTTTAACCTCCCTTGGTGGCCTACCTTTGACCATTTCCTCTGATTCATTTATATGGGTGATTTACCATCTCCGGTGTATCCTATTGGGACTTTGGAAAAGCTGAATTAAAAAATCTATTTCGGAACGAGGTGCCAATTGATTTAAAATATCTTTTAACCGCTAAATGAGTACTTATGAACAATCTGAGAAAAAAACCAGGACTGTACTGAGGCCAAATGAATGACGCACCAAAGTTATGGGCTATTTTTTCACATGCATCCGAATTGACGGTCTGAAATGTACCAAGGAACTACGGCATAATAGGAGGTGATTGCCTGAGATGCTTTATTCCGTTCCTCCTTGTACTTAGTGAAAAACTCCCCATGGGATGGGCTTATCATTCATTTAGCCCTCCAGTGCCAGGAGATTTAAAGTCGGTATACCTATCATGAAACGTTTTAATCTATTATCAGAACCCACGGAGATACTGTACAACCAGGGGAAATCCGCTATGACGGATTACCATCTCATTGCCGCCATCGCCAATATTCCGGTGGACAAAGCCAGGGAGATACTTGTTCTGGCGGATAACAGACTTGCAGAGTTGGCGAAATGGGACATGGAAAGATGGCTCAAGATTGCAGGGATAGGATATGCCAGAGCCACCGCACTGGTTACATCCTTTGAACTGGGAAGAAGAAGGATGGTTGAACATCCGGACAAAAGAATCAAAATCAACTGCTCCCAGGATGTGTACAATTGTATGAAGCCTTACCTCTTCGATGAAGTCGTTGAGCATTTTTACATCGTTTTATTGAATCGGAATAACCAGGTGGTCAAGCTCCATAAGATCAGTTCAGGAGGGACCCACGGTACTTTGGCTGATCCCAAGCTGATCTTCAAAAAAGCGCTGGACTACTTAGCCTCTGGATTAATCCTGGTACATAATCATCCATCCGGGAACGTTAAACCTTCCGAAGCGGACAAAAGGCTGACCCATAGGTTGAGTGAAGTCGGAAAAAGCCTGGAAATACCGGTCCTGGATCATCTGATATTTACAGATGCTTCCTACCTAAGTTTTGCAGATGAAGGCCTAATATAGGTCTTCATTTTTAGTTTTACTATTTAGGATACCCCTGCTTGTCATCTTCATTGTTAATAATGGAAATTAACATAGGTATAAAATAGGAGTCCGGTTTATACCTGAAAAAAAATATGAGGCTTTTGCTGGTTAAATTTGAGGGTTACTCCAGGAAATTGGCCTTCAATTCTTTGTCCTTTTTGGCTTGACCCAAAAAGAACGAAAAAGGTCAAGGCACAAAAATCCTTCTCCCCGCGTCCCCCTGCGCACCCCGGTTTTGTGCCGGCCCTCCCGCTTTTCGTCCCTATATTTTTTTAGTAATTTAAGAAATACCTAAGTCCACTCTATGTTTGATCCTGCCTCGCCTCGATTATCCGGACATGCTCTGTAGCAAAAAAGAATCAGGGGAAATATTTGGTGGAAGCCAAATGCATTAGAACCAGAGATATTATCTCTACGTTATTGACCGTAACGTTGGTAGTGATCAAAAAAAATGGACAAGGAAGGTTGTATTTCGTATATTGTGATTGAAACATATAAAGACTCATGAAGAAGACGCAATTATTAGAAACTATTCAAGATATGCCTGAGGAGTTTTCTGTAGATGAATTAATGGAAAGATTAATGATTTTGCAAAAAATTGAAGAAGGCCAACAACAAATACAAGCGGGACAATTCTACACGGAGGAAGAAGCTAAAAAGAAATTGGAAAAATGGTTAAAATAATATGGGCGGAAAGGGCCATAGATGATTTAACCAGTATAGCAGAATATAGCAACAGATTTTCTGAAAAATATGCATCTTTTATTGTCTCAAAACTCTTTGATAAAGTGGACATCTTGAAGAAGATGCCTAAGATCGGAAGGAAAGTGCCTGAAAAGAATGAAGAAAATATCAGGGAATTGATTGAAGGGAATTACAGAATTATCTATGAACTCAGAGGTGAAGACAGAATAGAAATACTAATGGTGCATCATGCGTCTAGACCATTGGGAAATGTTTAAATAAACTACCCCGGGGCAAGCCCCGAAGTATTAGAATAAACCGAGCTGTCCTGAGTGGATTTTCTTGTATTCTTTCTCTTTGCCTTGATTCTCCACATACTTTCTTATAACCTCCCTGTTCCCATATTGGCCAACCGTATTTGCATAATATCCGCTTGTCCATAAACTCCCTCCCCACAACAGTTGTTTTATTTCTGGATGTAAACGAAACAACTCTCTTGCTGTAATACTCTTTATCACTCTAACCAGCTTACTCACCGAAATCGATGGGACACTTTGAACCAAAAAATGAACATGATCCGATTCGTATCCAATTTCTATAAATTCAAGCTCATATCGACCCGATAGCTCTACGCACACACTCTTTAGGGTTTCTCCTGTTTCCTCTGTCAGTACCTTTTTCCTATATTTCAGGGGAAATACCAAATGGTAAAGCAAAAGTGTTTTATTATGTCTTTTGTAAATATGATCGTCCACTTATCAAAACTACACTTTTTCAAAGTGTATGAAAAACCATCCGTTTTTCAAACTTTTCCTCTAAACCCCGGGGCAAGCCCCGAGGAATTCTCTTGATTAAAAATTACTATAAAACCCCACCAGCCACCTTAGTAAAACCACCAATAGGGTAGGGGCACAGCTTATGGCAATCGCTTTTCCAACTTCCAGGTCAAACTCATGCCATATCATTATTGCAAAAAACAGGTAAAACCCCAACCAGAAAATATAACTCAGCTCCTCCATATCCGACAGCCCCAATCCCATAAAGGAGGGTTGGTGAAGCATTTCCGAAAGCGTTCCGCCTTCTTCAATTCCATACAAAAAAAGCAGGTAAATCAGGCAGTTGAGGAGAATGGGAATGAATGATATTGTAATGGCAAAGGACAGCTTTTGGGCATTGATTTTTTCATCCAGCAGTGTGAACATCAGTCCGGAAGTGACCATATAAAACACAAAAAGCATCAACGGAACAAAAAGGGCAATCAAGTTGCTGATTCCCCGGAATAACCTGAACAGCTCCATGCTTTCCAGTTCCCCGGACTGCAGGGCATAGGACCGGCTTGATATCCAATAAAACAGGATGGAAAGGATAAATAGAATGATATAATGGAGGTGTTTTTTCATCCGGAGAAACTGACATAAACTTCCAAAACGGCAGCTACCAAAAAGATGATCAGGGTGAGGACTGCCTGGACCAGGAATTTGTGGTATTCAAACACAGGCCCCTTTCCAAGCATGAATTTTTTAAATAGGTATAAACCCAGGTAAAACCCCAAGGAACAGGAAAGGATGATGGCTGCGATCTCAATGGCATGAGGCAGCAGGTGTCTTATAATTAAAGCAAGTGAAAAATTATTCCCTGCCACAGATAGGGCATAACCCAATACGGCACCATTGTAAAAAGTATTCATAAAGGAAATGGTCCCCAGGGAAAACCCACCTCCAATATTGATCAGGGCTACAGATACGTTGTTTCCCGCAATGGACCAAAGATACTCGGATTTGGGTTGGTCAAATGTTTGTAAATTTGTATGGGTATCCTGTATCATAACAGATAGATTCGTTTCAATATGAAACCCTACCAGCACCCCCGTCAGGTAGACGGCAGTAGCTGATAGGGTGAGGTACTTGAAAGACATGGGAGAACTATGCGCCAGCAGTAACTCCTGCGATCATGCCCCCGGCCGGACCGGCCACCATACCGACGCCAAATCCCCATGCTGCAGCATCAATAAGGCCGATGGCATTGATGGCCAATC
The DNA here is from genome assembly GCA_041748555.1 of Rhodonellum sp. GTDB lineage: Bacteria > Bacteroidota > Bacteroidia > Cytophagales > Cyclobacteriaceae > Rhodonellum. The sequence goes on from JBGTDA010000025.1 coordinate 7,072, forward strand.
CTGCTTCAGGCGAAGCCCCCCTGCGGGATGCCAAATAACTAATACCTGCCCAAACTTCTCCATCCTTAGGAGCAGTTTGTTCTACCCCGCTAATAGCGAAACTGCCACAGATGGCGAACAGGATTACCAGACTTTTCATTTTTGCATTCATAGTTGTTTTGTTTTAGTGAAATAATTAAATAAAGAAGGAGGTGGCTTTGATAAATTTCGTGTTGCAATAGAGGTAAAGGGAGACCAGCCCGAAAGCCGTTAACGCATGCAAAAACCCAATCAGGAATGCCATAACAATATCCTCATGCAGGTAAAACACAATTTGTTCGGGTACCACAAATGACAAAAACCCAATTACATATCCCCAGGTAAAGGATTTGGTCTTTTTGGGAACTACCGCCTCCCCGCAAAACGGGCATTCAATTACATGCTCGTTTTTCACTTTCATGATCAGTCGGAAAGGTAACTTTTTCTCACAATGGGGGCAGCGAAACGGTTCTTCTGTTTCCATGGTCAAAGCATCGATAGACTTATTAGCTTTCAATGAATCAGTATTTTATTTTTATATACAATAGTTTATACTTTCTAAACAAACGTAAAGAAACAAAATCTATTTTCAAAACAGTTATCCATTTTTTAGCAACAAAAATTTAGTATTTCTACATTGCTGTACCATAAAACAATATTCTAATGACAGCATTGGGCTTATATTTAGCCAAAAGGACGGTAAATAAGGCAGAGGTTTCCAGGCGCACTGGCATCAGCAAATCCCGTCTCACCCAATTAACTTCCAACGACTCCGCCAAACTCCGGGCCGACGAACTTTACCTGATCGCCCTGGCCATCAATGTGGATCCAGGGGAGATGTTTAAGGAGTTGTTTGGGGAGTTGGGGTTGAGGGAGAAGAATAAATAGGACAATGTTATTATATGAAGGAAAATGATGATTACGGTTGTTTATCTACAGATATATCAATAACCGTAAATGCTCATCTGTCAGGACGCTCAACATAGTTGACGAACTGAAAATTCCGGCAAGTTTGTATTGGAGTTCCGGTGAGTAAAAGACAATGATTCTTTAAAATTTAAAAAAGGCGGACGTATCCTTGGGGTACATTTGAAGATCTCCAAGTCGATAAATAATTTTTGGGGAGGAATTCAACGAATACTTTATAGAGCTGTTCCAAAACTTAGTAGATGAAAGATCAACTAAATGAGATCAACAAAAGGTAACTCAGCTGTTTTTTAATACCTTTGATGGCTATCCGGGAGGATATTTTTTGTCCAAGCCGTTAATCCCTCTGATCTCAGAAAATTACTAAAAAAATAGGGTACTGATATTAGGCCAAGAAACCAATACATGGTATAAAAAAGGAGTTTGGCCTGAAAGCAAGAGCAAGCATCGACGCTTAATGATAAATTAGATTATTAAGTTTCGTAGTAAACAAAAAGCCGAAGATAGAAATAGGGAATCACTTAATAATCTTGAAAACTGCCTGTGGCTGCTTTTAAAATTATGAACATGATAATTTTGTTTGTAAGTGGTTATTTAATAATATAGTCAACTATTTCCGATTAGTCCACCATTTCACAAATCGGAGAAGGCTTTCATTGAATAGAACTTATGGTAACTTGCAAGATAAAGTTGCTTCTTTTCTTTATTTGATTATGAATAGCCATGTTATCGTTGGATAATAATTGGCTCCCTACAAATAGCTTCTTAAAAGTGTAGGAGTAATTGATTCTGATGCCAAAATATGCTTTTTGTACTATAAATTGACAAAAACCTTTAAAATGTGGAGTGACAATGAATCGCTATCAGACTATATTGATTATAGTCATTTATTAAATGCTGTAACAGGTATAGTAGATAATCCAAATCTTTTACCATGTAGTATAGGTATTTACGGTGACTGGGGTAGTGGAAAATCGAGTTTAATGAAAATGGTCGAACATCACTATGAAGATGATAAAGACGTTTTGGTAATTAAATTTAATGGATGGCTTTTTGAAGGTTATGAAGATGCGAAGACGGTATTGATGGCAAGTATCGTAGATGAAATTATCGCAAAACGAACCTTTACAGAGAAGGCATTAAAATATGCTGCAAAACTTTTAAAGCGTATTGATTGGATAAAAGCCGCAGGGACTGCTTCAAAACATGCAATTGCGTATGGCACGATGGGTCCATTAGGCTCCTTAGGCGTTGCTGCAACAGAAGCGATTTCCAAGCTAAAAGATGTAGATTATGAAAGCTACATTAAGGCCAAACAGGAGAAAAAAGAGGATGACCCGGATGATACACTCCGGAGTAATATCCAGGAATTCCATAAAAACTTTGAAGATCTCATCAGTGAAACAAAGATAGCGAAGATAATTGTACTCATTGACGATCTAGACCGCTGTTCCCCTGATACTGTAATTGGGACGCTGGAAGCCATCAAGTTGTTTTTGTTTACAAAAAACACTGCCTTTGTGATAGGAGCGGATGAGCGGCTGATCAAATACTCAGTCAAAAGAAGATTTCCTGAGGTTCCGGGTGATAATATGGAAGTCGGGCGTGATTATTTGGAGAAACTCATTCAGTTTCCAATCCGCATACCAGAGTTGAATACGGTTGAAATGACCACCTACATCAACCTTCTATTCGCCAAGTTATATGTCGATGACGAAATGTTTGAAAAAAAGCGGAATGAGGTAATTCTAGCCAAACGGGCCAAGAGCTTCAATTTTATGTTTGACCAGACTAACCTAAATGATTTTTTCGCCTCCCCTGACGCCGAATTTGTAGATGCGATTGCGTTATGCTCACAGGTAGTACCAGTCTTGAGCAGAGGTTTAAATGGTAATCCACGGCAAACGAAACGTTTTCTTAACACTCTTTTGATCCGAATGCAGATGGGGGTCTCCAAAGGAATGACCCTGAAAAGAAGGATGTTGGCCAAATTGATGTTACTAGAGTATTTTAAACCGGAAACATTTACCAGTTTCCATGATTTTCAGGCCAAGAATAATGGAATGCTTACATTATTAGCGCCTCTGGAACATGCTGATGTAAAAGATGGAGAGCAAACGGTGCTGAACGAAGAACAAAAACTTTTACTGGAGGATTTGTGGCTTTCAGATTGGGTAAAAAGCGAACCGAGGCTCTCTGGAGAAAACCTCCAGCCCTACTTTTATTTCTCTCGAGAGAAACTGGGGATTACCGCAGTTAACCTACAGAGAATGACACCAAAAGCCCAGGAAGTACTTCAAGGTCTTTTGAGTGAGTCTCAAACTATTCAAAACAACACGATAAAGACGATTTCAGCGGTTTCAGGCAGCGAAGCGGCTTCAGTTTTCGAGGCCCTGACACAGAAAATTCGACAGGGGGAAAGCGGGAAGGAAAATACAGCCTCCCTTAAAATGTTAATCGAAATATGCCGGTCAAAACCGGAACTTACTTCCCAACTGATCACTTTTCTAAGTAAAGTAAGTGAAAAGACCTTGCCGTTGACAACTATAACGATGGCGGAAGGATTATTAAAAACATCACATCCTCAGCAGCTCAAAACACTCCTGAAAAAATGGTCAGGTTCAGAAAATAAAAGCCTGTCAAAACTGGCGAAGACAAAAATAGAAAAATAGTTATGGGAACTTCCGCTTCAAACGGGGGGCCTAAAGGCTCACCACCACTTTTGCCGCCCTGGTATAACGATGACGATTCACCTGCTCCCGATCCAAATCCTGATGCACCCTTACCAGAAACTCCGCCGTCTGACAGTCCTGATAGTGCACCTGAACGCGCCACCGAAGACCAAAATCAACCTGTCAATGATAATGCTACGCCTCCACCTGTGCCGGAAGTTCCCGCAACAGACAGTGTCTCGCGAAACTGGGGGAGTGCTAAAGGGGCGATGACACGCATGTCTAACAATACAGGAGGTGCTTCATTCAGAAAAGCTGGAAAAAAATATGTTGGTAGTTTGGGAGGACCAAAGTCGGCAACTAAAGCCGCCTCTAAGGGAATCAGGGTAGGCAGTACTTATGCCACTTTCCTCGGATCGTTGTCTTCACGTGGCTTTGCCGAAACATTGGATAGCCTTGGGTTGTCAAATTTTATAGGGAAATCGACGGAAGAGACTTGCATCGCCATTGCAAATGTGCTGGCACCAGTGGGTTCTACAAATGATGAGGCAATTGCAAGAGACGCTATGATTTCTACCCTTGATACGCTATATATGAAAATGGATGAAAATGAAATCAGTTCATTGGAGAACCTAACTCCCGAGCTTGTGAAGGAAACATTGATAGAATATGTAAGTAATTATATTTTCAGCAAATGGATGTATGAGTTGGGCAGTACCATAGAGAAGGGGAATATTACTGTGCAGGAGGCGGTGGAACTTGAATGTTCCGTGAAAGACTTGATCTATGCAGAGACGACAGAGCAATACAGATCAGTTACTATTGAAACTAGTAGCCTTCAAGATGTATCGACATCAAAAATTGTAGAAGATATTTTTTTTACCGCTTATTCATTATTGGAAATATGAGTACTATACACATAATAGTAAAGGTCAATCAAGCTGAAGTACTAGAGTTGGGATTGCCTGAGGGCAAAACGCCAGTGGTTGTTTCTTTGGACCAAGGTGATGAGAACAAAATGTTGCGTTCCTCGATCCTGAATGAATTATACAGAGCAGGATTGGTTTTGAGCAATTCGATGGATGACGTTTTGAACTTTGCACTTGGCCTATATACAATTGATCAGGTTATTTCCAGGAGGCTGAACGGTTTTCAAGGTTGGAGCAGGCACATGGTTGTTTATCTTGTTGTACATGATGTCGATTCCTGGGACAATTTAAAGGAGTCCCTTGAAAATTATATAGGTTTTTTGAGTGGGGATAAATGGGTATTTAATTTCAGAAAATATGCTGATGATCGGGAGGTAGAGGTTTCTGAACAAAGAAATTCTGGTGAATTTACAAAAGTCAGCCTTTTATCGGGTGGCCTGGATTCTTTCATTGGAGCCATTGATCTTCTAAGTTGCGGAAATGAAAAGCCATACTTTGTGAGCCATTATAAAACAGGTACTGAAAGCAGCACACAGGAAAAAGTACTGCAAGGGCTTATAACTAGATATGGAGTTGATAAATTTGCCTCCAGTCGTTTTTATGTGCAACCAAACCAGAGAAATAGCGCCGCCCAAAAAGAAAATTCCTCAAGAGCAAGGTCTTTGCTATTCATTTGTCTCGGTCTGGCTGTGGCCAATTCGTTAGGGGATGATATACCGCTAATACTTCCTGAAAATGGCCTTATTTCATTAAATATTCCTTTGACAAAAACTCGGTTGAGCAGTCATAGTACAAGAACGACCCATCCGTATTTTGTTGATGGCCTGAATCAAATCTTTACGAAGCTTGGGATTTTCAATAAAATCATTAACCCTTATAGGTTTAAAACCAAAGGAGAGATGATGGTGGATTGTGAAGATAAGGAATTTTTGGAACTGCATTCGCAGGTAACAATATCCTGTTCCCACCCGGAAAATAGTCGTTACGCCGGAAAAGCGCCTGGTTTAAATTGCGGATACTGTGTGCCGTGTATTATCCGACAGTCTGCTGAAAAGAAGTTTGGCAAGATCTCAACTGAATATGCTCTGGAGGATGTAAGGAGGACGCCTCCTTTCCAGAAAACTAAAAAAGGTGCCGACTATCGAGCATTCAAAATGGCCCTAGAAAAACTTGATAGTATGAACGCCCGCCATTCATTAGCTTTACAGATAAGCAGATCAGGCCCAATTCCCTATGAAAACAATATAATACTGGATGAATATATTTCTGTTTATCTACGTGGGATGAATGAGGTTAAAGTCTTTTTAAACAGTTAATTACATGCTTTTTGATACCCATTTTCATTTGGACCTAATTGAAGACAATCTTGGTTTACTGCAAAGATTGGAAAAGATGAAAATTTATACGATTGCTGTTACAAATCTTCCAAAACTATTTAGTCACACTGAAAAGTTGTGCGAAGGATTTAAATTTGTAAGGCCAGCCTTGGGGTATCACCCTGAACTAGCCTCACAGTACAAAAGCCAGCTTTCAGTGTTTCGGGAATTAATCGACCGTACTAGATATATTGGAGAAATTGGTTTGGATAATCTTCGAAAGACATCACAGGATTTTGAGGATCAGAAAAAGATATTTGGTTCAATTTTAAATATTTGTGCAGAAGATGGTAATAAGATTTTGACAATACATTCCCGTAGAGCTGAAAAACAACTAATTTCGATGATTGGGAACAATTTCCCTGGAAAGATAGTGCTTCACTGGTATTCAGGTTCCCTTAAAGATCTCGAAACTGCCTTATCCTATGGTTTTTACTTTTCGATAAACTATAACATGACCCAATCGGTCAATGGTAAAAAGATTATCGGAGCTTTACCTGTCGATAGAATTCTTTTGGAGACCGATGGTCCTTTTACGGTCCTAGAGAATGTTCCATTCACACCCTTGAATTCAGAAATTATAATTAATGAAATTATCCAAATAAAAAAAAATAGGGAGAAAGCGGAAGATATAGAGGTTTCAACGTTTTATAACAATTTTAGGTCTTTAATATCCAATTAGCAGCATACCAACTGGAAAGTAGTTCTACATTAAGGTAATATGTAAGAATGAAGATGAACAAATATATCTAAGGAAAATGAAAGATCAGTCTCATGCACTGGAGCAAGAGTTGGTTTTTACAGCTGAAAGAAAAGCTGCGTTAGATAGATTGTATCGAAAAATTGGTGATGAAGTTGATGGTGTGCATGAGAAAATTAAAGCAGTTAATCCGTTATGGGTATTCTTATTAAAAAAGGTGGTTGTAAATCCCCGTTTTGTAGAAGTTATAGTGGAAAAAGAGTTTGCAGGCATTGAACTCACATTATGGTTGCCAGAATCTAATACTGAAAAATTATTCTTAACCCAATGTGCATTACCCGAATCCTGTTACTGCCTATCAGGAATTCAGTTACCAGAAAGCTTTGAGGAATTTAAGGAAACAGTTTTTTCTGAGTACCTTCACAACTGTCCAGAGTTTGACTTTGGATTTTTTAGGACAGGAGTTTGGTCCATCGGATTACTTGCTAGCCGTCATTATAGAACATATGTATTTCCTTCCTATTGGCGTCAGTTTATTCAGAATAAGTCTGATCTTAAATATGATTAACTTGGATCTTAAAAATTCCAAAATTTATTAATTTTTGGATTTATAGTTTGAGAGTTTAGGTTTCAGCCTCCCTGTCAGCGGAATTAGAATTTGATTTATTTCTTTTCCATAACTCCAAACTCATGGAATTTAAATTTCAAAATCTCTCCGCAAAATATCCAAAATTCCCACTCAACATCACCTCATCATGTGGAATTAGTAAGTACCGCCAGGGCTTGCCTTTATGTTTGGAGGTGAATTCAGAGGCGTATTTACAATACCTTGTGGCTGCTTTCTTTTTGTCCAACACCTCGGCATTTTGCATTTGATCCGAGGCCTTGGTTTCTACCATGAAGATGGCTTCAGCCGTTTCTGCTACAAAATCCGGGTAATATTGCCTGGAATTATTCGCCCAATAAATCCGAAACTGGTTTGGAGCTGGGCGCATCCATTTAAATACTTTCTTATCGTTTTCCAAAATATAGGCAAAATCTTTTTCGGTCTTGGAATCAAATTTATATTCCAAGTGGCATGCTTTTTCAAATCCGGTAAATACCATCTTTGGAATTAAGGAAGTAGGAGTAATAACTTCTTTGTAATGCCTTCTGCTTCCTGGTAATCCTGTAAAGTTCCAATCTTCAATTTTTACAAATGGCAATACTTTCGGCTCAATGTAATCCGGCTCAGAAATACGAAAATTTACCCGCATCTGATGGTAGATATTAAGGGCAATATGTTTTCGGAATTGCTTTACAGTCAGATTCAATTTACTTTGGTCTTCAAGGTTATCCGCAATGAATTTTACTGCCTTCTGTGCCAACTTGAAAAGTAATTCCGAATTTTCATCATAATCAACATCCGGATAGTCAATCAGTTCGCTAACAATCTGCTGAACTGGATTATCCCTTGAATAAGCCCCATGTTTAACCCCAATGGTGTCTGTTTTTCGCTCACCTGTCAATTCCACTACCAAAATTTCTTCACCTTGTGGTTGGTATTTGAATCCGGTGACTGTATCCAAGTCAAAGTTTTCAAACCAAACGGATACCTCTTCTTGAACAAGATCGATTCGTGGAATTTCTATAATATTTTCTTGATAGGATTTAACTATTATTTCATATTTTTCTGCTGCTTCAGCAAGGACCCTGTCACCAAATAATTCAGTTTGATCTCTATAAAGATTGCGTTTGATTTTTTCCATAACTGCGGCCTTTACCTCCGGTTTATGAAGGTCATCAACTTTTTTAACATGTTGATTCGTACCGAAAGTGGGAAGTGCTGAAATTATAGCCCTTTTGGCATCCAAACCTAATTGGGCCTTTTGTTTTTCCTGATGATTCGTCAGTGTCTCTATCCGTTTTTCTTCCCTGCTGATAGAAACCTCCAAGGTGGAAGGACTGTGAATGACCTCTGTCTTTTCGGTTATACTTTTCTCATCCAATTCAATATAAGAAAACTTGTTCAGGATTGAATCTGGATTTTGGGCTTCTGCAATCACTGACTCAAAATTATCATGGGCTATCACGGTAAGTTTGTCAATCTTCTCCACACCGGTGCGCTCTCCATCGAAGGGTAACCGTAATCCCCTTCCAATAGTCTGTTCGATCAGTACAACAGCATTGGCAGCCCTAAGGGGAACGATGGTATACAGGTTGGACACATCCCAACCTTCCTTGAGCATATTGACATGAATGACGATTTCAATTTCATTTTCATATTGCTCCAAAGCCACAAACTGCTTATCTACTTCCTCGTCTTTTTTAGTACTCGAATCGATTTGGAGGGCTTTTCCGATGTATGCTCCATTGTAAAAAGCCTTAGAACTGATGTACTCATACACCTCTGCAGCGTGGGAGATGTCCCGGCAAACGACAAGAACAAAAGGCTTGACAAACTTGGACTGATTATTTTTGGCGTAAATCTCCAGCTCATTTTTTGTGTCCTGATGAATGGAAATAGCATCTTCCAACTTGATTTTGTCAATTTCATCCCTGCTCAATCCTTGTGCACGGAAATTTTTACGTGTGGCAATGGCTGGGTTCTTTACATATATCCCATCTTCTAATGCTTTGGCTAAAGAATATTCGTAAACCACATTTTTAAAAGGTTTGCCTTTTTCATCAATCGGGGTGGCTGTAAGCTCCAATCCTAAAACTGGCTTGAGCTCATTGATGGCTTTTTTGGAAGCATCTGCATGGTATCGGTGGGCTTCATCCATCAGGATAACTAAGTCCTTCAGTTTTGATAAATAATCCCAATAAGATTTCCCAAGATATTCCGAAAGCCTTTTTATTCTTGGTGCCAAAGCAATTCCGCCTTGTTTGGTACCCCGGTTTTCGGAATTGAACTTGGCTACATTGAAAATATTTATGCGGATTTCTGAATCAGTGAAAAGGCTTCCGGATTGATTGTAATTGTCTCCAGTGATGATGACGGGTCTATTATGCACAAAATCAGCAATGCCATTAAACACATATTTGTGGTAAGAAGGATTACCGAAATCCTGAATCAGCTTCTCGTAAATTGTGAGATTGGGTGCCAATACAAAAAAGTTACGAATTCCCTTTTGGAGATAGAGATAGGCAATAAATGCACCCATTAATCTAGTCTTTCCAACACCAGTGGCTATTGAAAAGCAGATGGAAGGAAATTCCCGCTCAAAGTCTGTACAGGTAGGGTAAATGGCTTTTATTTTATCAAGTTCGACATGGAGGTCAACTTCTTTTTTCAGTTCAAGCGTATCTGCCAAAAGTGCTAAAATATCCAAGGAGTCTTTAAGTGGTTCCCTGAGCGAAAGCCTTTGCTTGATATAATTTATTTTTTGATTCATATCTTTAGCTTTAAAAAATCGGTTTAGTCAAATAAAGAAGGTTGGTCGGTATTTTTTTTAGAAGGGTTGGATTGACCACTTGCTGGCAAATCCTCGAGAGATTCCGTATGCTCAAATTCTTCGTCCTCTTCATTTGGGAGATTGACGATATTTAAACTATAATCCTCTTTGCCAAATTCACATTTCCCCATCAGGACCGAAGGGATTTTCTTAATACTAATATTGAGATGCCGGGCTTCGCATTCCGGAGAGTAGACCTTGCAGCAGATCAGCAGGTTTTCATCAGGCTGCATCTCGTCATGGATGCGGTCCAGCATTTCTACCGTGATAAATTGGGTAGTGGTAAAAATAAAATCCTTCTCCGTACTGATGCCCTGCTTCCAATAGATATGGGGGTCAGGCTGGTAGCGAAAGCCTTCTTGCTTGGACATCGCGGCGGCCAACATGTCCGGATTGTATTCCTTATTGATCACCCAATTGCCAAACTTGTCCTGATTGAGTAGACTTGGAGCTAGGGTATAAAATTTAAACCCACCTCCACCTTTCCAATTGACAGACTTGCTGATTCCTCCCTGTTCTCCATTTACGACTTGTTTCAATCGGGGATAGCAGTGAGTAATGGCATGTTCTCCCAATTCTACCCCAATCCATTTTCGGCCCATTTTATGGGCAACGGATGCGGTTGTGCCGGAGCCTAAGAAAGAATCTAAAATCAGATCCCCTGGATTTGTAGCTAAGTGGAGAATTCTTTGAATTAATCGTTCTGGTTTTGGAGTTCCGAATACATCAATTTTATTGAAATTCCTAACTTCTTTTTTTGCTTCATCATTATGCCCAACCTCATTATGTAACCAGATTGTTGTTGAAGGTATCGTGTTTGAAACTTCGGAAATAAACCGTTTGTATGCAGGCCTTGAACTACCATCTTTTCCAAACCAGATTCTATTATCCGCAATCAATTCTTTAAATTTGTCTTTTGTATATCTCCAACTGGTACCAGGAGGAGGATATACTATTTGTCCATTAGGTAGATTTATAGGGAAATAAGCATATTCTCTATACTCATTCCTTAAGGTATCACTTGATTTCCAAGGTCCTCTCGGGTCATTATCCAAATTTTTATATCTTGAAGTTTGTTTTTCTGTTTTAGGGAGCCTGTTCAAAGAAAGATATTCAATATTTTTTGCATAGACTAAGATAAAATCATGAGATTGGGAAAGGTATTTTGAATCCGACTTTGGGGCGTATTTTTTTTGCCATATTACAGTTGAAATAAAATTAGTCCTACCAAAAATACTGTCCATTATTACTTTTAAATAATGACATTCGTTATCATCAATACTAATCCAAATTGACCCATTATTGGCTAAAATTTTATGTAAAATTTTTAACCTAGAACTCATTAATTTTAGCCATAATGAATGTTCAACACCATCGTCGTAATGTTCAAAAGCACTTCCTGTATTGTAAGGAGGATCTATATATACACATTTTACCTTTCCGGCATATTCCTGTTCCAAAGCTTTAAGGGCTAGCAAATTATCCCCATGGATCAGCATATTCTCGGTATCAGGACTGCCGTAGCTGAACTCGGGATTTTCGATCAGGATACGCGGTTCAAGTTTGGGTTCATCCCCCTTGCCTATCCAGGTGAGTTCGAGTTTTTGGGGGTTGGAGGTGCTTTTACTCATGCAATAAAGGAAAACAAGATTAGGTATTGAATGAAAAATTTACTGAACTAAAATAAATCAATTTGAGGTTCCCATCCAAGGATTTGGTCAGAAGCGGCATTATTTAACAAACTTTCGGAATGCGGATACTATTTGGAAGATGAAGAAGGCCAATATTATGCGATGTAGGCCATCAAAGAACTGAAGCCAAAAAGAATTCGTGTTTGCGAACAAATCGGATAGCCTTCTTGCTGGATTGAAGAGTTGGGGTATTGCTTTGCAGTGTTCACCCAATTTATCCCAAAATAAATCCCAACCATCAGGAGTCCAATTCCAAGCAAAGGCTATTTGGGGATCTGAAAGAATCATCAAGAAAGGATAGAATGCTAAAGTGATTGCGATAATCCAAAATAATGGGTAGATCCAGTTTTGCCCATGATTATTGGTCGTGCCAAGGTTAATGGAAATTAAATCTGATTGCTTTTGAATCCAATGATATATCTGACTTCTTTTACCTGCCAAAGTCGGCTTCTTTTTATTTCCAAGAACTTCTCGATGTAATTGGATTTCTCTTGCTTTAAAAAACAAAGAGGTGATTTTATCGGATTGTTTTTCTGCCGCTAACTTTAATTGTCTATATATTTCTCGTTTTTGGGAAAGGATTTTTAAATTTAAATTTTCTTCCTTATCTACATGAAGTTGACTTTCCTGGAACCATTCCACGCCAAAAGCATAAATATTGTCTATCCTGGAATCGATCACTCTTACTATAGGATAAATTGAGAAGTCAAAATCATAAAATTCGGTATTGCCAAGATTGGAGTTTTCGATTTTGAGTTCTTTTGGAAAACCGTCATTTAAAATAGGATTGTTGTTATTTAGTGAAATCAAAGACCTATTGAATAGCTTTTCAAAAGTTAACTTATCATAGGAACAGTCTCTTAGGAATACTGAATTATTAAAATTATTTCCTTTGAGTTCTACTTCCTTAAAAAAGGTATCTTGGATGTCAATAACACCTGATGACTTTTCAGAAAAATTGATTTTTAGTCTATTCCCTTTGAATTTATCCCCATTAAATTCCATGCCATTATTGAAGGAACAATCTTGGATATATATTTCTTCAGGAAGAGAGAGGTTTCTTATCTGTTTGTTTGTATCCTTTCTTTTGTATGTGAACTTATCTTCAAAATTACTTCCGTTCAATGAAAAATATTTTTCGATTTTTACAGCAGAAATATCTATTTCACTTTTAAAAGTGCCATCATTCCAAATCAAACTAGTCATTTTCCCGCCCCAAATTCGGATATCTTTATGATAGATAGAGTCTGCTCCAACGAATACGATAGTAGGAGCCAAAATCGATTCGAATCTTATTGGGCTTCTAGAGATACAATTTCGAAAATCAATTCCAATATTTTCAATTGTGTCAGCGGTAAAATCTGCTTTACTTTTAAAGGTAACGTTTTCAAAGTTGTAACCAGCTTTCGAAAAAACATTTTGATGGCTATCAAACCAATCAATTTCGAGTACATTGCCTTCTTCAGAAAGCATTTTCACCCCAAAAGGAAAAGTACAGTGAGCAATTTGGAGAAGTACATAAGAACCGTTTATTATTTGAATTGCCTCATTCTTCTGATGAAAATCTAATGGGGCAGTATCTGAAGAATTACAATTGTTAAATACTAGAGGCTTTAGAAATGTACAATCTTTAAAAACAATTTGCTCCCCAATATTCAATGATGTTTCATCTACCCCAAAAAAAGATACTGTATCCTTAAATTCTATATTAATAAGAAATAAATATTTAAGCTTATAATTTGTTGGCAATATTTTTACAACACCATCAACCCTTGTAATTAGTGCTTTGTCTCCTATAACTCGTTTATCATCCTTTACAGAAAGCATTTCTAAGAATTGATCAGCTGAGATTTCAGTAACCTGAACTAAACCATCCTCTGTATTTTCAAAATTATTCATTAAGTCACCATTGCTCATTTTCGAAGATATTGGTTGAATAGATTCATTTAATTTCTGAGAAATTGAAGATAATCTACTAAAATCAAATTTAGGAAGGTCCATTTTAGGTAAGTTCAATTTTTTTATAAAAACCGTGAATAAATCCTTGTCCTGGTTGAAGTATTCTTTTTCGTTCCAATCTGCCAATAATTATAGCAGGATGGGTATTAATTTTTTTTGCGAAAGCTTCAACCTGTTCAGCGGACCAGCCATTTGAACCTTTTATTTTAATGAATTCTTGTTCTTCGCTTACTGAGAAAGTGATGTTAATAGCAAAGTCATCAGCTTCCTTTTCCTTTATTGACCCTTCCTCAGAATATTTTAGGCCCTCTACAAACATTTCTTTTTTGCCATGCTTGAGAATATGACCAGCCTCATGAAAAAAAGTAAACCAGAATATATCATTTCGCTTAAACTGATTGGAAAGCTGAATTAGCGGGGTGTCTTTAAGCCATCTGGTTGAACCATGGACTTTGCTGTTGGGCAATCCTGGAGTGTGCACTATTTTTACGCCTGCTTCAGCACATAGCTTTTGCAAGTGTGTAAAAAAGTCCCCAGGATGTGATACCATTACTTCTTTGATTTTTTCGAGATTTGCTTTGAATAAGGACCTGTCGAAATTTTTTACTTGAAGCTTTTCAGCTTGTTTTTCACCCTGCTTAAGCCAAGATGCAAGGGCATATGGATTTTTTTTGTCCTGATTGGTGAGCCTAAAAGCCGATTCCTTTATATAGGCAAAGCACGTTGCTTCATAAAAAGCATCTTTCCCTGCAACTCCAAAAAATTTGAGCAAGGCATCCATCAAATCTACAATATCTTTAGACTTTGGCGCTAGCCAACCTAAATCTATCATTTGTTTGATTGGGAAATTCTTTAACCAATCTTTCTGTTTGATCAATCGCTCTGCATCTTCGATTTCTGCTAATTCCAAGCGATAATTTCTTTCTCTCTCCAACCAAAAATTTGCAGGGATATCCAAAGCTCTTTCCAACTGGATGGCTGTTTCAGGCATAATGGCTGCCTTGCCCTGAATAATTTCATTGATGGTTTTGATAGGTCTACCCATTCTTTTGGCAAGATCGGTTTGAGAAATGCCTTTGTATTCAATGTTTTCCAATAGGGTATCACCTGGCTGGGAAATCAAATCTTTTGCCAGTTGAATATCGTCAAGGGTTTTGAGTTTCATGGGGTTTTGTAGTTTTGCTTTTGGGTATATTGCTTTGGTATTTAATGGTAATCTTCACCAATTGCTACAATTGTGATCGCTGTCACTTGCGACCAATCAAGTCCTCCATTATCTTTTTCCGGGGGAGGGTCATAGTCAGGTTTAAAAATTATTCGATGATTTCCAGAAATGTCCACCGCTAAATGGCCTTTCCAATTTTCTTTTAGCTGATGACATCTTGCAGCAGGGATTTTTCCCAAATCTGCCAAGGATTGAGCTGCTTTCATTTCGCTAAGCCTTTGAATTATTTTTTTTTGGCCCAGGTGCTGTAATTTTTTAGTATGGCCTTATTATCAATTACTGATTCTCCAAGTTTTTTGGGTTGATAGTTAATTTCCATTACAAATATAACAGTTTAAATTTTTATTTTAACCCTAAAGGTTAAAATAAAATTACAAAACAAATGCTAAAAATATCGTTAAAACTAGAATAAAAATTTTTAAAATAATGAAAATCAGTTAAATAAATTCCCATCTAATCGTAAACAATTCCTTCAATTCTTCTTTCTGCTCCAATTGATTTTCCACGTCAATTAGTAATTTTTCCTTTTGTTGTTCAATCTGATCTTGGGATTCAAATAATTTTTTACGTTTCACATTCCGAATAATTTCCAAGTCTTTGATCTCCCTTTGGGCGGCGACTTTGGCTTTTAGCTCAGTAATTCTTCTGGCCTCCGATTTCTTTAGCTTGATTTCTGCATCCAAATCAGCCAATTCCTTTTCCAAACTGATTTTCATATCATCCGCCCATTTGTCCAGTTTATCATACTCCTCACTGAAATACAATGTGTTTCTTTCCGTAGAATCTTGTTTCGCCAAGGCTATCTCTTTTTGGATCAAATCACTTAATTTCAGCCTGGTACTTTCTGGAATTTCAGTTTCTTTTTTTTCTATGGCATCAATGGAAAAAAATCTTTTTACCAGGTCTGATGGAATCTTTTCACCTAAATCGGTAAGTGCGGCGGCAATCAAATAATCCTCATCCTGAAAGGATTTGATGTACAGCTTTTGCATTTTCATCACGCCAGATTGCCCAATATACGCCTCAAGTCCTGTAATTTTTTTAGGAGTATCCGTATAGTTGAAAAGGATGGTGAGTACAGGTAATTTTCTCGTATTCCAATGCGAAAGAATGTGTTGGGCCAGTGGATGCTGAATCCGGTAAGTATATTGGTTAGGCTTGGGATTTTTACCTAGCTTGTAATAACCTGTAGGAATCTGGGCATTGTTTACCTCTAATTCAAAACTTAATTCTTCTCCATTAAAACTTGCCTCGTTATTAAGTGAGAACTTAGTCAGTTCCCACAACCAGGATTCATATTTGTTGATGTATTCCCTACTTTCGGCCAGATTGATTTTCAATTTTTCATGCACTTCCTCATCAAAATTTTCAAGCAGTTTTTGTTTGGTATTGGTCATCTGTTGGCTGATGCTAACTTCAAGCTCTTGTTGGAGTAAATTGAAGCTGGCATTGATTTCTTCTTCGGTCCTTGACTCCTGATAGATTTGGGCAATTCTTCTTTCGATGTCCACTCCTGATTCTATGGATCCCAGCACTTCATCACTTGCCCCAAAGACTCCATTGAAAAGATTGAATTTTTCATTTAGAAGTTTATAGACTCTCTCATCCGCCGCATTTCTTTTGTTTAGGAAATTGATGACGATCACATCATACTTTTGTCCATACCTATGACATCTTCCTATGCGCTGTTCTATTCTTTGGGGGTTCCAAGGCATATCGTAATTAACAACAATGGAACAGAATTGCAGGTTGATACCTTCTGCGGCTGCCTCAGTGGCAATCATAATTTCAGCCCTTTCTTTAAATTCATCTACCAAGGCGGCCCGCATATCCGCTGTTGGAGAACCTGTTACTTTGTCTGAACCATGATTTGCAACAATCCATTGCTTATATACCTGCTTGGAAGTCTTATCTGAGTTTGTTCCATTAAAAAGTACAATTTTATTCTCATACCCTTTTTTCCCTAAAAGTTCTAACAAGTAATCTTGTGTTCTTCTGCTTTCTGTGAAAATGATGGCTTTTCTTGGGGCTCCACGCTTTTCAGCTTCGAAAAAACCAGCCTCCAATGCAGCGGCAAGTTTCTCTCCTTTGGCATTTACCTCAATGGATTCTGCCAAATCCGCAAAAGTACCCAAGAGGTTGGCTTCTTCTTGAATTTCTTTCAATTCGCTATCGTCAAACCATATCTGGGTTCCTGCCTCATCTTCGTCTCCCCATTCGTCTTTCAATTCATTATAGTCTTCGTATTCAGAAACGAGGAATTCCTCCCACAATTCATCCTGTTTATTTTCATGGCGCTGTAATATTTCAATCAGCCTGTTCTGCATTTTTTTAAATGTTCCAGAAATAGCAAAAGAGGAAGATGCCAATAATTTTCTCATAACCAAAGTCATCAATTTTCTTTGCGATGGTGGAAGAGCGTAAGAAACGTTTTTTTGAAGATAACCTGTTACCAGATTGTACAATTGCTGTTCCCTATCTGAGGGAAAAAATTCAAAAACAAATGCTTTCCTTTCTGTGAAACGAATGTATTCCAGTACCTGTCTTCTTAAAGTCCTTTTTGAAATCGGTCTTAACCTTTCTTTCAGGTCCTCAAAAATAGATAGATCGGTGCTGCCCTCTATTCTACTGTATTGTGCTTTGAAACTTTTTAAATCACCGAATAAATGGTCGTCTATGATGGAGACTAATCCATATAATTCTAAAAGGGAGTTTTGAAGCGGCGTTGCTGTAAGCAATACCTTGGGAAAGGGTTCAAGTGTTTGCTTAATTGTTCTTGCCGTGACATTGCCTGGCTTATATACATTTCTGAGTCTATGTGCCTCATCTATGACGACAAGATCCCAATTAGTATGGGAAAGGTAAGGAGCTCTTGATTTGGAAAATTGATAGGAGCAGATGACAACTTTATCTTTTTGATCAAAAGGATTTAGATTTCCAGTTTTAATTTCTTCGTTAAACGACTTGGTTTCCAAAATAAGGGCATCCAAAAAAAACTTTTCCTGCAGTTCCTGTCCCCATTGTTTCCTCAGGTTTGCAGGAGAGATAATTAGGATTTTTCTTTTCCGCTCTGCCCATTTCTGGGATATAACAAGCCCAGCCTCGATCGTTTTGCCTAAACCTACTTCATCAGCCAAAATAGCCCCTTTTGATAATGGGGATCTAAAGGCAAAAAGTGCAGCTTCTACCTGATGAGGATTCAAATCAACCTGGGCATCCACCAAGGCAGAAGCGAATTTTTCCACACTATTGGACGTTACCCGTTTAGTAAGTTCGAAGGCGAAGTATTTGGCGTGGTAAGGGGTTATTGGCATTTAACTTTTTTTAAAACAGCTTTTTGTATTAAATAATATCCATTTTTATAAAAAACTTAATTTAGCGATTAATAAATCCTATGAATGGCTTTTGGCAACTCTTAATCTTTAGATGTAGAAAACATTATTTGAAGGGGTAAATTATGAAAAGTTCTCAAATATTTCGAAATCAACAACCCCAATATAAATCTGACCTAAATCCAAATTTACAAAAAACCAAAAGAAGTTATTATTTTTAAATCCATTACCAGGAATCATCAGTTCATTTCAAGAAGCTTCAGATCATGGAGAGTAGAAGTTTCTTCAGTGCTAAAGCAAAATCCCTTATATATAAGTATGAGCGATGGATTTAAAATGTCCAGTTTTTTAATTAAAAAACTGGACATTTTACTTTTATTTGATACCTTTATAACCAATGAAAATCACTGATTTCATAGCGAATTCGATAGATAGACTTCCAAAAGGCTATATTTTCACCTATGCTGAATTGACTGATGATGTGAATAAAAAGGAAGCGGTAATCAAAGCACTGAACCGTATGGCTCAGTCAGGTAAAATTGCTAAATTATCGAAGGGGAAATACTATAAACCTGAAAAAACGGTATTTGGGAATCTTCAACCAGAGCAAAAACAGGTAGTCAAAGATCTGCTGGAAGAAGATGGAAAGGTCACGGGATACCTGACTGGACTTAGCATGTTTAATAAGCTAGGGTTGACCACCCAAGTCAGCAATACCATTCAGATAGGTAAAAACCAAACCCGACCAAGGTTTAAGAGAGAGCGTTACACAGTTTCGTTTATTAGGCAAAAGAATACGATTACCCGGGAGAATATCCCCTTACTTCAAATCCTTGATGCAATCCGGTACATCAAAAAGATTCCTGATACTAGCATGGAACAAATCTGCAAAAGGTTTTTGGCGATTTTAAAATCCCTTTCACCAAAAGAAAAGAAAACGCTTATCCGGTTGGCTTTGAAATACCCCCCTGCTACCAGGGCTTTAGTGGGAGCGATGTTGGAGCAAATGGAAGCAAAGGATTTAACAGCACCTTTATTTCAATCTTTAAATCCAATTACCCAATACAATATTCCAGGTATTTCAAAAGTACTTTCCACATCTGAAAGATGGAATATCATATGAACCTGCATCAGCACTATAACCTATTCAGACAAGCGGTAAGGTTTACCTCTGATCAAAGAGGTATTCCTGCAATTTATATTGAAAAAGATTACTGGGTCACCTACGCACTATTTTTGATTTTTCGGAATGAATTAAAGGATGAGGTGGTATTTAAAGGAGGAACTGCCTTATCCAAATGCCATAAAATGATCGATCGGTTTTCGGAGGACATCGACTTGGTGGTGTTGCGAAAGGACGGGGAAACCGATTCGAGGCTTAAGGCAAAACTAAAAAGCATCAGTAACATAATTACAAAGAACCTACCCGAAATCCGAGTAGATGGAATAACCCGGAAAAAGGGAATGAATCGGAAAACCGCCCACACTTATAACAAGGAATTTGCCGGAGATTACGGACAGGTGAGGGACGTCATCATTTTAGAATCTACCTGGCTTGGTTATTTTGAACCTTATTCCAAGAAGATGCTCAATTCTTTGGTTGGTGAGATGATGCTGAGTTCAGGTCAAAAAAGCATAGCTGAACTGCATGGGCTATTGCCTTTTGAAGCAAGCGTTTTGGACCCCACCAGAACGATTTGTGAAAAAATCATGAGTCTTGTGAGGTTTTCTTATAGTGAAAATCCAATAGAAGACCTTAAGAAAAAAATCCGCCATACCTATGACTTGCACCAGCTCCTAAGGCAGGAAGAACTTTCGGAATTCTTCCACTCAACTTCACTTGACGAAATGTTACAAAAAGTGGCAAATGACGATGTGTTAAGCTTTAAAAACAATAACCATTGGTTGGCACATCATCCATGCGAAGCTTTAATTTTCAAAAGATTAGCAGAGATTTGGGAAGAAATAAAAGAGGATTATAATGTAGGATTTAAAAACTTGGTATATGGTGATTTCCCCAAGGATAGTGATGTATTGCAAACCCTAAAAATGATTCATAAAAGATTGGAAACTATTGTTTGGTCGATTAAAATAGGGGTTATCGAACAAGACTAAAGATTTGTTGAAAATATTCAATTACTATCCGCCTTTTGCGGTAAGGCCATTCGAAAAATCCAAGTTAGTCAACAAACCACTTGGAAAAACAATCTGGAATTCCAGGATTTGGTTTCTGAATATATTTTGCACTAGGGTTCATTTGGTATTTGGGCCGGATAAAACCGAAAATTGAATTTATTTCCTTTCCAAAATTTTCTCCAACCTTGCCATCATTTCATCCTTCTCCTTCAACATGCGTTCATAAAGAGCAATTTTCTCTTCATGTAGTTTGATAATTTTATCCATCGGATTAAATACTGGATTATTGTAGACTACAGCTGAATTATCGTTGAAAGTGCTTGAAATTACTGTAATCGCCTGCTCCTCATCAAAATTCTGAATGGCTTCCATGGGGATTTTGAGGATTTCTGAAACCTGGGCCAGGATGGCTTCTTCCACGGTTTCCTTTTGCTCCAGTAGGGAGATCTTCTTTTGGGACCAGTCGGCACCCAGCTCATGGGCCAGGGCTTCTTGCTTGATGCCCAGCATTTCACGGAAGCGCTTGATATTGCGGCCCTGGTGGATTTTTCCTGGCATGTTGTTACTATCTGTCATTGATCAAAATTAACCATTTCCTTAGAATTGGCTATAAGGTAATCAGGGATTTTTAAATAAAATATCCATAGGAGGGATAATTTATACTGGGGGACATGTGGAATCTTTTGGAATTTTCATCTTTTTCCCATAGCACCAGTTCATGTCCAGAAAATAAGTTATGCCTTATCAGAATAGGGTAGGGGTCAGGGATTATTGAATTTTGTAAGGCTGCCTCACAGTTGACTGCAAATAGAAAGTGGCCTCCTTTCAACCGAAAACCTGAATGTTAAGATGAATATGACTTTAGACGAGTTGATTATTGAGTTGATCCTTCAGGACCTGAAACACAATCAGTTGATTTTGGGCCTGGACAGGTTGAACCTGGATGCAGGTTATTGTCATTTTTTGGGTATTTTGGATCTGATTCAAAGGTTGATGGGGGTTCAAGTTAATGAAATGGATGAATTTTCGGCTACCTATATGGCTGCTATGGATCGGAGCCAGGAATTTCCGATTTCCCGTTCCGGGGACGAGCTCAGGCCATTGGCGATGGAATGTTATAAACACTTAAAAGAAAAGTTTAGTGGATAACTTGGAAGGATATAAATATTTTTGGGGCTTACCCTTCGGGTCGGGCTAACACTTCGTTTCCATTCCAATCTTTTTTCCCCTGCACTTCCCTCCCAAAAAAAGGATTTCCATTGCTATCCCTAAGCCAATATCCGCATGGCAAAGTGAAACCTATCCATTTTTTTTGTAAATTAAATGCCTACCATAAAAAGGAAACCATGTGCGGTAGATACTCCGAAAAACAAGACCTTAAGATAGTTGAAGATCAATTGAAGTTAAGGTTGTCCGAAAAAGCCAAAAATTGGAAGCCTTCTTTCAATATTGCTCCTTCTCAATTGGCTCCGGTGGTCACTTCTGATGAACCTGAGCAGATCGATGTCTTTCATTTCGGTTTGGTGCCCCATTGGGCTAAGGACAAAAAGGTTGGCTATAAAATGATCAATGCCCGGTCAGAAACCCTTCTTGAAAAACCCTCCTATAAACCCCTTGTGATTAACAATAAAAGATGCCTGGTCCTGGCTGACAGTTTTTTTGAGTGGAAAAAGGATGGTAAGGAAAAACAGCCATTCCGGATTTACCTTCCTGATCGGGAGGTCTTTTTTTTCGCCGGACTCTGGTCCAGTTGGAAGGATCCTGAGGGGGAAACGTATAATTCATTTTCCATCATCACCACCGCTCCTAATAATCTGATGAAAAAAATCCATGACAGGATGCCAGTGATTTTGACCAGGGAAGAAGAAAAATTATGGTTGGATCCTGATCAAAACCCCAAGGATCTTCTAAAATTGTTGAATGCTTATCCGGCCGATTCCATGGAGGCATACGAAATATCCAGTGAAGTAAACAAACCTGGAAACAACCACCCTGGGATTCTGGATCCGGTTTTGGAATAGATTAATTAGCCCTCTATGCACTTTCAGACAGTTTTTCTGTATATGCTGGATGGGTTTTCCTTTTTCGCTTATTCATACTTCCCGTGGTAACTTCAAATTTCAGAATCTTTAACATCCGTTCGTCCATGGCCTTCAAATTCCCCAGTTTTCTATAGCTAGATAAACCCTTTTACGGTAAAGGACCATTCCTTAATTCCTTTTTAATCCAGCCTTTCCAATGCCATGGCCTATCCTGTTCCCTGTTGTGAATTATGATCCATGCAAAGATGGGGGCAGCCGTCCACCCGCCAAGGGTTCGCTTCGCCCGATTAAAAAAATAGGGTTTTCCAGAGGAAGCCTTCCGCAATTTTTTTGCCCGGCCCCTGTCTTGGGTGTCCCTGGCGGCCCCCGTTCTCTTGGGCATAATCAAATTTCAAACCTTAAACAGTTAAAGTCATGTCACAATTTGAAAAAACCTACATCGGCAAAGGAACCCAGGTAAAGGACCTCAACATCATCCGGGTATCCATCTCCAAAGAAACACTGGAGGAAATCCTAAAGGACCATATGGTCGACTACGACGGCAAAGAATACCTGGTATTTGAAGTCGCCTCGCTGAAAGAACCGGACCAATTTGTAAAAACCCACACGGCCTATATCAGCAAAAAGGTGGCTGATAGGAAGGGTGGAAAGTCAAAGAAATAGAAACCTTAGAAAGAGCCCTGCGGAGTTGTAATCGACCAGAATAGGATTATCTTCAAAGAATAAGGTCAATTCCTCCTTTTCCCAAGAACCAAGTTTTTCCTTTGTATGCATAAAACACCTATCCTCGGAATGGATTAGCTATGGGAAAAAATGGAATTTTGAATTAAAAGTGAAGGAAAAACTTAAGCAAAACTTCCCCCTCCGCCTGTCTTCCTGGATCATCCTCGGTTTAGTCTTTTGTACTTAATGTTTTAAAAGAAGGTAGTTCAGTCTTAGCTGTTTTAGTAGATTTCGAGAAAATTGTGATTAGGTGAAAAACTGAAGAAAATTCCCAAGTTATTTGATGCATATAAAAGCAAAAAAAAGGATAGATAAAACAGTTACAAAAACCCACCAAGGAGGTGTAAAACAAAAATTTTGGAAACAATTACCATATTGAACTTCTCCAATGTTATATTTTAATATTAATAAATTTATATTACATTTGCAAATGTAGAAACCCCGACTTGGAATGAACCAAGCCGAGGCTTTTAGCCTCTTAATGGAGAGGACTTCTGCTCTACTGTAATAGAGCGGGCTAATGAAAGATGGGGAGTTGTGTTGAACTGCAAGCTTATGAGACTTGTTCAACGAACCTTTCAACCTGTATTTATTGGCAAGTCAACCATCTTAACATGTTACTATCTTAGGGGGCAAAAGCCCCTTTTTTTATTGTTAAATATCGATTTTTGGGCCTGTCGATGAGGATAATAAGTAAGCTTTATTAATCTCATGTCCAGATTTTACATTACCATTTTCATCCAACCATTTAGGTATGCCCCAAAACGTTTCCCTATTTCTATTAGTAGGCTGAAACTTAATGATTTGCCCGCTTTTTTTCAGAGCATTGGTTGCGCTTGAAAGTTTTCCAGCCAATTCATTAGTTTCACCAGAGCCCTCTAATTGAATAATTAAATCAGCAGATTCTCTAAAATGCAGGAATCGTTGTTCTTTCTTTAATAAATACAAAAATTTATTTGCTAGACCCCAATCTTTACTATAATCTGAAACTCTCTTTACATTGTGAGTAGAATTGTAGCCCTTTTCTGAATTAACCAAAACGGGATCTGTATTATTATTAATTTCACCTCCAAGGGTTTTTATAGCAAGGTTTACACCTTCTAATTGCTTCTCTAGAGCTGATTTAGCTATTAAAAGAGAATCTATGGCATTTTTCACTACATCATTTTGCATTTACATGTCCTTTTAATTAATTCACACCAAGTAAATGATCACCACATCCTCATAACGGTTTGAGGTTTTTTCTACTTATATTATATGAAATCATTTAAGGTTATCAAATTTTGACG
This sequence comes from Rhodonellum sp., assembly GCA_041748555.1. GTDB lineage: Bacteria > Bacteroidota > Bacteroidia > Cytophagales > Cyclobacteriaceae > Rhodonellum. Next base: position 31,528 of record JBGTDA010000025.1, read on the forward strand.
TGGGATCCTTTTTTTGTTGAAACAAATATAGAACGTTTTAATGATATTTACAAACACATAAATAAACACAAAAAGATATTTCGCGAATATCCTTAAATATGTTATATTTTATTATCGTGTTTTAATTAAAGTAAAAGTTTTACAGATTTATCCAAAATACTAATAATCAAATATTTAAGGATATTAATTCGTATAAAAGTTAAATTTTCATTTATTAAAAAAAATATTTCTGTTAGTACCACTATGTATTTAGATGCCTCTTTATAATATCCAATCAGAGGAATAAAATTGGCCAATAACGGTCCAACAATATTGGTAAGTCAAAACACCTACTCAAAGGAAACATTATGTCGGAAGGTAGTTGGACCTTTAGGTGCTTTAATTGAGTCCATAATGTTCCTAAAAAGATACACAACGGGATTAGTTAAAATTCTTGTCCGAGTAGAACTAAAGTCCATCTTTTATAGAATAAATAACCCATTTTCGAAATAGGTTAGCTGGGAGTAAGAATTGATTTTTGCTTTAAGGGGCCTAGCTTGTAGTAGCAATTCCATTCCTCAGGCTATGTACCAATTTCTATACCCATTAGCTACGGAAATCAAGTTGGAAGATTTGGTCATAAAATTAATCCTTCAGGACCTAAAACACAATCAGCTGATTTATGGTCTGGACAAACTAAAGATGGATGCTGGATATTTTCATTTTCTTGGCATCTTGGATCTGGTACAAAGGCTGATGGATGTACCTGAGGAGCGGATGGATGAGTTTGGGGAAACCTATATGGATGCCATGCACCGCTCTCTGGAATTTCCGATTTCACGATCCGAGGAGGAGCTGCGGGGGTTGGTGGTTGAATGTTATTAGGATTTGAGAGCAATGATGGTCCGGTAATCGTTTTCATGGCTCAGTCAGGATATTTTGGGCCTTACCCTTCGGGTCGGGCTACCTCTATGCTTCCATTCCAATCTTTTTTCTCTGCACCACCGGCCTAAAAAAAAGGATTTCCATTGCTATCCCTAAGCCAAATACCAGGAGGTAAGGAAATATGTAGGCATTATATTTGTAAATTTAATGTTTACCATAATAAGTAAAACTATGTGTGGCAGATACTCCGAAAAACAGGACCTTAAGATAGTTGAAGACCAATTGAAATTGAGGTTGTCTGAAAAGGCCAAAAACTGGAAGCCATCTTTCAATATTGCACCTTCGCAACTGGCTCCGGTGGTCACCTCTGATGATCCTGATCTGATGGATGTCTTTCATTTCGGTTTGGTGCCCCATTGGGCGAAGGACAAAAAGGTTGGATATAAAATGATTAATGCCCGCTCAGAGACCCTGCTTGAAAAACCCTCCTATAAACCCCTTGTGGTAAACAATAAAAGATGCCTCGTCCTGGCTGACAGTTTTTTTGAGTGGAAAAAGGAGGGAAAGGAAAAGCAGCCATTCCGGATTTACCTTCCTGATAGGGAGATCTTTTTTTTCGCCGGGCTTTGGTCGAGTTGGAAGGATCCTGGTGGGGAAATGTATAATTCATACTCTATCATCACCACTGCGCCGAATAAACTTATGGAAAAAATCCATGACAGAATGCCAGTGATTTTGACCACGGAAGAAGAAAAATTGTGGTTGGATCCTGAACAAAATCTCAAGGATTTACTCAAATTATTGAATGCCTATCCAGCTGCCTCCATGGAGGCATATGAAATTTCCAAGGAGGTCAACAAACCTGGAAACAATCACCCCGGAATCCTGGATCCGGTTTCTTAATAGATAAAATGGACCTCTTAATACTTTTTGTCCAGCCTACCTGAATAAGTTGAATGGGGTATTCCTATTTTGGCTTCATCAGTGATTTCAAATTACAGGATCTTTTATAGCCGTTCGTCCATGGCCCTCAAATTCCCCTGTTTTCTATGGTTGGATAAATCCTGTTAATGCAAAGGACCATTCCTAATTCCCTTTTTATGGAAGCCTTTCAAATGTCATGGCCTATCCTGTTCCCGGTTGTGAATTATGATCCATGCAAAGATGGGGGCAGCGGTCCACCCGCCAAGGGTACGCTTCGCCCGGCCAAAAAAATAGGGTTTTCCAAAGGAAGCCTTCCACAATTTTTTTGCCCGGCCCTTGTCTTGGGAGTCCCTGGCAGCCCCCGTTCTCTTGGGCATAATCAAATTTCAAACCTTAAACAGTTAACGTCATGTCACAATTTGAAAAAACCTACATCGGCAAAGGAACCCAGGTAAAGGACCTCAACATCATCCGGGTATCCATCTCCAAAGAAACACTGGAGGAAATTATTAAAGACCACATGGTCGATTACGACGGTAAAGAATACCTGGTATTTGAAGTCGCCTCGCTGAAAGAGCCTGATCAATACGGCAAAACCCATACTGCTTATATCAGCAAAAAGGTAGCTGAGTCGAAAGGTGGCAAGTCTAGGAAATCGAAATCTTGATAAAAAGCCCTTCGGGGCTTTTTTTGTTTCCTGGAACTGAGACAAATGAGAATTGTATTTACGTTTAGGCAAAGCTTGCAGGGCAAGAAAAGCGGTAAAGTTGGAAACCTCTGACCGGTATTATAAAAAGTTGAAGTCATAGGCCAATTTTTGCATCACCTTTAAAAGGTGTTTAGTTCATAAATATTTTTCTTGTTTTACAACAACTCCTTTGGAATATTATAAACCGCAATTCCAGGATCTTCGTCAGTAGTCAGTCCATAGATTTCATTCGATTCTTCATTAACTACAAAATTGATGATTGATCTATCCAGCATTAACTTCCAAATAGGATTTCCCTTGTGATCAAAAACCCAAATCTGCTCCGCCATAATGGCTGTTTTGTTAAATTCAGAAGTGCTTACACCTGCATATAATGCAAAAATATAATTTTTAGTGACAACAGCGTCTCTATAGTGGTAACGAGGATCTGGACCAAGATACAAATGCTCCTTGCCATCAGCTCCAACTAGTTCAAATGGTGGCAATTCCATATCCGGCCCATCTATGATAATAAACGATTTGTCTCGATTGTCGAAAATCTCAAGTCTATCCCTTCTAAGTCCAACTCTAATAAAAAGACCTTCATCTGAATTACCTTTAAAAAAACTGCTGTTTAATTCCGACAGTTGGTAATCATTAAGATCAGGTCGATCCTTTACTTTCTCCCAATTTCCATACCCTCCAATTCTATTTCCAGCTTTATCAAATTCCAGAATTCTATTTTTATCCTCTTTCGATATTCCCAGAAAACTACTGTCAGTAGCCTGGGTAAAAAACCAAAGATCCATCATAGGCTCGGTCATTTTCCATTCACTTTTACCTAGAAGGGTAGAATCTGACATCGAATATTCAACTAATTTCCTCTTGTTCATCGAATACGTCCAAAAAGTATCAGAGTTTGCCCCTTTATAAAACATGCTGGCATCAATCACTTCTAAAGGACCTTCTCCATATTTTCCCTTTGGTTTATCATAAGTCCAATCTTTAGAATCGATAATATGAATACGAGGATTTTCTTCTGGAACTCTCCATGCTTCAGAGATAAGAACTTTTCTACCGATTAAACCAATATTAGAAGGATTGATGATTTCCTTGAAATAATATTTTTCTGAATTAATAGAAATTATTTTGAAATCCTCCTCTTTTATAATTCTGTAGTTTTCTTCCTCAGAATCGTTTTGACAGGAACCTAGTGCAAAAAGAAAAAGGACTAGAATAAATTTGTTCATTCTTAAAGATAGTGTGATTCTACCAAAATGACTGGGATCATTTATGAAAATTTTAGATTTTCGGTCCCAGCCTCAATTTCCCCGGGGAAAAAAGTTTGAATTTTGTCCGTTCCTACCAAAACCCAAACACTTTTCCCCTCCCCAAGGATACCCATGCATTCCGTCTCCCGGATAGGACTGGCTAGCCTCTAAGGTCGACCTAGATCCTATTCGGCCACTCCATGCAAGCGTATCCAGTCCCATATCAGGAATCCATTGTGGAAAACGGTTGCAGGTGAAAAAAAGGTAAAATAGAATTTCTCAATAAATAGTGATGTGTTTACAATATTTGTTTAAATTATTAACATAAGATTGTTAATATAATAGACAATGAAAGACATCTCCCTGATCGTAATGCAGTTGAAAAACCGGCAAACCCAGATAGACCGGAAAATCAACCAGCTTATAGACCAAAACCTGGATCCCTTTCCGTTTGAAAGATTGGAAAAGGGTAAAAAGCTGGTTGAACTGATTAAAATGATCCTTCAAGCCATTGAAGAAGATGACTTGATTCTGGCCGGTATGCATATCAAGGAATTGGAGATTGAAGGTTTGAAACTGGACCTTTGATGGTATTGCCGCTTTGCGGAGTTTTGAAGGTAAAATAATAAATGATCACCGACCTCTTTGCTCCAGTTTCCTTAGAAGTTCCTCATTTCTGCGCTCCAGCTCCCTGACCATTCTATCATTGTTCCGTACTTTTGGTTTGGAAAGGGAATAGATAAACCATACCCAAACCGTAATGGCCACAATCAGACCGGGCCATTCGTTCTCGCTGCCTAGCGCACCAAACATGGCGATGGTGCCAATAAAGGATACCAGAATAAGTTTGATCAGGAATTTCATGGTTTCAACAGTTAAAAATGATACTTTAATTTAACGAAATATTAGCTGAAATAAAAGTATTTAGGGTATAAATAACAGATAAGATACTTAATATCAAGTATTTAAACGGGATCCAAGTTCATATTCAGCAGATATAAACGAGAAAACAATTCCGAGAACCATCAATATGCTAATGGAATAGAAACTCAAAAAAAAACCTATACTTGAGACTTTGTGGTTCAGTGCGTGGCCTTCCCCTCCAGGGGACCGAGGGGCAGCGGCGGGCAAAAGGTTATTTTATCATTACCATGGCCTTTCACTGTTCCGAAGGAGTCAAAACCAATTCAAATTCGCCCCTGAATTCGCCCCTGATTAAAAAATAAAAACCCTAACTTATTGATATACAATTAGTTAGGGTTTTATCCAGCAGAGGAGGAGGGATTCGAACCCCCGGTACCTCACGGTACAACGGTTTTCAAGACCGCCGCGATCGACCACTCTGCCACTCCTCTATTTTCCGTTAAAACATCCTAGGAATGCTTTATGGATTGCAAAGGTATATTGAAACTTTGAATTTGCCAACCCACACTTTTAAAATTAAAGCCAGTATTTTTTAATCACCTGATTTTCTGCATGATTTATTAAAATGAAAATAATTGGAGAAAGAAGAACTTTTCCATCATCTAAAGGCCCTTTACCTAATTTCCTGCAATGGAAAAAAAGAGCTTTTTTCCTTGGTTTTTATGATTTTGAAAGTTGTTTTCTCCTTCTCCAGGCTATAATTGAACATCAAAATAAAAAACCGGCTTACCAATAAAGGCTAAGCCGGTAAATAACTATTACTTGGAACTCCCGTACTTTGGTTCACTGGTATTTGACTTGTCCTCGTTTCTGTTTGGATTACTTTTCAAATCGGAGGGAATCTCATCCTCATTGTCCAAATGATTGTTACGTACTTCCTCTTCCCTCTGTAGGGCTTTCTCGGATTTTCCTTTTTTGACGGAAGCCTTATCGTGTCCTGTATCTGCCGGGCTACCCTTCTTGTTGTCAGTGCCTAATTTTTCATCATTTTTTGCCATCGTTTTTTGGTCTAGGTTCTAAAATAATTGTCTGTTTCTATTTTACGGTTTCACTATTTATAGGTTCTGAATATATTTCCAGCATATTTCCTTATTATTTTAAAATCTGAAAATATGACAGGCCATTTTAATCAGCCATAAAAAAATTCCTTTAGAATTGAAAAACATCCCTTATGGAACAGCTAAGCCTATTCGGAACTGCCGAGCAGCTGCGGTTACAGATTCACCTACTTAAGTATCATCCCGGATTTTTTACCAAGACAGAAAGTCTTCATTTTTTGGAGACCTTTAATACCGTGGCTTGGAAACAAAGTAAAGTACAAATGTATGAGCAAGAAGTTCTGACACCGAGGATGACAGCTTGGTATGGTGATTCCAAGGAGAATAAAAACCCGGCAGCAGCTTCTTACCTTGGACGAGTGAACTGGTTGCCTGGCATGATAAGGTTACGGTTCCGGAATTGAAAAAGCAATCATCAGGTAAAATACAGCTTGCCGCTTGAAAACGGCTCTCTGCTATTAGTGAAGGGGGATTTACAAAAATATTGGGAACACAGGATCGCCAAATCCAATCTACCGATGTCGGGACGTGTCAACCTCACTTTCAGGATCACCGAGAAGTACTGCTGACCATCACCTTTAAACTTGAGTCTTCGGCTACCATCCAAGAGGAAAGTTAGTTTCCACCTACTTCAGATTTGAAATATTACCACAGGTGTTAACCCTTGTATTTGGATTCAATACCGTTCCTTCATATTGTTACAAATTGTGGAGCCGTTCAAATGCCATAAAAATCCTTTTTTTAATATTCCTCCCTAAATCCTACTCCAAAATCACGAAAAGTGATTCGACAAAATTTTTCTTTGGACCAATAATAATCTTCATTCCATTAACCCAAAATGTATAATCAGACGGAGGATCTGTAGGGATTGCAGTAAGCCGGTTTCATGTTCGACATAAATGAAATTAAACCTTCTAAAATAAAAATTTTAATAATCTGATCTAGAACGTGTAGGCCAGTCTCAGGAAGCCATTGAATTTTTCGTCCTCAATTCCTGAAGGAAATCCCAGGGCTAATCCAAAAACAAAATCCTCCCCTATGTCCAAAATTATTTGAGGCCTGATGAACATTTCCAATGATCCGTTTTCAAAGTTTTTGTTGACCTCCAAACCTATGAAATGGTCCTTTTCAGAAAACCCATAATGAAAATTGGAGTTGATGTTGAAACCCAGCTGCCATTCCACAGGCTGAAGCTCCTGGGTCAATTCCGGCCCCCCCGAGAAAAGCAGAAAAAAGCTGGGATTCCAAAATATGATGATTGTTCTGCAAGTTGGCATATCCAAAATTCATGTTAAGCTCCTTTTCACCTTTTCTGACACCCAATGCGGTGGTCAAATCTTCAAATACCGGATCAGCATGTTTTATTTTGGTTTGGATGGAATCCGTTTTTGAAGTAACGGATTGGGAGATGCCTTCATAAGAAAACATCAACAGACAAATGATTGGTAATATTTGTTTCATTGGATTCAGGATAATCAATTCAGTATATCCTACTTTATGCCAATGTTTTCCTGTTTTGAAATGGATTAGATCGTGATAAGTTTTTCGGGTATTGCCAAAACAGTTTTAAAACCGTAATTTTCTTCACTGAACATTCAAACCCCAAAATCATGAAACCTTATCTTTTTGTTTTTCTTGCGCTTTTCTCCTTTTCTGCCTTTGGTCAGAGTGTAGGTGCCAGCTGGAAAAAAGTGATGGCAGTAAATGAAGCCCTCCCCAGACATGAGAATTCCTTTGTGGAATGCAATGGAAAATTCTATGCATTGGGCGGCAGAGGGTTAAAGCCAATCGAAGAATACGATCCTGAAACCAACACCTGGAAGGTGGTGGCAGACAGCCCTATGGAATTTCACCACTTCCAAGCCATAACCCTCCACGATGAAATTTACGTGATCGGAGCTTTTACAGGTGGCTATCCCCATGAGACCCCGATTCCAAAGTTTTTGATTTTCAATCCTGAAACCAAATCCTGGAGAGAGGGTCCCGAAATACCGGAAGACCGACGCAGGGGCTCGGCTGGAATATTTACCCGCGGAGACAAAATTTATATGGTTTGCGGAATAGTAGACGGTCACTGGGACGGATTTGTGCCCTGGTTTGACGAGTATGATACCAATACCGGGGAATGGAAAATATTACCCGATGCCCCAAGACCACGGGATCATTTTTCGGCTTCCCTGATCGGCGATCGGGCGTATGTGGCAGGAGGAAGAACTTCCCATGCAGCCATCGGAAAGGTCCTTGAGCTGACTATTCGGGAGGTGGATTATTTTGATTTTAACTCAAATACTTGGAACACAGTAAAAAACGGGCTGCCAACTCCAAGAGGGGGTACATCCAGCATCGGCAACGACCATTACCTTTTGGTGATAAATGGAGAAAGTGCCACACAAGTACCATCTCATTCAGAAGTGGAAGTTCTGGATATCCGGGATGAAACCTGGTCACGTCTCCCTGATCTCAATCAGGGTCGACACGGCACAGGAGTGGTTTACTGGAAGGGAAAAATATTTGTAGCCGCAGGAAGTGCCAACCGTGGCGGCGGCCCGGAGCTGAATGATATCGAATGTTTGGAGTGGAAGTGAAAAGATGTCGGATGACCGCATACCACGCGAAGGAATCTATGCGAAGTCTACGCCACCGGCAATATCTACGCCGTTGGCTCTACGCAAAGCTTCTACGATTAAAAGGTAGATGCGCTAGCGCGTAGAAGGTAGATGCGCCGAAAAGGCGAGGAGATCAGACGGATTTACCCGGCCATCTAAATTCAAACAAGGGATCCATTGGATTTTGACATTTACGGGTATCATTGCGGATATAAATATTGTATTAAGGTTTTGTTAAATCAACGCATCTCATCAAATTTTAAATGGTTTCCCGGATAAGCTTTATTATTTTCAGCTATGAAAAAAATTTACATCACATTCTTATTTTTTGCCCTGATTCCTATTATTGTTTTTTCACAGGGGTCCAATTCCTTTAAGCTCCACTCCCACAATGATTACCTGAGAAATGTGCCTTTTTGGGAAGCATTTGGAGCCGGTTGTGCGTCCATTGAAGTGGATCTGATTCTTCAGGACAATCAGCTGATGGTCGCCCATGAAAAAGAAAGCATCCATCCGGAAAGAACACTAATCAACCTTTATCTGGAACCCATTCAAAAGGCAGAAACCTTGGGTTTAACGGAAGGTTTTGATTTTCACCTGTTGGTAGACTTTAAAACTGAAGCCTATGAGACGCTGGATTTGTTGATCAAGCAGCTTAAGCCTTACGAACCGATACTGTATTCGGCAAATAATCCTCGTGGTTTGAAGCTCATTATTTCCGGTAATCGCCCAAAAGCAGAAGATTACCATCGTTATCCCTCCTGGATCTTATTTGACTATCAAAGCAAAAGCTTGAATACTACGCTCCCCTGGGATAAAATTGCCATGGTCAGTTTAAACTTCAATCAGTTTTCGGTTTGGAATGGAAAAGGGAGAATGGTGGAAGCAGAAAAGGAAAAATTGCTTTCTTTTATCAATGAGGTCCATTCGTTTGAAAAACCTGTCAGGTTTTGGGCATCTCCCGATAGCAAATCCGCATGGAAAGCATTTTATGAAATGGGCGTCGATTATATCAATACGGATAAGCCGAATGAAGCAAAACAATATCTAAGTAATCTTGATCGGAATATATACTCCGGGCAAGAAACACATACTCCCTATTCTCCTGATTTCGAAAACGATGGAGCCGAAATCCAACCTGAAAAAATAATCCTGATGATAGGTGACGGCAACGGTCTGGCACAACTCTCTGCCGGAATGTTTGCCAATAAAAATCAACTCAATATGATCCAGCTGAAAAATATGGGGTTTGTTAAAACACAGGCAGCGGATGATTTCACAACAGATTCAGCAGCAGGAGGCACAGCATTTGCCACAGGGGGAAAAGCCAACAACAGGGCTTTGGGAATTTCCCCTTCGGGAAAATCATTGACCAACATAACGGAAATTCTTCACCGGTATGGGTTCAGTAGCGGCATTGTTACGACAGATCGGTTGACAGGTGCCACTCCCGCTGCATTTTATGCACACCATCCGGAGCGGGATGACATTGATCAGATAGCGGCATATTTACCGGAAAGTAAACTTGATTTGTTTGTGGGGGGAGGAAAAAGAGACTTTACGCAGTTTGAAACAAACAGATTGGACGAACTCAGTGCGAAAGGATTCACCCTGATGCGAAGTCTGGATGAAATCGGGGGTTCTGAAGCGGACAAAATAGGATACTTTGCTTCACCAACTGGAATGCCTTCCATGGAGAAAGGACGGGGTGAGTACTTATTAAAGAGCACCCGGAATTCCATCCGGTTTTTGGAAAACAAAAAATCCCCGTTTTTCCTGATGATTGAATCTGCCTTGATCGATTCCGGCGGACATGGGAACAGCAGCTCAACCATTGTTCGGGAGCTCTTGGATTTTGATCAGGTCATCGGTTGGATGATCCAATACGTCGACCAAAACCCAAATACCTTACTAATTATTACAGCAGATCATGAAACCGCAGGAGTTTCCCTGCCTCAGGGAAACATTTTAAAAAACGAGGTGGAGTTTGCCTTCCACAGTGATGACCATACTGGTATCATGGTACCAATCTTTGCATATGGCGCGCATTCCGGAGAATTTAGAGGAGTTTATGAAAACACCGAGGTTTTTCATAAAATCATGAAACTGGTCAAGAAATATTATCAAGAGTAGGAAGAAGATGTTTGGTGTCGGGTGACGGATGACGGAAAAAAAAGAGGTGACAACGGGAGACAGACCGAAGCTGGCGTCATTGGTAGGATCAATATTTTTTCCAAATACGCAACATAGATGGCGATGCAGCACTCTACAATTAAAAAGTAGATGCGCTAGCGCGTAGATGGTAGATGCGCCGAAAGGCGCGTAGATCAACGCCGTTATCTACTTCCCAGGAATCTACGCGAAGCTTCTACCTGCACATTTGGAAGAGAGTCCTGTTAATTTTAAATTTTTCAGTCTGTTTTCAAAGAATCTACAGGATTGGCGCGGGCAGCTTTTAAGGCTTGGAAGCTGATGGTTCCGTAGGCTATGAAAACAGCTACTATTCCCGACACAACAAATACTCCCGGCGAAAGGTCTTCCTTATATGCGAAGTTTTGTAGCCATGTATCAGCGGCATAATAACCTAATGGTGCGGCAATCAAAATGGCAATGGTAACTAAAAATAAAAATTCTTTAGAAACCAATGTTGTGATGCTCCAAGTGCTAGCCCCCAACACCTTCCTGATGCCGATTTCTTTCGTTTTTTGCTCAGCTGTAAAGGCAGCCAGACCAAATAAGCCAATGCAGGAAATCAGGATGGCAATTGTGGTAAAGTAAAGAATGATGATGGCAGTTCTCTGCTCTTTCTCATAATTTGTCTGAAAATCCTGATCCAAAAAAGAGTAGGAAAACGGCAATGCAGGATTTATGGATTTCCAGGAGCTTTCGGCATAAGCCAATACCTCGCCAACCTGGTCTGCGTGTATTTTGGCAATCAAAAAAGGTGGTTTCTGATTTCTAATAAAACCAAATGGTTTGATCACTTTATGAAGGCTTTCAAAATGATAATCCTTCACCACCCCTACTATTTCATATTCATATTTTTCACCTTGCCATTCCATGATCACTTTTTTTCCCACCGCTTCATTTTCCTCAAATCCAAAGGATCTTACTCCGGTTTGATTGAGGATCATGTAAAGTCCGGTATCCGTAAATTTTTCATTGAAGGATCTTCCGGCAACCAACTCCATTCCTAAAGTCTCTATATAATTATCAGCCACTCTGCCAATCATAACATCCACCAAATCCTCCCTGGTTTTGTTTTCGGCATACAAAAGCCAATCCTGCAATACTTCCAAACCGGGATAGGTTGATCCACCGGATACTGCCTGCACTGCCTGATGATCGGTCAGACTGTTTTTCAGGACAGCATAATTATCCATTGCCTCACTTGTCTGAAGTGATATGATCAGCTGTTGTTCTTTATCAAAACCAAGCGAACTGTTCTGCATGAAATCCATCTGGTTTCGGATCACCAAAACCATGGCGATCAAAGCCACTGAGATTACAAACTGAAAGACCACCAATCCTTTTCGAATAGACACTGCGGAAAAACCATTTCCTTTGCTTCCTTTTAAAATTGAAATTGGCTTAAAACCGGAAAGATAGAATGCCGGATAAAGGCCCGCCAAAAGTCCCGTTAAAACTGTAAGCAATACGATGATGAGAAGGATGTCAGGATTTTGAAAAAGATGAAGTGATTTACCGGTTACCGCATTAAAGGATGGAATCAAGACAATCAGCAACACAATTGCAAGTATCAGCGAGAAAAAGCTCATCAATAGGGATTCACCTAAAAATTGGACTATAAGCTGATTTTTTTGTGCCCCGATTACTTTTCTTATGCCAACTTCCTTTGCTCTCTTTTCAGATTTTGCGGTGGAAAGATTCATGAAGTTTATACAGGCAATCAGAAGTATAAAAAAACCAATTGAACCGAAAATATAAAGATACATCAGGTTGCCGTTCGGCCCTATTTCGTAACCCAAGTCAGAGTTAAGGTAGATATCGGATACAGGCTGCAAAAAAAGGTTGTGGGACATACCCAAGGACTGAGGGTTTTCCTTTAACTTCCGGATATAATAATTATTTAATTTTTCAGAAAGTGCAGCCGGATCCGTTCCCGGCCGAACCCGGATGTAGGTGTGAAACATGTTATTGTTGGGTCAGGAAGTTTCACCCTTAACATATTCACCGATATCTGAATTGGAAATGGAGAGGAAATACCTACCATTGACGTGGGAATGCAGATCGGCATCTTCGAAAACACCGGTTACAGTGTATTCAAAATTTCCTTCAGGCAATCCTACCTGAATGATTTCCCCGACAGGATTTCTTTCTCCAAAAATCTTGTTTGCCAAAGTTGCGGAAAGCACCATCGTATTGGGTTCGGTCAGGACTTTTTTGGAATTTCCTTCAACAAATTTATAAGTCAAAACATCAAAGAAAGTCGCGTCCACATAGTATCCATGAGGCTCATTGAATATTTCGGTGCTCCCGTTTGCTTCATATGTCAACAGCATGGATTCCAACATCGGATATTTCAGGAGTCGGGCGGACTGTAGTATCTCGGGAAACTCAGTTTTGAAAGCCTCAGCCATTGGCGCAGGGCCGGATGCAGATTTTCCCTCAGAAAAAGTTACGGCTAACCTATAAAGGCTTTCACCGTGTGCGTGGTGCTTGTCATAATTACTTTCGTCCCAAATAAATAACAACATAAGGATACAGGTAGCCAATCCAACCCCAAGACCGATGACATTGATAAATGAAACGGTTTTATTTTTACTGAAACTCCGGAATGTGGTTTTGAATATATTTCTTAGCATATGGAGGATGTTTACCTTAAAATTCTTCAATCCCAAAAGGAACCATCAACTGCCAATCCATGATTATGCCAAGCAGAATACGCTACAGCATTCTGATTTAACACTATAGGAGAAAATATTTATAGTTTTCCGAACACTTTCGCCCGTTTGCGGGCAAGATGAAAAATAAATTTTCATAAGTCTGTCTCGATCATTTTCTCATCGGAAATTGGAAAGTCATAAAAACCGAAAAGTGTGCTATTATTAATACATCAGGTTGAACGGAAAATGGCCTCCACACCGATTTTTCTGGGGAAGAACAAACCTGACAATATAAATGATTTGAAAGGATCAATAATAATAAATTAAATACTTCACTATTTCGCCATATCCTCTCTATAAAGAATGATATTTCATTGTTTAGATTGGGATAAGAATTTATATCAAAAATTTTTATATATATAAATTTGTATTTTAAATTAACATAAATGTTTTTAAATAAAAATAATTCAATATCTTAGTACCCTTGAAACTAAGGTGTATAATTTCTCCCATTCTACTCTTTAAGGCGTAAAGGCAATCGTTGAAGTCAGAAAAAGTAACCGAAAATCCAAACCCAATATTTTTCGGTCATAGGCAAATCGGTGGCTTTTCGGAAACTGACATAACAATTGATTATTCTTTTAAAAACAAAAATCTAATATGAAAAAGCTGATTATCTTTTTGACAGTGGCGATGCTGGCCACTTCATGCGCTTCACACCCATCCTGCAACGCATATTCAAACTATCCTAAATACAAAAGATTATGAAAATGGCAAGACAGAATTATTTCACGCTATTTGGCATATTGACCGTTTTTTCCATTTCTATATTCGTTTCCTGTAAAACGAAGATAACGGCATCCATGAATCACGGGACAGTGATGGAAGTTTTCGACAACAATTACGGGAACGTGGTTTTGAGGGCCAGTAAAGATACTGCTGAATATAATACGTGGATAAATGTATATTTTCCTATGAAGGTCAACAGGAAAGACGATGTGGTGATCGTACCGAAAAGATATATAGACAGCCTGCTAAACCTGACCGTCCCGAAGATTTTGATTCAGGAATGATATAGGTAAATATTCTGACTGACAAGGAGTTTAGCCCATCCTTTTCTTTTAATGGAATTAGCCCAATAATAACCTTTCGTTGATCGGTAAACTACATCAAACGACACAGGTACAATTCTGGTCATCCCCTCAAAGTAAGTGTTGTTGTGAATTTCACAACCCATAATTCAAGCTGCAATTCGGAACCCGGGTTTAGCATGGATGGACAGTTAATTTTCAATCAATTGATTGGGATATTCGCCTACTCACAATTGATAAATCCCTGAATAACTTTTTTTATGGACAAAATCCCTTAAATTCGATTTATCAATGCACGGGGTGCCGAACAAATAGAACGGCTGAGAAAATACCCGAAACCTGATTTGGATAATGCCAACGGAGGGATGCAGTATTAAAATCCGTTTTTGTACTTCTTTTTCCTGGCCTATCCAATAAATGAAGTCTTTTTTAAAAAACAATAAAATGGATATAGAAAAAGCCACGCAGGAATTAATTCCTCAAAAACAACAAAATTGGCAAAACCGACCGGAATGGTTCTTTAACAGGATCCATACCGATACCTATGAACTTTGGTATGATGGTCGATACAAAAGGGCAGAAATCTGGCAGAAAAAAGTCATGGAACAACTGGTTTCCAAAGACACCCGTATCAAAACCCTGCTTGAATTCGGTTGTGGTACCACACGTTTTACCAGATGGTGGAAAGAAATCGGAATAGAGGCCACGGGTGGAGATATTTCTCCCTTGATGCTGTCCCAAGCTAGACACCTGTTTCAGGGGGATCTGGTGATGGCCGACTCACATTGTATGCCTTTTAAGGACCATACATTTGACTCTTTAGCCTTTATTACCACTTTTGAATACTACAAAGACCCCGTGAAAGTAATCCGCGAAGCAGCAAGAGTTGCCAAATACGGGATAGCAATGGGCATGATGAACAGAAACTCACCAAAGGTTGCCCGCCGCCGTGTTCAACAGCTATTCGGAAAAAATCCATTTTATTTAACAGCGACATTTTACACCCCAAATAAACTCATAGAGATCATTGATAAAGCTTTGGAAGGAAGAAAATACACCATTGAATGGTCCTGTACCGGGCTCCCAAAGTGGTTTCCTGTTCAGCAGTGGAGCAAACCCTATGGTGATTTTTTTGGATTGTATGTGAAATTATTGGATGTGGACTAATGGATAAAATATCAGGAAAGATCGATCATCAACTATTTGATAAATTTATTTTACAGAAATGTGGTTTCCCAAGGAAAAGCGTCAGTGTCGGTCCGGGTTTTGGAGTTGATGTGGCCATCGTTGACCTGCCAAACGGCTTGGCTATGGCTGCCACGAGCGACCCCCTGTCACTCATTCCGTCTCTGGGCCTGGAGGAATCGGCATGGCTTTCGGTTCATTTAATGACAAATGATATGGCCACAACGGGTTTTCCCCCCATGTATGGTCAATTTGTATTGAACCTTCCTGCTGATTTTCCTCAACACGATTTTGAAATTTATTGGAACTATATCCATCAGTTTTCCTCTGAGGTGGGTTTAGCCATTACCGGCGGCCATACCGGTTTTATTGAAGGTCAAAATTCAACCATTGCGGGAGGTGGGACTTTTTTCACCATCGCACCCAAATCCCAACTTTTGGTTTCCAAAAATGCCCAACCCGGTGACAGCATACTTGTCACCAAAGAATGCGCAATATCATCAGCTTCTATTCTTGCCATGAGTTTTCCTGAAACTGTAAAAAACAAATTGGGAAACGAGACGTATCGGGAGGCATGCAATTTATTCCGGCAAACCTCATCCCTTGAGGATGCTTTATTGGCTGCCGGCACAGAAACCAGGCACAATGAGGTGGCAGCAATGCATGATGTCACCGAAGGTGGGGTGCTGGGAGGAATATATGAATTAGCTTATGCATCCGGAAACGGAGCCTTGATTTACAATGATAAGCTACCTATGGGACATGCTCAGAATGAAGTTTGTTCCTTGTTTTCGTTGGATCCCAGACACGTTGTCGGAGCAGGTTCTATGTTGATTACCTGCAAAGCCGGAACAGCTACCCAAGTTATCAACCGGCTTGCGAAGGAAAATATTCTCTGTACAGAAGTAGGGATCATCAAGGAGAAGTTTTCGGGAATAAAGCTTGTTGAAAATGAAATAGAAACA